>CAYJKV010000003.1:0-173334 GCA_964371255.1 uncultured Candidatus Saccharibacteria bacterium | reverse complement strand
CTTACCGCGTTTGATGAAAGTCGGTGTGAGTTGGGAGCTTTCCGCTCTTGCCGCCAGCAGTATTATCGCATTGGTGAAGCCACGGCTTCGTGAGAAGCTCGCGTCGTTTTTGGAGACCAGCAACAAGCAGCCAGCAATTGGTTTGCTGGCATCAGACACGAAAGAAGGAGAGTAACATGTCCGCGACAATTCCTGAACTGGTGACAGCAACGCTATTCCACGAATGTCTTACGTCGGTGGGACTCAAGCGGATTCATCAGGGCAAGGTACGTGATACTTACGCGCTGCCAGATAAGAGTTTACTCCTCGTCGTGGCCACCGATCGGGTGAGCATCTTTGACTTCGTGCTACCGACGCTGGTGCCACACAAGGGTGAGTTACTCACGGCACTAACCGTGTTCTGGTTGGATGAAGTACTGCGCGATGTCAGTCATCATCTCGTCGCCTTCGGCAACAGAGTTGATGAATACTTGCCGCCATCCCTGCGTGAGTTGCCAGAGCTCTATCGACGAGCCCTTGTCGTCAAGAAGCTCACCATGATTCCGGTGGAATGCATTGTGCGTGGGTACCTAACTGGTTCGGGCTGGAAGTCATATCAGAAGACACAAGAAGTTTGCGGTATTCAACTTCCACCGGGACTCCATGACAGTTCTCGCATCGTGCCTGCTCCCATCTTCACGCCAACGACTAAGGCAGAGACGGGACACGATGAGCATCTGCAGACAGCAACAGTGCTCCAGCAATACGGTACGGCACTGGGAGATCGCTCTCTAGCGGTGTACCAAAGGATCGCTGAAGTAGCTGAAGGCAAGAAGCTCATTCTCGCTGATACCAAGCTTGAGTTTGGTGTAGGCGAGGTACTGGCTGATGAAGTTGGCACTCCCGATTCCAGTCGTTTCTGGGATTATGAGGAGTGGACTCGCGCTTGTGAGCAACAGAAGTCACCACCGCCAATTGACAAGGAGATCGTCCGTAATTGGGGTAAGCAATTCAAGCTTGACCAGCGTGATCCCAACGGCGCAGATGATTTGTCTTTCGTAAGAAACTTGCAAGTACCACAGAATGTGCTGAATGAGACCACTCGCCGGTACAAAACTGTGTTGCAACGTCTCACCGGTCTGACATTGGCCGACTTCCAGAAGTCAAAACTCGGCGTGGCTTGAGTGCAACGCAAAGGGTGTTCCGTACCGGAACACCCTGTTTTTATTATTAGTAGCATTTCTTTGTTAATATGCTATCGTTACCGGCTGGGTTTTCCCAGTACGTACCTGCACATTCCCAACCTCCTGTCTCAATAGAAAGGGTTAGTCATGCCTACTGCATTACTTTCCGTGTATCACAAAGACGGCATCGTCGAGTTTGCTCGTGAGCTCGCTGCTCTCGGCTGGAACATTCTAGCCTCGGGCGGGACAGCGCGGGTGCTGCGTGACAACAACGTGCCCGTTCGTGACGTGGCTGAACTGATTGGTGGTGGTGCGATTCTTGGCCACCGCGTGGTGACTCTCTCGCGAGAAGTTCATTCTGGTCTTCTGGCTCGGCCCGTGGAAGACGCTGACGAGATGACCAGACTGGGTCTTTCCTACATTGACCTGGTGTGTGTTGATCTCTATCCGCTTCAAGGTGCGATCAAAGCGCCGGATCACTCACTGACGAAAGTCATTGAGATGACGGACATTGGCGGTCCAACTATGCTGCGTTCCGCCGCTAAGGGCAACCGCATTGTTATCTGTGATCCAGCTGATCGCTTGCCTGTACTGGAGTGGCTCAAGGGCGAACAGCCGAACCGTGATGAGTTCATCAACTCGTTGGCTGCCAAGACTGAATACGTCGTGGCTGCTTACTGCCTTGAGTCCGCGCGATACCGCAGTCAGGGTGCCTATGATGGCACAATTGGTCAGGAAAGCCGGGCGTGCTGTTATGGCGAAAACCGTTGGCAATCTCCGGCAGCGCTTTTCAGCACTCAGACTGATGATCCGTTGGCGCTCAATCAATTTGAGTTGCTCATCGGAAGCGATCCAAGTTACGTCAACTGGCGTGACATTGACCGTCTGCTTCAGACAGTGACGCATATCGCGGCCACTTTCCACAAGAACCGTGGCGAGGTACCGATGATCGCTGTGGGCTGTAAACACGGCAACCCCTGTGGCGCCGCTATTGGCACTGACCCCAAGGACGTGATTCACCGGATGGCTATTGGCGATCCGCTGGCACTGTTTGGCGGAATCGTAATGACCAGCTTTGCCATGACATCTCCGCTAGCAGAGACCCTACTGACGGCTGGTGGCAAGCGTGTGCTGGATGGAGTGGTTGCTCCTTCGTTCGATGACGGCGCTGCTCAAGTCTTGCGTCGCAAGAATGATCGCTGTCGTTTGTATCAGAATCCGACGCTGGCTCAGCTCTCGATTGAGAGCTTGAATCAAACATCAATTCTGATGCCCGTCCGTGGTGGTTTTCTCCGCCAGCCAAACTACACCTTCGTTCTGGACATGGCTGATCCGCAGTTGGAAAAATCAGCGACACTTTCTTTGGCAACAGAGTCTGATCTAATGTTCGCTTGGGCTATCGGCTCAACCAGCAACAGCAACACCATCACTCTGATCAAAAACGGTGCCTTGATTGGCAACGGTGTCGGCCAGCAAGATCGTGTTGGTGGTTGTGATCTGGCAGTACGTCGTGCCCAGCGATCTGAGCACGACATCCACGGTGCAGTTGCCTACAGTGACAGTTTTTTCCCCTTCACTGACGGGCCAGAATTGCTGGCTAAGGCTGGTGTGACTGCGATCCTGACTTCAAGTGGTTCCGTCAACGACCAGAAAGTTCGCGATTCTTGTGCCCAATACGGCGTCACGATCTGGATGGTTCCGGACGCTCATGGTCGTGGTTTCTTTGGTCACTAAACAACAACTCCCGCAAGATTCATTTTATGAGTCCTCTGCGGGATTTTTTATTCCTACTTCATCCATCCGGCAGATATGCACATGAACCGCTAATGCGGGTTATGTTTGTATTGCTGTGCACCCACCAGGAATCGAACCTGGAACCGTTGGCTTAAAAGGCCACTGCTCTGCCAGTTGAGCTATGGGTGCATGGTTATTTGTTTACTATAAATGAATCAAACTGTGAAGGGAATAAGATACAACAGATTACTAATGATTGCAACTGATAAATAGCCATCATAGTTTATCCCTGAAGATAAATAAGTGTCGGCTGATAGTTCTGAGATATTGTTTTAAGCTATCTGGTCGGGCTTTTCAATTGCCTGCCCTGGCAAACACTGCGTCGCAGTACAGCAGATAAAGAAAGGTTGATGCAGCCAGAATTGATATGTGGTATAATAAGGGCAGATATAATTCAAAATAATTTATATATGAATAAAATATTAACAATATTATTAGGGGTAGTGGGAGTAATGGCGGCTGGGGTTTTTGTGCTGCTGGGCACTGATAGCCAGGCAGCTAATATTGCGTTTACCGGACGCGGCGTCGTCAAGCCAGGCGGAGACGCCAATAGCATTAATGTGTACTGGACAGTAGTGCCAGCTGCGGTGGAGAGAATTCGCGGCGTAAGAAGTGACGTGAACACAAGCACCGCCAAGAAATATAAATGGGAAGTAACGAGCGGGAGTCTGGTTAAGCGTCGAACGACTAGCATGGCTACGCCAGGTAAAGAAGTGGTAATTCAAGGAACACTCAAAGACGATGACCGGGTGACAGCCACGTGGGTAGTACAAAATTACCGACAGTTTAAACTAGAAGGCAAGGTTCAGGGCAGAACACTTGATACAGGTAAAACCGATGAGGGATGGTTAACAGTGAATGTGACTAGCTCAAAATTAAACAACCTGACAGGCACCACAAAATTCAAGGAGACAACAGTAAAAGGAAAAGACTTACGGATAAGAGTAAACGGTCAGACGGCGATAACAGCGCTGGGCAAATCCAAGAATTTTGATGAGGTCACAGCAGGCCAACAAAACGTCACGATCGAGGGAGAGGTTATCGATGAGGATTCATGGGTCGCGAGTAAGGTCAACGAAAGAAGTTAATATCAAGAATTGGTAAAAACCCCGCTTCAAGCGGGGTTTTTTTAACCAAATATAGTTTTACGAGGTTTTGTTTGCCGGTACTGCTGCAGCAGCTTCTTTTGATGACGAGATAGTTTCTTGGGGATAGTCACATTGATTTTTACTAAATGATCGCCGCGCCGCGCGGATTGACGCAAGGAGGGAAAACCAAGCCCAGATAAGGTAATCACGTTCCCGGGCTGTGTGCCGGCGGGAACATCAATCGAATGACGTCCGGATAAAGTATCAATAGTCAGCGTAGTGCCGAGTGCCGCATCGACGAAAGAGACATCAGCTGTACTGATAATATTATCATGTTCACGCCGCAAGGTCCGATGCTGGCGAACATGGACTGTAACATATAAATCACCCGGTGATCCAGAAACAGGAGGTGCCTCTCCTTTGCCCGACAGACGGATTGTTTGGCCGTCGGCGATACCAGCCGGGACAGCGATGGACAAAGTGCGTTCCCTAAGTTCACGGCCTGCTCCTTTACAGTTAGTGCAAGGGGTGGAAGGGATGGTACCCTCGCCCTGGCAGGCAGGGCATGGAGAATTTTGGGAAAAGGCACCTAGCATAGTCGATCTTGTCTTGGACACATAGCCTCGGCCATTACATTGAGTACATTTATTAATAGGTGTACCTGGTTCAGCTTTATTGCCATGGCAGCGTTCACATGTCAGATATAACCGGTGAATGGTTTCTTTGTTAGTGCCGGCGGCTGAATCCGCAAAGTCAATGGTTAGATCTATTTGCACATCACGGCCGCGAACTTCAGCGGCAGAGCGATGCCGGCTGCCCCCGCCGAAGAATTGATCAAAGATTGAGCCCAAGTCGGCGAAATCGTCCATGTTGACGTTAAATCCCCCGGCATAAGGTCCTGCTCCGCCCGTGTTCTCAAAAGTTTGTCCGTATTGATCGTATTGCGCTCGTTTTTGCTGATCACTCAAAACCTGATACGCAGCGTTGACTTCTTTGAACTTCTCTTCATCCCCGCCTTTTTTGTCTGGATGATATTGGTGAGCTAATCGCCGATAAGCTTTTTTGATTTCTTCGGCGGTGGCGTTGCGATCAACTCCTAAGGTAGTGTAATAGTTTTCCATATTTAATTAGTGGTGAAATATAATATATAACAATCAAGCATATCTGTCAATTGCAGAAGGTTTCGCGCAGCTACTGAGGGTTCTTTGCGTAGTCGGTAAGGAGAACAAGTGAGATATTTTAACGGACTAGAGCGTTAATACGGCGAAGTGTCATATGATTCCGATCAAGAGAGCCTAGTTCTGCTTTTTGTCCTGGCCAATTAAACTAGATTTGGGGAAAGGCTCAAAGAACGAGCTTTTCTACGGGTTGCGAAACTGAGACTAATTTAACTAACTTTGTTTGCCGCGCCAACCATACAAACAAAGCCACCACCAATAAGGGTGGGTGGGCTAACCAGACAATAACAATCCGGGAGACGATGATGGCGATAGCAAAGATAAAAATGGGAATGAGCACGGGATTAGCGTGTGAGTACAAACGGATCTTATTATTAATTATCGCCGTAATAACAGTGGCAATATTATCGGTGCCTGATCTATCAAGGGAGAGTTGTTGGGATATTTCCTCAACGTAAGACTGGCGTTGCTCGAGGGGAATGTTGTCGGTAAGAGATTGCTGGTTAAGGACGGCGGCCATTGTATCCTCGAATGAGCTATCTAATGCACCGCTGGGCAAAATTTTCTGCAGATACGGTTGATATGGCTTTAGAAGAAAACGGACTAGCGACTCAGGCACCACTTGGTCGTCTGACAGCAGCGACGCTGTCATGAAAGGTACGGCAAAACCTATGCCCAACAAGACGGTGCCCATAACCAGGTATTTAAGACCAGGATAAAAGGCGGCGCGTGTACTGTATTCAATCCGGTTGGCTAGTTCGTGGGTTATGGCACGGCGAGCCGTAGCGGCGAAGACAAGAAAAAATAGAGCACCGATGAAGGCTTCCAGCTGGGCACGGGCAAAGAGAATAAACAGGCCAGTAACTGATAATATATTAATCCAGGCGTAGGGACGAGTTAGCAAGGCAATGTTGATGGCCAAGACGCTGAGCCAGACGACCACTACAACAGCCAAGGTGATGCTTATGGCAGGATTAAGAGGTAGGGTTGACGTGAAAATGACTAGCGAAAATAGAGCGACGCTTAAGAGCAGTAAGGCGACTGTCAAACCAATTGATTTTTTAACAATTACTTCCATTAGCCGTTATTATAGCATGGCCGCAAAGGAGTGACGTCAAGCGCATGAAGGCTCAGCTCCCCTCCCCTACTTCCGCGTGGGGATGACTATTTCTGTTCGGGGTTTGGTTTTTCCTCCGCTTGTCCTTCGACTACCGTTTCGGCGTTGGGCGGGGTAGTTTCAGCTGGCTGTTCCGGGGTGGTTTTTTTGTACAGCTGTTCACCAATTTTTTGGCCGGCCTGTGATAGCTCGGCTGTAGCATGTTTGATGGCCTCGATATCGCTGCCTTCTTTCACTTTCTTCAGATCAGCAATTTTTTCCTCAATGGCTTGCTTTACGTCTGATGGTACTTTGTCACCCAATTCTGTCATAGTTTTTTCTGTGGTGAAGATAAGCTGATCGGCAAGATTCTTTGTTTCCACCGCTTCCTTTTTCTTTTTGTCCTCAGCCGCATGTGCGCTGGCGTCTTGCTTCATCTGTTCTACTTCTTCTTTGGAGAGTCCAGAAGAACCCTCGATCCGAATGCTTTGTTCTTTGTTAGTGGCCTTATCTTTAGCTGACACGTTCAAAATACCATTAGCGTCGATGTCAAAGGTCACCTCAATTTGCGGCAAGCCGCGAGGGGCTGGCGGGATGCCATCGAGTACAAAACGACCAAGAGTTTTGTTGTCGTTCGCCATTTCACGTTCACCCTGCAATATATGGATTTCTACTTGGGGCTGACTGTCCGCAGCCGTGGAGAAAGTTTGAGATTTTTTTGTAGGAACAGTAGTATTTTTCTCGATGAGCGGCGTACGCACTCCCCCGAGGGTTTCAAGGCCTAAGGTTAAAGGCGTGACGTCGAGGAGCAAGACATCTTTAACATCGCCTTGCATAATGCCGCCTTGAATGGCGGCGCCCAGGGCAACCACTTCGTCCGGATTGATGCTTTTATTGGGATCGCGCTGAAAAAGCTTTTTTACCTCTTCGTAAATTTTAGGCATCCGTGTTTGCCCGCCAACCAGAATGACCTCCTGGATGTCGCTCGGCTGTAACTTGGCCTGGTCTAAAGCTTCACGGGTCAAGGAGATAGATTGATCAACGTAATCACTGACTAATTCCTCTAGCTTGGCCCGCGTTAGAGTCATGGTGAGATGTTTTGGTCCGCTGGTATCAGTGGTAATGAAAGGCTGGTTGATTTCCGTTGTACTTGAACTGGATAATTCATGTTTAGCTTTTTCGGCGGCTTCTTTTAATCTTTGCAGCGCCATCTGGTCCTTGGATAGGTCAATACCGCTCTGACTTTTAAACTCGCTGACGATCCAATCGATAATGCGCTGATCGAAGTCATCCCCGCCGAGGTGTGTGTCGCCATGAGTGCCAACCACTTCAATCGTATCCTCTGAGACTTCCAAAATAGAGATGTCGAAAGTACCGCCGCCGAAATCAAAGACCACAATTTTTTCATTTTTCTTCTTATCGAAACCATACGCTAAAGCCGCGGCGGTCGGCTCATTGATGATGCGCCGGACTTTTAACCCGGCGATTTCACCAGCATCTTTAGTTGCTTTTCGCTGAGCGTCATCAAAATAAGCCGGGACGGTGATGACGGCTTCTTCAATCGGATGGCCAATTTTTGCTTCTGCGTCAGCTTTGATTTTCTGCAAGACCATGGCGGAGATTTCAGCCGGGCGGACATATTTGTCACCGAATTTTATTTGCACGCCGCCGTCATTGGCTTGACTAATCTCATAGGGTGTCAGCTCCTTATCTTTAGCTATGGTTGGATCGTTGAACCGCCGACCGATCAATCGTTTGGCAGAGAAAATGGTGTTTTGCGGATTGACGACTGCTTGACGTTTGGCCAGCACTCCCACTAACCTTTCGCCAGACTTGTTGAGGGCCACCACAGAGGGGGTGGTACGATTGCCTTCGCTATTTTCAATGATGCTTGGCTGTCCCCCTTCGACGTGGGCAAAGGCTGAGTTGGTGGTGCCGAGATCGATTCCAATGATTTTAGACATATGTTTTAGTTGAATGATTAATATATTTTAGTTAATTGATGATACTTTATTTGGCCACCTTGACCTTGGCGGGCCGAATGACTTGGTTGCCAATTTTATAACCTGACTGGAGGACCTCGACAATCTGTCCGCTGGGATAGGCTTTGTCTTTAACAGTGGCTACCGCCTCGTGCAGAATGGGATCAAAGGATTGATGCGAAGGATTGATTGGTTCAACATCGTACTGGTTTAGTAACTGTTCCAGCTGGCGCGCCACATGCAAAACACCTTGGGCCCAAACGTTGTCCTTCAAATCAGATGGTAAATGGTGAGTAATCGCCTGAAAATTATCGACGAGAGGCATTAGGTCGTAGATGAGACGCCGTTTGGCCTGTTGGCTCTGATGCTGCTGCTCTTGCAGCGTACGGCGGCGATAGTTATCCAGATCAGCGCGCGCGCGCTGCCAACCGGACAGATATTCTAAGGACTTGCTTGATCCATGAATTTCGGATGAATGTAACATATGAATTAAATTATGTTTGATAACTCGTTAATGAAGGATAAATTGTTTCGATAGGGCATCCGTTTTGGACCAACTAGAATGATGACTGAGCGCTGTCCGGATTGATGAACCACCGGGCGCAGCAAGAGGCTGATGTGGCTGGAATTAAAATATGGGTTTTCGTGGCCGATATAGACAGTGGTTTCATTAGCTGTGAGTTGCGATATCGATTCCAGGTATTCACAGAAATGGTCCAGTAAGAACGAGGTCTCCTGCATTAAATCAACTTGATCGGGAGCGATATCCCGAAACAGCATGGAGATACCCGAGTGTTCATATTTTGATGTACTGTTTTCGCTAACTAGAGCTAACAAATGGGAAACGTTAGCCAGGGCTTCAGCCGCGGCTTGATGCCTTGATTCATATTGAGCAGCCAACAACCGAAAACGCTGCAGTAGATTGTGTCTAGTGCGGGGGGGTAAGGGACTGATGTTTAAATGATTCAAGTAATAGCGGTAACCATAGTCGGTAGGTATGCGTCCGGCGGATGTATATGGTTGATAAATAAAACCAGCCTGGTCTAAATCATGGAGGATCCAACGCACGCTGGCCGGACTCATACTGATTGACGCCAGGGTAGATAGGTCTTTTGAACTGACCGGACGACCAGTGGCAATATACTTCGAGACTAAGCAGCTCAATACCTGTAAATGACGAGATTGCATAATTTATTAGTTATTAGCACTCTATGTTTAAGAGTGCTAATGTCACATTAACAATCACCAGTGGGCATGTCAAGAATAAATGGGCTGGTAATGGGCAAGTACTTTTGGCACTTTTTCCTGCTCTTATGGAAGGTGCACCAAAATGCCTAAGAATATCACTGAGGAACGTCTGCGCTGGGTCTTACCCCCGGGTCAGAAACAAATGAGACCGAAAGACATGCTGGGTGTTTGTCCTCATAGCCGCCGTACCTTTCTACGTTGGGAGGAGGCGTACGAACGAGGCGGCGCAGCCGCCTTGGCACCCAAGAGTACGCAGCCAAAGACCCAGCCCACTTTATTGCACCAAGTTTTTTATGTGTGGAAATAACCGCCGCACGCTGGACGGAGCCGTAACCCCGGCTCATTCTATCTGATACGGGTATCCCAGATTTCAATCGCCGCAAGCCCTAACCGCGGACTGTGTCGTCTACTCTCCAGTATTTAGTATACGCAAAATTCGGGTATGAAAAAACCGCTTTCGCAAAGATGAGGGTCTTTGCAAAAGCGGCGACGGGTCCAGAGCGAGCAAGGCCAAGGGACCCAAGTGACCACCAAGGGCGAAGGGTTCCAAGTGTCCAAGTTAAGACTTGCGGACGGCGGCGAAGCGACAATGGCGATTCCACTCACGCCCGAACCAGTCGAGGCGCAGGTCGCGCCCGGCACTCCAGCTGCCGAGACACAGAACACGGCGGTCATCGTCCGGATTCACCCACGACGAACCAAGGGCGACAACCAGTTCCGGATCGCGCTGCCAGTACTGGCCACCGTAGGCGAGCAGGTGCTCCGTCTTGGCCGGCATGAGCCCCATCTGCCCCATCTCCTTGATGGCACCTTCCGAAGAGATGTCACGGTTGAAGTGGACCAGAACGAGCTGGGTGGTGACCTTGCCTTCGCCGTTGACCGGAAAGTTCTCGGCCGTGATGTAGTCGTTCCGATAATCGTAGTTACCGGCAGCGATCATCTGATCGAGGCTTTGGCCGTAGTCGAGGGTGACCGGAAAGACGTTGCGGGAAGCCGCGCCGGCGCGAACGAGGAGCCACGCAATCTGGTCGATCATGGCTTGGCCTTCCTCGCGGGCGAGCAGGTGCAGATCTTCGTCGGTACCGCCTTGCGCCTTCACGGCTTTGTCGAGGCGGGTCCAGACATCGGCGGCCATACCAGCACCGCTGACCATCGCGGACACCTTGGACTTCGTTGTTTGAGACATGGAAAGAACTCCTTGCAAAAGGGTGAAGCACACTCCTTGTCCGGATAACACACCCGAACCCCAAGCGAGCTTCGGTACCTGGTGGCTTGTAATGTAAGCCACAGCTGAAAAAGTGTCTGAAAACACGCTTACAGCTATGGCATATACTGCCGAAAGAACGTATTTTTACTCCCTCTCTGACACTTTGTCAAGCAAAATATGGATGGTATGCACTGCTATGCGCTCGCCCAACGAAAAATGGGTAAGAGGTGAAATTTGTGACGAGGGACGATTTAACCAACGGCCTGCTATTACGTTTTAATTGGACTGGTAGTGAGAATGACGCGCGCCGCATTCTCAGGATTGATGGAGATGTCCGTAATCAGATGATTGGGTAGTTCCAATGATAAGGCATTCCAGGTCTGTCCCCCATCCTCCGACCGATAGATAATACTATTCACCGTCACCAGCAGGCGGTCAGGATTGGTTGGACTGGCTCGAACGATGGCATTTTTGATAGGCTGCGATTTGCTGACCGGGACTTTCAACTCTACCCAATTCTCACCAAAGTCGCGAGAGATGAATATACCGTCGGTCATGCTAATGAACAAAGCATTAGGAAACTGGCTGATATACGCGGCGTCAATCACTTGGCCGGGTGGTTTCTTGAGATTAACCGTTTCCTCATTGGTTACCCGGATCAGATTACCGTCAGTCCCAATTAAGAGAATTTCATTAGGGCTGTGCGGAGAAGGAATAACTTTACGGACCGGAGCGTCGGATCGGCCAGTGTAGGGGTTAGGTTTACTAGCTTCCAGGCGAACCGAGGCGTACCACAGCTTGCCGGATTCTTCACCAGTCAAGACATCACCGGTACTGGTGGTGGCATAGACCCGTTCCTCATTAAAGGGGTCACGAACCAGATTGGCGACGAAAATGGCCGGGGGGGGCGGGGGTTTTATTATTTGGAAAAATTTTCCTTTTTCAACCGTCGCAGCAGGAATAGTTAGCACCTTATCCCAACTTTTACCAGCGTCTAGGCTGCGCGTAACGATACCCTCGTTATTTTGGTTGGTGCCGGAGACCAGCCAAACTTCGTTAGGCAAATGGACAAAAGCAGTGACGCGACTGAGTGGAGTAGAGATCTGGCGCCAGGATTCGGCATCGTTGGTCGATACAAAGAGGCCGTTGCCACCGGCAACCAGATAAATAGTAGAGGGTTGGTGTGAAGGGCGATGGATGTTAGAAAAAGATAAACTATCGATATAGCCTATTAACTGATTGTTATCATCAACCAAATTGACGGCTTGATTGAAAGTGGCACCGCCGCTGGTTGATAAATAAACACCGCCAGGTTGAGCAGGAGGAATATCCTGCGCGGGCCGACAACTGACCAACTGTAAAGCACCAATAAAGAGTACGGGGAGGGCAATAGTCAGGAAAGGTCTAGACATGGTATGTTGAAGAAAGAATATACCAAAAGAATAACATGAAGCACAGTCTATCATCAAAGGATCTAACTTGGAGCAACGTACAAAGTCCCACCGTTGAGGAATTAGCAGAATTTATTAGAGAGGCTGGACTGACGACTAATGACGCCGAGTTTGTGGCGGCGAAATACCACCGGCCAAGTATCAGCAGCGGGCCCACGTATCTCCTGCTACTGGTGCAAGTCCCCGTGTTTGACCGGACTCTCCGGCTGACCAAGGGGGTCGCGCTATTTTTCGTGATCAAAGAAAAGATGGTTCTCACCTTACACTACGAACCGATTGTGGTGCTGGACAAGATACGAACCGAATTTGAGACTACGCCGGATAAGGCGCAGGAATATATGGGTGACCAACCGTTAGCGTTCGCGCTGGATTTGATAGCCATGCTAAACGATAGCGCGTTCAATAAGCTGGAGCGGCTGAGTAAACACATTGATATCGCCGAGGACGCGGTTTTTCAGGGGAACGAAGGTAAGATGGTGGAAGAAATTTCTTATCTGGCCAGAGACGTGATGGATTTTCGCAAAGTGATCAGACCGCAAACCAGTTTATTTGCCGAGCAGCCGAGTAATGCGATGATAAACGGTGAGGTGGCAGTCAGGTGGCGTCGGGTGCACGGACAGCTGCTGCGTATGTGGGAAATGTTGGAAAGCTTATTTGAGAGCACCAAGGAGCTCTCGAGCACTAATTTTACTTTGTTGCAGCATAAACAGAATGAGTTGCTGCGGCTATTCACAGTGTATTCGATTGTCGTTATTCCGATGTTAGTTTTAACTGACCCGTATTTTTCACCCAACGCTAATGGAGATCGGACCATCGATAAAATTATCTTTTGGGCTGTATTGGGAACGCTGGTTGTTACTGTGACCTATATAATCTGGCGATTTAAAAGAAAAAACAGCGCTTAGGAGCACTGTTAAGGATCATCAAGAAGCCTTCGACAAGCGGTCACTGATTTCCTGCCAGGCTTGCGTACAGACTTGCTGGAACTCGTGGCAAGGCATGTCCGGATAAACCGCAGACTCGGCAGCAAGAATGATTACTCCACGGCGGCGGCTGACACGACGGCTGGTTGGTTTGGGAAAAAGAATTGGAATAGCTGAAGTTTCCCGAGCGATGCGCATAATTAATGGGTAGCAATCATCAACCACAAAATCCGCCCCAGACTGTTTAGCAATGTTTACTTTAGCGTCATGGACATTAAAGTGATACTGTCGAAAACGTCCAAAATACCGATCGAGTAAAGCGCGGGTGGGCTTATACAGAATACGACCACGGGCGGTTGCCAAAAGACGAGAGGCCGAAGGGATCTTTTTCAGAGCTTGGATAGCGCCTGGCGTAGGTAGGAATCCCGGATAAGCGTCGGATTGCATAAACTCCTGAAAAAGTTTAGTTGACTCGCCTTGCTTCATGCCAGTAGCGGCGGCCCAGTCCCCGGTAGCAACTAGCTTTTCGTAGTCCCAGACTTGAGTGACAGAAGGATGGCTATTCGCCCAGGCAAAAAAAAGATTTTCGACGCAGAGAGCCAGCGGGCCGTCCAAATCAAACATGGTCAGACACATGGTTAGCTCCTATAGTAATGAAAAGAACTTCGATTTTTTAGAATTCACAGTAGTATTAAATTATGGCAAATAACATAGTGTTGTACAATTCCTGGTCGAAGAAAAAAGAAGTGTTGAGAACGAATGAGCCGGGTGTAGTAAGGATTTATAATTGTGGGCCAACGGTCTACAAGAGAGCGCATATCGGAAACCTGCGGAGATATTTGTTTGCCGATATCTTGCGGCGCACCCTGGAGATGCACGGTTATGAAGTACAAGAAGTGACTAATATCACGGACGTGGGCCATTTGACGCAAGACGAGATAGAAACAGGTGAAGACAAAATGGAAAAAGAAGCGAAGGCGAAAAAGATGACGGTGAGCGAAATCGCCGAGAGAGAAATCAACAATTTCAAAAAAGATTTATCGGCATTGAACATCCAGACTGCGGCTCACTATCCGCGAGCCACGGAACACATCAAAGAAATGGTAGACATGATCCGAGGGCTGATCGACAAAGGTTATGCGTACACCACACCGGTGGGAGTATTTTTTGAGGTAGATAAATTCAAACCGTATGGCAAGTTGTCGGGCAACACGGTGGATAAATTAGCCGAAGGAGCTCGGCTGGCGGTGCGTAAGGAGAAGAAGAGGAGCGCCGACTTTGCTCTCTGGCTGACGGACGACCACAGCCATATGCAACTATGGGATTCACCCTGGGGGCGCGGTTATCCCGGATGGCACATTGAATGTTCGGCTATGAGCCTGAAATACTTGGGTAAGCGGATTGATATCCACACGGGCGGCGAAGATAATAAATTCCCTCATCACGAGAATGAGATTGCGCAGTCTGAGGCAGCCACTGGTGAGAAGTTTGTTAAGTACTGGATGCATAACGCACATCTGCAAATTAACGGCGAGAAATTGGCAAAAAGTGGTAAAGAGCAAATAACGCTAGACACGGTCCGTGAGTATGGCTTCTCTCCCCTGGTCTTCCGCTGGTTGGTTATAGGCAGCCATTATCGTTCGAGAATTGAGTTTACATGGGATAAAATGAGTGAGGCACAGACGAGTTTAGATAAGATAAAAACAATACTGCGACGATTAATAGAAGGCGGCGTGAATGAGCATACGGCGGAAAGGCCAGACTCAGCGGTCATGGATCAGTTTAGGGCAACTTTAGCTGATGACTTGAATACGCCCAGCAGTCTAGCGGTCGTATTGCAGCTGGTCGGAGACATTAATCGCCGGCTAGACAGCAGTGCGGGCGAGGCCAGCCGCCAGCAATACATTGATCAAGCCTATGCAACTTTAGCTGATATGGACAGAGTGTTGGGAGTAGTGTCCGGACTGGAAAAAGAGTTACAACTAGAGACCGTGCCGATTGGGGTGATCAACTTAGCCAAAAAAAGAGAGGCCGCCAGAAGCGAAAATAATTTTGAGGAGGCTGATCTCTTAAAAGAGAAAATTATCGCAGCCGGATTTATGGTGGAAGACACAAGTAATGGATATCGACTGCTAAAAAAGACAAAATGATACTGGTGAAATGAACGGTGCTTGGACAAAGCGGCGGCTAAGTCGGAATGCACATGTTATCCACTCCCCCACCAGCCGAGGCGATTGTATAATGGTTGGATTAATTAATAAGGCCGTATGTCCCTGAGACGCGAACTATTAACGCGACTATTTAGAATGAAGGATGGAGGCAAAACAGTGATTCATTTGGGTTATGGGAAGAAGCAATAAAAACAAGATGAGCGTTAGTTTAGGTGTCAGGATTCCGCCGCATAGTTACGAAGCGGAAGAATCAGTATTAGGATGCCTGTTAATCGATAAAGACGCATTGGTAAAAGTGGGTGACTTTTTAAGCGCAGATGATTTTTACAAAGAAGCTAATCGCAAAATTTATGATGTGTGCGTCGAACTGTTTAATAAAGGTATTACCATTGATGTAGTATCGGTCGTTAACCGGCTCAAGGAAAAAAAGCTACTGACCGCGGTTGAGGGCGAAGGTCATATCGCCCATTTGGCAACGGTAGTGCCGACCGCGGGCAGTGTGGTGCACTACGCTCGGATTGTGCAGAAATATGGGTCATTGCGGCGTCTGATTACGGCGGCAGCGGCTATTAATGAGTTAGGTTTTGAGGAGGCGAACGAAATTGAGCAGACGCTGGACGACGCCGAGCGACTATTGTTTTCTGTTTCCAGAGAACATAGCTACCAGCAATTTTCTAAGATTTCTGATGCGCTAGAGGCCGCGTTTGAGAGGATCGACAAGCTCCATAAGGGGGATAAAGATTTACGAGGAATTACGACCGGGATACCTCAACTGGACTTAAAGCTGGCCGGATGGCAAAAGTCAGATTTAATAATTCTAGCGGCCAGACCCTCGATGGGAAAAACAGCGCTGGCGCTGGATTTTGCCAGGCACGCAGCCTTAGCTGGGGTGCCGGTAGGCATATTCAGTTTAGAAATGTCCCAAGAACAATTAGTAGATCGGATGTTGGCCGCACACGCCCATGTAGATTTGTGGCGCATGCGCACCGGCAAGCTGGAAACGGAGGGAGAGTATGATGATTTTTCGCGGTTGGGCCAAGCCATGAGCGAGTTGTCCGAAGCACCAATATATATTGACGATCATGCTTCAAATAATGTGATGGGAATTAGAACAATGGCCAGACGGCTGCAGGCCGAGCATGGTCTAGGGCTGCTGATCATCGACTATTTGCAGCTAATGGAATCCAGCCGTTACAAGGACAACCGCGTACAAGAGGTGTCAGATATATCGCGCAGTTTAAAGAAGTTGGCCTTGGAGCTAAATGTGCCTGTTTTGGCATTATCGCAGTTGTCAAGGGCGGTGGAGCTGAGAGGCGATCAACGGCCAAAGTTATCGGATCTGCGTGAGAGCGGTAGCATTGAGCAGGACGCTGACGTAGTGCTTTTTATCCATCGAACCGCTTCGGACACAGATGAGCAAAGATATAAAACGGAGGTGGTCGACATATCACTCTTGATTGAAAAGCATCGGAACGGACCAACCGGCGAGATACCACTGCGATTTCATAATAAATATGTCACCATGCTGCCGCCGGAGGATTCGTATCAGGATGATATGAGCGGCGGGGTAAAAGAGGGAAAAAGCGAACGGGTAGCGGTCTAAAACGATTTGGGGTAAGGTAATCCTGCATATGAAATCCATCTTGCCTAAGGCGGTGCGGGATTTAAGTAGCGAGCTCAATCGCTTGCCAGGTATTGGACCAAAAACAGCCCGACGATTAGCCATCCATCTATTGCGGCAGCCGAGAAGCGTCGTAGCCAGACTGGGTGATACGCTAAAGAATTTGCACGCGAATGTTCGAGTCTGCCGGCGCTGTTATAATCTGTCCGAGCAGGAGGTTTGCGCCATCTGCCAAGATCACAGCCGAGACCAAAGCCAATTATGCATTGTTGAGAATCCGTTAGATGTGGAAGCAATTTGGCGCACGGGAACTTATCAAGGAATTTTTCATGTACTGGGCGGCGCACTATCACCGCTGGAAGGTATCGGACCGGACGAACTGACGATTAATGAATTGATGGCGCGACTGCAAGAGGAAGAGATTAAGGAGATCATCTTCGCTTTAAATCCGACCCTAGAAGGCGAAGCGACAACCAGACATATTAGTCATTTAATTGAGGGCAGGCCAATAAATATCACTAAACTAGGCCGCGGCTTACCGACAGGCGGTGATATCGAATTTGCTGATAATATTACAATTGCCGCAGCTTTTGAGGGACGGCGGCAGATATAATTATTTAGTAAACCCCCACACCCTGGCCTAAAGGCCAGGGCTTTTCAGCGGAGCTAATATATAAACCCTTTATCACCGGCCTTAAAGGCCGGCGCTGGCTGGGTGTGGGGGTAAAGGCCCGACGAGGCAAGGGTGTAACTAAGCTTTAGCGGGTTTTGATCGTGGTTATTTCAATTTCCGTGAAGGGCTGGCGGTGGCCAAAGAATTTTTTATAACGCTTTTTGGCCTTCATTTTAACGCCGGTGACTTTTTTTGCTTGTGCGTGGCGTAGGATCTTAGCAGAAACGGACGCTTCCGCCACTTGGGGGTGGCCAACTTTAATTGTTTTGTCAGAGGAAACCATTAATACTTCGGTAAAAGTAACCGTATCACCCACCGGAATGGATAATTTCTCAACCTTAAGAACCCGCTTGTCAAAAACTAAATATTGTTTTCCGCCGGTCTTGATTACAGCTAATTTCATAGATTGAAATATAATGAGTCAACGATAGCACAATGTCAAGAAAATAGTAATAGACAGAGCAAAATCTAGACGAAGGACAGTCTTTTAATCGTTGAGTTTGAGCGTTGTCCCGGGTTTGATGTTTAATAGTTTGGCATGGCCTGCACCAACCTCTAAAACACCATTGACAGGCGCAGGGGCCGGGTATGTTGGTAAGGACGCTGCCGGGTTGGCTGGAGGTGGGACATTTGGCGTGACACCGACTACCTGATGATCGGCTAGCCATATAATATCGATAGGCATGAGCATATCTTTCATCCAAAAGATGGCATCCGTTTTGATCGGAAAAATAAAATACATGCCCTGGCCCAGTTTTAAGGAAGAACAGCCGGAGAGTCCCTGCTCATGTTCAGCTGGTGTGCGGGCTAACGCCACAGAAATAAATTGATTATTGTTAAGAGTAACTGTGCTAGCGTTAAAATCACGACAAGCCAAGCGGGGCATTAGGAGAAAGGCGGCTCCGACCGAGATAAGAGCAACTGTGGCGGCTACGCTTAAGATTTTGACTGCCGGGCGAACCATAATAATTCGAAGCTAATTAGACTAAGCATAATGACAGCGGCAACGAAGGCAACAATTTTTTGTCGCGTTTGCAATGTTAATGCGCTAAAAGCCAGGACAAGGCTAATAATAATCGCACTGACAACGATGGTGCGAGGGCGTAAACCGACTTTGATTAACCGATAATGCAGATGGCGGATTTTATCACCTTGCCAAGGATGCTGTCCCGTCATCAAACGCTGCAGGATCACGAAGAATAAATCAACGACTGGGATAGCGAGCACTAACAGAGTGGTGACAATTTTGCCGCCATTCAAAATCGCTACCAAGCCAATATAGAGGCCTAAAAACCAGCTGCCGCTAGTACCGAGAAACACCCGTGCGGGCGGAAAGTTCCAAATCAGAAAACCCAAGGTTGCACCAGCGCCTAATAAAGCCAGGGCGAGCGTTCGAGAGTCTTGTACAGAGGGCAAGAGCGTAAGGAGAGACAAGGTCAGTAAGGCAATACAGCTGACCGCCGTCGCCAAGCCATCGACGCCATCCAGCCAATTAATGGCGTTCATGAGCAGGAGCAGCCAGGCGACTGTGAGCAGCGACGCTGGCCAAACAAAGGAACCGATATCCCATTGATCTAAGCGGATGGTGCCGCCTGTCCATGGTTGGCTGATATAACTGATTCGCCAGCCCCATAAGACGACAACAGACGCAATGATAATCTGCCAGAATAATTGGGCGCGTGGAGAAAGCGAATACTGTTCGTCATAAAGACCAATTAACAAAATCAGAAGGGAGGCAGCCAATAAACCAAAGCGAAGAGCCTGATTATCAATATTGGTAAAAGCGGCGAGCGATGTTACCGCGACTAAAACAAAGCCGGCATAGTAAACAGCCGGGCGGGCAGGTACTTTTCTGAGGAACTTGGTCGCCTGCTGCAGTAAAATAGCCAGGCTTAGATAGACTAAAATGAAACCGACGCCACCAAGAACAAGATGGTATTGAGTGAGTGGGGAGAGATCGAATATCTCAAAAAACATGGGATAGATAAGGTGGTTAATATAAATCAAGAGTAGGTAAGGGGTTTGTCATTGGTAAAAAAGTGACAGGAGATTGATTAATGTTTACGCGTTTTTTGCATAACATTGAAGTTTAAATCGCGGCCGAGCATGAGTCGTGTTTCCGCATCTAACGCTGGGAAAGCAGACAATATCGTAGCAATAACAGGAAACAGCGCCCACTGCAGTGTCATTGGCAGATATTTCCACCGACTGACATGGGGTGGCCGCGTCGGTAATAGTAATAATGATAATGTCGTAGAGATTAATAATCCAAACATGGCGAGAGTCATAATAGTACGGGTAACGTAAGGCAGACTGTACGACAATACCGTGGCATGAAAGGCCGGACCGCCAAAGAAAATTGGCAACCAGCCCAAGCCGGCAATAATGATCGGTGTTGTTGCCCAGGAGTAATGGCCTTCCAATGTCCGGAAAGTATAAGTGAGTTTAGTCCGCCAGGAAATAGATCGATGGCGCAAGAAACCCATCATCAGGTAAGGAAAATTTTCAATCCCCCACGCCCAACGGCGCTTCTGTTTATATTGATTAATAAATGTTTGCCACCAACTGTCAGCTAAGGCGGCATCCATGTAAACAGAGGTATAAAGCGGCTCAGTGCGATAATGGCCGTCGTAGTGCAATAGGCACTGCCAAAAGATACGCGAATCTTCAGAGATAATATCGGTTTGCCAATAACCAACCGCCTGTAACGCACGTAAAGTCATAGAATGACTGGAGAATGTAACCAATCTCTCCGGTCGAGTTGATTCGATCATCTGCCAAAAGGTTGAACCGGTGGCAATGACTCGGGAGAAAGAAGGAGCGTCCCAAACATTGTTGTGATACATCGGTAAGGGCTGATAGCTGACATGATATCGATCGGGGTGAGTGATAAATTTATACGTGAGATAAGCAAAATAAGCGGGGCCGACTACCGTATCACTATCAAAATTGCTAACCAGCACATAGTCGGTGGCGATTTGTTTGGCGGCTAGAATTTCTTCCATCTTAGTCATCGCCCAAGTAGCATTAGCGCTTTTAACCTTTTTTTCTCCGCGCAGGTCGTCGGGATGGAAAGTCGTCAAAAAAGTTCCAAATTGGTGACTAAACTCGTCAGTAAGCGCGGCGGCTCTTTGCCGGGCGGATTCGCCGGCGCGTTCCTCAAAACCGACTACTACATGCAAGCGTGCCGCTGGAAACTGAGCGGCGGTCAGGGCGGACAGTGAATGGCGCAACACGGCTAATGATTCATTGTAAGTGGGCAGAATAATAACATGATGAACTTTGTGCCAGGGCAGGACTTCAATTTGGTTTTGGTTGATCTGTAAGAGATCTTCGTATAATTGCCGTGTAACCCAGTCTGACTGGCGATGGATCGATTGCTTTGTTGTTTTGAAGTATCTTTCCAGATTAACGGTAACCTGCTCGCAACGGTCAAGCCAATCAATCTGGCGCATTTTCCCCTGCCGATAATACGCATAGACTAAGTGGACAGAAATGTAGACGGCGCGCACGAGCACATAAACGTCATAAACAATGATAAAGACGGCAATCCAGTATGGCGCAATAAATGCCAAGACAGTTAAGCCAATTAGCGTAGTCCAAGACAGAGCACCGGGTAAGATGGAGAAAAACCGGCGAATAATGTGACTAAAATCAAGCTCCAGCGCTAAATTAGATATATTAATCTGAGGCATTAGATCTATTCTTTATTTATTCACTAACCAAATTAATAAGAAAGAGCCGAGTAAAACTACTTGTACGGGCAGGATGGTACTCCAAAGCAACCAGGCTGAACGCAGATCGGTGCGTTTGACAACCACACCCAGTAAAGTATTACCGACGAGTACAACCAAACCGATGACTGGCAACAAGTAAATCTGACGTCCAGATCCAATAAAGTCAATACCGATACCAATACTGTAATGCAGGACAGCAGCGTCTGAGGCAGGAAACAAGAAGAAGGCCAGCAACCAGATGGCAATATTCAGGCTGACAGAAACGAGAATAATCAGCACCAAGGGCCGAGAAGTTGAGGTAAAGGTGGCGTTCATGATGCGTTAGATAAAGAGAGTTAAGCGACCTTAAGTGGTGTGCGGGAATAACGTGCTATAGAAGCAGATGAAACTAAGGAGCTTTTAGGAGTAGAGCCTCTTGTGGCATAAATAGCCGGCCAGTGGTAATTATCTAAGTCCTTCTTTTTCATATTCGGTGGCAACCGCTAAAACCCTTGCACTGTACCACAAATGGTACTGCCAATTCGGTCCGGCTAAATAACGACCAATCGCCTCAGCCTCCATGGCTGGATTGGCGGCGCCGCGATCAGCCATCATCAAACCCACCGCAACCAAAGCATCCGGTAAAGCATACGGGTCAGGCACCGGTTTGCTCATCAACTGGCTTAAACGCGGCATAAGTCCTAACCAGGTGTCAGGCATAAACTGCCCAGGGCCCATGGCACCTCCCCAGCCTTGATAGCTGGATGGTCGACGAGAA
Source organism: uncultured Candidatus Saccharibacteria bacterium (assembly GCA_964371255.1). Lineage (GTDB taxonomy): Bacteria > Patescibacteriota > Andersenbacteria > UBA10190 > UBA10190 > UBA10190. The sequence continues at coordinate 151,245 of CAYJKV010000003.1, read as the reverse complement.
ATTGGTGCCTTAGTTCGATCAAGTTTAAGCTGCTCTGTTAATTTGATAAAGGCATCGCGACTGGCTGGGTGCATGTCATCAGGGAATTGCCCACTGCCAAGCGTTTCGCCGACATTCGTTTCGACTTTGACAATTGCCAATAAAAGGGCTGGGCGAATATGTGTCAGTGAGCTGGCAAAACGCGCTGCTTGGTATGCATCGTTTAGGGCCAAATCAACACCAAGTCCCCGCAAGGAAAAAAGCTGCTGTTCTATTTCGGCGCGCGTCTGTTTGGTCTCGGCCACTTCACGGGCATATTGCGCTTGTTGCTGCTGTTTTAACCGTAAAAATTCATGCTTAGAGTTTTGTTGTTCGTTAAGGTCTGACTGCTGATATGCTTGCAATTCTTTTAATTGCTGCATCTGTAACTGTTGCTGTTCCAGATCTGCGATGTGTTCGGTGACTGCTTGCTGCCGTTGTTGCAACTCGACCACATATTGGAGAGCGCGCTGCTGAATGGTCTGATACGCACGGCGCTCTGTCATCAAACCGCTTAGATTAGTAGAGCCCAAGATCACATCTAATAAGGAGGTTTGGTCATGCTGATATAAAGCGCGCAATGAGTCACGCAGTTTTTGGCGGGTATCAACAGTAGCTGCTTCCAGACGATCAATTTCCTGCTCAGATTCAGATATGTCCCGGTTCAGCACGGTAATACTAAGGAGCGTCTGATCGTACTGTAATTGCGCCGCCTGTAATTCTTGGCTAATAAACGCGAGCTGATCAGCCGCTAATTCTGCTTCGGTTGAGGCGGTGGATTGCTTATTGGATAATTCTTTGATTTTTTTATCCAAATTCGACAGTTCTGCCTGTTTCGCCTGGAGGCGCGCCTGATTCTCCTGAAGTTTGACTAAAGCCGAGGAGGCGGTGTCGTTGGCGGCCGGTGACGGTGAAGGAGAGGGTGAAGACTGCACATCATTCTCTTGGGCGCTGACAGGCAAGCCGGTCGGCCAGAGGATCAAGGCGATCAGTAAGACCGATAAAATTGAGTAAAGACGAAAATAGTTTGGACAAATGGATATTGGCATCCATTGAATGATAGCATAATTTATTCGGGGTTAAGGCGATGAATATGAACAAGACGGGCAGTGGAAAACTGTCTAGTATTTATTATTTTGTTTGTTATACTTATGTTCGTATATGAAAGCGGACTTAGAAAAGGTTCAGAACGATTTGACCAAAAAACAGAGCGAGGCGCTTGAGGTGATTCGAGAGTTTCTAGCCAAGCACAATTATGCCCCAAGCTATCGGGATGTGATGCGAGATATGGGAATCAAGTCCCCGGCCACGGCTTATAATCATGTGCAGGCTTTACGTCATAAGGGTTACATTAGTTTGCGAGCCGGGCAGATGCGATCCGTGGAGTTGACGGATAAAGCCAGATTATTCGCTAAGAGCGTGGAGCTACCGCTGGTTGGAGTAATTGCCGCGGGACAACCGATTGAAGCCATCGCAGAAAAGGAAGCGCTAGCAGTGCCAATGGAGTTATTACCGCACTTGAATTGTTACGCCTTGAAAGTAAAAGGCGATTCGATGATTGAGGATGGTATTTTGGATGGGGATTATGTTGTAGTTGAAAGAAACTTTTATCCGCAGAACGGCGATGTGGTGGTGGCGCTGCTGGATAACGAGAACGCGACACTGAAACGATATTATCGGGAAAAGACCAGAATTCGATTACAGCCCGCCAATAAAAAAATGAAGCCGCTTTATTCAAAGAATCCGGTGATACAAGGGATTGTCAGAGCGGTGATGAGACAATACTGAGTGAAATACGCCAAGAACCAAAGAGTGCGCTTCGTTCGAAGCAGGCAGTCCGCTAGAGGCGGATTATTGATTTAGTCAGAACGCAAAAGGACGCCGAAGGCGACACGTTTCAATATTACAACTATTCCCTACTGCGCCCTTCAACTCTTCGATAAGCGCAGAGTTACTTGGGGCCAAGTCGAAAAGCGACAAACTGAGGGCTCCGGCAGGGTGATGATTTGGCACTAAATGCGACTGCGCTTCGCGGAGCAAGTCTTTTTGGCGATGGACCTACCCCAGTAACGAACATTGCGAGGCTCATTACGGCGCCAGGCTGCGCCCACAAAGGGGTGGGCTTATTCAGCCCGCGCCTGCCTGCCGGTAGGCAAGCCTGGCGCTAGAATTAAATATGGTTTTTGACTAAAGAAAAGCACTAATTAAATAGGGACGGCAATGTTGTTACGGGCCTGCCTGTGCCGGTAGGCAGGGTTATTCTTTCGCTCAAAATGCGCGGCTCCGCTACGCGGAGCGCGCTTATTTTGGCGAAATAATAAAAACCCCAAGGCAAAAATGCTATGGGGTGAGAATGGCGGTGTTTATAGTTTAGGCAGGTCGCCCAAGAGTTCGGCTGGAATGGTAAGCAGCAAACCGATTGTGCCAAGAGTGGCCGAAGATAAGTAAAGGAATATCTTCAGAAACAGCGACTGTGTGCGGTTACCATGAAGCCAGGCTTGTCGTGACCATCGGTTAAAAATCCGAGACGTGCCGCGACAGGTACGGGCAGGAAGCCGTATAGCCCATCGTCCAACAGGACGTGACAGGAAAAACGGATCAAGGTGACGACCCATCATGGGTGACACAACAACACTCAAGCCGCAAAGAACGATAAATAGGACAAGGAGCGAAGCAAGAGCTTCTAACATGACGTGAACTCCGTATGCTGAAGGTACGATCCTTTTGTTGCCAGATATGCAGGTTAATACATGACAAGCTGTATGTCAATTGATTTTATGGTACAAAATGGGCGGACAAACATAGCCGAATAAATTTAATTGGTCTGTCTGATTATGAAATTGGATTTCCAGGCTCAATGGATGATGGCGACGATCTGGCGGGTAAGGGACTGTCCCCGACTGACTCAATGTGCTCGAGACGGTTACTAAACTTATCAAGACGGCGAGCGGAATCTTCGTAGCGATTTTTGGCGTTGTTTAAATGACTGCCGATCATCGAGAAGTCCTTGGTGAATTGACCAAAATCCTGGCGAATTTGTCCCAAGTGTGCCAAGATTTCCTTGGCTTGCTGTTCAACTTTCATCCCCCGCAAGCCGATTAAGACAGTTTGCAGATAGGCTAAAAGGCTATTGGGTGAAACCGGAATAACTTTATGCTGCAAGCAATATTCCCAGAGAGTTTCTTCGGCATGTTCATGGATCATGGTTTCGTAATAGACAGCTTCGACCGGTATGTACATAAAGGCATAATCGAGGGTTTTGGCCTGCGGAACAATATATTTCGTAGAGATGTCATGAATGTGTTTTTTAATATCACGGAAAAAGGCGCGCCGCATATTCTTTTTCTCGATACGATCTTCAGCCGCGATCATTAATTGGTAATTGGCTAGAGGGAATTTGGCGTCGACGGCTACTTTGTAGCCATCTTGCAATAAGATAACGGCGTCAGCTATATCCCCCGCCGCCGGAAAGGTGTATTGAAGATGATAGCGATCATGCGGCAAGACGTCGGCCAACAGATTAGCTAACAATACCTCCCCAAAACCGCCCCTGATCTTAGGGTGTTTGAGCATATTTTGGAAAGAGGAAATTTCCTGGTTAGTGCGCTGCAGCGCCGCGGTCGCCAGTTCGAGTTTGCCTAAACCGGCACTGACGTCACGAGCAGTCCGTTCACTATTATTCAACTGACTAGTAATAAAGCTTTTCGATTCGTTAATAGCATGAACGTTATCTGATAATCGCTGTTCAATATGTTTAGTAACGCTGTCTAAGCGGGCGGCCAAGGTTTGTTCTAATTGATGGAAACTCGCATCAGCAGGCGGTTGGCGTCGTAAAGACAGCCAGGCAACTATTAAACCGAGCGATAAACCAAGGATTAGAATAACAATTTCTAGCAGCACCTTTGTATTATATACGCGCTCACGCAAAGAAACAGGGGGTGGGTGGGAAGGTCGGAAGAGTAATTATTCGTTATTAGTGTTGGAGGCACCGGCGATATCGCTAATTTTTTTAGCGTCAGCGGGTGCAGCAATCTCTACGGGTGCGTTGCGATCGATAAATTTTAGCTCAATACTCATGTTGTTATTGCTACCAGGAACAGTGGTATTTAATGAAATGCGGCGGATTTCGTTGGTCCAAGGGGTGATGGCCAGTTCGATCGGCACAGTTTCCGCGTTGGCAATCCCCTGCTGGATGTTAGTAATTTGTTCAGCAGTTAAGTGTGTACCTAAGACCTGGGCAATAGCGTCCATCATTCTAATGACTGCCGCTGAGGTGGCGGTGGCGTGGTATATTTTCACAGTGGTTCCATCCAGGTCCTCACGAGAACCCGATTTAACGTCAATAAAAGTGGTTTCAGGATCCGGCAAAGTGGACGGCGACTGTTGAGTGCCGCGTGGTAACTCGATCCAGATATTTTTTAATTGCGCGAGAACTGGCAGCGATGGCGGCGCTTTAGTTATTTGGAAAAAAGCCTGGTCACCGATAAAACGAGTGTTGGCTTCAATTAACATGGTTAAGGTTTCCGTTTTAGTAGTCAATTGGATGGTGGCGTCCAAACTATCCCGCCGATCGGCCTCGCGCTTGAACTGACCGTTGATTAACAAATCGATGGACGCTTTTTCGCCTAGAATATCGATGGAGGCGGCAGGATTAGTGACGGAGATTGTCGAGTAAAAACGCTGTGTATCTGAGGCGGACAGTTTAGCCAAGGCGTCCTCCACAACACGGCTTGGGCGAGTCCAATAAACCGCGAGGCTGCCAACCAATAAAACCAGGACAGCTAAAATGATCCGAAAAATGACGCGTTTACTCATAGCTTATGAGAATATGGAAATTTACATGAATAGGCAACAGTAACTTTGGCACAGCCAGGTCGAGGACGCCGCAGATTATCACCGACACGGCAAAAATTATTTAACTATTTCTTCGCGACGGTCGTGAATGAAATCAAACCACTCTTCAGTGATATCGATTAAAATCTTGAAGGGCGCTTCCAAAACCCGATCCATTAGAAACAGCACGACATTCAGCTGGCGGATGTTTTGGGCTAACCAGCGGCCAAACTCTAGAATGGGCAGAGCGAAAAAGCTGGTCATGGCCGAGAAAATTGTTTCACCCTTATAAATAATACGCAGTTCATCCGCTGACCGGCGGATGCGAGTAGCTAAGAAACTAACTAAACCCAAGAAGATCACAAAGAAAAACATGGCTAGGAGCGAGAACTCGAGCCGATCAAGCAAGGTGAATAAACCCCAAAAGATCACGATAAATAGAAGGGCATAAAAGATCGCGAAGGCGGACCAGGTTGTCGTGCCATAACGACGAGGAGCACTAATCATAACCGTGGGCAGTTCCCCTTCTCCCAAGACTATCTTGCGTAATTGTTCAATGACGCGTTCGGTGTTGCGTTGTCCGGGCAGGCGGACACTGGTCGCGAGGGCAAAGAGGAGCAAAGGGTGGAAAGTAATGTTGGCGGCCAAGGATAGATAATGGATCTGGCCAATCAGATATTTCTCATAGGGCACTTCCAGCAATAAGGCCAAAAGAGTCTTAGTCATGAATAAAAATAGGATGCTATGCCAGGCACGCCGGCTGATCCGACTACGGGTTTTTTTTGTGCGATGGGTGACCGCTTCCTGGGCGGCTTCGGTGAAGAGTTGCTCTGAATCAAAAACGCTTTCTCCCCGCTCCGTCACCATGTCGCGCAGCGTCAGATACGGGACAGCAATGGGGCGCAACAAACGGGTTAGTCGGTCACAGGCAGGATGCTCGAGGGCGTTAGTGATAAAGTTATGGAATTGGGGAATGTTTTTGGCGATGTGATCGACTTGCGCAATGTCAAATTCATCCTGCTGCCACTCGGGAAAGTGATGCACAAAATAATGATAGGCCAGCTCGCTATTATCGGCGGCAAAGAGAGCGCGGTGACAGGCCAGATAGAGCTGGGTTGGCCGGTCGACTTCCGTGACGAAATTGTCCGTCCAGGCAATCCGGGGAAATGTGTCATGATACATGAGATGGACCAAGGCCTCCTGGCGATCAGGCGGATACAGATGATGGTCGATGGCTACAGCGACCAAGCGCAAGAACCACTCCGCATTAACCGGGGAAAGCGCGGTGTAAATTTGTTTCGCTTTGCGTAGGATGTGACCGATTTGTTGGGCGTAGGATTTAGGGGAATTCTTAATATAGTTGGCGCGGATGAGTTCCTGTAATAACGTGGTGGCGATGGTCACCGGGGATCGATCCTCAAAGAGGCGCCGTTCGAGAATGCGCAAAATGGCTTTGCGGCGCAGAAGTTCTTCTTCGTCTGGTTCCAGAGTATTGCGAAAACGTTCATAGGCAAACGCGATGCGTTTAGTGGCCGATGATACTTCAATCAGGCTCTCCGGCGCCGGTTCAACGGCAGGCACCTGAAAATAGGTAATTAAATTTTTGACATCTTCGCGCAGCTGCATGAAGTTAAAATAGCCAAAATCTGACGATTTAGCTAGTCCCAACTTTTAGGTGAGCATTTTATACAGTCTATGACTAATCTTTACGGATAGGTAAGACAATCCAAGTCAGTGTTTAAGCGCTTGATTGTACTTGGCGATTACCGACGGCCAATTAACAATCGACCACCAAGCAGTGATATATTCCGGCCGCCGATTTTGGTATTTAAGATAATAGGCGTGTTCCCAAAGATCCAAAGCCAAGATTGGTGCATGGCCTAAGCTTAGCGGACTGTCCTGATTCATCGTAGTAATAAGCTGTAATTGATCGTCTCCATCAACCACCAGCCAAGACCAACCGCTGCCGAAATGAGCAGCCGCTTGCGCGGTAAAGTCAGCTGTAAAACGGTCAAAGCTGCCAAATTTGGCGACGATTTCCTTTTTGAGGTCAGAGTCGGGAATACTCTTTTTTTCTGGAGATAATATGTCCCAAAAAAAGTTGTGATTAACGTAGCCTCCGCCCTGATTCTGCACCACGGATCTGATATCGGCAGGTAAAGCGCTTAAATTCATTAATAATTCCTCGCCTGATTGGTCCGGCAATTCCGGATGCTTGGAGACGGCGTCATTAAGTTTGTCGGTATATGCCTGGTGATGTTTCGTGTGGTGTAACTCCATCGTGCGGGCATCAAAATAAGGTTCCAGGTCGTCATACGCGAAGGTCAGTTTCGGCAAAGTAAATTTCATAGAAAAAAGGTGATAAATGTTAATTAATTACTTAAGTTTAGGGAGAATTACTATTCATCACAATAGAGTTGACAATAATGAGTTATATATGGCAAGATTTGGACTGAGGGAAACGTTCCTCGCAGGAGACGTGTAGAGAGACCTTTTGTGTTAAATCGAGCGTCGACTTAAAGGAGTGCGAAGACCTCGATTTAGGGTCCCGTCAGGGACTAACACGAAAGGAGGAGATTATCAATGCGAGATTTTAACGAGGAACGTCAAATGTTTGACGTAAAGTGTGCCGAGTGTGGCAAGGACGCAAAAGTTCCTTTCCAACCGTCGGGTGACCGACCGGTATACTGTAACGACTGTTTCAAGAAACAACACGGCTCACGCGGTGGAGATCGACAGATGTACGATGCCACCTGTGCGGATTGTGGAGGATCGGCAAAAGTTCCGTTCCAGCCAACAGGTGACAGACCGGTATACTGCCGGGACTGTTTCGGAAAGCACAGAGGCTAATTGTTTGTAACACAGAAAAAGAGGGCGCTATTTAGCGCCCTCTTTTTGTGTGAAATATATTTCTTTGGCAGCACGGGCAAAAATGGCTCAAATTTATTAGGAGTATAAGTCAATTGGTTTGATCGGGGGGTCTATGAATTTTTCAAGATATCTCTCCCCAGCCACACTGGAAAGCCGCGGCTAATCAAGGGCATGACGTAGTGATGACCAATCAGCGGGTTAATGATCGCGAGGCCAGTCCAGTAAGTAACTGGCGCGAGGATAATGGGATTAAAATTGACGAGAATACCCGATTCGACAGATGGTGGTATGACTATTATTTATTAGTAGTGAGCGCTACATAAAATACAAACAGGGGGAACGCTCTTCTAAATTGCGAAATTTAGGTCTTCAATAATTCGTATAAATTTGCACCTCGTCGATGAGGCCATGGAAGTGCTGATCGTGGTTATCGACAGGCGACCACGAGCCAAGAATGGCACTATACGTACCCCGGTCGATGACATATAAATCTTCAGTTGTCGGAAAGTCAGCCGGATCATCCACAATCACTCGCTCGTTATCCAGCCACGCCTCAAAAACGCCATTGTCATAAGACAGTCTGGCAAAATGCCATTGGTTTAAAGAAACTTCTCCTACCGGGAAATAATTTTCGTTACCATCAACACCAGCTACGCTGTAATACCGGACAATGAGTTTATTACTATCACCTAGCAGTAAGGAAACGGCAGTACCTGGAGTACTCTTTCTACCGATCGTAATGATCCGGTCAAAAATTAGGGAGGAGGAGATTGAATATGGTTTGAACCAGGCAGTAATTGTCCATCGTTCGTTGGCATTGCTTAACAGTTGATCGCTTGGCGACAGGATAACTTCCCCGTCCATACCGTTGAATTCTAAGGAGTATCCTTTCCCTTCCGGCGTATCTTCAACCCAAGTAACATCACTTAGCGCACCAGCGAATTGATTCTCCGAACCGTTCATTACAGACAGGCCTGAACCTTCATCCATCTCCCAGATGCCCGAAGCATATGCACCCAACTGATGACCGACTTGCCCTTGATGATTAAGCAAGTTGGACAACCTGGCTTTTTCCCGCAGCGTGCTGATAGTTATTAAAACAATGATCGCGAGAATACCTATAATTGCTATAACAACCAAGACTTCAATTAAAGTGAATCCCCTCTTGCCTACTTTGCTTCTCATCTTCTAATTCTATTATGAAAAGCAGATTTGGTGAAACGCAGGAGCAAAAGATGCGCAAAGGTGGATCTTTAATGGTGTTTGTGATGCGGGCAGACAGTACTGAGAGCGGTCTATTGTCTAGTAGCCTCTAGGGGAATTCTCTTCACCCGTCGCGCAGCGCTCACATTCGTTCGATGCTGCGCTCCTCCTGCGGAGCCTGGGTTTCTAAAAACGTAAAACTATTTACGTTTTTGGAATACCCTTCGATTCCCCGGATGCACTGTGTGCATAACAATAAACCACTCTCAAATGAGAGCGGTCTATTGTTTAGGCTGGCAGCCTCTAGGGGAATCCTGCTCCTCCGTCGTTCGCTTCGTACCTACGGTACATTACTCACTCCTCCCTGCCTGCCGGCAGGCAGGCTTCGCAGCCACGGTTTTCTCGAAGATAAAGTAGTTCATCTTCTCGAAATACCGTTCGATTCATTCTTAAGAAAACATCATAAAATACCCCCGCAAGCGGAGGTATTTTTGATGTAGCCTCTAGGGGAATCCTTCTCCCCCGCAAAATTGCACTCGCTGCGCTCGAGGCAATTTTACTCCCCCGAAGCCCGGGTTTCTAAAAACGTAAAGCAGTTTACGTTTTTAGAATACCCTTCGATTCCCCAAATAGCCTTCGGCCATAATGAATACACACCATCAAATGACGGTGTGTATTCATTAATGCTTGTAGCCTCTAGGGGAATCGAACCCCTGTTTCCAGGATGAGAACCTGATGTCCTAGCCGCTAGACGAAGAGGCCATTAATTAAATGTAAAGAGTAAAGCGAAAAGCGTAAAATAACAAGACAGAAGTTAGAAAATCAGAATTTGATGGAAAGGTTAACGGTCTTTGATCTGCGGCCACTGACGAGAGGTTTTATGGTACTAATTGTGATTCGTCGGCGGGCTTGCTTAGGAGGCGACGGGTGACTTCTTCCATGCGCATAGCTCGAGAGCCCTTAATCAGTACAACATCGTCTGGATGCAGAAAATCGCGCAACCACTTGCCGACATCGCGACTGGAGGAAAAATAGTGAATATCCAGACTGTTCTGTCCCTGGTTGCCGGAGCCGTGACGGAGAGCCGCTGCCCCGGCGTGTCGCATGTGGCTGCCGACCGCGACAAAGATATTGGCAACTCCCGCGACCGTATGTCCAATTTGCTGATGGGAAGTAATGGTTTGCGTTCCCAGATCCAAAACATCGCCAAGAATAGCAATTTTTCTTGTCGCCGGATATGAGCGGAGCGTTTGCAGGGCCGTGTGGGTGCTCTCCGGGGACGCATCATAGCTGTCATCAAGCAAAACCGCATGATTGTGCCCGGCCAGGAATCTCATATGGCCAGGTGTTGGTTGGAGGGGCTGGATGGCGTTGATAGCTTTAGATAAGTTGATACCCATGGCATAAGCGACCGCTAACGAACTGATAAGGGAAGGAATTTGATATTCAGAGACGATGTTGGGGAAATGAAGTTCATAAATATGTCCGGCAATGTTAACAGCGCAGGCAACGCCAATGCGACCACGAGATCTGGTGTGCAGTAGGCGAACAGTCGCGTCAGCTGATGTCCCATAAGTAATGACGCGAGCCTGGCTCTTGGTCTGCATATCACGCACTAACGGATCATCGACATTGAGCACGACAAAACCACTGCGGGCTGTAGAGACGACCAGGGACGCCAGTTCGTGTGCTACTAACTCTTGACTAGCGAAGAGGTCCAGGTGGGAGGAATGGACGTTGGTGACCACTGCTCCCTGAAAAGGCAGGTGAGTGGCTGCATAATCAATATCGCCCGGACGGCTGGCGCCCAATTCTAAAACGATGACATCGGGTTCATAATCGGTAAGCTCCTTAGCCTTACTGCGGGGTAATGACTGATACCATGGTTGCCTGGCGCGGGTAGCGGCAATGCCCAGAATAGAGGAGGCGATACCGGCGCGCGTGTTGGCTCCCAAGGGAGAATGGCGGACGCGATAGGTGGTGGAAAAGACAGCGGCGATGGCTGCCGTCGCGACACCTCTGTCCGTGCTCCCAGCAACACCAATCAATGGCAGGTGATAACGCTGTAAATAATCCTTAGCGCGCAGCCATAGGATGGTCTGGCCAATTTTTTTTAGCATAGCTGTGCGATTAGTTTATCTCGAAAAGCGTCAGTATAAAAATGGCTTTCAAAATCGACCCACAAGGTCTAGGCACCAACTTGATTATTGTCCCCGACTTCAAACTTGGGCGGTTGCTTGGTGGGGTCATAATCCGGCGGGATTTGTAAATAGTTAATGATTTTTTCCGCGATGTGCCTAAACATCGGGGCGGCGGTACCGGAGGCGAATGAAAGCCCGGATGGATTATCTAGTTTGATCATAATGGAAAATTGTGGATGATCGATCGGCCCAAAACCGACAAAGGAAATGATTTTACGATCCGGCGAATAGGCGCCTGTCTCATCAGGGACTTGAGCGGTACCGGTTTTGCCGGCCAGATAATAGCCGGGTACCCGAGCTAACGTGGCGACACCGTTTTCGATGACGCTGACCATCATGGCGGAGACATCACCGGCAGTCGCGGGAGAAATGACGTGGCGCACTTGAGCCGGTATCGTTTCTTCCGCTTCACCCTGGCTCGGCTGACGACGCGAGACGATATAGGGTTGCATGAGCGTACCGTCGTTGGCGATAACATTGATGGCGTTCAATATTTGCAGCGGGGTGAGGGCGACTCCCTGGCCGAAAGAAGAGGTAGCCACCGTCGCGACGTTCCATTGGTCTGGGTCTTTAAGGGTATTTTGCGTTTCGCCTTCTAATTCAACACCGGTTTTTTCTCCTAAACCAAAGCGCCGTAAATAGTCGTACATTGTTTCAGCGCCCAGCTGTTGTCCAACCCAGACCATACCAATGTTGTTGGATTTTTCCAGTACCTGCGTCATGGTTTGAACGCCGTGATGTTGGCCATCAAAAGTATTAATAGTATATTTCGCAACTTTGACAGGTCCGGTATCGTTGAAAGTTGTTTGCGGCGTGACTAATCCTTCCTCAATAGCCGCTGACATAACAACGGGCTTGAGCACGGAGCCCGGCTCAAAGATGTCAGAGATGATCGGATTAAGCTGGACTTTCGCGTCGTTGATAGCGTAATAATAATTAGGATCATAGGTGGGATAGGTAGCCATGCCTAAAATAGCGCCGGTGCGAGGATTCATAACAATGACGCTGCCGCGTTCAGCCCCGTAACGGGTTACTCCATCTTTAAGCTCGTCCTCTATCGCCGACTGAATCACACGGTCCAGGGTGAGAACAATGCTTTCCCCATCCGTGGCCGGTTCAAACTGCCGGGACCCGACACCGATGTATTGCCCAGCGGTATCGTGTTCCATACTAAAGAAACCGAGATCGCCAGCCAGTGACGATTCGAAGTTGCCTTCAATACCATAGCGGCCAATCTTTTTATCATCTAGCCAGCCAACATAGCCCAGGGCATGAGCCGCCAATGATTTTTCCGGATAAATACGGGAGGTAGTTTCCTCCAATCTGATACCGGCGAAATCATGTTCGGACAAATAGTTATAGAATTCCTCATCTAAATATTCGTAGAATTTTAAAAATGGTTCGTAGGGATCAGCGTGCTGATTAAACTTGCGATAAAGCTCATCCCGCAGAGTGGCCAAGCGATCATCGTAACTAGGCTGATCAGGCACATCAGGCGCTGGGTTAGAAACCTGGCCCGTATCCGTCAGGATCGATGAAACCTGTTGTTGCTGGCGCTCGCGAAATTGGAGTAAGGCCGGTGCCAATTCTTCGGCTACCTGCAATGGGTCGGCCATATCGCGCGGGACAGCATACGCAATCCAGCTCTTGTTATTGACGGCGACCGGGAATAATTCGCCGCTATTGTGTTCCTGCAAATAAATGGTGCCGCGACTAGGGGCAAGTTCGGCCGCTCTTTGGCGTTGACCGGTAGCGATAGCGGTGAAATATCCGCTCCTAATCACCTGCAGGTCAATTAAGCGGACAATTAAAATAGCTAGTATGAATAAGCAGATTGCATTCAATAGCCAAAGCCTTTGTGAGATTGCGAGCATGAGAATTTTCCAACAAGTATGCCTAACTGTCAGGCATGAAGCAATTATTGTTAAGTAACTTAAAGGAATCCAACCGCGAAAAAGTTTAAGGTGCGCGGTAGCCTATCGATTTAAAGCAGCGACTTTATCCACAGCCGGATTAAGAAACGTTACTTTGCTAGTGGCAACCAGGTTTAAGTCATGGACGCGATTTTCAATATTATCAATGGAGCGTAACTGAGCGCCTTCCAGTTCAACCTGACGTTGTTTTTCTTTAAGCTCAACAATTTTTTCTTCCAACTGCTGGATATCAGACCCCTGTGACGCGGTGTTTAGGACTTGTCCGAGATAGAAGAAGCCCAGGCAAGAAATACTGATAATAATCAATAAACCGAAGACCAAGGAGACAGTGGTTGAATTGATACTGCCGCTTTGCCAACTAGCAATGGCGGAGAAATGACGGATTTGACAATGCTGCGGTTGACGCCAGGCAGCCTGGTTCAACTGGCGGCGCGGTCGGACGAATTGGTTGCTTATTGATGTCATGTGTTGGTTTTTGTTAGTTGTTAATTGATGATGTTGGCTAGCCCGGCGTTTTGCGGGCGGCTCTTAGTTTAGCCGTACGGGCGCGAGGGTTGCGCTTAATTTCTTCAGGCGTGGCCGTCAGCGGCTTTTTTGTGACCACGCTTAGTTCACTTTGACGAAAGAATTGCTTAATAATCCTATCTTCTAAACTATGAAAGCTGATCACCGCAATCGTGCCATTGGCTTGGAGCAAGTCGGCGGCCTGAGGCAGCGCGACGGCCAAAGCTTCTAATTCACGATTGACGGCCAAGCGTAATGCCTGGAAGGTCCTGGTCGCAGGATTGATACGGCCATGTTCGTAGCTGGCAGGGACTGCCTGCTGGACAGTGGCCGCCAGCTCGTGGGTGGTGGCTGGGATCCGGCGTTTAATCGCCTGCGCAATCCGTCCGGCATATCTTTCCTCGCCCAGAGTATGAAGGAGGAGAGTTAATTCCGGCACAGATAACTGGCTGATTAATTCGTACGCGTTGGGATGATGTCCTAAGCGCTGCGTCGCGTAATTAACGGCTTGAAACGAGGAGTCAGGCAACGGACTGTCCGCACCAAATTTCATATTTAAAGGACCGTCGCTTTGAAACGAAAAGCCCGCGGCAGGATCATCCAGCTGATGAGAACCAAGGCCAAGATCGAATAAAATGTGAGTGAACAAACTGTTGGAAGTATTATTGGGAGCGATGGCAGCTTGACCTTTTAGTACTGGCTTGAGGCCGGTACTAATAACGTTGCCGCCCGCGCTCGTAAGAATTCCTCCCCCCACGATTGAATCCTTAAGAAACGCAAAGTTAGTATTGATGAACTTAACGCGATCAAGGTAATTGAATAAATAGTGCTGCGCCGCAGCGATGGCTCTGGGATCAGAGTCAAGACCAACAACTGTGCCACCGGGCTCGCTGGCCATTAAATAGGCTTTGGTGTGGCCGCCGGTCCCGAGGGTCGCATCAAGCAATGAATCCTGAGAGGCAGGTCGAAATAAGTCGATGATGACGTCGGTTAACACCGGAACATGTGGACGATAAAGCATTTTCGTTGAATTAGATGCCCAGCTCCGACATGCTTTCCGCTATGTCATCACTATCAGTTTGGGTTTGGGCGCTGTAGCTCTGCCAACGATCCTCATCCCAGACTTCCAGACGATTATAGACACCGGCGATGATGACGTGCTTGCTTAATGAAGCGTACTGTCGGAGATATTCCGGCAGAAGAATACGGCCCAGCGAATCAAGTTGGGCGTCCCAAGCACCCGCTAACATGAGCCGAGAGAAAGCGCGGCTTTTTGCCTGACTGATAGGTAAGGCAGATAATCGTTGAGCGATTTTGTCCCATTCTGGTTTGGTATAGACCCATAAACAATGGTCCAGGCCGCGGGTAATAACTAAATCTGATAATTGCTCGCGGTATTTGGCCGGAATGCTGACCCGGCCTTTACTGTCGATGGTGTGTGAATGTTCGCCAAAAAACATAGTGGGAAATAAATGGTTGGGATTATGGCTCTACTGCTATAGCCACAAAGATGGTCGCGTTTTTGTGTTTGTCAAAGATCAGGATGTTTGCGGGTAAAAAAAGTGGGACACCCCTATAGATTGCCTTTTCCACAGGGGTGCCCCACTTTTCCCCACTGTTTTCCACGCACTTCCACAATACAACGCCTTAACCCACAACACAACACCCCCGGTGGCCATTTATCCACAAGATAGTCTTTTTTCTATGTCAGATGATGATTATTGCGCTATAGATTGTATTCGACGCCTATCAGCTCGGAATGGACGAGCAAACGCTGAAAATTTGTCCAGAGCGGCCAACAGGTGACCAGAGTAACAGTGGACCGGTCATCTTGAGGTAATTTATCAACCTCATGCGGCCAAACAATTTCCTTGGCATAGACGCGATAATTATATTTTGCTGTGGGCGTAGTAACTGAATAGGATGAACCGACCGTTAACTCAGATAATTGTGCAAAGGCAAATCGATATGGTCCGAACGCTTCCGTACCGCTGCTGTGCGCTGTAACAACGATGTTGCCCGGATCACCAAAAGAAGTACCAAGAGGAAGCACGACCGCGCCTTGTTTAAGCTGTTGTTGAATGGTGGCCTCATCGAGTGTATCGCCGTAGATGAGCGGGAGCGGGTCAGAAAGAGTGGGCAGGTTAATGACCGAGGAGACCGTCAGATCAATGGGCGGCGGAGTGGCAGCAGGCACAGGCTCGACGGTCGGAGAGTAGTTGAGCCACAGAACTAAGATTTCCGTATGATAATAAGCACCCAACCCAAGGCCAGCGGCAAAGATGACAAGAGCAACAAGGCTAAACAGAAAATGTCTTAAATAATGGCGCATGCTGGGCAATGAATGGCAATTATATCAAGAAGTGGCGGAGGTTGAGCGTAATACTTGACGGACGGCCAGGTAAAGACTGCTGCCGAGACTGTTCATTAACAGATCAAGCGATGTATCCAGGTGGGCACCAACTAATTTTGTGTGAAAGAGACTATCCATCATTAACTCCACCAGTTCATTACCGACGCCCAGCAGAGAAGTGACGGCTAGCACTAACAAGCTAGTGTAATAGGGGTGATCGTGCCAGACGTTTTGCGGTAAATATTTGGTAAAAAAAACCCAGACGATAAACGCCAGCAGGACAAAGCTGGCAAAATGCTCGGCACGATTGAGCAGCGGCAGACGATCCTGCCCACCCAATGTCAGCCCCACTAAACTGAGACAATAGATAAAAAATAAAAGCGGGAAAGAAAATGTTAAATCAATCCCCTGCCGCAGGAACAAGGCATAGATTTTTTCAGCGACGAGATAAAGACCCAGCAGGTATACCAACCACACGAATTCGAGATGCGAATAGGGAAAGTGATTAGACCTCAGCGTCCATAAGGCAAACATAAAATAGAGGGTGTAGGCTAGCCGGGTCGCCACAACGATGACCGGTGTCCCCTGCCGCGTATATATTTCAGAGGGATCTCTCATGTGGTCAGAATAGCTGGGAAAGATGGCGGGGCACAAGCGAGATCATAGATAATAGAATAAAGATAATTTTTCTTTGCGCGGAGCAATCAACGCGTGGTGGGTGCAGAAAGGATCGAACTTTCGGCCTCTACGATGTGAACGTAGCGCTCTGCCGCTGAGCTATGCACCCGTTGGATAGGTGGATTGGACAATCACTTCCCCTGGCTAACTGTTATCCTTGGTAGTATTTATACCGATTTACGCTCAGCAAGTCTAGTTAAGCAGCCAAAAGGCGTTAGGCTGACGAATGGACACTGATATGAGCGAATCCTGGGAAGAATTGATACTAAACGAGGGCCGCCTGAAGTTTCATCTTAGATTCTGGCTGGAGGTCACTGTCTAAGCGGTTGAGAATGACAGTGTATGGCTCGGAAAATATTTGCCGCAAAAACATGTCATTAAAGTTACGGCGGTAACGATATTCGTTAAGTGTGATAGGCGTATATGTAATTTCATGACCAATCTGATGCTCGATCAAACGAGCAAAATATTTCAATTTTTGTTCATCAACAGTGCCAATTATAAACAGATCAGTCGGGGAGTTCTCGGCGTGAGTAAAGACGCCAGTGGCGCAGGCAAACTGTACATCGCCCAGTTTATCGATGTTTTTGAACAAGCTGTCTTCGATCGGCGGTCCTGCTTTGGCCATGATGGAAGTAAGTTCCTTGTTTAAAACAAAATCCGGCTTGAGGGTGTAGTATTTTCGGCGCTTGCTTTCATAAGAGTTGAGCATCCCAATTTTCATTAAGATGTCCAGTTCGCGCCGGACGGCATTTAAGCGTTCGTTGACAGCACGGGATATCTCGCGGACATAGTAGGGCCGGCTGATACCGGTAGTAAAGAGAGTAATAACTTTGACGCGTGTGCGAGAGCCAAATAGTTTTTCCAGGGGAAATGATTTGATGGACATAAAATGATAGCTTAACACAAAGCTATTAGGCTGCAACTAGTAGATAGGTGTAGAAGTAAGGTAGACATACATTCTTTCAAATATGGCTGATGCTTAACAGAAAAGCAAAAGCAATAAGAGGTTTTATAAATTGTCGCGCAGCTTCTATAATGACAACTATGATACCAGATGCTGATGAATTGGTAATGTTTGATGGTTCGCGCGCCGTGGGCGACACGTTTATTTTTGAACCCGCCGGCGGCGAGGTCAAATTAGGCTGGTTATACGCGGCCGCTGAGACAGAAAAATTGGACCACGCCGGCAAAGAAATCATTGATACTGTTATCCAGGCCTTGCAACGCGAATATTATCGCGACCCGGCCCGAGGAGTGCTGGCAAGTTTCGAGTCCTCTCTGCATCAAGCCAATCTGATTTTACATGACTTGGTGGAGCAAGGAGTGCGGGAGTGGATGGGATCATTTCATGTGGCGGTGGGTGCGCTGGCTGAGTCTAATAAGCAATCGGGGGAAAGCCATGAGGCACCGCATCTCACGCTGCATGTCAGTACGGCTGGAGAGGGTATTGTTTTATTATCCCGCGCGCAAAAACTGACATTATTATCCGCCGGCTTGTCTCATTCCCCTATTCTTGATCCTCTGCGTACCTTTTCATCAGTAGCGAGCGGTCTAGTTAATGAACGAGATATTATTTTTGTTGGCACAAGCAACTTTGATCAGGTGTTTCGCAGCGAGGATCTGGTACGTTTTGTAGCTGATCAAACCGGCGAGACGATTGCGATGCAACTACGCCAATTGTCAGAAGATCAGAAGCGACCCCAACCAGTGGCGGCCTTAGTAATTGCGATGTCACCGGACCAGTCCCGAGGACATCGACGAACTGTTTCGACGGCTGCTAATCGCCAGCCCCTTTCTGTCACTGGTTTAACACCTCGTAAGCCTTTGATAATTAGCCGATCCATCGGTAAAAAGGTATTTTTGTTGATCGGCCGGATAGCGGTGTATAGCGGACAAAAGATACAACAAGTCATTTGGCCATACGTGAAGGAGGGTTCGCGACGCAGTGGCAGGGCTATCTTTCAGGTATCTAAAACGGCCGGCCGCGGCGTGCAGTCCTTCACTAACAAGAAGTTCAAAAAGAGTTTGGGTAATGCTGGCGGCGGCAACAGGCCGGGGCTGACAATGCGGTCAGCCGGAGGGAAAGATTTGATGAAAAATATTGGACGATCAATGATGAATGGTATTAATAAATTACCGCGCAGCAGCAAAATTTTTGGTGTTACGGCTATATTGCTGACCATTTTATTAGGAATTAGCGTGGTTTTATTGCAACAAAAAAGAGCGGCCGATGAACAAATTCAACAAGCGAGCGAGTTTTTACATGAGGCGAGAACAAAAAAAGGAGCGGCTGAGACTGCGTTAATTTATGACAACAGAGAGCAGGCCCGGGTGTTGCTGGCAGACGCTCAGCAAATTATCGATCGCATTAAGTTGTCAGGTCTGTATCAGGACCAAGTGACTGAGTTGGCGGATGGGATTACCGCTGTCCAGGACAGACTTGATAAGGTAACCAGAGTGGCACCTAACGCCACTACTATCATTGGTGACTTAGGGTCTGTAATAACCAACCAGGCCCCTACCAGAATCTTCTTTGTCAACGATGCCATATATAGCTTCGATCCAGCCAGTAATGTAATCGTGCGAGTCGGAGAGAATGGTACGGTCGAAAAAGTTAGTAAAAATACGAGCGGCATTGGCTTTTTTACAGTAGGCGCAACCCAGGAAGCTGATAAGAACATAGTGCTGGCAACGGATGAACCTGGCCTGGCCCTTTATGACATCAAGACTGAAGTGTTGCAGAAACAAGAGGTACAACTGCCGTCAGAGCAAAGTGTGGTGGTTGCGCTAGCCACGTTCGGCAACCGGATTTATTTGTATGACGGGACGATGGATAACATCTACGGATATAGTAAAACACTGCGCGGCTATAGCGGAGGCAATCCATGGATAACAAGTGCGACCTTCCCGCGTAATAACGTGATTGATATGGGCGTTGATGGTTATGTTTATACCTTGCATAGCGACGGCATAATTAGAAAGCTGCTGAAGGGCGAAGAAGTGGAGTTTAAAATGGAACAAGTAGAACCCAAGGTGTCGGAACAGTCGTCCTTAGTCATTAATGAGAGCCTTCGTCATTTATATGTGTTGGATTTAGTTAATAAACGGGTAGTTGTTTGGGACACAGTTGGCCATCTCATCCGACAGATATTCTTGGGCGAGGAGTCGTCTGCAAAAGATATCGCTGTTAGCACGGACGAGAAAAAGCTGTATGTCCTGGATGGAACGAAGGTTTTATCCATATCACTGGAGGAATAATTAAGCGAGACAAATGTGCAGCGGGGCAGGTTAGGCAGTAATTTTATTTTATTGCACCGCCAACGACGATCATGAGGCCGCGGAGTTCCGCACTTAAACGCCAGCAGAAAGATTCGCTAACTCGGCCGGTAAGAGCGTGACTTTTTGGCCGGGTGAAATCGTGCCTTGCAGAATCTTACGGGCAACCGCAAATTCCACAGTGTCTTGAATGGCCCGATTCATGGGCCGGGCACCAAATTCAGGGTGATAACCGATAGAGACCAAAAACTCGATTAACTCCGGCGTGATGGCGATAGTGACACCGTGCTCGGTATCTAAGCGTTTATTCAAACTGCGCAGCATTAAGGTCGCTATCTGTCGGATGTGATCTGCGCTGAGCGGTGAGTAAGTAATGACGGCATCGAAGCGATTAAGTAGCTCAGGTCGCAAAATGTTTTGACTCAGGATGTAGTCCCTGAGTGTTTGATCAAATTTTTCCGGTACCTTACCGTCTTTGACCGACTGGCGGATAAGTTCGGCCCCGGCGTTGCTGGTGGCAATAATGATAGAATGCAAGAAGGAAAACTGGCGTCCGGCGATGTCGGTCAGGTTGCCTTCGTCAAAGACCTGCAGGAACAATTGATGGACTTCGGGCGAGGCCTTTTCAAATTCATCCAAGAGCAGAACAGTAAAAGGATGATCGGCAATGAGTGAGGTTAGCCGGCCAACCGGTTGGCTGGCGCCGCCGATTAAACGGCTGACGCTATCACTGCCCTGGAATTCCGACATGTCTAACCGTATCATGTGATTTTCGCTACCGAAATATGATTCCGCTAAGGTTTTAGCTGTTTCTGTTTTACCTACCCCGGTCGGTCCCAGGAATAAAAAGGTACCAATCGGCCGTTTAACGCTGCGTACTTCGGTACGGGCTCGGATCATAGCATGAGCGAGAGTTTTAATGGCATTGTCCTGATTAACCATCCGGCGATGCATGACGGTTTCAAGGTTAAGCAGCTGTTCTCTTTCGCGGCCGCGTAACTGGCCTAAATTGACGCCAATTTTTCGAGAAATGATTTCTTCGATGTGTTCAGGCAACAAGACATTATCGCGGCGATTTTGAGCCAGGACAATCGCTTCCTCCAGGAAGTCATAGGCTCGTTCGGGAAAAGGAATATGAGGTAGGATGGAAGTAGTCTCTTCGACGAGGGCACGGATCGTCCGATACGGAATGAATAAACGCGAGTGGCGTTCAATTTGTGGAATGGTTAAAGCCAGGCGGCGAAGGGTTGCGTCCGGAGAGAGACTGGGCAGCTGGACTACTTCGAAAAACTGGATAATTTCTTCATTAGATTTCAGACGGAGATGATAATCATCAGTGGCGGTCAACACGACGACGCGGACGGCGGCGGAGGCCAGAAACGGCAACAGTATGTCTGTCAGATTAACCCGCTGCTCACCCGCCTCACCTAAAACTGCGCTCAGGCCGTCGATAATGACAATAATATTACCGGCTCGCTCCATTTCGTTTAAGGCGCGGCTGATCAAAGACATCTGGCTGGCGCCGGTTGTACCCTGAGCTATCAATTCTCCGGCGTTGACATAGAGGACACGCTGGCCAATGAGAGCGGCGTGCGCTTGTGAGGTGCGAATGAGCCAAGCTAGTTGCCGAATGATGCCTAAACGCCCTACTCCAGGGTCGCCAACCAATAAAACATTGCTTTGACGTTGTCGGGCGAGCGTATTTATGATATCGGTTACTTTTCCTTCATGTCCGTATAAGACGCTATCCCAGGAACTGCCATGCGGCAAGCGCGTAAAACGATCGACGAATGGCGTAAAGCCTGACGCCCAAGACAAGCCGACACCAGAGAAAGCCAGCATTCTTTGTTCGTCCCACCAACGCCGTTTAAATTCCCTGACCCGACGCAGTTCGGTTTGCCACCAGGCAGCGAATAATATATCTGTCTCAACCAGATCAACCAATCGCAAGCGTGTTTTTATCGCCGGGTGCATCAGCAGGCCGGCTAAAGCGTGGACCGGCTCAATGTGATCAGCTTTGAGTTTATGTGCGACCTTAAAAGCACGACTAGCAAAATCTGACCAAGTTAGTTTCGGCAGAAGATCAGTCGCGATAGCGTCATATAGTTTGGCTTTGTTGATCTGTAAGCGGCTTAAGAAATAAGTATTAGCGGATGAGGCGATGAGTCCCTGAATGGCCGACGCCAGGTTGGCCTGATTGGTCTTAAAACCCGTACCCATATATAGAATTAAGAGAAAATCAAAAGTGATCAGGTGCGGAAAATTAATTGACGACTTGCCCTGGACTGACGGGATAGTGGCGGATACGGGTAAATTAGGATAATAGGTTTTGGCAAACACCCACACATTGAATAGACCGGCGATGACGGCAGTAATGATAACGGTGAAGCCAACTAGCAATTGAGAGGTGGCGAAAAATACCAGAACTGACCAGCTAACGATCGTGGCCAAACCCAGCACCAGGAGCGTGAGGGTAAAGAAATTTGAGGTTAGTGTTAAGTAAGATTTGATGGGCCCCCGCTGTAAAGCAAAATTGAATTGATATTTCATACGGGTTCAAACCAAGAATAAAGACAAACCAATCGCCAGGCCAAGGATCAGCAATATGGGCCACAGGACAAACAGCACCAGAATTGTGCCGGCTAAGGGCAGAAAGACAGTCTGAACCAGCAGCCAAAGAATAATAATAACGGACCGGACAATAAAGCCAATGAGCCGGGAAATTAAATTCCACAACAGAATAGTAGCGTATTTACTAAGCGTACCGCCGGAGAAAACCATGGCGTCTTTGTGCCAGTAGGCCAGCAAAGTGCGGAACATCAGCTTAATAGAAAAGAAACGCAGGCTGGCACGTTCCAGGTTCCAGAGCAGAAGCATCAGCCACTTAGGTCCCACGACAAATTGCCAATTTAAATAATCAATTAGCATGACAGATATATTGTAGCATGAAGCTTTTTTGGCCGGGTAATGCTATCGACTATAACAAAACGGCCGCGGTTTGCTACCGAGGCCGTTTCCTCAAGCAGAAAAATGTTATTGCAGTTCGACAGTCGCGCCGGCTTCTTCTAATTTCTTTTTCATTTCCTCGGCGTCGGCGGTTGGTACATTTTCTTTAATAGTGGCCGGGGTTTTATCGACCAAATCCTTGGCGTCTTTTAAGCCAATCTCGGTGATAGCACGAACAGCCTTAATGACGGCAATTTTTTGCGCGCCAGCGTTAGTGATAACAACATTGAATGAGGTTTTAGCCACGGCTTCTTCCTGGCCAGCACTGTCTCCCCCATTGCCCGCCATCACTGCGACAGGGGCGGCGGCGGAGACGCCAAATTTCTTTTCCAAAACTTTTACCAGCTCAGAAAGTTCCAGCACCGACATGCCGGCAACTTCATCGACGAGCTTCGCGAATTTCTTGGGCACGGTAACGGTTTGGTCGGTACCCTCCACTGGCGTGGTATCATCAGCTTCTTTAACACTGTCTTTTTCTTTAGTCATGATTTTAGATATTAATTAATAAATTTATAAATAGTTTTAATGACAATTCTTACTGCGCAGCCTTTTTATCTGCCAAGGCCTGCAAAACTTGGACTAGATTGCGTTGCGCCCCTGATAAAACTGTGACTAGCCCCCGAGCCGGTCCGGCCAAGACACTGCATAGCTGACCCAGCAGTTGTTCGCGGGAGGGGAGGGTGGCTAAAGCTTTGACTTGCTCAATGGTTAATAAGTTACCATCGAGCGAGCCAGTCATCAGCTGTATTTTGTCTTTGTTCTTTTTTGCGAAGTCGTTTAATATCTTAGCCGGGGCAACAGCATCGTCCGCCCACGCCACAGCGACTTGTCCGGGTAAGGTTAATGGATCAAAATCAAGTTTAATTTGCTGAAAAATAATTTTTAACAAACGTTTAGGCACAATACGCATGCGTCCACCGGCGGTGTGCAGCTGATCGCGAAGACTATTGACTTCGACCACAGTGAGCTGGTCAAAGGTGATTAAAACAAAGGATATGGCGCTGCTTAATTTATCCTGCGTCTGGGCGATAATATCCTCTTTTGCTTGTCTAGTTAGAGCCATAGAATTGATTGATCAATAATTAAACTGCAATTGGCAAATAAAAAACGGGCTGGTACCCGAAGACAAAAATAGCTGAGGTTTTTGCCATTCTGCTAAGGACTTATGGTTTGGGCCCTAGGTCTTCGGATGACAAGTAATTTTGTAACACGGCATGAGAAAACATACAACTTGACTTTCAGCGAAACAATGTTTAATTTTTGGCCGCAGGTGGTGGCCAACAGGCACAGCCATACATCCGTAACCTAGTTCAGATACTTAGCTTTATTTATATTGTGCTCCTCCAGCGTGCGGGAAAAAACTGTTTTGCCGGACGGCGCTGATAGGTAGTAGTAATAGTCTGACTCCTGGGGCTGAACAGCGGCTTGGATGGCACGCAAGCCGGGATTACTAATGGGGCCGGGAGGCAGGCCGCGCCATTTGCGCGTGTTATAGGGTGACTCAGTCTGCAAGTCCTGATAGGTCAGCGGGGCATCCCACTTCTGCAAGGCGTAGCGAACCGTGGCGTCAACATCCAGACCGATGCCGTCGTTCAGGCGCTTCCATAAAACACCGGATACAAGTGCCATATCTGCATCGCTAATTACTTCGCGTTCGATAATACTGGCCATGATAACAATTTCATCCAGGGAGTGATTCTGCCGGGCGGCAGCCGCGCGTAACTCGTCGTTTACTTTGGCGTCGAAGTTGGTTAGCAAGCGTTGGATGACGTCAGTTGGAGTATCGTCGATATAGAATTGGTATGTGTCTGGAAAAAGATAACCCTCTAAGTCGCGCTGCGGCGGTATTTGGCCGGACCAAGAAAAGTGATTAACAAAATTCGCCGGTTGAGCTTCATTTTTGAAAGCCGCGGCGTTGCCAATGCCCTGGGCGGCGACCCGCTCAGCAATCTGATTAAGCGTAAAGCCTTCAGGAAAAGTGATCGTTAAGACTGATTGGTTGGTGTCGCCGGCGACCAGCCGCTGGATGAGATCGCGTAGGTGTTCACCGGGCGACAAAGTATAGGTGCCTGATTTAATATTATTATTTGCCGACAGGCGCCAACTGTAATATTGCAATGGCAGAGTGCGATCAACATACCCTTGATCGGTTAGGTTGCGCCAGACGGATTGCGCTGAGCTGCCTTCGGCGATGACTAGCTCACCAGCCCGTTTGATCACCGGTTGACCCCATAGGAGCAGATAAATACCGATGGCCAAAATCAGCACACAAATAATCAGTAGAAAGGCAACTCGCCTAGAATTTGTGATTGCAAGCCTGATCATTGCCTAGAGTACGTCGGTGTGCTGGTCCTGTTCCAACCGGCTGATAATTTCTTTAACGTTGCCGGATTCTTTTTTACTGGTTACCAGGATAGCATCCTCGGTCACCACCACGATCGTATCTTTTACACCCAACAAGGTGACTGTTTGTTTGGTCGTATTGTAGATATAGTTACCCGCTGAATTAATATGGAGATGGTAGCCGTGCGGCGCATGGTCGCCGCCCTGGCCAAACACATCCTGGACAGTGCTCCAATAACCAATATCAGTCCAACCATAATCCCCCGTCAGAGCCAGTAAACGAGGGGTTTTTTCCATGAGTGTGTACTCAATAGATTTCTTGGGAAACAATTGATAAGCTGCGGCAACGGCTTCAGGTGAACCACTGAGGGCGGTCTGGTAGCTATCGATAACGGCCGCCAAGTCAGGATTGTGCACGACTAATTCCTCTAAAAAATATTCCGGCCGCAGGGAAAAATAACCGAGGTTCCAGAAAAAGTTGCCCGCGGCTAGATATTGCTTAGCCACCGACAAGATAGGTTTTTCCTTAAAACGCTTAACGACGAAAACGCTAGGATGATTTGGCAGGGCGGAGCCGGCTTCGATATAGCCTAAGGTTGTTTCCGGGGAGATGGGATTATGGCCAACAATGACAATATGGTCCGGAAACTCCCGCAGTAGATTCGGAATTTGTAATAGGTCTGAGATGAATTGATCTTCATTGGTAAATACATGATCTGCCCACATAAAAACCGTCGCGACGTTGCCTTGGCCTAATTCCATTAATCGAATGGCGACGGTGGCAAAAGCGGCAGTCGTGTCTCTTTTCTCCGGTTCGTAAAAAACGTGATCTGGCAAGACTGATGGCAACTGCTCTTTAATGAAGGACTGATAATTAATCGAGGTAGCCACATAAATGTTATCAGTGGCGGCTAACTTAAGAGCGCGCTGATAGGCAGATTGCATCAGCGAGTGTCCATCACCCAGATCGATGAATTGCTTGGGTTTGGCCAGCCGTGAAAGAGGCCATAGGCGTGTCCCTCCCCCGCCGGCCATAAGTACAACGTTCATGAAACGAGAATATCTAATAAAGAGCCATTAATCAAGAAATATTTCATTTCTTAATTCCATGTTCTTGCTTCATAATTTAATCATGGGAGTCACCGCACAAGCTTTACATGGCGCGCAAGTATGTATTATTCCGCGGCCAGAAAATAATTATCGGCCGTTGGCGCTGCGCCGGCGGTCTTTGTTGGCCGTATCAGGATTAATTTTGACGGCTAAACTGTTAGCTTTGGCGTTGGTATTACTGCTCCCCTCCACGGCGGAGTTGTCCACGATTACTAATGCCCGAATATTACAGCTGACTAACGCAGAAAGGGTGAATAATGGTTTAGGAGCACTCACTCTGAATGACAAACTAACTAAGGCGGCGACGGA
Organism: uncultured Candidatus Saccharibacteria bacterium; assembly: GCA_964371255.1. Classification (GTDB taxonomy): domain Bacteria; phylum Patescibacteriota; class Andersenbacteria; order UBA10190; family UBA10190; genus UBA10190. The sequence goes on along the minus strand of CAYJKV010000003.1, from coordinate 124,603 downwards.
GAAAGCGCAGGATATGATTAATAACGATTATTTTGCACATATATCTCCGACCGGCGTAACACCCTGGTTCTGGATGCAGCGAAATACTTATGTTTACACAGTCGCCGGAGAGAATTTGGCGATTGATTTTATACAAGCGGAAGATGTGGTTGATGCCTGGATGGCCAGCCCTTCGCATCGGGACAATATTTTACAGCCGGATTACGTCGAAACTGGCATCGCCGTGTTAACGGGAGAATATCAAGGCGGAACGTCGACGGTGGTTGTGCATATGTTTGGTTTGCCCATCGGGGCTGTCAGGCCGTCTCAATTATCAGCAGCATCAGCATTATCTGCTCGTTCACAGGTAGCAGAAGAAGCAGTTGCGCCTGTTGCCTCCCCCGTCCCGGCCGAACCGACCTTAGCGCCAATAGCTGAGCCGGCGCCGGCGACTGTGCCCACGGAACCGGTTGTTACTTTGTTAGCCGAGAAACCAACGGTGCAAAACAGCCTAAGGATCCAAGCAACAGCGGAGGCTGGGTCGAAGGTTCACATAGTGATAAATAACGTGGCAGTGACCTCATTGAATATCAGTGATTTGGGCTTCGCGCAGCAAGAAATTGATTTACGTGAATTTGAGGATGGTAAATTGCAATTAACCGCATGGGCGGAAAATGATGCAGGACAACGAAGCGTCATCACCTTGCCTCAAGAATTGGATAAGGACACAACCGGCCCGCAGATTGATGATGCAGGAATAATGTTTATCATTTCACCGAAGACAGACACGCCGGAAGCCAGGCTGAATTTACCATCCGGAGCGTACGTAAAACTGCAAGTGGAAGCAGATCATCAGGTTGTGGCAGAAACGAGTATGCCGGGGCCGGAATCATTAGTGTTTCCGCTACCGACAGGTACGGTCGAGGTAAAAGTTTTAGATGAGTCTGGCAATACCAGCGTGGCGGGGATGGTCGATTTGCAGCCTTCAATTTTCACTGACCGTAGCGTTGATGGACAAGCTGCCGGGCCAGCTCGCATCAATACTATGGCCAGGCGACTAATTATTGCCATCGCGATGGTTATTGTCGTTTTACTGTTATTAGCGGTGATGATAAAAATTCGTATCCAGCATCCAAAAATGATAACTCATGCTTCTTTGGTAATCTTGCTGGCAGTGATATTGTTGCTCGTTTGAAAGATGTCGCTGCGATGACGCGAGTGGAAGCGACGAAATAATAACGATGGGTTGTCCAGGCTTGTGGATAGCCTAATTTGAGAGTTTTCATATATCAGTGGTACAATCTGTGCGATGCAGGAAGATCGACAAAGTTATTTCAAAGGAGGTGTTTTATATGGAAGGTGAAGTTTTAGTAGTAGCCAGCAAAGTCAGAGGGTATCTCAAGGGCAAAAACGTGAAAATGTCTGGTGAATTAATCGGGGCTTTAAACGATCAAGTGAAAGGTCTATTAGATGCCGCAGCCAGCAGAGCGCAGAAAAATAAGCGCGCGACTGTGAAGCCACAGGATGTCTAAGGTTTAGATCTGATTTTGTAAAAACAACAAAAATCCGTCTAATGAGCGGATTTTTGTGTATATTAGAATGGATATATTTGACATATTTGATAGTTGATGTATAATAATGCCTTATGCAAAATAGATTTACTAGCAAGGACTTACGCCGAGTAGGAGGACTGGCGTTAGTATTGATATCCGGAGCAGCGTTGATGTTTGGATGTGTATCGGTGTGGTACATGGCTTGGCCGGTAATTGTGAATAGTATGAACGAACCGGGGGTTTACTACCCTCCTTTACCTTGGGTGGAAGAACGGGTAGAAGTAGCCCTGGTGGATAAAACGCCACTAAAGCAAATGTTTCCCGAGCTGATACCAATAGAAAATTTTGAGCAGGGTGACTGGATACGTATTCCATCGATTGGCGTGTCTGTCCCATTAGTCATGAGCCAGACATTAAATGATCAGGAAATTTTAAGCACTTTGGCCGAAGGCGCGGCCCTTTATCCTAATGGCATTTTGCCTGGCCGACCAGGTAACACTTTTGTAGCAGCACACAGCACTGGTGAACCATGGAAGGGTAAGTACCGCTTCGCGTTTTCCCGGGTCAATGAATTAACTGATAATAACTTGATCCATCTCGACTACAACAATACCAGATATACCTATCGAATTATTAATTCCAGGATCATCACACCGGACAGCACTGTTTTGATAGAATCAGAGAATGCGGTACCGACCGTGACGCTGATGGCCTGTTGGCCTTTATGGTCAACCAAGCAACGAATTTTAGTGACAGGAGAGCTGGCGAATATTACCAAACTCACGCCGCAACCCAGCTAATCTTGCCGGCTATTTGGCCCGCGCTTTTGAATAATAACTGAATAATTATTAGTCTATTTCCCAGCTTGGGGCATGGTGTACCATTTGTTAGCGGTCAGATGCCAGTCGGCCACATCCACTCGATCCAGCTCATCCCAAAGCAGTTTGGCTGACTTGGTGTAGAGTTTCTGATCGCGTACCAGCCGCCTGGTTTTTTGCCATTTGGCCGGCATGAGTGACCCTTGATTAGCGAGTTCGCGCAGTTCCAAATCAACGTCCAAGTTATCCGCGTCCTTGACAATTCTGGCTGCCAGCGATCGGCGCTTGATATATTCAGATAATATTTTTGTTCTAAAGTCGTCCAGGCTGGTTGAGGCGAAGAGATGCTCGGCCGCTGTCTCCTCGTCGGCGTTAACATACACTTTTTGCAGATAGTTAAAATCACCGGTCCTGGTTTCAGCAATATCATGGACTAGCGCCATCTTAATGATTTTTTCTTCGTCCTTATAACCGGCATGCCGAGCCAGTATTAATGACAGCCAAATTACCCGCATGGTGTGCTCGGTGTCATTGGCCACGCGCAGACCAATTTGCTGCTGCCACGTACGCGGCAGGAAACGCAAAGACCCCACTTCATAAAGGAATTCAATGTCACGATGGTTGAAACGCATAGGACGGATTAAACTATGACCGGCTCAATGGCCAACTTAAGGCCAAATTTTTCTGCCACGCGGTTTTGGATAGCCTGAGCAAGCGCGAGTAAGTTGTCAGTAGTGCCGCCATAGTTCACTAAAGCCAGATTATGATGATCGGAGATACCAACCCCGTTTTGCCGATACCCTTTAGGAAAGCCCGCCTGCTCTACTAACCATGCAGCGGAAATAGAAAGCGACTCCCCCACTTGCCTGAACGGGACTGTTTGACTAGTTATGTTTGTAAGTTGGTGATGTTCGTCCGCTGTGAGAATTGGATTCACGAAAAATGAACCGCAAGAACGAGAATGGGGGTCTTGGGGATTAATCACCATGGACTTACGGCGACGCACATTTAGAACTGACTGGCGCATAAACGTTAAAGCCTCTTGACCGCGGCCATATTGAGAAAGCTTAGACGCTCCCCCAATTTCTGCCACAACGTCAGGATAGGCGATGGCGGGTTGACCCTCGTTGATTAGCCGAAATGTCACTCCGGTGATGACATAGCGATGCGGTTTCATTGCCTTAAAGCGACTGGTACGGTAGCCGAACTGGCATTGCTCTTTATTGAAAATTTTCTCCTTAAGCGTTGAGCGGTCGAGAGCAGTTACGGACGTGATTACTTGCGACACTTCCTGGCCATAAGCGCCAACATTTTGCACGGGTGCGGCTCCGACTGTGCCCGGAATACCGGACATATTCTCTATACCACCTAAACCGCGAGCCACCGCAGAGGACACTAAGTCGTCCCATGGCTCCCCCGCGGCCGCGGTAACGGTAGTAAATTGCTCAGCCGCAGAGAACTTACAGCCGCGCATGGCAATTCTTATAATCAGACCGCCAAAACCAGAGGTGGGGAAAATGGTGTTGCTACCGCCGCCAAGAATATGCGTCGTCAAATGATGGTCGCGAGCATAAGTAAGGGCGAATTTGAGCAGCTCAAGAGAGGTGCAATTTATAAAATATTTGGCCGTCCCTCCAAGATTGATAGTGGTATATGGGGCCAGCTCCACCTTGGTTTGTAGATTAGATAGAAAATCCGATGCCATATGTTCACTATGGATAAACCCCTGATGTTGTGCAAACGGAAAAAGAAAAAAGCATGGGTCGGATGACTCATGCTGGGAAAATAAGCGAAGGGTTATTGAAGGTGCGCGGCAATTCTCTGGCGGGCGATGTGCAAACGACGCTTCACGGTCCCGCTTGGAACGTTCTCTTTAGCAGCAATGTCATTGATTGAGAGATGGCGCCAGTAGAAGTCGACTAGGCTGTTTGCGTCAGAAGATTTTAGCTGGCGCATCGCATGGTTAACCTGGTCATAAGTGTCCGACACATCGGGATGCTCAGGTCGGCCATCCACTACCAATTGGTTAATGTCGGCCGGGTTGATCTGTGTTTTCTGTCGCCGGCAATAGTTTATAGCTCGGTTGTGAGCGATAGTAAGCAGCCACCCCTTAAAAGCATTACTGTTGCGCAGCGTGCTAATTTTCAAAAATGCCTGCAAAAACACATCGTGTGTTAAGTCTTCTACGTCATTTGAGCGGGATAACCAACGGGCAAGAACTGTGCGTACCAGTAAAACGTGGGTGAGATAAAGATCACCAAAGGCCGTTTTACTGCCACTTTGCGCTTCCTCTACTAATTGCACTATTGGCTTGGCTGCTACGTCTTTTAACATGTTCGCCTCCTTACGATGGGTTGGGAAAGTACTCTTTGTTATAATACTGCTTATATTAAATATTGTCAATAGCAAGGCAAGTCTGGCTTCATATTATGCTTTATGCTCCGGTAAACGTGACGGAATCACTGATTTAGCGTACTGTTGCAAGGCTATTTGGTGGATGGGCAGACAACGGCCGTCACAAGTAAAAGTGCTCTAACAGCTTACTTGAGAGAATAATCAAAACCAGGTGAGGATGTTGGCAATTGATGCCCTTTGGAGTATAAGTTAATGTGGTCTGTTCTTTTCATGGATTTAGATAAGGAGGAGGATATGTTACAAAAAGACGTAGGCGGGATGATATCGATTGACGCTTTCCACCTAAGCCATGATGGCAATATGCGGTTGGATATTATTGTGACGGTGGATGATTGGAAGAAGAATATTCAATGTCCATGCCGCGTGCGCATACCAGGCCAACCGGAATGGCAGCTGAACGTAATGATGACGCGTTGTCTTGGGACCGAGGAAGATTTTGGCCAGGATACAGAAACACGCGAGATCGTCGTTGATTACAGTGAGGTGCTGTTGTATCTACGGTTGAGCTTAAGTGATGGCAGCAATCAACCGATTAAGATTGATGCACCGATTTGTGTATCCCCAGAACAGCCGCCGTTAGTGCACTGGGACGTTATACCACAAAGCGACGAGAGCATCGTGGTGTCAGGAAAATTAGGAGGAGTTTTTGAGACTTCTCTTGAGCTGCACTACAGTATTGTAACTCCCGTTCTCGCTTAACTTTAATGGCTTATGAAAATAGGCCCTTTTTTTTAGTCAAGCACATAAGAACACGTGACAGGGCCTCGTTCTTTCCGACAAGTTTCGATAGGCGCGTGTTGCACCGGAAGAAAAAAGCCCCGCAAGCGGAGCTGAGATGGTGTAATGAAGCAGTTAATTATTACCATGAGCAACACGGTGTATGGGGTTTTCACGCCAGTCGTCCTGGGGAATTTCTCCCCTGGCTGCTTGCTCCTGAGTCAGCCAAGCGCATTCGTCGACTTCCTCCAAGCGTCTTAAGTCCTGATCACGAACTAAATATGTGACAGTCGTTTGGCCAATGGGGTCACATTCCACGGTGGCGTGAAAAACATATCCCACCAAACCCCCAAGCTGGGCTCGCTCAAAACTCGTTTTAACCTCGCCTTCACTGTCCTGAGAATGGAATTTTCGACGTTTTTCACCGCTGCGTACCATTTGGTAGGCCGCGACTAGCAAGTCATCACGCACATTGTCACCCACGATAGGATGGCTGATTGTGAGGCAATAGATCATCGGGGTGCCTTTCGCAAAAGTTAAGGAACTGGAGCAAACAGAACCGTGATTGTAATAAGGTGGCAACTTGATGTCAAGGGATGATAGCAGGCTGCAGGGGTTTGTGGATCAAGTTAGAACGTTTTTGTTAGTGTATGAGAAGCGTTGTTTGATGCCAATGAATTTACCGCCCCTTGACGAGATCGTGGTTTTTGATTATTGTCTTCGGTTCTGTTCACTATCAACCTGACCACAATTCTTCCAGTGGAGTTAGTTCGATGTATCGCTTACAACGATGGAAGTTCTGGACCAAGATTCACATTATGGCCATAGTCATTCCTGTCTGTATTTACGGAGGAATAACTTCGGCGGAACCGCTTAATTACCTTCTATGGTTCTTAATGTTCCTCCTTGTCCTTCTTGGCTAGCAATTAGATTGAATATAGGAGCCAAATCAGCTCCTTTTTTATTTGGTTCTAACTCAGTCCTTGTTAGGCAGAAAGGCAGCTTGCTGCGTGAGCCGAGGCCTTATTATTTTGAGGGCAGTCGCGTAAAATTGCCTGCTGGCAATCACGCGACACTGCTTCAAATCCTCGTCCTTAAAGGCCTCGGTTTTTACGCAGGGGTGGAGGGAATCGAACCCCCGTCTTTCCTTTTGGAGAGGAAGATCATACCACTAGACCACACCCCCGTGTTTTTTGATTATTACACAGAACAATCAATAACAACCAGTCAAAAAAATCCTAGGTGCGAGGGAAATGTTTATTTTGCGGTCTTCTTCCAACCCGTCAGACCAAGAGGTTTTTCGCACCTAGGATATATTGAAGTACTATTTCTTGGCTTTTTCTTTGTGCGCTGTATGTTTACGGCACTTTTTACAGAATTTCTGCAATTCCAGCTTGGTACTGTCCTGGCGTTTTAGATTGCGGTGGGTGTGATAATTGAACGATTTGCACTCGGTACACTGTAAGCGAATAAGGGTATCTTGGCTCATAGCAATAATAGATATTAGTTAGCACTGATTAGTTTCTCAATTTAAGCTGAAATATCCATTTTTGTCAAAATATTGTGCTGTGTAGTAGGAATGGCTTTTGACAGTAACAGCTATGGCGCGCTGTTGCTTAGCGTCTCTTTTAATATCCACTGCGCGGGATCTTCTTCCCATTCATAGACACGCCTGGCTTGCGGTGGGTGGAGAACATTCCCCTGCTCCAGCAGCCATTCCCCCGCCGCTTCTTTGTAACGAGCGCTGATAGACCATTCGGCATGAATAACATCTTTAATTGTGATAAGAAGACGCTTCTTGTCGCCGGCCGGAACGCGGTAATCAAACCAGACAGTATTGAGCTGGTCGGTGGTAATAAAACGCTGTGGTTTCGCGTCTGCTTCGGCAATAGAGGTGATATATTTATCAAGGAAAGCAGCTACCTGCTCATCGTCTATCGGCGCAGTTATGTCCGGACTATCAGTTTGAGCAGCCTCGTCTAACCTAAAATGAATTAAGAAAGTCTGGTCGCCATAGCTCGGTAAAAGTGATTGGTGCGCTATGCGGCCGGTAGCCACATCCAGCGCATAAACCTGTCCGACCTGAGCGGATGGCCGAGTATTAAAAAGGATGAAATGGCCAGCCGCATCTGAACGAGCCGATTGAAACACACCCTGATATTTAGCTATATGTTTGTGGATGGATCCTTTGACTTGCCAGAAGGTAAATGAAAACCGGGTTTGGACGGCATAGATCAGCGTCCCATCCGGCAGCCATTGAAGATAAGGAACGGTGCCCGATAGAGTAGTGATATCTATCGTTTGGGGATTACGTTGGATATGGAGCATTGTTTTGTTGGCTTTTGGTTTTACGTAGGCAATTGATTGGCCGGTGGGATCCATGTCTAGGGGGTTGATTGGGACGGAGTCAACCATAGGCTGCCACTCGATATTGCTGAAAGCGATATCAAATGATGGCGGCTGAATGGCAACCAGGTGCAGAGCGACGGATGTTTTTTTATCCGCCGAAGCAGTATCGCCAAGAAACCAAAGGTGAGTGGAAGCTCGGTTCCAGCGCGGTTCGGTAATGACGCTGCTGGTGTTTAATTTTTCCGCGATCAGTTTGGTGCTCTGGCTATCCGCATCATAGAGCCACAGCTCAGTGAGGTTCTTACTTGGCTCACTGATATTGTCCAACCAGAACGCTACTTTTGTGGCATCGGGACTGATATATAACCCGCGAGGTTTTACCAGGCGGGTTTGCTCTATAACCAGATCACTTTTGTTTTGATTGATCCAGGTGCGTTTGAGCTGTAAAATCTTCTGGACTGAATCATCGTCGGTGACGGATTGGTAGTGATACCAGGACTGTCCGTCAGTCACGGCCGCAGAGATGGAGGCGTCGACGGCGGGCAAGGGCTGGCAATTGTTGCGCAGACAGTTTATAACGCGTCGATTATCCGCCGCTACTTGCAGGGCGATAACTGTAAAATTAGGTATGGGCGCCACTGGTTTTGGTGCGACTGACGGCGTGGTTGCGGAATCGGTTACTGCCGTTTGGAAATGATTGTCACTGATTTTCCAGACAATAGCGGACAAGAGCACCAGGAGGATTATTAAGACAAAGAATGATTTGAATGACATCCTTGCAGAGTAATTTGAAGAAGCCCGGACGTAAAATGAAGAAAGCAGAAATCGGTCAGTAGCGCTCATTTATTTGCCGCGCGGCATCCATAATGGTATTGGATAATAAGAAATTTTGAGCCGATGGTGGGAATTGAACCCACGACCTACTCCTTACCATGGAGTTGCTCTACCACTGAGCTACATCGGCTAATTAATCCCTCATGTCCACACCAGGTGTGGACAAAGGGGAAATCCCGCGGGCGGGACGATATTAAAGTTACTTTTTTTGCAGGAGGTTGTCGAGTTCGGATTTTTTGGCAGCTACGTCCGGCTTAGCGAAATGGGCACGCGCCGGTTCCAATAAAGTAATTAGCTCTTTGGCAACGGCGGCTTTTAAATCCATGGGATGAATATCACCGGCAGCGTAGGCTTGTTCTAATGCCTCATAAGAAGCGTATTCCACTCCCCCGCCATGTTCCGGCTTACGCTCGATACGAAAAGGTGTCTGCCGATCCCACCAGAGGATATGGCCGATCCAATTGAGAATGGGGTTAAAATCTATTTCCTTTTCGGGGCAAAATGCCTGATTAACTTTTTTAGAAATTTCATCCGGCGTGTCATGAACCCAGATGGCAGAATTAGGATCCGATTTACTCATCTTCATTTCTATAATGACATCTTTTTGGGCGGTACCGACGGGTATTGGCCACGTTGCTGGTTTTTTAAGACCGATCAATAATGGGTGGTGCAGAGCGATGGGTTTAGGTTGGTCTGGATATACTTTAGGTGCGACATCCCGCATAACAACGTGGGCCTTGCGTTGATCCATACCGGCGTGCGCGATATCTACCTTTTGAAAAAATATATCAGCAACTTGCATGGCCGGGTACATAAGTTTAGCCCCCTCGATCTCACTCCCCTCCTGACGGCCCATAATACTGATACTTCGCATCAGACGAGCCTCCGTAGTGTGGTTCATCACACCAAGCACTGTTTCCCAGTATGCCATTGGATTTTGCTGGTACCAATCACTGGCTAGACGAAATTCTAAATCAGCTGGATTACCGCCCACCGCGAGGTAGGCAGCTTTGATGGCTTCAGTAAAATAGCCCCGACCGATAGCCGCAGCGGTTTCTTTGGTCCCATCCAGTTTTTCATTGATCCAGGTGTGCCAATCGGCCAGCCAGACGGTGCACTTTACACCTACATCCGTCAAATCTTTCATGACCAACGCGCCCATAATCCCCTGCCCGATATGGACATAGCCGGAAATTTCAAATCCAATATAATGGGTCAGTTGATTGCCGGACTCGAGGCGCTCGAGAAATTCATCTTCGGTGATGATCTCGGCGCTATTTTTTATTAAGCGATTAATGATAGCTGTTTTGTCTGTCATACAAATAACGATAGGTTATTTTGTGAATAAATAAAAATCACCATAGTTTTTAGGCTATGGTGGGGGGCCCGGTCTTTCCCTAGGCAATTTCCAGCCGTCGTTTAACGTTGAGCCAGTGCTCATCTGAGTCGGTGCCATCAACTTGCACAGGGACGACAAGGATTTCGTCGGGCATCACGTCCAAGGAGGCGGCAGCACCAAGCAAGACAAGCTCCTCATTGTGACCGATGGAGACGACTTGTTTATTGAACACGGCCACGTAATGGTTTCGTAATCGAGCCATCTCGTCTGGGTATTGAGTTAATCGCGCCTCTAACCATGCCAGATCTATTCTTTTGTTTTCTAATATGGTGCGGTCGTGGCGCTCGGTTTCTACCTCTGCCGAAGGTTCCGTTTGAGGTGGAATGGTGATGGTAATTTCAAGGCCTGTTTGCTGGGCAATGTCCATCAAGCTAGTCGCGAGAAGGACGGCTTGCTCATTGGTAGCGATGATCCTCGCTTTGTCCATGGTAGTATCTCCGTCAATTAGAGGCTCTTAAGTAAAACGAACAACGTGACAGATAATATACAAACAGCTGGATTTTTGTCCAGCTTATTGCTAACTGTCGTTTCAGTTTTGAAATATACTGGGTCTCCAGAAGTTTATTGAGTAATAGCTTTGAGCCACCTGTCGGACTTGAACCGACGACCTGAGCTTTACAAAAGCCCTGCTCTACCGCTGAGCTAAGGTGGCCTAACTTTGTTCTGCTTTCCAGCAGAACTTCGTTGGGCGAGAGGTACGTTATTTAACGTACGCTCGTCCCGCGAAGCCCTGAGAGAATGCGAGGGCGAAGTGGGAAGCTAAGGTGGCATATGAAGAAATTTTTCCCTAAGGGATTCCTTTGGGACAAATGTCAATTTTCAAAGACCGGTACAAATCAGCAATAACTGGTATAGTTGACATTGTACGGTAGAATATTAATATCATACAGTCAATTAGATTAACCGTTAGATTTATACCAGCGGTGGCCGAACGGCTGAGGCGAGGGTCTGTAAAACCCTTTTAAGTAGGTTCAACTCCTACCCGCTGGACACGTAATGAGGGAAGGGACGTATCCCTTTCCTCATCGCTTCACTTCGTTTCGCTGCTCCTTTCCCACAAGGTGGCCTCAGTTTGCGAAATAAATTCGCAAATTCGGCACGGTTTAAATTGATTGTACTTGCACCTTTATCCATCTCTGTTGCATCGAGGCAATTTAGCACTAATCACGCGGCTCGTCACCATTTGGTTTTGCCTCGGGTATTTCGCCGTGCTATGTTCCAACGACGCTGAACTGGGTGTTCTAGTTCGATAACGACCGTACATTGCGCAAACCAAGGAGATAACCATGTCGGACAAACTTCGCCTTTTGCTACTTATATCAGGTGGCGGCACAACTGCTCTCGAGATTATACGCGCCTGTCAAAGTGGCCGCTTACAACATGTTGAACCAGCCTGTGTGCTGTGCAGCAATGAAAAGGCCGCAGGCATTCAACGGGTTCAGACTGCCGGTGTTCACGCAATATTGGCACTGCCACAATGGTACGACTCCCCTGATGAGTTCGGTGATCATATCCTGAACATCTGTCGGGAATATCATGCGGATTGGATCGGCCAGTATGGCTGGATGCCCAAGACGCCGGCCAACGTTATTGAGGCCTTCTCTGGACGGATGATCAACCAACATCCCGGTCCACTTGATCCGGGGTATCCCGATTTCGGTGGCAAAGGTATGTACGGCAAGCGCGTTCACGCAGCACGGCTTTACTTTGTCCGAGCTACCAAGCGTGACTACTGGACGGAAGCCATCGCTCAATTCGTGTCCCCGGAGTTTGATCGGGGTGCTGTCATTCACAGGCAAACGATCGAGATTGCACCGGACGATGATACAACCGATCTTCAACAGCGAGTTCTGCCGGTTGAGCATCAAGTGCAGATCGAAACGCTAGGAATGATCAGTGAAGGACGTGTCGTCGATCTCTCTCGTAGTGAGCGGTTGGTAGGGCCGGATGAAAAAGTAACCCTCGTAGAAGCCAAGCGCGCCGCGCGATTTCTTTTTCCTCACGGTTGAAGTGCTACCGATCGCCATTACCCTCAAGAGCTCCGATGGGTTACTAACTCTCCGGAGCTATTTTTTATGGTTCCAAACTTTTTATCGGCAGAAGCACTAAAGATATCATTTTATGGTGATACAGCATCCGGTCTAACCAGAGAACGTTAGTAAATGACGGCAAATCCCTTGATTTGATTCCCGTTCGCCGCTAAAGCTATGGACGGCAGGGCAATTTTCTCTAACCTATTGGATATCAAAATTGCTTTTTTTATGCAGCTATTTCTATTCTCCTAACCCAATGAGTGCTTGGAATCATAAAAAGCCGCCTCTTGTTTTTAAGTGGCGGCGGTTGTCTTGGTCCAGTTAACCCTATTAGGCTTGGGGAACATCTCTTCGTTCCGATGACTGCCTTGACTCCTGTTTTTCGTGGCGCTGTGGAGTGAGTGAGTCCAGTATAGGAAATTTCATGCCTTTCACAACATCGCCATGAGATAGAAGTTCTCGTAAGTCACAAGCATCGCGGATAATACTTCGCCAACCTTCATGACTAACCATGGTGAGTCTCCCGAAAAGTACATTGATGGTACCAACTTAGAAACTATACTTTTACTACATTAATTATCAACCGAATTAGAATTTGGACTCTTCTATCCTCTTTAAGGAACGATCATAAATCTTTGCAAAGACAGTTATCTCCTCTCTTGGTTTTGATTCCCGTTCGCCGCTAAAGCAATGGACGGCCGGGCAACACTCTCTTACCTTTTGGGCTCGAGAACAGGTCACGCAAGTGACCAACTTAAAAGAAATCTCATTGTACTTCGAAGAACTCAGGGGCATCCCCGCCAACTGGCGCGGTGGGCCGAAGAGCTACCTTGCTACCAGTCTGGATTGAGCTGTTTTCATTGCCTAACCAAATGGGTGCTTGGAATCAAGATAAGAAAAACCACGTGAAGGATATTCACGCGGCTATGATTTGGTTTTGATTGAGCGACTTTATGTTTCTTGGGATGCAGACACAACACCAAGTTGCTCAAATATCCTGATAAGTATGGGTTTTGGGCAGTCGGTAATGTCCAGTTTGTCAGAGTGCCCGCTGCCTTTAAGAAGCGCCGTGATACGACGACAATCTCTTTCAATGAGCCCGCCGTCCTGCTGGCATTGGGTCAGAAGATCTCGGACATCAGATAGGCCAGTACAACATATGCCAAGCTCATAGTCTTCAATCGTTTCCTCCTCCCTGTCTCCAATAGCTTGGAGCCACTCGTCTTCACGGATACCTTCGACTGAGTGCCACACAGCAAGTTGCTGCGCTACAGCTTTTGTCTTGTAAAGATCACGAGGCGAAAAAGTCTCTTCGTCCACTGCGTCTGGGTTCGTCATACTGAGCTGATACCCGGTGCACAGCAATTTTTCCTGCCCGTCTGACCGCATTGATTTGAAGGAAACGCTTCGGATTTGGTCGGATTCTACTTCTCGTCCAGAGGTAATGAACCAGACTGTTTGTCCAATGGCGAATTCTGGCGCAAAGTTTGGGTGTATAGGCAGCGTCTTCACTGAGAACCTCCGATATTGTTGGCGGTGAAATGTGCAAAATGACCTGTGAGCGATATTAGCTAACTCACCTCTTTATGTCAACTAGCTGTCCTAGTGCCAAGTTTACAGCTAAGGAGTCCATAAACTAAGAAACCCTCGCCAGACTTCTGTCGTAAATAGTCGCGAACACTGCCCCGCGAATAGTCGCATTGGGCTGTACTAGTCTTCAGGATCCTTCACTCTGAGTTTATCGAAGAACTTATTCCCCCGGTATTCTGCACTAAGTATCTAAAGTATGTGAGAACTGACTTACGCACGCTCACGAAAGCCGTGACCTTCGTGATTCTGGCAACATGGCCAGTCCCAGAGCATAACCGCCGCAAGCCGTAATCTGCGGCACGCATTGTTTACTCCAATTCCACCGTATCTATATAGTACTGCCTGATTGCAAAACCCATGCGTTCCACTCCGCTAAGGCTACACGGGATAATTTGCTTCGCAAATTAAAAAGCCCCACGAAATCAAAAGATTTTGCGAGGCAAAGGATCCAAGGGCACAAAGGACTCAAGTGCCCAAGGACCAAAGGGCTACCTGCCTGCCGGACAGGCAGGCTTGCGGGCGGCGAGGAAGCGGCAACGCGGACCCCACACATCATCCCAGCAGCTCAGGTAGAGCCTGCGCCCAGCGCCCCAGTAGCCGAGATACGGGACGTTCCGGTCGCCGAGCGAGACCACGCAGACGGAACCAAGAGCCACACAAGGGAATTCGCGCTGGATGTTGGGGTATTTCTCCCCGAAAGCGCACAGCTCCTGCAAGGTGGCAGGCCGCAGTCCCATCTGATCCAGCTCCTTGACCACGTCATCGCTCTCGATGTCGCGATCCGGGTGGTACAGCACGAGCTTTGTATCAACGACGATCTCGCCCTCGAGCTTGAAATGCTCGGCGGTGATGTAGCCGTTAACGTAGTCGTACTTGCCCGCCGCAATCGCGTCCTGGAGCGACTTGTGCTTGGACTGGACCGGGTAGCGGTTGCGATGAACGGCTCCCACCTTCACGAGATGGTCGGCGACCAAGTCGAGGATGCACTCGCCTTCCTTGTTGGCCAGGCGATACATGTCCTCGTCGGTGCCGCCGCGTGCCTTCACGCGCTGATCTAGTTTCTGCCAGACGTCAGCGGCCATACTGGCACCACGAGCCAACTGCGAACCCTTTGAAGTAGACATAAAAGGAACTCCTTACGTTATGGTGAGACTAATCCCATCCCGGTAACGCACCGGAACCTAAATAGCCTCAAAACTTACATTCCCAGCATACCGGCTAGGATGCAATATCTAATCATGTATATGCTTCTCTGTCAAATATGGCTTCGGACGCTTTGCCCATGTTATTTGGGTGTACTGTAGCGAAGGCGCTGTACCCCTGCTCAAGTTAGGTTTCCCGGCACATTTGTTGCAGTAAGGTTCTAACATGTTCCGTTAGGGTGGACTGACAACAAGGGAATGGATGAGACCATTCCCTTATTGGAAAATTGATGACGTAATTTTCCTAACCTGATACCAACCGAATTTGATGTCTGCTATGCCAGTGACGGCCAAACCCCCTCAATCCCCCTTATCAGGGGGAAGAACGACAGTGGAATATAGCAGGAATTCACTTCGGTTGGTATGACACCTATATTCTTCTGCTGGGCTCCTATTTATAAAAAAACCGCACACTCGTAATTGAGTGGCGGTGGGGGCACGCACGTTGGAAGAGGATGCATTACGTGGCGAGCGTTGCAGCAGCTCTCTCAAAATCTTCCTGGGCGGTTCCGGGAATGCCGTTTCGCTTCCGCCACAGATACCGATAGTACGCAGCTAGCTCGATTTCCTGATGGCTAACCCGTTTCTGCTCCCGTGGGAGTTCACTACTTGAGCAAGGCATCTTTTTACTCCTATTTTTGAGAATGCCTTAAAACGAAAACAACAACTAACGAGATAGTAGTCTAACACGGTTGGTTTTGTCAATCCAAGGGGTGAGGTGGAACAGGGCAGTTCCAGTTAGGGGTTAGAGATGGAAGATAACAGGTATGGCGAGCCCGATGGGCTAAGGGAAATTGATTATATCCGAACAACAAAGGCACAAGATCCGGGGTCATTAAACGAATAACATGGTGGCCATTAATTAATCCATAGTCGAGATAATATAGCTGACTGATGGAGCAGTTTTGGCAACAAGTTCTTAGGTCCCATATTGACGACGGTTGGTCACAAAGCTGGTGTCGGTCCTCTGGTTGGTTGTCGGCCGGATCGCTTTGCCAGAGAAAGCTAGCGTATGACGAATTTTCAGGATCACTGTAAAAGGAGGCGTGGTCGTTGCTGCTGCGGACACAAGTGATCGGTATCTTGGTTGGCATAGCAGTTGAAGCAGATGACTTAGCTAACAGTAACCGGAGAAATATTTCCCGCTCAAGTTCGCGCCAGGCAGCGTGAACGGCTTCGACCAACGAAAAACGCGCTGCTGCTGTTAGAACTAATGCCGGGGGCCGGTCCCGGTAAGCCAATGTGATCACAACCGGGACAGAGCGACAAGTAGCGTCAAGGGTGGCAAACTGGTAGCCGGTACTGGATAAGTCCTTCTGAATGGCAGTGACTTTGCCGGGCAGATGACGGTTAGCGATTTGGGGCGGCGAGAAACGTGACATCCAGATATTCATCAGCGCGTCTCTTTCGAATAACTCGAGCAGAGCGGATTTTTCAGCGTCGTCATACGTCTTGCCAGCAGCCATGCCGTTAGAATTCGCCCAGGCAACACGGCCGTTGGGCCAATTATCTGGCAGAGAATAAAGACAACAATCCGCAATGATCTCGACCGGCGAACCGTTCATAACTTCATGACCGGCCAGCCATCGATAGTCCAGATCAGGATTGAATTCCTCCAAATAAACGTGACGAAGTTGCTCGACGGAAAGCGGCATCAGTGTCCTGGGATCAATTCGTTGACTGCTGCCATTGAGCGGGCCAACATTGAGGGGAAGGTTAGCGTAGACAGCCTGCCGTTCGCTTGCTTCAGCGATAGCAATTTCTCGGGCAGTCGCGCAATCAGAATGAGAACCATAGCCAACAGTTTGGTCGGTTTGAGCTTCGACAATATAGGTACGAGGCTTGTAGGCGAGAGGTGACGGGTCATTACTAAGAACTTTGACGCGAAACATGATCTATTCTCCGAGACGAAAAGTTGTTAAGGCACAGTCGGTACAGCGAATGAACAGGAAAAACCAGATAGGCAGTATAGACACATTTTAAATGTGTGTCTAGTGACCGTGGCCGCGGGGTGGATAACGTTTGAACCAAAGTTCCCTGCATGAAAAGACCGGCTGATACCAACCGAACTTAATGTCTGCTATGCCGGTGACGACCAAACCCCATCAATCCCTGCCTACCGGCAGGCAGGCCCCTTTATCCCCGCCAACGGCGGGGCGAGGCAGGGAGAAGGATAAGTGTGGAATATAGCAGGAATTAACTCCGGTTGGTATGACGGGCCTGAAAAAAATAAAAAACCCCTTACACATCCATAAGTAAGAGGTCGGATTGGCTTTTAGATAAGTCCGTAAGCCCTGCACCATTCCCTGGCGTTCTGAAACATCCGGAGCCATGGAGAGGTGTTGAGACGTTGCCATGAAGCTGGCTGCCAAGGCCACTGCCACCAACGAAAACAACGTTCTGGATGAGGCATCATTGCAAGATGACGTCCGTCTGGAGAGCACAGAGCCGTAATCCCGAGCGGCGAACCATTCGGATTGTATGGATACAGTTCCGTCTGCTCACCATATGGATCCAGGTAGACGAGAGGTGCCAGCTTAAGCTTTAAAACCTCCTGCGCAATCGACTGATCCGGATAAACCAGTCGGCCTTCGCCATGAGCGACCCATATGCCGAGCTTCGATCCTTCCAGGCCGTTAAGAAGCACCGATGGGCTGGGTAAAACTTCTACCTGTACCCACCTGGACTCAAACCGACCCGAAGTGTTGTGAACGAACCTCGGTTGCATCTCACTGGCAATGCCTTGCCACGGTACCCATCCGAGTAGCGCCATCAGCTGACAGCCGTTGCACACGCCGAGCGAGAATATATCCTCGCGGACGTAGAAGCGGTCGAACATCTCCCTCAACCTATCATTGAACAGGATTGTCCCGGCCCAGCCTTTAGCGCTGTCGAATACGTCCTTGTAGGAGAAGCCGCCAGCAAAGATGATCCCCTGGAACATATCCAGATTGATGCTGCCTGCCAGAAGATCACTCATAGTGACATCCCATGGTGCAAAACCGGCTGCTGCACAGGCAGCTTGCATTTCTCGGTCGCCGTTCGTGCCTTCCTCGCGCAGCACCGCCACACGAGGTTTGTTGTCCGCCTCCAGAACTGCCAGAGGTGTTGCAATTGGAGCAAACGAGAGCTGATAAGATGGAGCCGCATTAATGCTGGGAAGCCGGCTCTGGCGAGCAACATGTTCTTCTTCGGCACACGCGGGATTCATCTGCAACTTCTCGACTTCGTAACATGTAGACTCCCACCACGCCCGGAGATCTGTAATTGAGCTATCCCAGAATGTTTGATCAGCACCATTATGTACCTCGCACAAAGTGCTTAACAGCGTCTTGCCAACATTGTAAATCGGTACACCGAGTGACTGGCAAAGTTTACAAATTTGACCAATCTTTTCTCCTTGTTCAACTTCTACAATAAACCCGAGCTCCTCGCTAAATAAACTAGCCAGTAATTCTTCAGCGTTAGGAACGCTCAGACTGAATCCACAGCAACTGGCCATACACATCTCTGCGACCGCGGTTATGAGACCACCGTCGCTTCGATCATGCAGAGACAGAATCAACCCGTCGTCGATCATCTGTTGCACCGCAAGAAACGCGTTCTTGAGGAGTTTAGGGCTGTCAACATCGGGCGACTCATCACCGAGCTGGTTGAACGCTTGAGCTAGAGCTGAACCGCCTAGGCGATTTTTACCCAGTCCAAGATCAATCAGCCACAACTCGCTTCGTCCTGCCTCCTTGATATCCGGCGTGACCTTCTTCGTGATGTCAGGCACGGGGGCGTACCCGAGAATCACTAAACTGCCAGGCGCCTTTACGAGCTCTCCCGAAATTGTCGCTGCCATTGACAGGCTATCTTTACCTCCATCAACTGCAATGCCAAGCCCGACCATGAGGTCAGACATAGCAACTGCGGCCTCATAGAGGAGGGCGCCTTCGTTAGGCAGCTTAGCAGGCCACATCCAGTTGGCACGGCATCGAATATCTTCCATACCACTAATCCGTGCCGAGGCCAGGTTGGTCAGCATTTCTGCTACCGCCATTCTGGCTCCAGCTCGCGGATCAATGAGCATCTTCACCGGCTGTTCACCGACTGCACTGGCCGCTCCGGTTAAACCGAAATGGCTTTGTGCGTTAATGCTCACATTCGCAATCGGAATCTGGGCAATGCCACAGCATTGTTGCTGCGCGACGAGCCCAGTAACGCTTCGGTCCACCTTGTGAACAAGGAACCCTTTCGAACCCACACTGGGAAGTTTGAACACCGCCCGCAGTGCCTCGCCGACAGTGACATCCGGCAGGTTCAAAGGTTTGAGGCCTTCAGTCCCTCGGGTAGACTCGAACGTTTTCTGAGGCATATTCGTCAGAATCTGATCCAGGTTCAGTGCGACGGGTGTTGTCCCGTTTTGAGAATCTTCAACGACAACGTTTCCACGGCCATCGATTGCACCGAGGACTTCGCAGTTGACACGCTCGCGTTTACAGACCGACATGAAAAGTTCGATCCGTTCCGGCCTGATCAGGAGTCCATATCCTTCTTGAAATTCAGCGCTCCAGATTTTAAGGACGGACATCGTCTTGTCGCCAAGCACAATGCCGCGAATGTTGATCTGGCCGCCGAGGGGTTCAAGAAGTTCCGTAAGAACATTGCTCGGCCCACCGGCACCTTGATCGTGAATACTTGAGATGGGATTTTGATTGCCCATTTCGATGCAGGCTCGAATGACCCGGTTCGCCCGATTCTCCATTTCTGCGTTACCGCGCTGGACGGAGTTGAAATCGAGATCCTCGGTGTTCTGACCCTGCATCATGCTTGAAGCTGAGCCTCCGCCAACCCCGACAGGGTAAGCGGGGCCGCCAATGCGCACGATGAGCATGCCAACTTCAGGCGTCCCTTTAATGATGTGCTCGTTAAACAAGTGACCGACACCACCACTATAGAGGATTGGTTTGCGTGGCTCACGCCACTGGCCTCCGACTGTCTGACCGAAGGTTCGGCAAAAGCCTAGAGTGACTGCCCTGCCGATCTGGTTGCCGTAATCAAAAGCCCCGTTGCTTCCTTCAATCAGAATTCTAAGAGGAGAGGCGTACTTGGACGGTTTGCCGTAACCCACTATTTCTCCTGGGATTTCATACCCGGGGATAAAGAGGTTGCCAACAAAAAGACCAAATACACCGATGCCTGATATACCTCCACAACCAACGGCACTGCCGTCACGTATTTCACCTCCCGGACCGGTGGCAGCGCCATTGTATGGCGACACGAAAGTCGGATGGTTGTGAGTTTCCGCGGTACAGGTGATATGAACCACCTTTGCCAAGATACACATTGCCGAAGGCATGCCTGGATTGACAGGAAGGATTAAGCGCGTGCCGAATCCTTTGATCACACCAGCGTTGTCCCTAAAGGCAACGAGGCTGCGATTATCACTGCCGAGACTTTTCAGCGGGCGCTGAACGATCGCAAAGAGAGTCTCCGGCATGGGCGTTCCATCGATGACAATCTGGCCCTTGAAGTACCAGTGCCGGCTGTGCTCGCTGTTGGCGTTGCCCAGTTGGAACAATTCAACATCGGTCGGATTCCGGTGAAGGACCTGAGTAAAAAGATATTGATAGTACTCGAGGTCCCGGGCATCCATGCCAAGACCAAGCGCACTGTTCATATCGTCGAGTGCTTCTTGGCCGCGACCCATGAGGTCGATTTCTTTGACACCTTCAGGCAATGTGCCGGTGTCAAAACTCTCGATTCCGTTCGGGTAGTGCTGCTCGGTCATTAGGTCAAGATGAGTCTGAAGGAGGATGTCCGCCGACTGGCCATTGCAAATTAGGTGGCGGTGAGTACGCTCGATACGGGTAATCTGCCGCAGCCCCATGGATTGGCAGATTGAGACGGCATTCGACGAGAATGGAGTCTCAATTGAAATCCTTGGTCCGATTTCCACGACATCTGGTGATGTCAAGTGGGGTTCGGTTCCAGTTTGGCTGGGTTCGAATGTTTCTGCGACCAGCCACAGAAGCTGTCTTTGCTCCAATTGGGACAGCTGACTTGTGGTCTCGATATAGAAACCAAGCTCCAGACTACTGTCCATCTGTCGGTACATGCGATAGATCATGGTTTTTCCCTATATTTAGTTGGGAATGTTCAGAAAATAGCTCACGGACGATCCGCGGCCTCATTTGGTCATACCAGCGAGAGGCGCTTTCAGCAAATGTAAATTGTCATATTTGGACCGAAAACGTATGATACCCTGCACGCTTCGGAATTGTTTCGTAGCGTCAAATTAGCCCTTTCACAATTTGGAGCAACAAACCATGACCAAGCCAATGACCTATGCCAGCACTGGCGTTGACTACAGCCTGATGGACCCGTTCAAGCGGCAGGCACAAGAAACAGCACAGGAGACTGCCCATTACCTGCGCGAGTTTGATCTCAAGGAAGTGCCGTGGAGTCGCGGCGAAAGTGCCTATCTGATCGAAATGCCGGACTGTTACTTAGCACATGTCGAGGAAGGCTTGGGCAGTAAGAATCTCGTGGCTGATGCCATGTACAAGCTCACCGGCCGCTCGTATTACGACTATGTGGCGCGCGATACGATTGCCACGATCGTGAACGACATGATCACGGTCGGCGCATTGCCGATTTCATTGGCAATGCATCTGGCCGCCGGAGATGGCAACTGGTTTACGGATGAGCGACGCGTTCGTGATCTGATGCGCGGATGGAAGGAAGGCTGTGATCTGGCATGCTGCACTTGGGCTGGTGGTGAAACACCGACGCTGAAGGATATGATTGCGTCGGAGACCGTGGTCTTGAGTGGCTCTGCCATTGGCATGATCAAACCCAAAGAACTACTGATCATGCCTCGGATCCAGGATGGTGACGCGATCGTACTGCTCGCCAGCTCCGGCATCCACGCTAACGGCCTGACGCTGGCGCGCCGCATCGCTGATAAGCTGCCTGGTGGCTACATGACACCTCTTTCCGGCAGGCAGACATACGGCGAAGCACTGGTGCAGCCAACGACGATCTACGTTCAAGCGATTGAAGCCTGTTTGTCCTGTGTCGACCTGCACTACACCGTCAATATCACTGGCCATGGTTGGCGGAAGCTGATGCGAGCGGTGGAGCCATTCGTGTACATAATCGACAACCCCGGGAAGCCACAGATACTGTTCTCGTTTATTCAGGGACACGGCCCGGTCAGCGATGAAGAAGCCTATGGGAACTTCAATATGGGTGCTGGCTTCGCTCTCTATGTGCCGCCAGACCAAGTTCAGACGGTGATTGAATTGGCGCACTGCCATGGCATAAAAGCGTGGCAAGGCGGACACATTGAGAAGCGCGGCGATGAGAAGAAAGTCGTGATTGTCCCGAAAAACCTTGAATACAAGGCGGACACATTGGCCGTTCGCTGATTTGCACGTCCACACCGCTACGGCGAAAGCTACGGCGGTTTTTTTAATTCGCTCAAAAGGCGAGGTCTCGTGTGCCGATCATGTATTTACATAAGTAACGAACCCTCCTTCGCCCTTCGGGCTTGGTCCTTCGCTAAAGCTTCGGGCCACAAGACGGATGGGTTATTATTTCGCACCAAATTCGTGGTCCCCTATGGGCCCACACTCATTTGGGAGAAATAATAAAAAAACCGCAGGGTGCGGTTGGGCGAACAGTCTCGAGATGAAATTTATAGCTTCACAGTCTCAAGGTGCTGGGTAGGGATGTTATAAAGAGCGAATTCTAGCTTCAAGTCGCGCAGGGTCGGATCGGTCGCGAATTTTTCTTGAAGAGCGACGAAATTTTTTAGGTGCAAAAAACCTTCATGTTCAGGAGGAGCACCAGCCAGGTCCTGACCGTAGGTTACTTTGTATGCGCCGCAATCAAGGTGATCAATGATTACTACCTTTTGATTGCCATGCAGTTTATGAAGGATAGTAAGCCACTGGCCGGTTACCTGGCTTGAATCGTCGGCCAAGAAGGGCAGGCAGGCACCCGGAAAAGATAGAGTATCGAACTCCCCATATGCTGCTTGACAATGATCCATTACCTGTTGGTTCTGACGAAAGTCGGAGCAGAAGACAACAACGGTTTTTACATTATGTCCCGCCATACACTGAATCCTTGTAGTGGTTAGGGTTAGCCTTGAAGGTTGCCATGTCTGACAACCCAAACAGGATAATATGGTTATGACTATAAGTCAATAATGAATTTTTTTGATACTTGACCCTTATTCATTGCTCGATTAGACTGGCAGCAAATTTTACTATGAAAACTATGCCCACAGACAAAACCGAACAGACGTCATCACCGTCACAAACACCGAACCTGAACGTGCTGGCACTGGCAAGCGAAGTGGGATTTATTATCATCGTTCCGTTGCTGATGGTATTAGCGATTGGCCTAAAGCTGGATAATATTTTCGCGACTAAACCGATCATTACGATTGGGCTGATGCCGGTGGCATTAGTAGTTTCCGGTGGCGCTATCTGGCGCAAAATCAAATATCTGAATAAAGTATAGTTATGGCTGACGTACACATTTCATTAGCGGCGGAAGGTTTAACAACAATCGGGTCTTTGACCGTGACGAATGCAATGGTGACCGGGCTGGTCGGCAGCGTGGTGGTGCTGATTATTTTTTATCTCGCCAGCCGGGCCTTGACCGTATCGCCGAGAAGCCGCGCGGCACAAGTCGTCGAATCAATCACGGAAATGTTGCAAGGCATGACGGAGGATATTTTGCATAGTCCAGCCAAAGCGGCGAGTTTACTGCCGCTGCTCTTAACTTTTTTTGCTTTCATTTTGATAAACAATTGGCTGGGATTAATTCCGGGAGTCGGTTCTATTCACATCCAGACAGCCCATGGCAATGTGCCGCTATTTCGGGCAGCCACAGCTGATTTAAATACTACCTTAGCACTGGCGCTTATTTCCGTCGGGATGACGCAATCTTGGGCAATCAAGGAACTGGGGGTCGTTAAGCATCTTAAAAAATATGTCAGTCTGAATCCGATTATGTTGTTTGTCGGTTTCCTGGAGCTAGTATCTGAAGTCTCGCGGGTCATTTCCTTTACCTTCCGTTTATTTGGCAATATATTCGCCGGTGAGGTTTTGTTAGTCGTTATGACGTACCTCGTTCCCCTGCTGTTGCCGGTACCGTTCTATTTCCTGGAAGTGTTTGTCGGTTTGATCCAGGCTTTGGTTTTTACACTGCTCACCCTCGTGTTTATCGGCGTAGCTACGTCGGAGCATGATGAGGCACCAGCAGCGGAGCCAGCTTAGATTAATTTTTAATTATTTAACTAAACTAAATTTATGGCACTTGATGTAGAAACAGTTCGTTTATTAGCACCAGCATTAGCCATGGGGCTAGGCGCAATCGGGCCTGGCATCGGCATCGGCTTGATTGGCTTGGGGGCATTGCAGGCGATTGGCCGAAATCCGGAAGCTACTAATAAAATCCAGACGGCGATGATCTTGATGACAGCCTTCGCTGAGGCGGTCGCTATCTACGCGTTGGTCATCGCGCTATTAGTTCGCTTTGTCTAATGTTTATTAACGCTGTCCAGGCAGCTACCGAGGCAGTAGCGGAGCAAGGCCCCACCGGCTTCGCGGCGCTGGGATTTGACGGTAAAGCATTACTTTTCCAAGTAATTAACTTTACGCTGCTGCTAGTTATCCTGCGCTTCGTGGCGTACAAACCGATTCTGAAACTGTTGGATAGTCGACGACAACGGATTGAGGAGTCGCTGCGCGCGAGCAAAGAGATGGAAACAATGAAAGAGACCTGGACTATACAACAACAGGAAATGATGCAAAAAGCGCAAACTAAAATTGATGAAGCCATCAGCCAGGGCCGCACCCAGGCGACCGATATTATTAAGACGGCGGAGGAAAAAGCGGCGCAAAGGGCGGAGAAAATTGTGGAAAAAGCGCAGGAAAAGGTCAACCAAGACTTAGCAAAGATTAAGGATCAGCTAAAAAACGAAACTGTGGAATTAGTTGCGCAAGCCACGGAAAAAATGATTAATACTAAACTAGACACAGCCAGCGACCAGGCCTTAATAATCAAGGCGCTGGAAGCGGTGGAGAACCAGCCAAAAATATGACGCGTTACTCTGCCAGAGAATTGGCTAAAGCATTTTTGCCCATCTTGACCCGCTATGCTAAAGAATATGGCGTAGATAATGCGACCAATGTTATTAATGAACTGGCAGAAATATCAGGCCAGAAAATAAAACAGCCTAAGGTAGAAATTATTACTGCCCGGCCGATTGATAAATCCCTGGTAGAGAGGATAACCGCCATGATGAAAATGAAATTGGGCGTAGATAATTTGGACGCGCAAACGGTGGTGGATCCAACCATCCTGGGAGGATTTATCGCGCGCACCACCGATAGCGAAATCGACGCTTCAGTTCGATCTAAACTTAACCAATTGATGAGCCATGACTGAAATAACAGGAGAAATATTAGCCAAAGAACTGCAAGCCGCTTTGCACGGTTTAGACACTTCGACCGATTTAAAGACTTTCGGTATTGTGACCAAAGTCAGTGACGGAATCGTGTGGATATACGGCCTGCAAGAATGTGGCTACAACGAAATGATTAATATTGAAACCACTGTGCCAGGCAAGACAGCCACCGCTTTTGCTTTGAATTTAGAAACAGACCAAATCGGAGCCGTCTTATTAGCCAACGAAACAGAAATTAAAGCTGGCGCGAAGGCATTCTTAACCCATCAAGTGTTATCAGTGCCGGTTGGCCCAGAACTGGTCGGACGCGTGGTCAATCCCTTAGGCTTGCCGTTAGACGGCCAAGGAGCTGTGTCCACTACCCAGACTGGGGCGGTCGAAAAAATTGCCCCGGGTGTCATTACACGGCAGTCGGTGAAGCAGCCGTTGATGACAGGTATCAAAGCCATTGATGCGATGATACCGATCGGCCGCGGCCAGCGGGAACTGATTATCGGCGATCGCCAAACAGGCAAAACAGCGATCGCGGTGGATACAATCATCAACCAGCACAAGCAGAACAGCGGCGTGATCTCAATCTACGTGGCCATTGGACAAAAGATGAGTACAGTGGCCCGCATCGTTGATCGGCTGCGCGAAGAAGGCGCGCTGGATAGCACGATTGTGGTAGCAACATCGGCGGCGGATCCGGCGGCATTGCAGTTTATCGCGCCCTATGCCGGCTGCGCGATGGGTGAATATTTCCGGGATAACGGTAAAGACGCTCTGATTATTTATGATGATTTGTCCAAGCACGCGGTAGCCTATCGTCAGATATCGCTGTTATTACGCCGTCCACCGGGACGGGAGGCTTATCCGGGTGATGTGTTCTATCTGCACTCGCGCTTGTTGGAACGGGCAGCTAAGTTATCACCAGAACATGGCGGAGGATCATTAACAGCCTTGCCGATTATTGAAACACAAGCTAATGATGTGTCGGCATATATTCCAACCAATGTTATTTCTATAACGGATGGGCAAATTTACCTGGAAAGTGATCTGTTCTACCAGGGTATACGACCGGCTTTGAATGTCGGTTTGTCCGTGTCGCGCGTCGGCAGCAGCGCCCAAACAAAAGCTATGAAAGCCGTGGCCGGTAAGCTGCGGTTGGAATTGGCACAGTTCCGAGAGCTAGCAGCCTTTGCCCAGTTTGCCACGGACCTGGATCCAGAAACGAAGCGACGAATTGAACGCGGCCAGCGTCTGACAGAAATTCTTAAACAGGACCAATATGAGCCGAAGAGCGTGGACGAGCAGGTAGTAGTGCTACTGGCCGTGACGTCGGGTGCCTTTGATACCGTGGCGTTAGCGAAAATTAAAGAAGCGGAACGAGCAGTCGAAAGTGCCCTGAAAAAGCAACACGCCGGGATTATGGAAAAAATTCGGACCGAGGGCGTATTACCCGATGAAGATCGGGAGACGTTAACCAAAGCAGCGGCCGAGGTGGCCAGCCGCTTTAGTGCGTAAGGAGAGACCAGATGGCTAAAATCCACAAAATACGTCGGCGCATCCGTTCCATTGGTAAAATTAACCAGATTACTAAAGCAATGGAGAAAGTGGCGGCCAGTAAAATGAAACGAGCGCAAGAAGCAACGCTACGCTCGCGCACCTACGCGATGGCGGCGCGGGAAGTGCTGTCGCGTTTGACCAAGTTGACCAACCCCAAAGATCATCCCCTATTTCGAAAATCCAACGGCAATCGAACTATGGTTGTATTATTCAGCAGTGATCGAGGCTTAGCCGGAGCCTATAATAGTAATTTGTTTCGAGCTTTCTTACAGGAGGCAGAGCAGGCGCCAGTCAAAGTGATAGCCATTGGCGCTAAAGGGGCGGCGCTGGTCAGCAAATTGACCACGGCGGTGGAAGTGGCAGGGACTTATAGCCCCTGGCCGAACGAACCAACCAGTAAGGATGTGCGACCGATCGTCTCATCCGTCATACAAGCATTTACCGCGGGGGAAGTTGATCGAGTGCGTTTGATATACACGGACTTTGTTTCAACCATTAAACAACAAGTAGTTGTGCGACAATTGTTACCGGTGGAAGCCGAGGAGTTGGTGGATTTAAAGGGCGGATTGAGCCAAGCAGTCTCATTTGAACCGTCTAGTGAGGCCGTGTTAACGCACTTAGTGCCCAGGCTCCTGGAGGTGCAGTTGTACCAAGCCAGTTTGGAAGCGCTAGCCAGTGAGCATTCGATGCGGATGATCGCGATGAAGAACGCTTCCGATAACGCGGATGATCTTAAGTCGGATTTGACTTTAACTTATAATAGTGCGAGGCAGAGCGCGATTACGCAGGAGTTAGCGGAAATTGCCGCCGGCGCCGAAGCATTAAATTAGAAATATTATGAACCAAGGAAAAGTAAAACAAGTAATCGGCGTAGTCGTTGATGTGGAATTCCCAGACAAGATGCCGGATCTATTATCGGCCGTCGAGATTGATATGGGCGAGCCAACCGGTAAAGTCGTATTAGAAGTGGAGCAGCACATGTCCCCTCACGTTGCCCGGTGCGTGGCACTGGGATCCACTGATGGCTTAAGCCGCGGACAAACCGTGGTGGATACGGGCGCGGCCATTTCCGTACCGGTGGGCAAGGAAACGCTCGGCCGGATGTTTAACGTGGTGGGAGAACCGATTGATGGACAAGGCGGTACGTTTAAAACCCGCTCCCCTATTCATAAAAAGGCCCCGACCTTTGCGGAACAGGACACAGAAATTGAAATATTTGAAACAGGCATTAAGGTTATTGATTTAATCGCGCCAATTATCCGGGGCGGTAAAGTGGGATTATTCGGCGGCGCGGGGGTTGGTAAGACGGTGCTCATTACAGAGCTGATCCATAATATCGCTTCCGAGCATGGCGGTATTTCCGTTTTTTCTGGAGTCGGCGAACGGACCCGTGAAGGGAATGACTTGTATCACGAAATGAAAGAGTCGGGCGTGCTAAACAAAACGAGTTTGGTTTTCGGGCAGATGAATGAACCACCCGGTTCTCGTTTACGAGTGGGGTTGAGCGGTCTAACCTTGGCCGAAAACTTCCGGGACAGTGGACAGGATGTGCTCTTATTCATCGATAACATTTTCCGATTCACTCAAGCGGGCGCGGAATTGTCCGCACTGCTGGGACGATTACCGTCAGCCGCCGGTTATCAACCGAACCTGGCGCAAGAGTTAGGCGCACTGCAGGAGCGAATAACTTCGACGAATAAGGGTTCGATTACATCCGTGCAGGCGGTCTTCGTACCGGCCGATGATTTAACGGATCCCGCGCCGGCCACAACTTTCTCACACTTGGATTCAACCATTGTATTGTCCAGGTCTTTGTCGGAACTGGGTATCTACCCCGCAGTTGATCCGCTGGATTCCACTTCGACCATATTATCCCCCGCCATTGTGGGTGCAGAGCATTATGAAGTGGCCCGGGAAGTGCAGAGAATTCTGCAGCGCTATAAGGACCTACAGGATATTATCGCGATTCTAGGGATGGAAGAGTTGTCCGAAGCGGACAAACAAACCGTGGCACGAGCCCGACGCATCCAGCGATTTCTGTCGCAGCCTTTCCACGTGGCGGAAGTATTCTCCGGCATCAAAGGTTCTTACGTCAGTCAGGCTGACACGATCAAAGGCTTTAAGGAGATTCTCGAGGGCAAGCATGACGACAAACCGGAACAAGCTTTCTACATGAAAGGCCGAATCGAGGAAGTAACAGCCTAATACTGGAATATGCCCGCGATTTCTTTTGAGGTTGTGACGCCAGAAGGCTTGACCTGGCAAGAAGAGGTGTATAGCGTCATCTTGCCCACAGCAGAGGGTGAAATCGGCGTGCTGGCTAACCATGAACCGCTGGTGACGATTATTAAACCGGGTGTCATCTATATAAAAAGAACGCCGACGGATACCCCTGATCATTTAGAACACATCGCAACGGCAGGAGGGTTCGCGGAGATCGATGCTAAGCGTGTTCGAGTCCTAGCCGATGTAGCCGAACGAGCGGATGATATTGATGAGATGAAAGCCAAGGAAGCGCTGGAACACGCCCAGGAAATGCGCCGGACACAAAAGGACGAGGTCGCTTTGGCAGACGCGATGGGTTTGATTGAACTAAATCTGGCGAGATTAAAGGTGGCGGAACTGAAAAAACGCCGACGCGCGCGGTAAAATTTGCAGCGACGTTTATTGAGATGTGAGGACTGCCAGATTTTTGATGCGGATTATTTTATCGTCACCGTCTTGGACTACCCCCCTCGATGAAGGGAGAGGGACATGGTTGTCAGACGTGACCAGGGTTGTTGAAAAAAGGAACACTGGAGAGGATTGGAGTAATCCCCTGCGGGGGCTGCACATTTGATTGTAAATACACAATTGTTAGAACGACTACGGCTAGTAATATAAGGGCAACAAAGAGGAAGGATCTCATGTCCAATGATCTAATGTTGATTTTGGCTATAGCAAGGAATAAATATACAACGGCTGCTATGCGTCGCATAAAGTTGAGGCGATAAAGACTGATGCTCTAAGAATAGCGCGTCTCGAAATACACGGATGGCAAAATGAAGAATGATTCCTGTAAAATGAGGGGTAATTATTTTTTTAAGGAATTTCAGATTGTTCATATTATCTCCATCTGATTCTTATCTTCGCTTGTACAGGGGGGGGTTCTGCCGGCAGGCGGAGGGGTTTGGGATTGGCAATAGTTTAAAAACCCATCCCTACCCCTCTCTTATCAGGGAGGGAATCGGCCCAGAATTTGTCGCACTTAGTATTGGATAGAGACCGGTTGTTTAGTTGATCACATGGTAAACCAAAAAAATACGAACGAGTCCAACCGTTAGCATAGCAATAGCGCTAATGAAAAACATGGCCCAGGCGAAAAATTGAAAGGAAAAACCGTTCATGTAATTAACAATAACACACTTAATGTTTTTTTCTGGTGACTATCCAGTTAATTTTTGACTGGCGAACAGTGGTTGACAATCACAGGCACGGAGAGTACATATCATATGAACAATATATGTGTCTATTATGTTTGAGATGAAATTTTCATTGTTGGCGCTGACAATCGTAGTGGTATTGCTTGGGGCAGGTGTCTATTTTAGCGATCAGAATGGAGATATGCCGCGCAGCAATTTAAAGGCAGCACTACCACCGCCAGCGGCGGTGGTAGAAATGCGGAGCTTAAATGACGCGTCAACCGTTTTGGCACCGGAAGTTTCCCCAAGCGAGATGATTGCCTCGCCGATCAACAATGCCATCATCAGCATCAGCACTCAACCTCAAGTAGAAGGGGTGATAACAGAAGAGGCGGCGTTTGATGTGGTAGAAGTTAAGTCCGTACAGGAGAATATCAACGAAGTCGCGGCCGTGCCAATAACAGCACAAACTGGCACCGGTAACCTTGTGTGGTTTGTTATGGGGGCGAGCTTACTGACTGGGAGTTTGGGACTGTTGATTGCTCCAACTGTTGTAGCTCGAGGTTAAGAGATTGCTGCAGGGGGCGGTTGTCCATACGGCTGGCAATTTGTAAGAGGCATTTGATCACAAATACATTTTGCGGATTTTGATCGTGCGCACGCTGCAAGGTTTGTATGGCTTTTGTCAGGTTGCCGGCTTCTAAAGCCGCTTGACCCAAGGCCGCGTAACATCCTTCGGTTTCTGGTTTTAATTTAATAACCTGTTCAAAGATTTCGGTTGCTTCGTTCCAAGCATGACGGTTGATCGCGGCTCTACCCAGCATCATATAGGCATCTGTATCTTTGGGATGCTTCACTATATATGGGACAAGGAGATCCTCGGCTCGCTTAGTCTGGAGATGTTCTAGTGCTTCAGCGGCTTCCTGGAGGGGTGACTTCTTAAGTTCTTTTTTAAAAAGCTGGCTGAGGCTGCCGGCTTTAACGGGGTGTCCCATGGTAGCCATGACCGGCGAGGAAGGAGCAGAAGCGGGTATTTCATCTGTATTGATTATGCGCAGTTTAGGAGACTCACTTGGTTTTACTGCCAACTGATTGGCGCTGATGGTTGGATCAATTTCGCCTGTTGATTGGTCGGTAGAAATGACAGCTTGATCCTTGCGTCGCAGACTGGGGTGAGTAGAAAGAGAAGCAATTTTTTGTTTGACAACCTGTAACATGGCAGCAGTTTTGGCTGTTAATTTTGATGGCTTAGGTAAGTGTGTCTTTTTAACTTTACCGGCAATCCCCGCAATTTTATTTCTCATAAATGAATTGGGTTGTCTGATGGCAGTGACAGCGGGAGCATCTGGGGAATCAGAGTCTGAGGTGAGAGCAGGGATTTTTTCGACTGCGGGCTGGCGGGCAGTTTTGACTTTTATGCGTCGTCTTTTCTCTCGCCAGTCACTAATATCCTGCCACATTTTTTGCCAAGACTCTTTACTGTTATGGATTAGAAACGTGAGACGATTCTTAAAGCTTTGGACACTAATTTGGTTCGGTGCAAGCAGGCCGGCTAAATCCTGAACCTTATTTAATCGGGTGCGAGAAACACGGGTGACATGGGATTGCAAATCAGTTAATAGCTGCTGTTGGCGCAGCCGAAGCACAACCCTAGAAATGACAATAATTATGCCCCCTAGTGACATGAAAAAAATTAGCGGCGGTAGGACGTTATATAGCATCCAAATAATTAATCTTTACCATAATAGCAAGACGTGCTACGTAAGCCAAGACGCATCGGCCTGACTTATTAACATATTATACCCGTTTGCTATTCAACAACAGCAAAAAGGGACAAAGGTCTAATTTTTCCTATATAGCTTGGCGCGTAAACTCACCAATAGTAATATTTTCGCCAATTTCCTGAACCGTTTCTTGAATGATATCCTCGATGGTTTTAGTTGGGTCCTTCACGAATGGCTGCTTTAATAGAGCCCGTTCTGCTTTGAATTTGTTGATCTTTCCCTCCACCATTTTCGTTTGAATATCGGCCGGTTTACCGGACTCGGCGGCTTGTTCCTGCGCTAGCTTAAGCTCAGCTTCGACTAAAGATTCATCGATATCATCGGGACTTACCGCCAATGGATCCATCGCAGCAATGTGCATAGCTATGTTACGCGCTAAGTCTTGAAACTTGGAGTTGCGAGCGACAAAGTCGGTTTCGCACAGCAAGGTGACAATGACGCCAAGTTTGTTATTGCTATGAATGTAAGACATGACCACGCCTTCCCGCGTGTCACGGCTGGCTTTCTTAGCCACTTGGGCTTTGCCCTTTTTACGCAGGATTGTAATGGCCTGTTCAATATCATCCCCTGCTTCCTCTAGCGCTTCCTTACAGTCAACGACACCGCACCCAGTACGGGCTCGAAGCTCCTTAATTTGGTCCATGGTGGCCATATGATTGAGTTAAAATGTGGCGATAGATTTAGTAGGCGTAGATATTTATTATAGCTTATTGCGCAGCGTCCTTGGAGACTTCGTCGGTCGGGCTGGCAGTTTCTACCGGGGCAAGCTTGGTGACGAGTAATTTGTTAAGGGCGGCGGTTGGTTTACCTTGAGCCTTGAGAATAGAAACGGCTAATGTGTTGACTATCAGATCGATAGCGCGGATAGCATCGTCGTTAGCAGGAATCGGGTAGTCGACGAGTGACGGATCAGCGTTAGTATCAGTGACGGCTACGACGGGAATACGGACGCGGGCGGCTTCACGGACGGCAAGCTTTTCGTCATAGGAACCAACGACGATCAAGGCGGCTGGCGGTTTTTTGAGGTTCTTTGTTCCCTCTAACACTTTTTCTAACCGCTCAATAGACTTCATGTGCACGGACCGTTCCTTCTTAGTCATCTTTTCCATGGCGGCTTCATTGGTCGTCATGCTCTTTAATTCTTCCAACTTTTCAATGCTTTTCAAGACGGTTGAGAAGTTAGTGAGCATGCCCCCCAACCAACGTTGGGTAACATAGGGCATTTGCGTGGCTTCCGCGTATTTTTTAATAATTTCCCGCGTTTGTCGCTTGGTACCCACAAAGAGGATTTCTTTGCCCGGCGTAGAGGCGATTTGGTGAATAAAATCACAGGCTTTGGCCAGGGCCGCCTGAGTCTTTTCCAGGTCAATAATAGCCATGCGGTTACGGAGCATGAATATATAGTTATCCATCTTAGGGTTCTTCTTACTGCGCTCATGTCCAAAGTGCACACCGGCTTCCAGCATGTCTACCAGGCTAGGAATAGCCTGGAGGGGCTTTGGGGTCTTTATTTTGGCTTTTATCTTAGTTGTTGGCATAATGAAGCAAATAATATAGAAGTTACTTGAAAAAATCAATCTTTTTGTCTATAATCATCGAACCTAAGCATTTTGTATAATATCGTATGAAGAATAAGATTCACCCGGAATATCAGCAGAAAGCGACCGTAACTTGCGCTTGCGGCGGCAGCTGGGAAGTTGGTTCAACCGAGAAAAAGATGGAAGTGGAAGTATGTTCAAACTGCCACCCTTATTACACTGGCAAACAGAAGCTAGTGGATGTGGCTGGACGAGTGGACCAGTTTAAAAAACGGCTAGTCAAGGCCGACCAAGCGGAAAAGACTGAAACTAAGATCAAGCATGTTCGCCTGAAGCGAAAGAAGGCAGAAGAGGCTAAAAAGAAAGATCGGGACAGTAAACGCATTCAGCTGGGTTAACCTCTCAAGGGCCGATAGAATATAATTAAGAAAAAGGAGCGGTCTCGTTCATATAATGGGGAAGCTGATTTTATGGTATTGCCGACAGTTGAACAATTGCAGGAAGAAATTAATCATCTACTGGAAGAGATGGCGCAGCCGCGCGTGAGCCTAGATCCCAATAAGATGAAAGAGCTGACAGCCAGCCATAAACAAAAAGAAGGACTGTTAAAACTGCTGCAGGAACTGGGGAAAATTGAAGGAGAGATCGCTGCGACTGATAAATTATCCGCCACTGAGACGGATGCAGAATTAAGGCAAATGGCCGAGGAGGACGCGATCGCCTTGAGAGAAAAGCAGCAACAGGCGCAAAGCCAAATTGATGATATATTAATTCCCCAGGATCCGCGGGATGCGCGCGACGTGATTTTAGAAATTAGGGCGGGGGCGGGAGGAGACGAGGCTGGTTTGTTTGCGGCTGAATTGATGCGATCATATACCCGCTACGCCGAACAAAAGGGATGGAAAATGCATCTCATGGATCGATCAATAAACGAGCAAGGCGGTTACAAAGAAGCGATTGCCGAGTGCAATGGGGAGAATGTTTTTGGCACTTTAAAATATGAACGGGGCGTCCATCGCGTGCAACGAATTCCCGCCACCGAAAAGCAAGGTCGAATCCATACCTCGACGGTCACGGTGGCCGTACTGCCGCAAGCGCAAGAAATTGACTTAGAGATTAAGCCAGAGGACCTGAGGATTGATACTTATCGATCGTCCGGGGCCGGCGGCCAGCACGTGAACAAAACGAGTTCGGCGGTGAGGATCACGCACTTACCAACCAATACGGTGGTGGCCGTCCAGGAGGAACGCAGTCAACACAAGAATAAAGCTAAAGCGATGAGTGTGCTTCGAGCGCGTCTGCTCGAAGCCGAGGAGGAAAAGAGAATGAACCAGGAAGCGCGAGACCGCAAACAGCAAGTGGGTACGGGTGACCGGTCGGAAAAAATCCGTACTTATAACTACCCCCAGGATCGAATAACTGATCATCGGATCAAGAAGAATTGGAGCAATATTGAAGGGGTTATGCAAGGCGGATGGGAAAAGATTTTTCGGGAAGTGAAGGTTGAAATGAGAAAATTGGAAAATCCGAAATCTTAATTAGGGGAAATCCACAAAATAATTTGTTCATAGCCAATTATTTTGCTTTCAAGTAACTCATCAGAATGCCTAATGACCAATGATCCCCAAGGGACCCCTACGGGGCCAATGCCAAATCAAATCCTAGATCCCAAGCACCAAACTGATACAAACGAACCGCTATTTTCCTCGACGATAAAACAAGCATTGGCGCAGGCGGTTATTCAGTTAAAGCATTTGTCTGATCCGAGGCTGGATGCCCAGTGGATGTTATTGAAGATACTGAACAAGAAAGAAGCGAGCTGGCTGATAGCCCATGGGGAGGAGCGGCTGACCGGAAAAGAATTAGCGCTTTTTTCACAGTTATTAGCAAGAAGAAGCGCGGGCGAGCCGTTGGCCTATTTACTGGGAGAATGGGAGTTTTATGGACGTTCCTTTGCTGTAAACGAAGCGGT
Organism: uncultured Candidatus Saccharibacteria bacterium; assembly: GCA_964371255.1. GTDB lineage: Bacteria > Patescibacteriota > Andersenbacteria > UBA10190 > UBA10190 > UBA10190. The sequence continues at coordinate 88,997 of CAYJKV010000003.1, read as the reverse complement.
CTTAATCCCCCGCCCCAGTACCGAGAAGCTAGTTGATGAGGCTTTGAGTTATATAAAAAAGTTAGTGAGGGGTGGCCTTAAGGAGACGGAAAGAGAAACAATAATAATCGCGGATATTGGTACAGGCAGCGGATGTATAGCTATAACGATTGGTTTGGAAATTGAAAAATGGTTGAGGGCAGAGAGATTATGCTGTGATTGGAGGATGATCGCGACGGATATATCCGGGGCAGCACTTAAGGTAACCAGACAGAACGCCAGACGGTTTGACATAAAAGATAAAATTGATTGCTTACAGGGTGATTTATTACAACCCATTAAAGAGAGGAGGGTGGATTTAATTGTCAGCAATCCACCATATGTTCCCTCAGGTGAACTAACCGCGCAGGCAACTTTGGGTAATGACAAGTTGGGACTGCGATATGAACCGCGCGTGGCGCTGGATGGCGGAGAGGATGGATTGGTGTTTGTTAAGGAGCTGCTGAAGACAGAGGTGCCGTTAATTTATGAAACGGTGGGCGGCGAGATAAAAAATAAAACATAGAAATGGATTGATGCAATGCGATGCAATAAAATGGCGCTGCCTAGGGATTCATGACGGTTCATAGAAGTGATCTCTACACAGCGCCGCAGGATCAAGAGTGAACAAAGGATTATTGCAACGGACAGCGCTGTTACCATAAGTCTAAGCGAAGGAGCGAGGCGGAAAATAATAAAAAGCATTGTGGCGGGTTAATCATGTGTAGCGGTCAACCACAAATGATTATTCAGCACAACGCTAGGAGTTGGCCAGGCACAACATAATTCGAAAAAAGGATGGAGGGAGGACAAATGAATTATGGTGCAGGCTAGCAAGAACTGTGAATAACAATAGGTTAAGTCTCAATCCGCGGAAGAAATGGTAATAATGAATTCTAAACCTTCAATATCAATTTCCATCTTCGGCTTGGCGGTTAAGATTGGTCGAAGCTGGGTCAGGATCAGGTCTGGAATTGTTTCCTTGCCACTCTTTAGTACGGACCGATTAACCAGGGAGCTGGGCAGACGAATCAAGATAATGCTATCAGGGATAGGCTCGGGCATGTATATCCCTCCTTTAAATGGCAATGAACAACTGGGCAGACAGCTTGCATGGCAAGCGATAACTCGGAAAAAAGATTATTTGGCTGCGTCTTCTTTATCGGAGGCAGTTTTTTCGGTCTTCGCTGCTTCTTCATCGATTTCTCCTTCGGCGGCAGGCTTGTCTTCAACGCCTTCGACACTCTGCACGTCTTCTTTGACTTCGCCTTCGAGGGCTTCTAACTCTTCTTCAGTGCGCGGCGGCTGCACTAAAGCCACAGTCTCGTCCGGCTCGTGGTGGAGTTTCACTTTAGGCGGCAAAACCAGATCTTGAATATAAATAGATTTGGCAAAGTCTGTGAGAACGGAAATATCTACGGCAATATCATGTGGCAAATCAACAGGCAATGCTTCCAGTTCAACTTCGTCCAATGTCCGAACTAGCACACCTCCCAGGTCCTTGACGGCCGGTGCATCACCAACGAAGCTAAGGGGTACGTTGGCGGTAATAGCTTGATCAAGGCGGGGTTGATAAAAATCAATATGTTGGACGGTATTTTTCAGCGGGTGCAATTGCATGTCGCGAATCAAGACGGTGTGCTCTTTATTCTGCTCCCCGTCCGCAACAGTTAAAGTAATCAGCGAGGTATAACCGGCATTATTAAAGACAGCTGAGAAAGCGCGGCTGTCGATCTGGACGTTAAGATTGTCTAAACCATAACCATACAAAACAGCCGGTATACTCCCCTGTCTCCTGGTTTCCTGATTATGGCCATGCGCTCGCGGGGTGGCCGTTAAATGGGATGTTTTACGCGTCATGTAGGTAAATTAGGTGTGAGGTGAAAATTATCATTACTAATAATAAAATAGAAACTAGATTAGTTTCTATAATACTGCTCTAATTTGTAAGCTATTTAGAAGATTTGGTCAACTGTTTAATAGCATTTTGCTGGTTATTACTTAGTATCTCGTAAATGGTCAAGAATTCATCGCTTGTCACATGTTTTTCGTTCATAAATCGTTTGGTGTCCTCGACTGTCATATCTGTGACCAGGCCGAGACTGACAACGCCCAGTCCAGACATAGCCACAATTGCCACAATTGAGCTTTCACATTCAGAACAAGTGATGTAAACCATCGTAGCGTCATTTTCCTCGCCGATGACTTGGGCGCCGTCCAGGTCATACTCGGCGCTGCAGAAGGGGCAACGGGTAACCAATTGCATGTTCTCATCGAATACCATAATGCTTTAATGATAGCTTATAATCCTAGCATTGTCAATGTCGTGAAGTTACTTATTTGAACACTAAGTTTGTACATACATGCTAGGCAACTTCCGTTAGTTCGAGCGGCGGCTGACGCAACCAATGGCTGTAATGTTTGATGGACTGCACTAAACCTAGCAGAATCATAGTTGAGACAAGGTTGGAACCACCATAGCTAACTAATGGCAGAGGGATACCAGTCACGGGCAGCAGGCCCATATTCATACCGGCACTGATAAAAAAACTTATTAATAATATCAGAAACACTGAGACTGCTAAATATTGCCCGAATGGATCTTTGGTGATATGAACAATATCAATAATCCGCCACAACAGCACGGCGTAAAGGCTGGTAATTAAACTGATGCCCACAAAACCCAGCTCTTCGCCGACACTCGCGAGAATAAAGTCAGTGTGTTTTTCTGGCAGAAACTTGAGCTGTGATTGTGGTCCATGTCCTAATCCCCTACCAAGCAAGCCGCCTGACCCAAAGGCCACGATAGATTGATTGATATTATATCCGGCGCCCAGGGGATCTCGGCCAGGATCAATAAAAGTGCTTAAGCGAGCCTTTTGGTAATCGGCAAAAAGCCAGAACCAGGCAGCCGAAAAAGCGATCAGACCAAACACCACGATCAAGCTGACAGTACGCCATGAGACGCCAAGAAATATAATAAGAGTGCACCAGAGTAAACAAATCAACGCCGCCATGCCAATATCCGGTTCAGCCGCTATTAAGCCAACGGCTAACCCGACCAAAATAGCACTTGCGCCGAGAGAAATGCGCGTAACGGAAAGGCGGGCAAATAACCAGGCCAGGACAATGATAATCGCGACTTTCATGAATTCAGAGGGTTGAATTTGATTACCAAAAATCGTCAGCCGTGACGTGGTACCCCGAATGACAGGAGCAATTTGTCCGACCAAAATCAGACTAAATATACCGAGGAGGTAGATAGCTACTACATAACGACGGAGTGAGTGATACGGGAAAAAGGAAAAGAAGAGATAAAGACCGAAAGCGACGGAGAAAGAATACAGTTGTTTGATGAAAAGCGATGACAAGAAGGTGGTATCGGATGTTGTGCTAAAGAGCATGGTCTGTCCGATCGCAAATAACAGGATGGCCGCTCCTGTTAAAATCCAATCGAAATTTTTTATATCGGCATACATAAGAGGTGTTGACTGATGATAGACACTAAGCTTGTCAGGTAAAAAGTTGCGCGACAAGAAAAAAGCTCTGGCAACGGTTGGGTAACTTAGCCATGACAACAATTTGTCTCAAGCTTTTACTCTGGAGCAATAGTTGCTTGCTCGCGGAGGCGGGCGGGATCCCCAGTCACAGGCAAAATGTTGTCTTCACGGTAAATATTAGTATCAGGCAGGACGATGACTTTGGCAGTGGCCGTGATGGGTTCTGGCCATTGCAGAGTGAATTCGCGCTGCTCTCCGGCCCTGAGTTCTCCCACAAACGTTTTACCGACACCGACGACATTATCCTGCGCATCAAAGCCGATACCAATAACATCGACGCGGCGATAACCGAAGTTACCGGCGTTGGTAACCCGGCCAATTTGAATTTCAAATCGCTCATTGCCAATGTTACGTAACGTACGCTCACGCAAAAATGAACTAAACGAGGGCAGAGCTGATTCCAAGTCAACGGTGGTAAAGACCGGGTCGGCCGTTTGTTCGACGCGTACGCGTTCGATGGGCGTGGTCACGGCCACGTCCAGGGCGGCGACGTACTTCAAACTGCCGGGCAGCAAATAGGTCGGCTGCGAAATAGTAGTAATTTCCTGACCGGCGGCGTCAATGAGTTTGAAGGTTAAAGTATAGTCGGGCACGCCGGCGCTAGGGTTGGGGTTACGGACGCGGGCAATAATATCAATCGTGCCATCGTGCGGGATTGTGTCCACACTTTCAATGACGATTGATTCGCGCAGCGGGGGCGGGGCGGTGGGGGGACGGCGGAATAGATTAAGCGAAGGAATAATAATGAGAGCTATCGCCAGCGCCACCAGACCCAGACCAAGCAGGATATAGACGAGCCGTTTGATAAGACGACGGATTGAAATCATATCTATATAGTAATCAGTAATTAACAATTAGTAACTAGTAATTATAAGTCTTTTTTGCTGGTGAGCGGAGCCGAGAGACCCAGGACAGATAAAATCAACTTTCCAGGCCAGTCGAAAAGGCCAGAAAAGCTTTAGCGGACTGTAGTTTGATAGGTTATACTAGAGGGCTAACTAAGTTTTAGATATGGCAGATTTTACCCACTTACACGTCCATTCGCACTATTCTTTATTGGATGGGCTGGGAAAAATAAATGCGCTGGTGGAACAAGTGAAAGCGCTGGGAATGGACGCGATTGCTCTGACCGACCATGGAGTCATGTACGGCGTGATTGATTTTTATCGGTCGGCTAAGGAAGCTGGCATTAAACCGATTATCGGCGTAGAGGCTTATGTCGCGCCGAAAGGACGTTTGAATAAGCGAGGAAAGATAGACATGAATCCCAGGCATATCACACTGCTCGCGAAAAATAACACCGGCTATCAGAATTTAATACAACTAACGTCCAAGGCACACTTGGAGGGTTATTACTACCGTCCCCGGATAGATTATGAATTATTGCAGGAGCATCAAGAAGGCCTGGTCGTTTTATCAGGGTGCATGAACAGCGACATCGCCAAATCCATCGTCAATAAACAAGCGGAAGAAACAAAGAGATTAATTGAATGGCACATGGCAGTGTTTGGCAAAGACCGTTTCTTCCTAGAAGTACAGCATCACCCCAGCCTACCCGACCAGGCGGTTATTAATGAGGCCTTGTTACAATACGGCCGACAATATAAATTGCCGGTTGTGGCGACTTGTGACTCGCACTATATCCATCCCGACGACGCAGAAGCGCAAGATGTATTAGTGTGTGTACAGACTGGCAAGACCGTGCAGGACAAGGACCGGCTGTGCATGTTAGGAGAAAATTATTCCATCAAAAGCCAAGAGGAGTTAAAGGAAGTTTGGAAGGACAATCCACAGGTGATTGATAATACACAAAGGATCGCGGAAATGTGCCAGGTGGATATTGAATTTGGCGTTAATAAGCTGCCACGCTTCCCCCTACCCGCTGGACAGACTCCGGATAACGCGCTGAAAGATATCTGTACAAAAAAGCTGGAAGAAGTTTATGAGCCGTCAGTTAAAGAGGCCGCTCGCCAGCGTTTAGAATATGAACTGGGGGTAATTGCCAAGACCGGCTATGCCTCATATTTTCTGATCGTGGCTGATTTTGTCAACGAGGCGAAACGACGCGGCATCCTGGTCGGGCCGGGGCGCGGGAGCGCGGCTGGTAGCATAGTCTCTTATTTGACGAATATCACCGGCTTAGATCCGCTGCGATATAATTTATTGTTTGAGCGGTTCTTGAATCCGGCGAGAGTATCCATGCCGGATATAGACCTGGATTTCGCTGACGACCGACGTGACGAGGTGCTGGAATATGTCCGCGGCAAGTATGGACGCGACCATGTGGCACAGATAATCACGTTCGGAACGATGGCGGCGCGAGCCGCGGTGCGCGATACCGGCCGAGCTTTAGGCTTCCCCTACGCGTTTTGCGATCAGATAGCCAAGGTGATACCGATGTTCACTAATTTTGAAGAAGCCTTAACCCCCAACAGCGAACTCAAAGAAATGTATGATAGCGATCCACAAGTAAAAAGACTGGTGGATACGGCTCGTAAATTAGAAGGGGTGTGCCGGCACGCGTCCACGCATGCGGCGGGAGTGGTGATAACAGAGAAACCCCTGACCGACCATGTCCCCTTACAATTGGCGACCAATAGCAAGGACGATCAGCCGCAGATAGTCACCCAGTACGCTATGAACCATGTCGAGGCGTTGGGTTTGCTAAAAATGGACTTCCTGGGTTTAAAAAACCTAACAATTATAAAACATGCCCTGCAATATATTCAGGCCACCGGCGGGGAAGAAATTGACATCAATAATTTGCCGCAAGAAGACGGGCCGACCTATCAGCTTTTACAGGACGGAAAGACGACGGGTGTTTTTCAGCTGGAATCGGCCGGCATGAAAAGATATTTGCGCGAATTGAAGCCGTCCGAGTTTGAAGATATTATCTCAATGGTTGCTCTCTATCGACCCGGGCCGATGGATTCTATTCCTGATTTTATCAATGCCAAACACGGACGGAAAAAGATTAGCTACCTGCACCCTTTGCTCCAACCGATACTGGAAAAAACTTATGGCGTGATAGTTACACAAGACCAAGTCTTGGAAATCGCCCGACAGTTTGCCGGTTTTAGTTACGCGGAAGCGGATATCTTGCGTAAAGCAGTGGGTAAGAAGATCCGCAAGTTATTGATTGAGCAGCGAGAGAAATTTATTGAGGGGGCGGTGAAAAATAAAAGCATCGAGAAAAAGACGGCGCAGCAGACATGGGATTTTATTGAACCGTTTGCCCGCTACGGTTTTAACCGCGCGCATGCCGCTTGTTACGCCATGATTGCCTATCAGACGGCGTACCTGAAAAGTAACTGGCCGGCCGAGTTCATGGCTGCCTTGTTGACGTCGGATGAAGGCAATACTGATCGCCAGGCTATCGAGGTGGCCGAGGCCTTGACTATGGGCTTAAAAGTCTTACCGCCAGACATCAATCACAGCGGTTATGATTTTACCGTTGTGAAAAAAAGAAATGGCCGGAAAGATATCCGTTTCGGATTGGGCGCGATAAAAAATGTCGGGCGCGGTGTGGTCGAGGCGATAATCAGAGAAAGAGAAGTCAACGGACAGTATAAAGACTTATTTGATATATTCAGGCGCGTTAACTCAAAAGACTTTAATAAAAAATCGGTGGAGAGCATGGCGAAGGTGGGAGCTTTTGACGCAAGCGGCGAACGGGGACAGATTCTAGCCAACACCGAAAAGTTGTTAGAGTTTAACAGAACATTGCATCGCCACACAGACACCGGACAGCGTGGATTGTTCAGCAGTGATGGAGCGCAGCTCGCGGAACCGACCGTGGTCTTAACAAATAGTCCACCGGCGGCGAAGGAGGAGCGGTTAGCTTGGGAAAAGGAATTATTGGGATTATATCTATCGGAACATCCGATGCAGTCGTGGCACAAAAAACTGGCCGGTTATACCGCTCCCCTACTGGAGCTGTCGAGCGGATTTACCGCGGGTAGCACGGTTAGGGTGGCAGGAATTGTGACTCATATAACTAAAATAATTACCAAGAGTTCCCAGCCGATGCTGTTTGTCCAGGTGGAGGATTTAACGGGCAAGGCCGAGGTGCTGGTATTCCCCTCTTTATTAGAGCAAACCGTTAGTTTATGGGCGGATGGCGCCAAATTGGCGGTGCAAGGCAAGTTGAGCGATAAAGATGGGGATATGAAAATCCTGGCAGACAAGGTGTGGCAACTCACCGACACTTTACTAAATGATTGGCAGAAGAACGCACCGCCGCAAATGAACCAGAAGAAAGCCGCGTCGCTGAGGTCAGCGCACTCGCTAGTGATCGTCTTACCGTCATATTTGGATAAAGTCGGTTTGGAGAAACTGAAGACGGAACTGACTAGTTGTTCGCAGGTGGCACAGAAGGCGGCTAATAGCCTGGCCGTTGAATTGCGGCTCAAGCGAAGTGGCAATCTGCAGCAGGTAAAAACTTCCTTTTTAGTACCGCGCGAAGAGGCTTACACGGCCAAGTTGGCGAAGATTGTCGGTCCAGCGTCTTTGCAGTATAAATAGTTATGATTGCCGGTCAAAAAACGTCTCTAGCAATTCTAATGCCACACCCTGCCATCGTGCTGGCGGCCGTGTTAGCGATCGCCGGTATCATTGGCGGTTTAGGCTATGTATACCTGCCACACGCGGTGGTAACGATTACGCCGGCAACTTTGCGTAAAACAGTCAACCAGCCCATATTAATTTCGACGACCGTGAAGGATCCGGATTTTGTTAATTATAAATTGCCGGCTAAAGTCCTGGAAAAAGAAGCGACTGATAAGATCGTGATTGAACGATCCGCGGAAGTGACTTTTGAGGACTTCGCGCGAGGCAAAATAATTCTTTATAACGATCAGGATGAGGAACAGCAATTATTGCCCAAAACGCACTTACGCCACCAGGAAACGGGCACCTATTTTTTAACGGACAGCGGCATAGCCATACCGCCGCGCGGTGAGATTGGCATCACAATCACCGCCAAAAATAAGGGGGCGACCGGCAATGTTAAACCAGGCCGGTTTGTGGTAGATAAGCTGCCCGTTGCCCTACAAGACGCTGTTTACGGTGAAAGCAGTCAGCCACTGGGCGGCGGTGTAGCAGTGGATAAAGCGCTGACTACTGAAGAGGTGGATGAAGCGAAAGAAAAACTCAGGACACAATTGACACAGAGAGCGCGCGGTATGTTGACAGCGGCGGCGGGTGGAGCGGCGCTGCACGAAGATTTGATCAGTTTTAAGAGTGAGATAGAAACCGCCGTGCCGGTCGGCAGCAACGCACAAAATTTCGAGGTTGGCGGCAAAGTGGTTGGTCAGGCGTTTTTATTAGATGAGAATGATTTACTGGGTTTAACTTTACTGAAATTAAGATCAACGATGGAAGCGCAACAGGAATTTATCGAATATGATCCGCCGTCGTTTAAGGTGATTATGCTGCGCCGTGATTGGGAACGCGGTGAGGCTATAGTAGAAGGATCATTAACAGGCTTATTCTCAACAAAATTAGGAGCAACCGTATTTAAGGCAGATAATTTGGCCGGCTTGAGCCGGGCGGAGGTGCAAGATAAGCTGAAACAGTTGCCGGGCGTGGGCGAGGTGGAGGTAACGTTAAAACCCGGTTGGGTTTCGGTGATGCCGGCCCGGAGCGGAGCGGTAGAGATAGTAGTGAAGAACAATTAAGAAGAAGGCAGCGAGCATAAAACGATTAGATTCAGCGAGACTGCAAAGGCATGAGCTGACTAATTTGTCATGTGTGCTATTGGCTGAAGTGCCATTTCTGCCATTGTCAGGAGTACGTTACAATGATAAAAGTAAGTGATCTATGGGTAAAAGCGAGACAAGCGAAGAGTTAAAAAAAATGCGGCATACGGCGGCGCATGTGTTGGCGGCAGCGTCACGGGAGTTAAAACCGGACACTAAACTAGGGGTGGGCCCGGACACGGAGCATGGTTTTTTCCATGACATACAAGTCGAAGGCCATTGGACGCTAGAAGATTTGCCACGGCTGGAAAAGAAGATGAAAGAAATCAGGAAAAAGAACTTACCGATAGTACAGCGGCAGGTGACCAAGAAAGAAGCACGAGAGTTATTTAAGGATGATCCTTATAAACTAGAATTAGTCGAACAAATTGAAGGCGAAACGGTGGGTGTGTCGGACATGGGGGATGGCTGGTTTGTGACCCTCTGCGAGGGCGGGCATGTCGCCTCGACGGGGAAAATCGGTGAATTTAAACTAACTCATTTATCAGGGGTGTATTGGAAAGGCGATGAGAGCAAACCGCAATTACAGCGAATTTTCGGCGTACAGTTCCCCACCAAGCAAGAATTAAAGGATTATTTAGCCTTATTGGAAGAAGCGAAGAAAAGAGACCATCGGAAAATCGGCCAGGAATTAGATTTGTTTACATTTTCGCCGCTGGTCGGAGCCGGCTTGCCTCTATTCACACCACGAGGAACTATAATGCGCCGCCAACTGGAGGATTTTGTGCAGTCCTTACAAGAACCGCGCGGATATGACCGCGTATTCATTCCCCACATCACGAAGAAGGAGCTTTATGAAACGAGCGGGCACTGGGATAAGTTCAAGAATGATTTATTCCATGTCAAGGGAGCGAGCGATACGGAATTTGTGATGAAGCCAATGAACTGTCCGCACCATACGCAAATTTATGCCAGCCAGCCACGCAGTTACCGGGAGTTGCCAATACGATACTCTGAGGTGACGGTTTGCTATAGAGACGAGCAGGCTGGTGAATTACAGGGACTGTCTCGAGTCCGTGCTTTAACACAAGACGATGCTCATGTTTTTTGCACGCCGGATCAGGTGATCGCAGAAATTGAAACTGTTTATGACATAATAACCGAATTCTATGATGCTTTCTCATTTAAGCTGCGGCCACGCCTGTCATTGTGGGACCCAAAACAACCAGACAAGTATTTAGGCAACGCTGATATTTGGGAGAGCGCACAAGATCAATTACGGGTCATCTTACAAAAAAAACAGGTTCAATTTGAGGAGGAAGAAGGAGAGGCTGCCTTCTACGGACCAAAAATTGATTTTATAGCTCAGGACGCACTCGGTCGTGATTGGCAACTGGCAACAGTGCAGTTGGATTTTAATTTGCCGGCCAGATTCGATTTGCACTTTACTGATACGCAGGGAGAGAAACAGCAGGTAGTAATGATCCACCGAGCTATCTTAGGTTCCGTCGAAAGGTTTATGGCTATCTTGTTGGAGCATTATGCCGGAGCGTTGCCCCTGTGGTTATCCCCGACGCAAGTCAAAGTATTACCGATATCGGATAATCAGTTGCCCTACGCGCGGCAAATAGCGGAGGAGCTGCGCCGGGTAAATATTCGCGTCGAGGTTGATGACCGGGCTGAGAGTATCGGTAAAAAAATACGGGAAGCGCAAGTGTTAAAAGTACCCGTGATGCTCGTCGTAGGCAAAAAAGAGGAGGAGGCACATCAAGTCGCGGTGCGCAGACGCGAGCAAGGCGATTTGGGATTATTCGAGCTAGACAAACTGCAAGCAGAACTAGGGCAGGAAATAAAGAATCGACGGTGAGTAAACCCCCACACCCTGGCCTAAAGGCCAGGGCTTTTCAGTGGAGTTAAGTCACCACCGTAAAATAACTTACCCACCTTACGCCCGATCTGTACCCATCTATGACTTTTTCTCAATCGCAAAACACTCACCGTAGTTCAACTACGCTTCGTATTTTGTTCAATCGAAAAAGCCATATCTGGGCTCAGCTAGAACGTAATTTGGGTAAGTTATTTTACAGTGGCGCCTAATATAAAAACCATTCATCACCGGCCTTAAAGGCCGGTGCTATCTGGGTGTGGGGGTAAATTAAAACTTTAGCGGGATGGTATTGGTTGGTGCAGTTTGAGTGCCGGCGTCCGCTTCATCTACTGCGCCAGCCACAGTTTCTGGTTGATCGCTGGCTGGCTGATTAGCGTTCAGGCCAAGCTGGCCGATTTGAGACTCCAGGGACTCGGTTAAGCGGGTGAATTCAGCATGGATGGTGGCAAATTGTTCATACTGGCCCTGTAAACCGCTGAGCGCTTCCTGAGCAATGCTAAATGACTTGCTTGATTCCTCCTTGAGGCTGGCGACTACTTCCACCGGGGCTTTTTCCGCGTTCTTGCGCACCAGATCAATACTGCTAACAAGCAGTTCCGCTTGCGGCAGCAGTGCTGGCGCAGTCACTTCTCTATTGATCAGCTCCTTAAGCCGCTCGGCATCTGTTTTGACATACAACAAGGATAAAACCAGCTTCTTTTCCTTGTCTTGCACGATGAATAATTCGGCTTTGCGTTTGATAGACACAGTATAGGTGCGGCCTTTTTCCAAAGTTGTTTTTTCGCTGATTATGTTGTTGGCAATTTCCGGTATATCAACATATTTTTGCGGATGAAACTGAACCTCTACTATACCAGTCAAGAATAACACTGACACCAAAGCAGCGATGAAAAGGAGAAATATTTTGGACATAAATAATTAGTAAGTAATAATTTATTATCTATCTATCATACCCTTTATCCAATTTTACGCACATGACAGCTGAATTGGCTTGGGGCGGGATGTTGGCCGGGGTATGAGGGTTGACGGGAATGGGCCAGAGGGTCTAAATAGACGAATGGGAGGCAAGCTACCAAGGTTATTCGTCATTACGGGACCAACTGCGTCAGGCAAGACAGCGGCAGCTATCCAGCTGGCCAAAAAGATTAAGGGCGCTATTATCTCGGCTGATTCTAGACAAGTTTATACGGGTATGAATATTGGTACGGCTAAACCAATAATAGACGAACCAGCGGGACGGACGGGCGCGGTCGACAGTGAACCGCATCCTATTGAGGTACCTGATAATATTGATGGCATAGAGCATTACCTGATAAATATCCGCCGACCGAATAAGGAGCTCTCATTGGCAGAATGGCAAGCGGCCGCTTACCAGGCGATTGAGGCTGTGATCGACAAGGGGATGACACCAATTTTGGCAGGAGGCACGATGTTGTATATCAATAGCATCGTCCACGCTTATGAGATTCCCGCCGTAGAAAGTAATCCACGGCTGCGGGAAGAATTAGCAATGAAAAACGTGGAAGAGCTTTATAGCAGATTAATTGAGCTGGACGCTAAGGCGGCGGATTTTGTGCCGCCCCGGCATGCACGCCGCATAATTCGGGCTTTGGAAGTGATCGAGGCTACCGGTGTTCCGTTTTCCCGGATGAGAAAGAAAGGCCACTGCCGCTATAATGTTGAATTCTATGGGTTGTTCGCCGGGTGGGACAAGCTCGCAGCAAATATTGAGGTAAGAGCACGCGAGATGGTAGAAATGGGATTAATGGCGGAAAAGCAGCGGCTGATAGTTCAATATGGGGCCGATCTACCATTACTAAATACTATTAACTATCGGCAGGTACCGGATCACGACGAGATGGTTCGCAGTAATTTAAAATACGCACGTCGGCAAATGTCGTGGTGGCGGGGACACCGGGAAATAAAATGGCACAAGACGGCGGAAGAATTAATGAAGAGCGATGAGGATAAATTAGAAATCTGAAATGCTAAGTTTGTATAGTCAAAACGCCGGCTAGACAACAATATTTTTATTAAGAATAGCTACTAATGATGGTCAACCACCAATAACGAAGGAGGGGTAAATAAAAAAGCCACACGGGGTGGGTGTGGCAAATGGCGAGGTCCCCTGGCAGCAGATTACCAAACCAGCTTGAGGAGGCAGCTGCTAATAACAATTAAGGCACACAGGCAAATGAAAAAGATAGCAATGCCATCGCCCGGCTGGTCTTGTTGTTGTTCCAAGAAATACTGGCGCAGTAAATCTTCTTTCTTCGGCATGGATCTGTCCCCGATAATTTGGTGCTAGGATTCAGGGTAATTTTCAAAAGACACCTAAAAAAGAACAAACAGGTCGCTAGTATATAATGTAGTGGTTATTTTATCAAGTCTTTGATAATATCCATGACCTTGGCCGCGTTAGCCTGCCCTTTGGTTTTTTGCATCACCTGGCCGATCAGGAACTGCCGGGCAGAATTTTTGCCGGCTTTGACCTTAGCCACGACGTCAGGGTTGGCCAGCATAACTGCTTCCACCTGCTGTATTAAACCTTCGTCAGTTAACTGCTCCAAGCCAAGATTAGCAATGACGTGGTCTGGGTCGCCACCCGTGCGCTGCATCTCCGATAAAACAGGCGCCAATGCATTCCTGTTCAGCTTGCCCTGAAAGATCAAAACGATCATCTCCGCGAAGTTGGCCGGATTGATTTTAATATCCGTGGCCGACAAGTTGCCGGACGTGATCATTTCGCGTAAATGACGAAGAATGACATTGGTCGCTTCTTTAATGAGCGGTGCCCGATCGCCGGCGGTGAGATTTAATTGCTCATTATCCAATTGCTCGATTTCTGAGACGGTATTTTCTAAATAGTTGGCCAGAATGGGATAGTCTACTAATAAGGCCGCCTGTTGCTGTGAGATATGAAATTGCTCCTGCAAGCGCCGCCTCTTAGCAGGAGGCAGCTCCGGCAAGTCACGGGTGATTTGCTTGAGATACGAAGAAGTGAAAGAGAAGGGAGGGATATCGGGTTCCGGGAAGTAGCGATAATCGGCGGCGGCTTCTTTAGTGCGATGGGCAATAGTTTTTCCGGTGGCAGAGTCAAAGCCACGCGTGGATTGAGTTTGGGAAGGGCCGGAGACAGACCATTCTTTTGTCTGGCGCTTGATTTCATACTGCAAGGCCTGCTCGACAAAGCGGAATGAATTAATATTCTTGATTTCTGTTTTTGGGTGCAACGTGCTACTGCCTCGTTCACGAAGCGAGATGTTCGCGTCGCAGCGCAGCTGCCCTTTCTCCATGTCGGCATCTGACACCTGCAGTAAACGCGCTAACCGCTGTAATTCCTGAAGAAAAACCTTAGCGATGGCCGGAGAAGGTATGCTCGGTTTGGTGACGATTTCCGCTAACGGAGTGCCGGCCCGGTTGAAATCGATTAAAGTGTAGTTGGCACCAGCGGGATGGGTATTTTTGGCCGCATCTTCCTCCAGATGAATGCGCTCGATGCCAATCTTGTGTTCCTGGTCATCAACAATAATGGTCAGCTCCCCGGCTCCGCAGAAGGGCTGGTCATATTGACTAATTTGGTAGCCTTTTGGCAGGTCAGGATAAAAATAGCTTTTGCGATCAAATTTGCTTTGCTGGGCAAGCTCACAATTTAACGCGGCGCCGAGGAGCTGCGTCCATTGAATAGCCGTCGCATTTGGTACGGGCAGCGTACCGGGATAGCCCAAACAGATGGGACAGATGGCAGAGTTAGGCTGAACATCGCCAAAAATATTAGAACACGAGCAAAACATCTTACTCTTGGTCTTGAGTTGGATGTGTATTTCGAGTCCGATGACTGGTTCTAATTCCATGGGGTAAGTATTTAATATCCGGCGGTATTTGGCAATGATATATAAACGTAAAATGCACAACGCAAAGCAACAACGCAAAAAGCAAAACAATAGCCAATTCTCAATTTTCAAATATACTGTCAATTAATCAATTTTCAAACTGACGCTATATTAATCTGAAATGATGCTAGAGGTGGATGTGCTTAAGAATTATGGGTTATAGAAAGAGGCCGGTGGATAAAGAGTCTACCATGAAGAATGGTTTACAATGTCATATCGGGAAATTCATAGGTAACACTAAATAAAAATGACAAATTTTACGTTAGCCAGTAAGATTTAATGATGATTTTATCAGACCGAGATATAAAAAAGAGTTTGGCCAGCGGCCGGATTAAAGTCACGCCCAAACCAAACCTAAAGGAACAATTGGGCTCGTCTAGCCTGGACCTGCGTTTGGGTTATGAATTTAGGGTGTTTAAAAACCATCGCCAGGCTTTCATTGACCCGTTTGATCCAAAAACAGTGATAGGGATGACCGATTACGTCAAGATCAAAAATGGCCAGCCTTATGTAATCCATCCGAATGAATTCGTCTTGGCCGCAACCTTAGAATGGGTGGAGTGGTCGGATGATTTGGCCGCGCGAGTAGACGGGCGCAGCTCCCTGGGGCGTTTAGGGCTGGTGATCCATTCGACGTCCGGCCACATTGATGCCGGCTGGCGCGGAGTTTTAACGTTAGAATTGCGTAACATCGGAATGGCCCCAATCCTGCTTTATCCTAAAATGCGGGTCTGCCAGTTGATTTTTGAGGAACTATCTTCGCCGGCCGAGCAGCCGTATTATAAGAAGCCGAAGGCCAAGTACCATAGCAAGAAGACGGTGACGGATTCTGCGATTACGGAAGAAAATAAATAATACCCAAACCCCAATGTCCAATGTCCAATCAAATCCCAATGGTCCAATGACCAAACAGAAGTTTTTACGCATTGGTTCGTAATGATTGGCCATTTGGTCTTTGGTCATTAATTGGGTATTGGAAATTGGTCATTTTTACCAAATTTATGATCTTATTTAAAGTTAAAAAACTTTCTCCTAACGCGACGCTGCCGACCAAGAATAATGCCTCCGATGCCGGTATTGATATTTACACGAACGAGTCGCATACGCTCAGGCCCGGGGAGGTTTATATGTTTCCGACTGGCATCGCAGTGGAGTTTCCCAAAGGTTATGTGGCCCTGATGTGGGATCGATCGGGCTTAGGCAGCAAAGGTATTCACCGGTTGGCCGGAGTAATTGACTCGGGCTATCGAGGCGAATGGAAAGTAGTGCTGGTAAACCTCACTACAAAGCCGTACATCATCAAGAGCGGCGATAAAATAGTCCAATGCGTGATACAGAAGTTTGAACCCGTACGCATCAAGGAAACAAAAGAGTTATCAAACACCGCTCGCGCGGACGCGGGCTTTGGCAGTTCAGGACGTTAGAGTAAAGCAGTTAAGCGCGACCAAATCTCATCGTGAATGTCCGCGATGGCGCGTTGCTCCCCCTGCTCGTTCACACTGTTAACGACTAACCATTGTTCTGATCTGGCCTGACGCAGGTAGCTGTTACGAATCGCGACCAATTTTTGCTTGTTCTCGAAGAAGTCTTTAGTTTTGTCCTTAAGATGATGGAGAGAAATACTGACCGGCGTATCTAAGAATATTACCATGTCGGGACGCGGTAAAGGATGCGTCCCCTGCTCCGCGAGGAACTTAATCCAGGACAGCATGGCTAACCGCTGGCGGCCGGTGAGCCCGATGGATTGGTACGCGAGTGTGCTGGTATAAAAGCGGTCGGAGACAACAATGGACTTGTTTGATCGAGATAAGTGCGTCTGGATGGCGTCTGCTTGCGAGTAGAAATCTTGAATATAGATGAGCGCTTGTTCGCGACGCGTGAATTTTGGCTGGTTATGCGATAACAAAAATTTTTCATACACGAATCGGCCAGTGGGCTGGTCCTCTTGAGGAAAATGCAGCTGCAAAACCTGATAATGAGATTGTGTAAAGTGTTCAGCCAGACGGTCTGTTTGTGTTTGGCTGCCACCCGCGTCGAGGGCTTCAATAACGAAGAATTTCGACATAGAAGTTATAGATTTAAAATAAATCTCTATTTATCACCGCGCAATAGATGAGGAAACCGTTGGCTGACGGTTTGCCAGACTCGGTCAGCAATGGTACTAATCGCCAACAACTGCCCGCGACTGACACAATTAATTTTGATACAGCGGTCAGGATTTTCTTTGACAAATATTTGATACTCCTGGTAAATTCTAGACTGCAATTCAATCTGATCAGTGGCTTCATCCGGCTCACCTAACTGCTGTTTTCTGACATGCAATAAGGCAGCCGCCTGGGCGGGTGAAAGATCCAAGAAGATCGACAAATCCTCGCGAGGCATCTGTTGCTCTTTGTATTCATGTTCCTCGACTAGTGTGCGAATAGTCTGTCGATCAGAATGCGTTGCTTCATTTGGTAAAGCATCAGCCGTCATATGAGTAATACTGCTGGGCACGTATCGGTCATAGATAACCACGCCGTTTTGCTGTAAGAGCTGCACGACTTCGTTTTTATGCTCAGCGCGGTTGGCTGCGATCAACCGCATCTTCTTCGGCCAGGCCAGATTATCCCATGAGCCATCAACGCCCTGGAACAAGCGCTTTAGTTTCATGCCGGAGGCTGTTTGATAGTCTGGCGTTTGAAAGAAGCCGACTAAATGGCCCGCCGCCTTAATTTTATCCAACAGTAGTTTGGCTTGAGTCTCTTTGCCTGAAGAGTCAATGCCATCAAATGAGATTAGTGTGCCTGGCATAAAAAAATCCAAAATTCCAAATTACAATGTTAAATAAATGCCAAGAGCCTGATGTAGAATAAATATAGCTGATCCGTGGATTTAGGTATTAAGATTTGGCATTGAATGGTCCCAAAGGAATGCCTGAAGGGAAATTTTGATTTTAACATTAGTGTTGGGGGGGGTGGCTGGACCGAGGGTGTGCCCTATACGTTCAGCGGGAGACTGGGGCTCATTGTGCTCTTGAGAAAAACCGACTTTAAGAACTCGCCTCGTGAGGCAGATGGTTTAGCCGCTTTCACCGCGTCCAAGAAAGTCTTGGTGTTAAGGGTAATTTTTTCTTCGTCCCAACTTATTTTACCGACGGCTTGATGCAAGTTGCCTAGCTGATCCATCTTAAAAGAAATTTTACCGGCAAGTAATTCACTGATCACGGCGGCAGGCTGATCGGTTACGGTGCCTGTTTTGGGGTTGGGCATGAGTCCCTGGGGCCCCAGGATTTTAGCTATCTGGGCTACTTTGGGCATCATGGATGGTGTGGCGATCGTTATGTCCGCCCTGAGTGATCCGTCTTTTTTAATCTGCTCAATAAGCTCGACACCGCCGGCGGCTTCGGCCCCGCCCGCCATGGCTTCCTTCTGCGCAGCAGCATCGTCGGTGAAGACCACAATCGCCGGTTTAGTAACCGCCCCGGCTGGCAGAACTACTTGCCCGCGGACCATTTGTTCGGATTTTTGAGCATCTACACCCAGCCTAATATGCACTTCGACTGTGGAATCAAACTTAGTCTTCACATTGGCTTTCAACCAGGCGACAGCCTCATCGATGGAGATGGGTTGAGACGGTATAGCCTTTTTCATTTTATCAAATGATTTTGATCGCATAGCTGATAATTGGTTAACAAGTAAATTAAGTGGTAACGGACAGGGCGAGGTTTAAAAGATGGACCAGTTTACTTAATAGTAATGCCCATGGAGCGAGCGGTACCGGCAATAATTTTGATGGCCGCATCAATATCCCGGGCGGATAAGTCCGCCAATTTACGCTCAGCAATTTCTCTGACCTGCTCTTGAGTGACGGTACCGACTTTGGCCGTATTGGGGGTACCCGAGCCCTTGGGAATACCGGCGGCTTTCTTTAATAATTCAGCGGCAGGAGGAGTTTTAAGGACTAACGAAAAAGACCGATCAGCATAAACAGTGACTTCAGCCGGGATGACATCACCCATCATTTCTTTGGTCATCTCATTAAAACGATTGACGAAGTCTTGAATGTTCACACCGTGCTGACCCAGCACAGGACCGATTGGCGGGGCAGGTGTCGCCTTGCCGCCGGGAGCTTGGATTTTAAACTTGGTAAGTATTTCAGGCATTTTAAGTGAATTAGTAAATAAGTAAGTTAATCAGGTAAATAGTTCTGGCAAGAGGCTAACATGATAAAGTAAGACAGAAGAGTTGATTTGGCAAGTGCTTATCTGGTTTATCACCCGTGGATAGCCAATTACGCCTCTTTATGAACTTGAAGAAAGTCCAACTCCACCGGTGTTTCCCGACCAAAGACATTGACCAGAACTTTAACAGTGCCTTTGGCTTCACTAACTTCAGAGATGCGCCCTTCAAAGTCCTTAAACGGCCCATCAATGATTTTAACGGCATCGCCTTCAGCCACGTCCATCTTGTACTTAGGTTCATCCTCACCCATCCGTTTAAGTAAGCGGTCGATTTCATCTTGCGAGACAGGGGTCGGGGTTGTGCCAGAACCGACGAAACCGGTTACGTTAGGTGTATTTCTGACTACGTACCAAGAGTCTTCTGTGACGATCATTTTGACCAGGACATAACCGGGAAAGAGACGTTCTTCGATGGTGCGACGCTTGCCGTGTTTTACTCGTATTTTCTTTTCACGGGGCACGACGACATCCAAGATCTTATCTTCCATACCCATTGATTCTATCCGCTGCCGCAAGTTACGAGCGACGTTATCCTCATAACCCGAATAAGTGTGCAGTACGTACCAATGAATGTTATCGGGGGTAATTGATTGATCGTCCACTAAATCGGTGGGGCGAGGCGGCTGATTATCTCGAGGACTATTAGTCATGGGTTTAGTTTAATAATTTAGACAACGGTTTCCAAAGTAATCTCCAACAAGTAGTCGATGCCGCCAATAATAAGACTGACGACAATGGAAGCGGCAACTACAATCAGGGTATAACGGATGGTGGCTTGGCGTGTCGGCCAGGTCACTTTTTTTAATTCTTCTTTTGCCTCCTTAAGAAAAGACAGCACGGTTTGTGGAAAACCAGTAAGGCGCGTGATAGCCGTTGTTTTGGGCTGATGGGGCATATCGGTAATATATTTTGCGGGGTGAGATCCTAGTTAATATTTCTTAAAAACAGCCCCGGGGGGCTATTAATGTGAATGTATATCAAAGTAAGAAATAATGCAATTGACGGCGAGGTTGTAAGATCTTTAAAGGTGCGTCACGCTTTTTTTATAATGACTTCGTCACCGGGTTGCCAACTGGCCGGACAAACTTGGCCGGGATGTTTAGCGGTATAAATAGCTGCTTTTAGTTTGCGGATGATCTCTGTCGTGCTTCGTCCAAAGCTGTCATCATGCATTTCCAGGGCGCGCAGGATACCTTGCGGATCGATAGTAAAAGTGGCTCGCCAAGCAATGCCTTGAGAAAACTGATAGGCCCCAAACTGCTGGCAAACGGCGCCAGTGGGATCGGCCAGCATTGGATATTTTATTTTGGCAATCACGGAAGCAGAGGTGTGCCAGGCTTGATGAACGTAGACGCTATCCGTGCTAATGCTCAGTATTTCGGCACCCAATTTTTTTATTTCTTGATAGTGGTCCGCTGCCTCGCCCAGTTCGGTGGGGCAAACGAAGGTAAAATCACCCGGATAGAAATACAACAGCACCCATTTGCCTTTAAATTGGGATAGCTGAACGCGCTTAATCCCCTTGTTGTGATAGGCTTCAAGATTAAAATCCCCGACTGGTTCTCCGATTGTGACCATATGTATTAAGTTAGTTTATTAGACTGCTACCAGGGTAACAATAGAGAATCATTTGTCGAGGCCAGATGGACACTAGATGTCCAAATTAGCAACGGTTTTAGCGTGGGTCTGGATCCATCGCTTGCGGGGGGCAACTTCATTACCCATTAAGACATCGAAGATGTTGTCAGCTTCCTCAGCGTCCTTAATAGTGACTTGTTTGAGCACGCGAGTGGCCGGATCCATAGTTGTATCCCATAGTTCTCGGGGATTCATTTCACCGAGACCTTTATAGCGCTGGATGTTGACTGTTTTATCGGCTGATTTGTATTGGTCCACGATTTTTTCCTTTTGTTCATCGGTGTAAACATACTGGACTTTTTTACCGGACTCAACCTTATACAGGGGAGGCTGAGCAATGTAGAGATAGCCCCCATCGATTAACGGTTGGAAATAGCGGAAAAACATGGTGAGCAACAGAGTTCGGATATGAGATCCGTCCACGTCAGCATCGGTCGCGATAATGATGCGGTGATATCTGAGTTTATCGACGGTAAATTCTTCACCGATACCAGTGCCCATAGCGATGATCAAGGCCTTGATTTCATTATTAGCCAGCATTTTGTCCAAGCGGGCTCGCTCGACATTCAAAATTTTTCCCCGCAGAGGCAGAATGGCCTGAAACATCCTGTCACGACCAGACTTGGCAGAACCGCCGGCTGAATCTCCTTCGACGATAAATATTTCGGATTGCGCCGGGTCACGCTCTGAACAGTCGGATAGCTTACCGGGTAAGGCAAAACCGTCCAATGCTCCTTTGCGTAAAACTGTATCCCGGGCGGCCCGGGCGGCCATACGGGCTTTAGCTGCTAAGGCAACTTTATCGATAATGGCCCGGGCTTCGCGAGGCCTCTCTTCCAGATAAGCGGTAAAGGCGTCATTCATAGCCTGGGTCACGAAACCACGCATTTCAGGCGTGCCTAATTTTGCTTTCGTCTGCCCTTCAAACTGAGGATCCATTAATTTGACGCTGATTATTGCCGTGAGTCCCTCTTTCACGTCTTCAGCCGTTAAACTGCCGTCTTTTTCTTTAATCAATCCGTTCTTCTTGGCATAATCATTAATCGTCCTGGTCAGGGCGGTGCGAAAACCGGTTAAATGAGTCCCCCCCTCGACGGTGTGGATGTTGTTGGCAAAAGTTAAAATAGTTTCCTGAAAGGCGTCGGTGTATTGCAGCGCTACTTCGACTTGGAAATTGTTTTCAAAGTCTTTCTTGGTATAGAAAATCTCTTGATTTTTGGCATCTTTGTTCAGGTTAAGTTGTTCGATATATGATTTTATGCCACCGGTGAACCAGAGGACATAGTGCTTAACGGCGCCGGCGTTGCGCTCGTCGCTTAAGGTGATTTTAACCCCCGGTGTTAAGTAGGCTTGCTGACGGAGATGCTGTAAAATGACGTTCCAATCAAAGACAGTCTCATGAAAAGTGCCTTTATCCGGTTTAAAAGTGATGATAGTACCAGTTTCCTTTGAGCGACCAATTTTTCGGACCGGACCTTTTGGCACACCAAGTTCATAGCGCTGTTTAAATACACCGCCATCTCGATGGATTTCAGCTTCCAGCCATGTCGAGAGAGCATTAACCACGGACACACCAACGCCGTGTAACCCACCCGATACTTTATATCCCCCATCACCAAACTTACCGCCGGCATGAAGCGTGGTAAGAACTGTTTCTAGGGCGGATTTCTTGGTTTTCTTGTGCTTTTCCACGGGAATGCCACGTCCATCATCGGCGACGGAAACGACATCGTCAGGCAGAACGCGGACAGTAATGTTATGACAAAATCCGGCCAGGGCTTCGTCGATTGAATTGTCGCAGGTTTCCCAGACTAGATGATGCAGTCCGTCTTTGCCAGTTCCACCAATGTACATACCAGGCCTTTTTCGGACCGGATCCAGTCCCTCGAGAACGGTGATTTGCTCTGCTCCATACTGAGCTGAGGCACGAGCTTTTTCTGCGGCTGTTTTGGGGGTTAAGCCATTATAATTGGCAGGGGTTGGTTTTGGGGCCATATTTTTTAAATATTTTAACAACCTTACTGGGTATGAATAAAGAGACGGGCGTGGTGATGAATGCACACCGATTGTGCGGATGCAGCACACTTGTTATTGGCTGACTTGAAGTAAAAAGTAGGGCTTTCCCCCGCTCTTTTACCTGTAAATAATAGCATGAATGGAACAAAAAAGACAGCCTTTTCAGGGCTTTCGTTGGGAGAGATAGTATTAATATTATTATCTTAACTGGGCCTTTAATTCTCTTTGCAGAGCAGCGATAATGTTATTGTGCAGACTATTTACTTCTGAGTCGTTTAAAGTTCTGTCCTGGGCTTGGTAAGCCACATGAAAAGCGAGTCCTTTTTGGCTCGAATCGATCGGTTGGTATTGATCAAAAAGATCGACGGCCGCCACTGTTGAACCACCAACCTGAGCAATTATTGCTTGGATTTGCTCGCTGGTAACAGGTGCATCGACTAGCAAGGAGAGATCGCGATAAACAGGCGGGAATTTACTGGTGCTCTTATACACAACAATAGGACCGGATGAAACGGGAGTATAATCAGGCGGCAGAGAAGCGTGCGTCAAGAGGATACTTAAGTTGATTTCAATAAACACAACCGGTAAACCAAGCTTGCGTTGAATAGGTGAAGCAGCCGGCACGGGCAGTATGCTAATTATATCAGCCGGCGGATTAGTGATGCCGAAAGGAGCACACAGGGCAGTGACAATAGCGTGGGCGGCAGGTTCGTTGGCGCTCTCGCCAACCAGCGCAACCGCCGCATACTCCTGCTCCACCACACCGGGCACCAGGCCGCCATCCCCGGTTTGGAAAACAATGCCAATTTCAAATACACCGGACTCCTTATGGGAAAATTTAGTACGCCAGGCCGCTTTATTGGTTAATAAATTTCCGGCTAAGCGAGGTAAAAGTGACTGACGTAAGTGAGACTGTTCTGGCGCGACGGCGTTGGAAACGACAAGGGCCGCGTCATTAACAACAGCCAAACCTAACATATGTTCCAGGTTCGAGTCGGAAAAAGAATAATTGGATGTCTCTGTTAGGTTATGCGCAACGAGCACGTCGCGCACCATCTCGCGCCACTGCGCTATCTCCGGTAACTTTGGCCCCTGGTTAGTTAGTCGGGGCGAATGACTCATGATTGCTTGCAGGCCGCTTAGTCTGACAACCTCCTCGATCAGGTCATGTTCCCCGGTTAAATCGAGCCGATCAGCCGGTACGGTTACCTGCCAGTTCAGCCTGCCTTTGACCCGACAGCGCAGGCGGGTAAGCGCGTCTTTAATGCTGGCGGCGGAAATAGCAGTGCCGGATAAAGCGGAGACACGACGGGGATTGAATTTTATTTGGCGCGGCTCTGATGGTGACGGAAAATATTCTACATAACTGGTTACCTTGGCGTCCGCCAGCTCCTGCAATAAGGCAGCTGCGCGGGCCGCAGCCATATCCACTAAGGCGGGGGTCATGCCTTTGCTGAAATGACGAGCACTTTCCGTCTCGATTTTAAGGGACGCGGCTGACTGTTGGATAGTGTAAGGATGAAAGACGGCTGTTTCCAGAAAAATCTCGCGGGTACTGTCCCCGACCTGGCTGGCAACTCCACCGATCACACCCGCGACAGCAACGGGTTGATTGGAAGAAGTAATCACCAGGTTTTGGGAAGTTAAGTTATGTTCATTGTCATCCAAGGTGGTTAGGCATTCATCAGGTTTGGCAAACCGGACACCAATAGTTTGACCGGGCAAGCGGGCACTATCAAAGGCATGAGAGGGATAGCCGGTTTCAAATAATACGTAATTAGTTATATCGACAACATTATTAATTGGTTTACTGCCAATGGCCCAAAGTTTAGCCTGCAACCAGAGAGGAGATGGCTTAATTTTAATGTCCCGCAAAGCGATACCAATATATCGCATCACCTTATTCTGCTCGGTGATATCCAGCAGCCAAGGCTGAGCCGGCGCGGTTGGCAGAGGCGGTATGGTGAGGACGGGCGCGGGATAGTCTTTAATGGCAGCCAATTCGCGGGCGATGCCTAAGTGGCTCAGGCAATCGTGCGCCCGGTTGGGAGTGATATCTGCGTCAAGAATAGTATCGGGGGGCAGAGGCGTGGCCAAACTGGTACCGGGGGTGGTGTCCGGCGGGAGAATATATATGCCTTGGTGGCTATCCCCTAACCCTAATTCACGCGGTGAGTTTAACATGCCGGCACTGATCACGCCGCGGATTTTGGCCGAGGTCAAGGTAAAGAGGCGGCCCTGGTCATCAAGTAGTTTCGTTCCGGTTGGAGAATAAGGGACAATATCCCCGACTTCAATATTGTGGGCGCCACAAACGACGGTCGCCTCGCCTCTGCCGTTGTCGACAGTGACGAGCTGCAGCCGGTCGGCATTCGGGTGGGATGCAATAGCCACAATCCGCGCAACAGTGACATTCGGATCAAGGGCGAAGGAATGACTGATGGTTGTTTCAAAACTATGGCTGGTTAATAAATCCGCCACATTTGAGGGACTATCCGTTAGGGCCGGCAGTAGCTGGCGCAGCCAATTGTAAGAAATCAACATAACAAATTAAGAAAAATGCCGGTAATAAAATAAAACTACTATTAACTGAACTGCCGAAGGAACTTAAGATCACCCGACTGGAAAAGCCGGATATCGGGAATGCGATGACGAAGCATAGCGAGGCGTTCAATTCCCCCACCGAAAGCAAACCCTTGATACTGCTGATAATCGATATTCATATTTGTCAGAACGTTGGGGTGAACCATCCCAGCACCCATCATTTCCAGCCACCCTGTCTGGTGACAAACGCGACAGCCCTGCTGCTGGCAGATGACACAGCTCATATCCACTTCAAAGCCAGGTTCGACAAAAGGAAAATACGAAGGCCGCAAGCGCGTGACCACGCTTTGGCGGAAAAATTCTGCGTAAACATATTCAAGAACACCTTTAAAGTCAGCGATACTAATTGAGCTGCCCACCATTAAAGCCTCAATCTGGTTAAAGGTGTGATCGTGCGAAGCGTCCGTCCGTTCAGCGCGGAAAGTGCGGCCGGTGGAATAGACTTGAAACGGCGGAGTCAGGCCATTGGCCAGTACGGAACGCAATTGGACAGGCGAAGTGTGGGTGCGCAGGACTAAACCGTCCGCTAAATGAAAGGTGTCGGTCTCGGTCCGGGCAGGATGTTCCAAGGGAATATTTAATAAGTCGAAGTTGTATTTTGTTTCTTCTACGAGCGGTCCCTCCACCAGCTGAAAACCAAGTTGATAGAAGATCGCCTGCAGATCCCGAACAGCGAGGGTGAGAGGATGTAAGTGGCCGGGACGGTCAGAGGCTTGGGACTGGGCGGGGCCGGTTTTGAGTGCGGCAGTGGCAGTGGGCATTAAGCGCGTTAGCTGTTGCGCAAAGGCGTGGGTCAACTGCGCGCGTATCTGATTACCCAGTTGACCATAGCTTTTGCGGTCAGCGGGTGAGACATTTTTAATTGCTCGCAGCAGCTGGGGCACTTGTCCCTTGCGACCCAGGTAATTTATGCGCCACTTTTCAAGTTGGGCCAGGTCACCGATCTGCTCCAACTCCTGAAGGGCAGCAGCGGATAGTTTGGTTAAAGATTGGGTGAGCGAATTAGTCATGCGGTTTGTTTAAGCGTTGGGTAACCAAACGATCAATACTTAAAAATACCAGTTCAACGGATAGAAAGATAACAATTAGGAAAACACCTAAATACCAGCGATAAAGTTCACTTAAATGGAGGAGAAGGAGCAGATTAAGAAACAGACTTAGCCATAATCCCTGACGCAAAGCGACACGAACGGTATAGGCGGAGAATATGGTCGGCGCGACTAAACGACGCACTAGATAACCGGCCAGGCTGGCGCTGCTAGCGACCGCTAGAAAGAGGGCGAGAAAGAATAGGACAAAACCTAAGATACCCGCTTGCAGCGGATCGAGCAGCAAAATGATAGCTAGCCAAATTGACCATCCGATTATGGCGGTTAAAAAAGAACCGACAATAAAAACGCGAACAGTCATCATTGAGCAAAAGTCATAAGGGCTTTGATTAAACTTACTATTCTTTCATTGTAACAAATTCACGGCCGTATCCACCAAGCGATTACCCAAACGACCAGAGCAAGCACAATGAGCCGCGGCCAGGAGAGTAATTCTGAGGAATCGTCTTCAAGCTCGTAGGGCTGGAGCATAAAATTGATAATTATTTAGTGATAAGTAATTAATAGCCAGACGTTAAAAAGAATCATAGAAGTTACGACCCGATTGATAACTTTGAATCGTATGCTTGATGGTGGCGAAAAGGGGGCGGGGTAAATGGTTCATTTTATACCAGCCCCAGGCCATGCTTTTATCTGGTTCCAAAATTTGGGGTACGCCGGATTGCCAGTTGGCGACAAGACCAACGTGCAAGTAATGTTTGTTAGAGTACGTGAGAATGTTTTCAACCAGCAAAAACCTGATGTTTTTTATTTTTAGGCCAGTTTCTTCCGCCACCTCGCGCCTGGCACAATGGGTGATCGACTCGCCAAATTCTAAATGACCACCAGGGAAAGAGTACTCCCCGGCACCATGCGAACCTTTTCTTTGTGCTAATAAAACAAGGTTTTGTTTAAGCACCATGACACCGACACCAACGAGAGGTCTATTTTCCATATGAGAAAAAGGTGTAATTATTGAGACTTGGGCGGGCCCGACCGGACTCGAACCGGCGACCTATTGCGTGACAGGCAATCGCTCTAACCAGCTGAGCTACGGGCCCGGGTGAATTACAGGTTAGTTGTTTAGTCTATATATTAAAGGACTGTAGATGTAGAGTACATGATTTACCGCTGTTGTCTAGATTGAGACGATCTTTTATGAGAAAAGGTTGTAGACCGCATGGTTCGCCCTGCGGTTTTTTTAACTTTATCTGCCAAATAGTATTTCAGCTGCTTTTTTAGAAATCTTCTCCCCGATCCACTTTTTAGAAATCTCTCCCGTCCTTGTGCATCTTTCTTATTTACGTAGCCTTCGCAGTAGATGAGTTTCCAGTTTTCTTTTCTTCGTGTTGTTCTTGCTCCATGTTTTTCGAGGTGATCCTTAAGACGAGTTTTTAGATTGGTGGTGTAACCGATATACCATGACTCGTCGTCATCACATCTGAGTAGGTAGATCCAGTACATGAGTGTACGTAAAATCGCGTCGTAAACTCCGCGATCACGGGGCTCACGTAAAAAAAGCCCCATGAGGCATACGCCTCTTATGGGGCTTTCACGTGACAATCTGCTGGCGCGGCTTGCCACGTGATCTGCATCCCGCCAAAGGCGGGTGCAGATTTTACGTGGTAGCGGGGAGAGGGTTCGAACCTCCGACCTCGGGCTTATGAGTCCCGCGCTCTAACCAACTGAGCTACCCCGCCAAACAAGTTTCACCGAGGCTAAATGTTCAAAAAGCCTTGTGGCCTAAAAACATTAAGCTGACGATACTATTCATCATAAAAGAAGAGGCAGAGAAAATGTAGCCAATTTTATAATAAAGAACAACCCCGCATGAGCGGGGATGTAAAGCTCGCACTGGGTGCGGTAGCTCTTAAGGACGCAGTAGGTTTATTCGGGGCGTGATCTGTGTGTAAATATTCCCCCCTATTAATGTCCCACCGGTCAATATAACCATGCCTAGAAGCAGAGGAGAGGCGCAAGGTTTTTTACCACCATTTTGTAAATAATCATTGACAGTTGCATGCTTAATTGGTTGAGCGTACAATGGGGCACACTGCAACCAGATAGCGTTATAAATATTCGTTAAGCGATTTTTTAAGACGGGAGGCAGTAAAGAAACAGAAATATCAGTTTGAGAGTATACGTTTAGGTGACTCGGACTGACCAATATAACGCGGGGTGGAGAAGTAGTATCTCGCCTGGCTCATAACCAGGAAATCGTCGGTGCAATTCCGACCCCCGCTACATAAAATCCGAAATCCCCCCATGTGGTCCCCTAGGGAGAAATCGAGAAACCCTAGACAAATCAGAAATTCAAAACTCGAAACCGACTATCTGTTTTCTGGTCTAGGTTGGCATGGTATTTTTAGAGAATGAATACTTTGCCCCGACCCAGACCATTAGTGGTGATAGTTCTAGATGGCTGGGGTTTAAGTTTAAAAGGCAAAGGTAACGCGATTGATGCCGCGCCGACCCCGACTTTGAATATGTTTTCTTGGTACTATCCCAGCGCATCCTTGGTAGCGTCTGGATTAGAGGTCGGCTTACCGAGCGGCGTGGCTGGAAATTCAGAAACGGGACATCGCAATATTGGAGCGGGTTGCGTGCAGTATCAGATTATGGCCGATATTGATCAAGCGATTGATGACGGCTCCTTTTTTCAAAATGAAGTGTTACTAAACGCGATTAAGCACGCACGCGATAATAACAGCGACTTGCATTTAATGGGGCTGGTTTCACCGGGTGGCGTGCACGCGCATATGAATCATCTGATTGCCTTGCTGCAGATGCTGGCTCAGGAGAAATTCCGGGACCGGGTGTACATTCATATGTTTACTGATGGCCGCGACACGCCACCGAAGAGCTCGCCATTCTATTTAAGAAAACTGGAGGAAGCCATAGGGCATTGGGGAGTGGGGACGATCGCGTCAGTCACGGGGAGGTTGTACGCTATGGATCGTAATGAGAACTGGGACCGGACCCAGGCGACTTTTGATATGTTAACGGGAGGGCTGAGGCCAGATGGAGCACCCTCGCCAGAGGTAGCGATAGCGCAAGCGCACGCGAAAGGATTCATTGATGAAAAAATTCCGACGACTGTTATTACTTCGGGCGGCGCGCCGATTGCGCTAATCAAGGACAATGACGCGGTAATCTTCTTTAACTTCCGACCCGATCGTGCCCGGCAGCTGACTGCCTCCTTTGTGGCTCCCGATAAGGTCGGGTGGCCGGCGAAGACATTAAAAAATTTATATTTTGCTTCCTTGAATGAGTACGATAAGGCACTCCCCTGTCCAGCCGCATATCGTGAAGAAATTGCCGAGTATCCATTAGCCCGGGTGGTGTCCGAGGCCGGATTAATGCAGCTGCACATTGCTGAAACAGAGAAATATGCTCATATCACATATTATTTGAACGTAGGCCATGAAGAACCCTTCGCCGGCGAAGTACATGATTTAGTACACTCGTCAGGCGTGAAAGATTGGGCTCAAAAGCCGCGCATGGAGGCAGACGTAATAACCAAACGCATAACAGACGAGCTAGCGCGCGGTGCATATGATGTATATTTCGTGAATTTTGCGAATGCCGATATGGTTGGCCATACCGGGGACTTTGATGCCACTGTTAAAGCGTGCGCCTGTGTGGATGAGTGTTTAGGTAAAATTTATAACAGTGTTAACCAGCAAGGCGGCGCCATGATCGTGACAGCCGATCACGGCAAAGCCGAAGAGGTGGGAGAGAAAGAAACGCACCAACAGTTTACTGAGCATACTAAAAATCCCGTGCCTTTTTATTATGTCAGAGAAGAGCTGCGCCGCACGACCAAGAAGAGCGATAGTGAAGTCATTACCAGCTTAATGTCTCCGATTGGGGTATTAGCCGATGTAGCACCAACAGTGTTGGATGTTTTGCGATTGCCGAAACCGAGCAGCATGACAGGCGTATCACTTCTTGGCTCGTTGCAATAAATCGCAAAATGTAAAGCAAAAAGCGCAAAGCAACAACTAAAAAATTAAAATGACTCCGAGCGTGTTACTACAGTGCTTTAGGTTTTACGCTGTTGTTTTTCATTTTACGCTTTACACTTTTCGCTTTTTTATTCGTGTTTCCATTTACCCTAGCGGGTAAAACTGGTTTTTGTTTATGCCAAGCAGTGGACTGTTCATAGGCATGGGCAACCTGGAATAGGCGCTCTTCCATGAAGTGGGGGGCGATCAGTTGAAGACCAACCGGCAGTTGGACAGGATGACTGTCCTCTTCCAGAGCGGCAACCGAACTGAAGCCGCAGGGTACGGAGATAGCCGGCAGACCGGCGACGCTGGCCGGGTCGGTTAACATGTCCGCCAGATACATAGCCAGAGGATCATCGGCTTTCTGCCCGACCGGGAAAGCCGGTTCAGGAGAAACCGGTCCGGCAATAACATCTACCTCCTTAAACAGTTCATTAAATTCATTCCTAATTAACGTCCGAACTTTACTGGCTTGTTTGTACCAGGCATCAATATAGCCAGAGGATAAGGTAAAGGTGCCCATCAGGATGGACCGTTTGACTTCTGGCCCAAAATATTTACCGCGACCGACAAAGTATTGTTCGAGTAAATCATTAGCGGCAACAGCCAAGTGGCCATAGCGCAAACCATCAAATCTGGCGAGGTTGGTTGAAGCTTCGGACTTAACGATGACGTAATATGTCGGAACGGCATATTTGGTTAAAGGCAAGGATATCTCTTTGATAACCGCCCCTAATTTGGCTAGCTGTTTAATGGCGGTCTGAACGATTGACACTACTGCCGGATCAACTTCCTTAGTAAAATATTCAGCTGGCAAGCCGACGCGCAGGCCTTTTATGTCCCGGCCACAAGCTTGGACGTATTGACCAACCAGCTGCGGAGAAGTTGTCGCGTCGAGCTTGTCCGGTCCGGCAATAGTCTCGAACAACAAAGCACAGTCCTGTACCGTACGGGCGAAGGGGCCGACTTGATCCAAGCTACTAGCATAAGCGACGACACCAAAGCGACTAACACGGCCATAGGTAGGTTTTAGTCCAACGACACTGCAAAAACTGGCCGGCTGACGGACTGACCCGCCCGTGTCCGTACCCAGTGAGCCCAGTACTTCACCGCAAGATACACTAGCCGCTGATCCACCGCTGCTGCCACCGGTAACACGGCTGGTATCCCAAGGATTATACGCGGGACCGTAAGCAGAAAATTCATTACTGGCTCCCATGGCAAATTCGTCCTGATTGGCTTTGCCCATCAGAATCGCACCGGCATGACGGAGTCGCTTAATAACGGTGGCTTCGTAGGGCGATCGAAAGTGCTGTAGAATTTTTGATCCCGCAGTGGTGTGCCCCTCAGTGGTACAAATCACGTCTTTAATGGCAATGGGAATGCCGGCCAGCGGCTGATTACTCCCCGGTTTTGAGGAGTCTAAGGCAGCGGCTTGCTGGCGGGCAGTATCGGCAAATATTTCCAAGAAGGCGTGCACATGCGGTTCCCATTGTTCAATGCTGCGTAACGAGGTCTCGATTATTTCAGTAGCAGATATATCACGGCTACGGATCGCGTTAGCGGCTTCAATAATGGTTTGTGGAGGAGCCATAATTAAGAAAAGATGGCTTTAACTTTGAATTGTCCTTGATAAGTCTTCGGCGCATTGTCGAGCAAGGACTGGGTGGAACACAATAAATCATCCACGGCCTGATCGACGCGGCTAATATTGCTTAAACCGGTGACGTCGTCAGAGGTGGGGACGTTAGATGTGTCGATAGCTTGTATTTGGGAAAAATGATCCAGCACGTTGCCCAAATCTTTCGTGGCTTGTTTAACATCGGCGTTGGATAATTGGAGACGCGAGAGGCTAGCGATGCGTTTTACTTCAGAGGAAGAAATGTATTGCATAAAATCCAAATGTTAAATCAATGGTAAATGTCAAAAATCAGCTTGATCTTTTGATCATTAAAGTGGGCGCTTTGGAAAAGAGCAGTTTTGAATATTTGGATTTTGGATTTCATTTGTAATTGGATTTTGACATTTTTTTTACTTACTGTTCTATCTTCCTTAGGAACTGCTCTGGTGTCAATATTGTTATACCTAGCTTTTTGGCTTTGGTTAATTTACTGCCAGGGTTATCTCCGGCGACAAGATAGCTTACTTGTTCCCCCACCGTTGAGGCAATTTTCCCACCTTGCGCCATAACTATTTGCTTAGCCTCCTCACGTGACATTTGGTTGATAGTGCCGGTAAAGACAAAGCTTTGTCCTGATAGAGGACCGGAGGTAACGTCGGAAATAATTTTGATCCCGGCTTGGCGATATTTTTTTAGCAATTGCCTGGTATCTGGTTGAGCAAAGAATTCGGTAATACCTTGAGCAACTTTACTGCCAATACCGTCAATTTGTTCTAACTGCTGGGCCGAAGCGGTGCTTATTTTTTCTAGGGATTTGAATTCCCGGGCTAGATCCTGGGCGGTGACTACACCGACACCGGGAATACTAATAGCGACCAAAAAACGATGGAGAGAAATAGTACGATGGGCTTGTATTTCTGAGACAATCTTGTCCGCTTTTTTCTCGGCAAAACGCTCCAGCGGCAATAAATCACCAACAGTTAATTGCCAGACGTCCGGCGCGTCTTTAATTAACCCAGCCTGCAGCAATTGTTCAATGATTTTATCGCCTAAACCTTCGATATCGAAGGCGCTTTGTCCCAGAGCATGGATAATCCGTTCCTTTTGTTGGGAAAAACAGCGGGGATTGGTACAACGGACAACCACCCCTTCCGGATCCCGACTAGCTAACTGATGACAAGCCGGGCAGCGGGCAGGAAACTGAAATGGTTTAGTGTGTGCAGGCCGGAGTGTAGGCAAAGACCGCATCACTTCAGGGATAATATCACCCGCTTTTCGAATAATAACTGTATCCCCTACCCGGATATCCTTACGGGTTATTTCGTCGGCATTGTGGAGAGTGGCACGGGAGACGGTGGTGCCAGCAACCGACACTGGCCGCAGGTGGGCAACGGGCGTTAAGGCGCCAGTTCGTCCGACTTGCACAACTATATCCTCAATGACAGTCGTGGCTTCCTCAGCTGCAAATTTGAAAGCGATGGAGCCGCGCGGTGTTTTCCCAATAATGCCGAGACGGTGACTATCGGCCAGGGTGTTAATTTTCAAAACGGCACCGTCAATAAGATAAGGAGCGCTGTCTCTAACCTTGGCCAGGTCTTGTAATAACTTCCACGCCTCCTTGATGGTGGTGACCAAGCGGCCAGCCGGGGGCACAGCAAATCCTAAATCTAATAAAAGTTGGTATTCTTCAGCCCGAGTGGCTGGGGTCAATCCCCGTGTAATTTCCCAGGCGAAATACCGCAGCGGACGATTGGCGGCTATCGATGGATCCAATTGGCGGATAGATCCGGCGGCTAGATTTCGAGGATTGGCGAAAGGAGGTAAGTGGTTTTGGGCATTGGCTTTATTTAAGGCTGCAAAGTCACGCTTTAGAATATAGACTTCGCCGCGTATTTCAACTAAACCTGGGGCATCACCACGTAAACGCAACGGGACTGCTTCGATGGTCTTAATATTGGCAGTCACGTCCTCCCCTACCTGTCCGTCACCCCGTGTCAGCGCCTGAATTAATTGTCCGTCCTGGTAGAGCAAGGCGACAGCCACCCCGTCTATTTTACTGGTGATAAAATATTGAAAATTCTGAGGGATAATTTTTTTATTACGTGTTTCCCATTGCGCGAGATCGGCCAACGTGAAAGCATCAACCAACGAGAGCATGCGCACAGCGTGGCGAACCGGTTTAAATTTCGCCAACGGACGTCCCGCCACCCGTTGGGTGGGTGAATCGGGTGTAATTAGCTCTGGATATTGATTCTCGAGGTCGGTTAACTCTTTTTTAAGGCTATCTAAGGCGGCGTCAGAGATTTCCTGCTTATCTAAGACATGGTATAGATAGCGGTGGTGGTTGATTTCTGTTCTGAGCTTTTGAATGCGATCTTTGACTTGTTGGGGAGGCATGATTATAAAGTAGAACTTTATAATCAGGGATACTAGTGCAATATAACCAATCGCAAAATGACCAATGGCCAATTCCCAATGACCAATCAAGTCCCAAATCCTAATGCCCAAAGCTGCTCAGTCTAGTCAATGGCGGAATCGTAATTAATCACATCGTTGGTCTTTGGATTTAATGTAATTATATTATCAACGACAACAAATACGTTGGAATGCGTGGAAAGAGGATAAATATAATTGCTGCTCCGGCTAAAAATGGTCCAAAGGGGACGGCGGTTTTTAGGGTGGCTTGTTTGGTGACAAGCAAGTAGGTGCCAACAAAACCGCCGCAGATAAACGCCACAAAGAGAAGCAGGATGGTATTAACAGGCCCGAACAGCAACCCCAAGGGAACCATCAGCTTAACATCCCCAAAGCCTATCCCCTGTTTTGAGGTCAGAAGCCAGAGAAGCAAGAGTAATCCTGCTCCCAGGAAGGCACCGCTGAGGGCAGAATAAAGACTGGCGCGAAAGGCCGATGGTGGTTCGAGGTTTATTTTATTAAATAAGGACAAGCTGTGATCGGAGCTAAAAGATGGTTGGTAATTTTGAAGGGAAAGGACCGGCAAGACATGAGAAAAAATAACCAGGAGCACAAGGGCGGTTAGGATAAAGATGAATGTATCGGGCAGCAACATGGTACGCAGATCGATGGCGAATAAGACCATTAGGGTAAGGACCACCAAAAACTCCAGCGTGACTAATAGGGGGTTAACCTGGTAAAAAATAGCGGAGCGAGTGAGGAGAACGGCCGCGACGGCGCTCAGGAGTTCGACTACTGGATATTGGATGGAAATTGGCGTATGGCAGTGCCGACATTGTCCGCGTAATATGATCCAGGATAGAACGGGGATTAAATCCCAAGCGGTGAGCTGGCGATGACAGCGCGGACAATGGGAGCGGCCGGTTAACGGTCTGGTTGGATAGCGCAGGATAACAACATTTAAAAAACTGCCTAAGGCAGCCCCGAAGATGGCGCTAATTGGAATAATTAAGGACACACGTGAGGAGCATCAACCTCGCAGGGACTATCTGTGATGTGAATTTCACGGCTGGCATCGATGCAGTAATGCTGATTGACATCACTTTTCATTGGAGCACTGACGCAGAAAGTCTGCATATCAGTATCACCAATCGTGACAGTGTGAGCGTCATCATGAACGTCCTCAATATCGGCCACTAAAATATCCAAATCGGCAGTGATTTGCGAGTTGGTCGACCAGTCCGTGAAATCGTTGTTATTGGTGTTATAAACAATTTCGGCTAACCAGCGCGCCTGTCGAACATCGTTCTTGATTTTGGTATCATCCGCTTTGTGCCGGGCGCTAATAGTGGCCGCAGCAACCAACGAGGCTAGGATACCGATAATAGCGATGACTACCAGCAATTCAATGAGGGTGAAGCCGTGAGTTTTATGGTGAGTAGAAGGATTTATTCCGCTGGGCATAGGATGGATTGAGCACATTATAACACACGATAAATTAGATTAAAAAAACTAGTCGCCATTGGAAGGCGACTAGTTTGTTCTTAGCTTACGTACTTACGTTTATGTCCCGGCACATACACCGGCAACACAAGTGCCAGCTGCAGCTGTTCTTGTGACACCAGTACTGTCAACGCAGACTTCTTGACCGGACAGCATCGTTGCCATGACGCAAAAAGCAGAGGCTGTATCCGTGGAAGTGATCGCAGCGCTAGCATTAGCGGCGACAGTATCAGCACGCAGTGTAGTAACAGAAGATGCGGTAGTAGCGTTGCCACAGTTAGCAGTCGTTGGTCCTGCAAAACAACCGGCTACGGTAATAGTACCGTTGTTGTAGCTTGACCCGGCTGCATCGTAGATGATTTCAGCCAAAGTGCGCAGCTGTCCAATATTAGCTTTAATGCGCGCGTCGTTGGCTTTGTCGCGGGCGTTGCCCAGGGCGACCAAGACTAAGGCGGCCAAGATACCAATAATAGCGATGACAACTAGTAACTCAATGAGGGTGAAACCTTTATTCTTCTTCATATACCCTCACCTCCTCTCAAAGAAATTAGCTTGTTTTTTATCCACATACGACCTGTGTTGATTGTAGCATACTGGAATATTTTAATTAACAAGCGTAACCAGCAGACGCGGGGGCTTAGACATCAACTTTTATTTTTAGCGTAAGAGATCTCGGGAGTTAAATACGGTTGGGCCGCTTCTTTAGTGATGAGATTGACGGCGATCATATCGTTAATACTTTTGTCCAATGTTTGCATGCCGGATTCCTGGCTGGTTTGAATCATGCCTTCAATCTGGTGAGCTTTGTCCTCGCGAATGGCGTTGCGGATTGCCGTGGTCGCCAGCATAATGCCGACCGCCGGCAAGCGCCCGCCTTTACCGGTGGGGATTAACCGCTGCGTAATGACGCCGGACAAAGAGGCGGCCAATTGCGAACGGATCTGCGATTGCTGGCTGGCGGGAAAAATGTCGATAATCCGTTCGATGGTTTGGGCGGCATCGTTGGTATGGAGAGAGGCCATGACCAAGTGACCTGTTTCCGCCAAGGTCAGGGCCGTTTGCATAGATTCTCGGTCGCGCAGTTCACCGATCAGAATAACGTCCGGATCCTGGCGGAGGGTGGCGCGGATGGCGGCAGGAAAAGAAACGGCATCACGGCCGATCTCGCGTTGGTCGATAATGGACTTCACTTCAGTAAATAAATACTCAATGGGGTCTTCGATAGTAATAATATGTTCGCTGCGCGTTTGGTTGATGTAATTAACTAGAGCAGCTAAAGTGGTTGATTTTCCTTCCCCCGCCGGACCGGTGACGAGTAAAAAACCCTGGCGCAACTCGGCAAACTCAAGAATTCCCCCGGGCAGGTTAAGTTCCTCGATGGTTTTTAACTTGGCACTGATCAACCGCAAAGCGACCGCAAAATGTCCAGTGCGATAAAATGCGTTAACACGAAAACGGGTATTGTCTGGTAAAGAATACGAACAATCAGTCTGTTGGTTGGTGTCCAACTCTTGTTGTGATTTAGAGTTGTTTTTAAGCAATACATCAATCACCGTCTTGAGGTGATCGTCGGTGAGGGCGGCGTCGGCCGCTTTGAGCAGCTGGCCATCAACACGAAAATACGGCGGGCGATTCGGCGCAAGGTGTACATCAGACGCGCCAGCGGCTTTGGCTTCGGCTAAAAGGTCGTTTAATTTATCCATGTGAACCAGCCTCCTATTTTATAAAGCACATCAGATAAACATTATTGGGCGGTGCGTTCGGAGAGTACTTTAGTAATTTTTTCCACTACTTCGGTCGGCGTGTAGTGGGCTTTAATAATATAGTCGTCGGCGCCCAGCTTGATGCCCCGTTCGACATCAGGCTTCTGGCCTAAGTTGGTAAGTAAGATAACCGGTAGTTTGGCCGTGCGCTCTTCCTGGCGCAGGTCCTCTAAAATTTCAAAGCCATCCTTCTTCGGCAGCACGACATCCAGTAATAGAAGGTCAGGCAACGGATCTTGTTTTAGTCTAACTGCCGCCGCTTCCCCATCATCGATTAACTCGACCTGGTAGCCCAGATTAGTGAGCTTGGTCTGGTACATACCAGAGATGAAGGAATCGTCCTCGACTAATAAAATTGAAGTGTTTGGTTTAGTCATGATTGTATTATATGCCTAGGCAGTCACACGAACAACATCGGCATAACGCACCAAGCCTTGAAGCGCTTTCAGCAATCCATCCTGGGCTAACGTTAAGTGACCAGCGCTGCTGGCGATAGTCGTTAACTCTTCATAGTTTCCGCCGTTAGCAATAGCCTGCGCCAGATCTTTGGAGATGCGAACCAGGTCGAAGATAGCGATCTGACCAAAAGTTTTTCGCTCGTGGCACTTCGGACAACCGGCGCTGGCATAGAAGGTGGCCGGCGAAGCAAGTGAATACGCGGAGACGAATTGGGTAGGGAGGCGTTTGATTTCTTCGCTGACGGTTTTGGTTAAGGATTTGGGGATGGGCACTGGTTTTTTACAGAACTGGCACAGTTTGGGGACGAGGCGCTGCGCGATGATGAGGCGAAGACTGGACGACAAAACATAGGGACTGATGCCTAAATCAATTAGTTGAGGAATGGTTCGCAAAGCGTCCTGGGCATGAATGGTCGACAACATCAGGCGGCCGGCCAATGCTCCCTTGGTGAGCAGGTGGCCCGTTTTAGCCGAACGGATTTCTTCAACCATAATAATATCCACGTCTTGTCGCAGTAAATTTTGCAGCACCCGTTCATAAGTAATTTCCATGGCGGGGCTGATTTGCGTTTGAGTAATACCGGGCACCTCATATTCAATTGTTTCCTCAACGGTCGCGATACTGGTTGAGGGCACGTTGAGCGAAGTTAAAATAGCATTAATGGTGGTTGATTTTCCTGATCCGTCCGGTCCAGCCACAATAATTAATCCCTTGGGGTCTTGCAGCTGCTCTTTGAGCTGCGACAAAGCCAAGCCCACAAAACCTAGTTCGGCAAAGGAGGGAGCGGCTTTAGTCGTATCCACCAAGTGCAAAGTGATTTTTTCGCCATGAATGGTCGGCATGATAGCGACGCGGACACTGTAGACTTGCTGGCCGGAAGCAAAAGTGAAGCGGCTTTCCTGCGGTACGTTTGAGGAACTGACCTGCATACTCGCTAACATTTTTATACGCGAGACAATTGAGCGATGGAGGTTATGGGAAAGCAGCAGTGAAGTATGCAGTTCCCCGTTAATCCGGTAACGAATGCGTAACTCATTGCCAAAAGGTTCGATGTGCACGTCAGAGGCCAGGCCTTCAACGGCGTGACGCATAATGACAGCAAAAACCTTACTGATCGGTGCCTCCGCTAATGTTTGCTGCAGTTTAGTTTCGTCTTCCGGCAAACGGGAAGATTGCTGAATATCCTTGCCGAAATCTCGCAGGGCTTGATTAATATTTGGCCGCGGCTCAGGCGAGGACACTTGTTCAATCCCCTCCGCAGAGGCGCAGTATAATTCTAGGTTGCGATTTTGTTTTTTAGCGATAAAGCGCACCGCTTCCAGCGCCTGGTAATCGGCTGGATCGGCCAGGGCCACTTGCAGCTTATCGGCAGTCTGGCCGAAAGCCAGGAAGCGATAGGTGTGGGCAGCGCGAGAGGAAATATCTGCCATGGCGGAGGGGTCGACCTGAACGGATTGTAAATCAACATAAGGCAGACCTAAGGACTCGGCGGTCAGTTGCGCTAATGGTTCTGGATAGACTAACTGTTCAGCGCGAATGATATCTGTGATCGATTGTTTTTGGCTTTGAGCTTTATCTTGCACATACTCCAACTGATTCGGCTTAAGTAAACCGTGTTCCAAGAGCAAGTTTTCTAAGGAATTTTTAGGATTAGCCACAGTCAAAA
This sequence comes from uncultured Candidatus Saccharibacteria bacterium, assembly GCA_964371255.1. Taxonomy (GTDB): domain Bacteria; phylum Patescibacteriota; class Andersenbacteria; order UBA10190; family UBA10190; genus UBA10190. The sequence goes on along the minus strand of CAYJKV010000003.1, from coordinate 48,934 downwards.
AGGAAGGATAAGGGTGAATACAGTTATTATACTACATGATATTGATTTGGCGCTCGGCCAAACCGACGGCGACCGTAAAAGCCGGGCCTTGAACAGACAGGCTCTGTTCAATTCCCTGCGGATAAGCCAGACCGCTAAACGGCTGGCTGATGTTAACCGGGCAGGAGAGGGCGCTGGATAAAACCTGCTGTAAAGATGAGAGGTTTGCACCGCGTCCGAGCAGATACACTTGGGAGGGGGCAGGAAAACCAGTCTGTACGTGACGAGCAATGGTGCGCTCAATTTCGTCCGCTAGACTGGTCGGGTCAGGCTTTTGATTATTATAATCGATGGTCCGGGTTAAATAAGCAGACTGACGATTGGCCGCGTAGACATTGACCATGTTATTGTCCGTGTGAATAAAGAAAGTACAATGTGAATTTGTGACGGGGTGGATGCGGGATATGGGAAAAACATTTTCTTCCAGCGCGATGAGCTCTAGATGAAGAGCGCGGGCCAGTTCCCGATACCAGGTGAGAGTCGGTAAAGGAATGGCATGAATAAGGTAACGAGAGTTACTGGCGGCCACAGGACGTCCAGTGCCGGTGCCGGGTGCCTCAATAGCTGGCGCGGGTGATAAGACGACAGTGGCGGGCTGCGGCTGCTGCCATGGCACATGGTGCTTATGTTCATTCGGCCGGGTGGCGGTAATGACCATATTGTTAAGATCGGCTGGTACTAGGTCACGCGCTTTAGAATAGATGGCGGATGCGAGTTCCTGGTCTGCGATATCAGGAAACTCCATAATGGTGGAAAAAATATGGGGACTAAATAAAGAGAAGATCGCCGCATCACTGGATAAGGCCGCCTGTTCAAAAACCTGTTCCAGAAAAGCGACCAGCTGCTGTGTGGCCTGCGGGTCATGCGTGTTAATGGCAGGCTGAGCAGCCGGGGGTAAGTCCGCTAACGCATAAGTGGCTAACTCAATGCGCGGACCCCGATTGATCAATTCCACTACACTGACCTGAGTAGAGGTTAGATTGATGCCGAGAAATGAGCGAGGTTGTCCGTGAAAAGCGACCATAGACAATAAGTGAACCTGGTAATGGAAGATTAAGAAGGAGTTGAATTATTAATGCATTTATTTTACCATAAGAAGTGATATGAGTTTGGGAACTTGGTTACTAATAATTGTTATCGCCGTAGCCGCTTACGCGTTGTTGGTTTATAACGCCTTGATTCGACAGCGCAATCAAGTCAAAGAAGCGTGGAGCGACATTGATGTCCAGTTAAAGCGACGGTATAACTTAATTCCAAATTTGGTAGAGACAGTCAAGGGCTACGCCACGCACGAAAGAGAAGCATTTGAAAACGTGACGCAAGCACGGGCCCAGGCCATGGGTGCAACAACGCCAGAGGAACAAGCCAAGGCAGAAAATATGTTGTCATCGACATTGAAAAGTTTGTTCGCGGTGGCCGAAGCCTATCCGGACTTGAAGGCCAATGCAAATTTCCTGGAATTGCAAAGGGAATTGTCGGATACAGAAAACAAAATCCAGGCGGCCCGCCGGTTCTACAACACTAACGTGAAGGATTACAATACGGCCATCCAGCAAGTGCCGAAAAATATTATTGCCAGCTTGTTCAAATTCAAAGCCGAAGAATTTTTTGCCGCTGACGAAAGCGAGAAAGAACTACCGAAAGTGGAATTTGGCAATACAAAATAAAAGCGTAAAACGAAAAGCGCAAAACAATAACCAAAAGTGTAAAGTATAGTTGATTGGTGTGTTGATTTTAGTTTTGAACTGTTGGTTTGCGTTTTTCATTTTAAACTTTACGCTAAAATTATGCCCAATTTATATAAACAAATTGAAGCCAATAAGCGGGCTTCGATTATTCTGATCACATTAGTGTTAGGACTCGTAATCGGGGTAGTTGGTTTGTATTCGTTCTATGTACGCGGGGATTTTGTGTTGCCAATTATCGCTGCCATTTTTGCCATCCCTTCATCCTTAATCGGTTATTACTCCGGAGATAAAATTGCTTTGGCCACCAATCGCGCGGTAAATCTGCCGCCGGACGCGGCGCCTGAATTAAACAGAATGGTTGAGAATCTGGCGATAACGGCGGGACTGCCCAAGCCGAAGTTATATTACATTGACTCCCCTGCTCTCAACGCCTTCGCCACGGGCCGAGACCCCGAGCATGCCTCCATTGCCGTGACACGGGGGCTGGTAGAGAGATTAGAACGATCAGAACTAGAGGGTGTTATAGCGCACGAACTAGGACACGTAAAAAATTATGATATACGGTTTGCCACTCTGGTCGCTATTTTTGTCGGCTTTCTGGTTATTTTATCGGACATGTTCATGCGGGTCTCTTTTTGGGGCGGCGGTTTTAGAGGCCGGGATAATAATCGCAGCGATAATCGACTGGGGGCGATACTCGCCGTTGTGGGTCTGACCCTGCTCATCGTATCGCCTATTATCGGGAAGTTGATTCAACTGGCGGTTTCCCGACAACGAGAATATTTGGCTGATTCGGCCGGCTCGTTGTTAACCCGTTATCCGGAGGGCTTGGCACGGGCGCTCGAAAAAATTTCCAGCGGCCCACCGTTAGAGACTGCCGGGCATGCCACGGCTCATCTTTTTATCGCCAATCCATTCAAAGGAAAGAGCCTGAGCACTTTATTCGCGACACATCCGCCAGTGGAAGATCGCATACGACGATTGAGAGAGTCAAGATAGTAATGGCTAAAGGTGAGAGATCTTGTTAATATTTAGCTATGTCTAAAAAAGGAGATAACGAGCCGGCAACCAAGGGGGATCTGCGAAGGTTAGAGAGGGTTGTAGACAAGCACAATGCCACAGCAGAAAAGAAGTACGCATCAATAGACCAGAGGTTTGATGCTGTGGACCAGCGGTTTGATGTAATAGAAAAAGATATTAAGGTTATGAAGGGTGATATCCTGGGTTTAAAATTAGATAACAGAGACGCTAAACAAGAACGAGCAGAAATGATGCAGGAGTTAAAATTGATTCACCGTTCGGTATTGCGTTTAGATGAGCGAGTACGTTATCAGCAGGATTTACCTGAGAGAGTGGAGAGGCTGGAGCAGGACGTGTATGACCTGAAGAGAAAAATACATAACAAAGCGCAAGCGCACTAGCCTTTTACTGGCGTAGATTCGCTTATAAAACAAAATTACTCGAGGAGCGCACTAATGTGCCATTGTTGCGTACATGGAAATTGAAGGAAGCCCTTCGGAAAGCCAGTTGACTGGTCCGGAACCCACTCCGACACCTGAGGGGTTTGGGTGTGGTTTGTCCCCTATCCTTTAGTTGTGGCAGATTCAATCGCGGAAAAAGAGAAGCCGCGGGAAACAAGAATACGAATTAAGCGCTGCTGATGTTTTTTTATTTCGATGTGGTCGGTATTCTTCGGATAATGGGTGCGGCGCCATGCGGTCGCGGCTTGACGGGCGAGTTCTGCTTCCCGACCTGGTACGAACGCTTCGGCCAAAGCGGCTTCAATCAGAGAGGATCTAATTCCTTTTTGCTTAAGTTTATAGCTCAAATATTTCGGTCCGACTGGTTTGAAAAGCAGGGTATTCGCGATAAACATGGCGGCGAATTTTCTATCGTTAAGCAAATTGATTTTTTTAAGCCTGATGACGACGGCGTCGACCTGGGCTGGCGTGAAATGTTTGCGGCGCATTTTGGTTCGTAACTCAAACTCGGAATGGTCACGCCGAGAGAGGATGTCTTGAGCTTGGTAGAATGGATCGGCACGTTTGGGAAGAGGCATGATTAGAACGTAAAACGTAAAGAGAAAAAAGCAAAGGGATACTTTAAAATCCGAAATTCGAAATCTGGAAATCCGAAACAAATTAGAAATCTAAAAATCTCAAATTAGAAACGCGACTACGGATAAAAATTAGCGAAAATAACATGTTCATAATATACAGATTGTTAAATGCAATTTTTGAATACGGGCTTAATTGAGTGGTTATTTTTAGCTTTAGACCGTTGCTTTTAATTTTGCTTTTTACGTTTTAAGTTGAATTCGTAATTCCGTGGAATTGCCTTTATAATCAGCTATACTGGGAAGGTAATTCATTAAAAAATATTCGATGAAAAATCCAATTCAAGACAAGCTCACTAGCCGACTCAAAAATATCTTAACGAACGCTACTAAAACTTCGCAGGAGATGAAACAGGCCAGAATTGGTACCGAGCATGTTTTGTATGGAATGACTCTGGAGGCCGGTTCATTGGCTTATAGTATTTTAAAGAAGTTTGGTTTGACGCCTGAGTTTGTGCGGGGCGAACTGGATAAAATAGCCAAGACTGCGCACTGGCAAGAAGAGCTATCAGCCCATACCCGAACAGTTTTCGAAAAAGGGGCAAGAACAGCTTTTCAGTACCACCACCGGTATATTGGCACGGAGCACATCTTGTTCGGTATATTGTCGCTCAAAGACTGTACGGCATATAAGATTCTAGAGAAGTCGACGGTGGACACCAAGGCGTTGATGCAACAAGTGCAGATTGTGTTAAAGAGCACGTCGCATTTTCCGGACCTGTCTAATTTTTTAGGGATACCAGCGCAGCCGTCAGTTAGCCCCACCCAAACAGCCCTGCAAAAACGCGGGCCGATAGATCCAATGCTGGACGAGGAACCATCAACCAAGAAGGCCAAGACACCGGCGTTTGATTTCTTCACACAGAATTTAACGCAAGCAGCAGCCGAGGGAAAATACGATCCGGTCATCGGACGAAGCAAGGAAATCGACCGCGTGATGAGTATTTTAAACCGTAAGACCAAGAACAATCCCCTGTTGATTGGTGATCCGGGGACAGGTAAAACAGCGATAGTGATCGGTCTAGCGCAAAGGATTGCGGCCGGCGCCGTACCAGCGAAGCTACAAAATAAAAAGATTTTAGTGTTAGATATGGCGAGTATTCTGGCGGGCACTACTTTCCGGGGTGAGTTTGAGGAGCGTATTAAAGAGTTAATGAGAGAATTGGAAAACGATGAGGACGCAGTGCTGTTTATTGATGAAATACACACCATCGTGGGGGCTGGATCAGCCGGCGGCAGTTTAGACGCAGCCAATATGCTTAAGCCGGCACTGACCCGGGGAGAGATTAGTGTGATTGGCGCAACAACCATGGATGAATATCGGAAACATATTGAAAAAGATTCCGCGCTGGAGCGCCGTTTCCAACCAGTACAGGTCAAGGAACCGACACAAGAGGAAACGACTGCCATTTTAGAAGGGGCCCGAGAGGCCTATGAGCAACACCATGGATTAACAGTGACGGACGAGGCCATTAAGGCAGCGGTAGAGATGAGTGTCCGCTATGTACCCGATCGTTTCTTGCCGGATAAAGCTTTTGATTTGCTGGACGAAGCCGCTTCGACTTTGCAGCTGAAACTGGCTGGTACGGATGAGGCGCAGGGTGCCAATCAACTAAAAAAACAATTGGATCATTTGCAGGAAAAGAAGGAAAAAGCGATTGAAGCGGAAAACTACGAGGAAGCACTATTGGTTAAGCGCGAAGAGGATCTGTTGAATGAAAAACTGGCGGCTTACACACGCAAGATGAGCGCTAAAAAAGGCAACCAGCGGCCGGAGATAACCAGAGAGCACATTGCCAACATAGTGGCGGAAAGCACTGGGGTGCCGGTGACAAGACTATTGAAATCAGAGCTTAAGAAGCTCACAAATCTGGAGGATATTTTGCGCCGGCATATTATCGGCCAGGAGGAAGCCATTAAATCTTTAGCGCGGTATGTCCGACGCAGTCGAGCGGGTATTGCCAGCCCGAACAGGCCGCTTGGCTCTTTCATCTTCTTAGGTCCCACGGGAGTTGGTAAGACGGAAACGGCCAAAGTTTTAGCGCGGGAAGTCTTTGAGGATGAATCAGCCTTAATCCGCGTGGATATGTCGGAGTTTATGGAAGCGCATTCCGTAGCCAGATTAATCGGTGCGCCCGCTGGTTATATCGGGTATGAGGAGGGTGGTAAATTGACGGAACAGGTCAGGCGCCAGCCATATTCGATTGTATTGTTCGATGAGATCGAGAAAGCCCACTCGGATGTGACTAATATCCTGCTGCAGATATTAGATGAAGGTGAGTTGACGGATCAACACGGCAAGCACGTGAACTTCCGTAACACGATCGTGATTATGACAAGCAATATCGGGTCGCATGAGCTGTCGCAACAGGCCCGCATGGGATTTGCTTTAAAAGAAGAAAGCGGCATGAAAGAGACCGTCCAGTCCAGGTATGACGAATTGAAAGATACAGTGTTGAAAGAGTTGCGTAACAAGATGGCACCGGAACTATTGGGGCGCATTGATCAAGTGATTGTGTACTCACCGCTGCAACAAAATGACTTGCAGGCGATTACTGACTTACAGGTACAGGAACTACAAAAACGATTGCAGGGTAAACAAATCACGCTGGAAGTATCTAAAGGTGTGCGGGACGAGATTGCCGAGAAAGCCTTTCGAGAAGGAGCGGGAGCCAGACCGATCAGGCGAATTATTCAGGAACTGCTAGAGGATCCAATCGCCAGCTCAGTGGTGGCAGAAGAATTGTCGGAAGGGCATAGCGTTTTGGCAAAAAAGACCGGCGGACAGATCAAAGTTGTACCGATTGATTCGATCAAGAAGAAATAATTCTAATTAAGTTAGCGGTCCCGGGTACTGCAGCAGTGTCCAGAAAAGAATACCAATAAAACTATGGCAAAAGTGATGGTGGTTTGTGCATGAATGAGGCTTAAAGATTCTCAAAAGTTTGTCCGGGATATAGGCAACAGTCTAACAGACATGTTGGCGCCAGTGCGGTGTATGGGTTGTCTGGGCGAAGGAGAGTGGCTATGCAGTACTTGTCAGAGAGAGGTAAGTTTTGCACCACTGATTTGTGTGGGGTGCGGCAAAGTCCAGCCGCAAGGCAGAGTGTGTAAAGACTGCCGTAGAAAAATTGCTTTAACGGGTGTGGTGAGCGTTGGGTTATATGGATCTAATTTACTGAGACGGGGGGTACACTGGCTGAAGTTTAAGAGTATTACCGGGGTGGCGCCAACTCTGGCTTATTTGATGGCGGCCAGAATTACAACCATCGCTCCCCTGGTTGAGCTCAGGCGAGCAACGACGCTGGTGCCTGTTCCCCTGCACCGCTCACGGCTGCGGCAAAGAGGATTTAATCAAAGCGAAGTATTAGCCAAAGAGCTGAGTCAATGGCTGGGCTTGCCAATGTGGCCAATTGTTCAGCGCAGTAAGAAGACGTGGACGCAGGCGATGCTGCCCTCAGAAATGAGGGTGAACAACGTGCGAGATGCCTTTGCTTTAGTTGATAAAGATATACTGGCGGCTGAGCGTTATATCGTGATAGATGACGTGACTACCTCCGGATCGACCTTGAGTGCCGTGGCTAATCTGCTGTGGGACGGCGGGACAAAGGAAGTGTGGGGCTTAACGGTGTTGCGGGGGTAATAAAATTAAAAGCAGCGGAGGCAAGGTCAGCCTCTCTTATTATTGCAAAGAGAGGGCTTCCTGCTCACCCATCGCCTCGCACTCGCTTCGCTTGAGGTTTGGCTCCTCCTTCGCAGATAGGGTTTCTAAAAACGTAAATCAATTTTACGTTTTTAGAATACCCTTCGAATCCCACTAGTATCATATCTAATAAAATACCGGCTGATGCCGGTTTTATATTAGATGCGGGCCACTTGGGTTAGGTACCCACACCTTTCCGTGTGTTGAGGCTTTTATTGAAGGTCAATTCGAAACACAAATTGATGTAGGTAGGTTGGGTCATTGTTGCTAAATTTTTCCTTGAGTTTGTAATCTAGAAAATTCCTCGTCCGTAATTTCCCGATCTTCATATTCCTGATCCTGAATTATCCAGTGACCCTCTGGCGTTATCTCTTTAACTTTATGAAAGGGGCCAACATATACACAGTTTGGCAAATACACCTTTCGCACAAAAGGATCTACTTCATACTGCCTCTTTATGTAAGCCTGCCCCGGAATGATAAAAATCCAAGGCAAACTTCCCCAAGCAGCAAACTGGTTTAATATTATACTTTCTAATAGTTTTAATGCTTTTAATGCAATTTCCCGATCATTGCTTTCTATTTCTGAATTGAAATGAAGTGCTTCTCTGTGTCTAACATCGGCAAGTTCTCGAAACTTCTTTGCTGTTGATAATAACAAAACATTCCATGTTTCAAGCGTGGTAATAGCCCGATTCCAATCATCGAATGACTCATTGCGGTATACATGCTTGTACTCAGGTGTAGACTTAAAATCATCACGAAGCGCTAAAATCAAATGATTTAATATTCTTTCACCTAGAGCACATGCACCTGTAAGAGCTGAATAATATGCTTCAACAATAAAGGCTCTACGGCATTGCTCAAAGAATTTGTTGTGAAATGCAATGATAGAGAAAGGCTTAGGGCCAAGATCTAAGAAATTCTTAAGCTTATCTTCAAACCGGAACTCCCCAAACTCTTCAATGAGACCAGCGCTAGTCTTTTCTTTGTTCTCACGATAGAGATTTTTAACTTGCTCTTCCCAATGATCTCCAATTTTTTGAGACAATAGTATTGCCCTGGAATCAAAATCAATGTTCAAAATACGATAGCGCTTCATATTTTATTAGTATGTTACCCATGGGTTGCGCGATAAAACTTGTCTTGGCGGAGAGAGAGGGATTCCCCTACAGTAAATTCCCTGACGGGAATTTCTTCCGGGCCTGGCCTCGCAGTGCTCGCCTTGCCTTGATGGGCAAACTCGCACATTGCTCCGGCCTTCTCATCCCAACGCGAATGACTCAATGTCATTCGCTCGCTCTTCCTCGCAAAAATTCTTTTTGCTGCGGAGAGAGAGGGATTCGAACCCTCGAGGGCGGTGAAGCCCTACGTGCTTTCCAAGCACGCGCACTCGGCCGCTATGCGATCTCTCCGTGTACCCTTTATATCTCATCTTAAGTTGTTGGGGAAGTCGCTTCACTCTATTGTCTATTGTGCACCCGGAAGGACTTGAACCTTCAGCCGTATCCTTAAGAGGGATCTGCTCTGCCAATTGAGCTACGGGTGCTTAATATATAGTAGTTTCTAAAGAGCTATAAATACGAATGCGTCTGTGCAGACTTTATACTAATATTTTACATAAGAGGCAAATTTAGGTAATAATGCATTACTGGGAGAGGTGCTAGAGTGGCCGAATAGAGCGGTTTGCTAAACCGTTGACTGGGTAAAACCGGTCCGTGGGTTCGAATCCCACCCTCTCCGCCTTAAATATTAAGTATCGGGTGACGCGAGTGCCTAGACTGCACGGCAATATGACTTGTCGACGCCGAACAACAAATGTAACATAGATGGACTATGGAAGATTTAAAGCTTAGTATTGCCGGTAAAAAATTTGAAGCAATTAGGCAGGTAAACGCCAATAATGAAGAGTTTTGGTTTGCCAGTGCTTTTATGGAAGCTCTAGGATATACCAACTGGACGGAATTTTCTGTACTGATCGATCGAGCAAAAGCGGCCTGTGCTCGTAGTGGCTTTAAGGTAGAAGACCATTTTCACCGTGTAACAAGTCAAATTTCTATCAATAGGCAAGCTACGGGCGTGTATGATATCGCACTAACAAGATATGCATGCTACTTAATTGCACAAAACGGCGATCCACGAAGTAATCAAGAAATAGCTCTTGCACAGACATATTTTGCTTTTCAGACCAGAAAACAAGAAGTACAGCAAGAACGAATGGGGGCGCTGGAGCGTTTATTAGCAAGACAAAAGTTATCCCAAACGGAAAAGGAATTTGCTGGCGTCTTGTTTGAAAGGGGTATAGATGGAAGAGGCTTGGCTATTATCAAGTCTGCTGGCGACAAGGCATTGTTTGGAGGTAGAACGACAAAGCAAATGAAAGATAAGCTGGGAATCAGGGGTAATCGACCCATAGCTGATTTTCTGCCGACAATCACCATTAAAGCAAAAGACTTGGCTGCTGAAATGACAACTTTTAAGACTAAGGAAAAAGGCTTAAAGAGTGGAAATCAGATAATGCATACCCACGAATCGCATAATACCAGTGTGCGCGAGGTGTTAACCGACGAAGGGATCTATCCGGAACATTTACCGCCAGAAGAGGATATAAAAAAACTCGAAAGAAGGATTAAAAAAGTCGGCCAATTAGACAAAATAAAAAAACTAAAGAAGTAGAAGCTACTTGCTGATTGCTACTACTTTTTTCGTGACCGTAATTTTCGAGTTAAAGCATCCCATTAATTCGCGCTTTTCTTCATTGGTGCCGTCTTTACTTGAAACGCTTATTTTTGACCAGCTTCCGCATGCGGTAATAGTCGGTGGTGTATATGTACTTATTTTTTTCTTTGGCGGACATATATTTATGGTAATAGTAAAGGAGCTAGCATTGCTAACTCCTTTTACGCCTCAGCTTAATTTTACGGATTTTCCGTATCATTTCCCCTGTGTGTTATACCTTGGCTGACAGCGCTTGATTTCACTTGCCTCAAGGTTTTCCGCTTCTTGGGCTGTGGTGCAGGTGCGATACCCAAAGTGAGTAACGCCTGGCCAGTTGTCGCTTTGCAGGTGCTGAAGAAGTCGGTTGCGTATGCCTCCGTCAGCAACTGCCTTCCCTATATAGAGTGCCGTTAAGGCACCATTAGACAGGGAGCCGCAATAGTAGACACCTGTTGCGACCGAATTCCAGCCGCTGACAATTGCTTTACTATAGGGATAGTTTCCTTGGTACTTATTGATCATAGTGATTTTTTACCTATTGTTAATTAAGTGACAAAGCTGAACACCGTCGACCTATCGGCTTTCACTTTGCTATACACAATTTATCAAAACGTAAATGCACTTGTCAAATCAAAGTGCAAATACTATAGTTACAATATGAAAAATGAACAAAACAAGGGGGGTATTGGAGACCGCATCAAGGCCGCCCGTGAGGCTAGGGGGCTTTCCCAGCTCAAATTAGCTAAAATTGTAGGCTTTCAATCTGCTACTGCGATCTCGCTTATTGAAAGTGGTGAGCGACGGGTGCCGTCGGGTATTTTGCCTAAACTTGCCGAAGTTTTGCACAGGGATACGAAGTATTTTCTAGGACAAGACGAAGACGCTCCTGTCGACGTGCGAATTGCATTACGGACTGATAAGGATTTAAGCGACGAAGATAAGTATGCCATATTGCATTTTATTGAAATGGCTAAAAAGAAGCATGGAAAGCGATCTTCCTAATCTGGGTCCCAGAAAAAAGTTTGCTAAGACCCTCGCGGCACGACTTCTAAAAGATGTTGCGGTGAACAAGGCTCCTGTTTCCTTGCAACGAGTTATTGAGTATCTGCAGTCTACGCGGTCAATTGCAGTTCAGCATATACCCGACGCAGGAGAGAGGGTGTCCGGGTTGCTAGTGGTCTGCAAGGAAGTTGATGAAGAGTACGTAACGATTGGCTTTAATGCCAGTCATCCTTGGTATCGACGTCGCTTCACTATTGCTCATGAGATAGGACACCTATTACTTGGCCATACCTGTAACAGTGAGGGTGGTGGGTCTCATAACGAGCGCGAGGCTAATGTTTTTGCAAGCGAACTGCTTATGCCAACAGATTTTATTAAAAATGATTTTAAGAAAACCCGAAATTTAAAAGAGTTATCAAAGCTCTATCGTGTGAGTGAGCAGGCTCTGACTATTCAATTAATGGAGACTCGGATCATATAAAATGTTACACTCCAAAACCCAAAAAACGTAACATTTGTAACAGTTCGGAAATTAGATAGCGACTCGAGTGCCTCAAATCCAAGCCCAAACTAATGCTTGAAAAAGGCCTCAACATACCATACTGTGGTGGCACTTAACTCTAGTGGCCCGCCCAAATAAATAACGGCGGTTTTTATCCGTCGTTTTATCTTGCAGCTTTTGGTTTTAAAACCCGAGACGGCGCGCGATGATATCGGCGATGGGCTCCTCAATGCTCTGATCTTCGGTGACGAATTCCATTAAAATCTCGCGGATAGCTATGGGGTCAGCGTCCCCTATTTCCATGTGCAGGTAAGGTGAAAAACGTTTAGCACTGCGAAAAATCACAGTCTTGGTTTCGCCCGGCTCATAGATAACATTAAAGGCGGCTAAGTCTTCCCAGTGGTAGAGAATATTATTTAAAGCAATGCCATCTAGCATAATCCGATAGCGAGTAACATTCGGTTTTTGTTGGGCTATGTAGTACATTAATCCCCCAATTAGGCCGACAGTAATCGCACCTATGATGTTGGTAAAAATAAACAACATAATGCCGACGATGGCAGTTGTTCCGCCAGCCAAGACCGCGAACCAGACAGTACTTTTGGGACGATGTTCGTGTTCCAGCGCCCGCCATTCAAGCAAAGTGGCAGCTTTTTCGACATCATCATCAACCTCATCCAAGTCATGAGTGGCCCGCATTTCTTTTGCTTCATGTTGCCAACGAGGGTCCGTCTGACTTGTTCCGATGCGTTTTTCAGCAGCCTGACGAAGAGGTTCGTTAGGGTGATTTTTTCTCCATTGATCTGTAGCTGGCGGGGACTGGGGCTGGGACGGGATAGGCGGCTGCAGCTTGTTTTCGCGACGACGAAATCGGCTAATAATCATAGAAATAGTATAACACTTTTAATTATAAATAGTTTTTATCCGGCCGGAAAGTTCCTGGCATGCCCTGAAGGTGTACCAAGGGGAAAGTTGCCAGAGTTTTGATGGTATTGTAAACTCACGGGGAAATCGCGGATCTTTGTAAAAACGTGATTTGAAAACTGTAAAATTTTATATCTTGCACTCGTAGCTTCCCACTTCGCCCTTCGCATTCTCTCAGGGCTTCGCGGGACGAGCGTACGTTAAATAACGTACCTCTCGCCCAACGAAGTTCTGCTGGAAAGCAGAGCGTAGTTGGGCACTCGTAGCTCAGTGGATAGAGCATCAGCTTGCGGAGCTGGGGGTCGCAGGTTCGAATCCTGCCGAGTGCACACTTAGTGTGTAAACAATAATTTTGTCTGGCAGTTAGCGTCTTGAGGCGTCTGCTGTTTAGCATCAATGCTTCAAAATGTCTGATTTCCTTAGGCCTGAGGAAAACATTTGCCTTTTGAAAGCGATTGATTTAGGGTGTAATAATACACAGTATGATCAGGTATGATAGTTAGGTAGAATTGATTGTTCCTTCACAATATAGGCTTGGTTGACGGTATAAGTTAGGAAATGAGTACGCGGTCTTTTTGTGTTAGACATGGCTCGTCACTGGTGTAGAAAGGATATGGGAATGGTAATGAGACAATCGTTGAAGTCGTTGGCTCGGCGGTATTTTGAAGTGGGAGCATTTGGTGACCTGCAATCGCTATCTCCCGACGGTTTGAATCTGCGGACCACGGACAATCCGAACCGCGGCCCTGTGACGTCTGATTTGGTGGCAACAACGGGGCACAAACTGTGGCAAGAAATAGCAATTGAAAGATGCGTGAGACCTTATGATTATATCGTGGGATTACCGGAAGCCGGCGGTCCATTTGCAGAAGCACTCGCGCGGGCACATCGAACGGTCGGCTGTAATGTTGGGTTACTGGAGATGGTCAATACAGCGTCGGATGCCTGGGATTTTCGACGATCAAATGACCGACCCCGCGGCACTGTGCTGGTTATCGATGATTTCATCACTGATGCCGAAAGCACGCTGGAGTCCATTGCCGTGCTGACCAGACATGAATTCACGGTGCGGGATGTGCTTACGTTGGTAGACTTGCAGCAAGGAGGTGCCGAGGAATTAGCAAAAGCAGATCTAAGGCTTCATGCCCTGTTTGCATTGGATCAGCTGCGTGAATTATGCTGCTTCGAACATCCGGTTGCCTAAGTAGTTTTTGCGCCGATTAACTGAAGCTATGCGTCGCAAATAATTTTAGTACTTTTAGGACGTCACCCTGACGTCCATTTTTTTTGGCTAACGTAACAAATAAATTTGCTTTTTACAATTAGGCGTGTTATAATAATGGCATGAGAAGTCGTGTGGCAAAATTGATAGCCACTTTTTTGCTTTTATTAAGCCTACCACTTGTCGCGGAGGCGGCGTTGATTGACCAGATTAATCAAGCGTTTCGAGAGATAAACAATCGCCTGCCGACGACAGCTGAATGGTCTTATTGGGCCGCGCGGGTCACTCGCGGTGAGAAAAAGACCTATCGGGAACTAGTGGGGGCAATCGGATATAGAAAAACTATGGGAACAAGCGTGGCTGGAATCACCAGTCTGAACGCGAGCAATGTACCGACGGCGAAAAATTTTAAAGTGGCGAAAAATCTATATCCTTCCGCGATAAATCCAAATTTCTTGCCGGACGGAACACTGGTAAAATCCCCCACCAAGAGCGCTGTTTATTATTTACGAGGCGGAAAGAAAAGTTGGGTGTTGCCGGCCGTGATCGACCGGTGGCTGAACGAGAACCACTATTTTAAACATGATATTATTATTACTGTTTCTGAGGAAGACCTGGCACGTTACCCCCAAACAATATCAGTGAATGAGATTTACATCGGTAAAGTGTTACAGCACCCAGACGGAACGCAATATTATATTGACGATAAGTTCCGCAAACGGAAAATCTCAGCGAGTTTACGCGCGGCTTACAAGATGCCGGATGGTAATTTATACGGCACGAGCGCCGCGCACTTGAGTGAGTTTGCGACAGGGCCGGCGTTATCTTCCACCACGCAATATCCGGGCGGGATGGTGGTTTATTCCGGAGCGTGGCACGGCGGCCAGATTTGGCGGATTAAGGAAGCCAGTGGAGGCAAATTAACAAAGCATTTGTATCTCTCTGATTATATTTACGAAGCAGACGGGAATCCGGACGAGAGTATGCGCGCACCCGCTAATACGGCCATGTTGGCACGTCATGAAAGAGGATCAAATATTGAAAGATACCCGAACGGATGGGTGGTCGGCTTGGGTAACAATATCTACGTGGTGCAAGGCGGGAAGCTGAGGTTAGTCGCCTCTCCCGGGGTATTCGCCGCGATGGGATATAAACAAAAATACGTAATGAAAAATTATCCGGAATTCTTAAAACGCTATCCGCACGGTTATTCGATCGGCGCTTTTAAATCGGTGGTGGCGAGCAGTGCCGGCAAAGAGCAGCCCTCGGCCGCGCCCAATACTTCATCTACTTTAATAAAGGTGAGACCGCATATCCGAACAATGATTAATAACGTGAATGATTATTACCTGACAGCGTATGACAAGGAGCCGACGGTGAGTGAGAATAAATTCTGGGTGGATTATATTTACAACGGTGAAGTGAATAATGAGGCGGACTTGCGCGCGGCGATGAAGAGGGCGGCTGTTACCGGGAAAAAGCCAGCAAGAACGTCATGGACGGCTGAGATTGGCGGCGACAAATTAAAGAGCCATTGGTTTCCCTACCTGTTCTACTTTACGCACCAAAAGGAGCCGGACGAGGCGGATAAGGATTATTGGTATGGCCGGATAGAGTCAGGTGACCGGAACACTATAGAAAAACTAGGAGGGACGATTCAATGGTTGAAAGATGCGCAGGGGAAGACGAGAAGGTAGACGCAAAAATCCCAATGACCAAATCCCAATGATCCCTAAGGGATCCCTTCGGGACCAACCAAATCCAAAATACCAAAGTGACAAAACCTGTAATATAATTGCGCAACCAGTTGGTCATTGAGTATTAGTATTTGGACATTTGGATTTTTCTCCTCCCTTGGTCGTGTTATGCTAAGGGCATTGGATTTACCCGTATTCCTTCTTTTTGGAAATGAGAAACAGGAAACCGCATATCGCAATATTTTTTGGCGGCCAGGCTGGCAGTCATGATTTGAGTGAGGAAACGGGTTATTGGGCGTGCCAGTATATCCCCCGCTCCCAGTATCAGATTACGCCTGTCCGGGTAGCATTAGACGGCCGTTGGCAGGTCCCGTTGGGCAGCTTACCGCAGCAAGGTCCCATCCATCGGATGATGAGCAAGATGTTTGAAGCAGTGCCGGTAATATCGGCAGCCAAAGGAATTGAGCGGCTGCTGCGCCGGCCGATAGATTTGTTGCTGACATTTGTCCGCGGCGTGGGTGGCGACGATGGCTCGCTCCAGGGGGTGGGAAGGACGCTTTCTATCCCGGTTATGGGGTCCTCTCTCCCGGTGTGCCAACAAACCAGCGATAAATACATCTGCGCGCAACGGGTCAGTAATATAGTAGATAGTCCCGAAATGCAGCGGTTCAAAAAAAACGCGGACAGCAACAAAATTGTTGAGCTTGTTAGAGGTTTGTATGTACCGCCATTATTCGTTAAACCGGTTTATGAGGAGGCCAGTGTGGGCGTCGAGGAAGTAAACAGCATTGATGAACTGGGCGCGGCGGTGCGCCGGGCGCAACAAGCCGGTGATGTGATTGTGCAAAAGAGAGCAGCCGGTACGGAAATGTCCGTGACGTTATTCAATGACCGTCGAGGCAATGTTAAGGCTTTGCCACCAACAGTGATTGTGCCGCAAAAAGTATCTTTTTATGACCATTTGGCCAAGCGTCGCGCCGGACGAGTCACCCTGAATACCCCGCCCCTGGAAAGCAACTCAATCTTGAAAAAAGTGCAGGCAGTAGCCAGAGATATTTATGACGATGTGGGATGCGACGGGGTCGTGAGTTTTGATGTCAGTGTGGACGGGGAAGACATTCGCCTGCTGGAGGTAAATACGATACCAACTTTGACCGCGTTAACGCCACTCTGGCAGCAGCTAAAGGCGGGAGCTGTACATCCGACGACATTATTGGAACAACAAATTGCCCGCAGTTTAGAGCGGATCAATTAGGGCAACAAAAGTTAACGGGTTGAATTTAGGTGTGAATCCGTTTTGGCCGGTGGCCAGTGGTTGGCTGATGGGGATGCGTGGTTTTGTTGATGGCAGGGTCGATAGGTTGCGGCGCGGCGCGATGAGTTCGTTTGAATGAGGGGCGGCGAATCAATTGGGCTTTCTGGCCGGTGAGCTTCTCGCGGGCTTTAGCCACAATATTTTTATCTGAGTCGTACTCCAGACATTCAATAGCCTCGTCGATGGGATGCCAGGCCGCATCAATAAGATTTTCTTCAGCTTGTGGGGTAAGACGTTTTTGGTCGGTGGTCATTAGAAAATAATGGACGGTTTTTTTTACTAAGGCTTCTTCGGCCTGAAAGGAATAACGGGTGACGCCCAGCTGATCTTTAATGGAAAGAGAGGTGATACCGGCCTCTTCCTGTACCTCGCGTATGGCGGCATCGGAAACAGTTTCCCCCGCGGCTGGTTCAACATGCCCCTTCGGTAAAATCCAAACCGGTCCGCGTTTGTGTTCGGTTTTTAATAATGCAACTAGCCAGCGATCTTGTTCCTGACGGGCGACGACACCGCCAGCGGATATTTCCCAACGGATCGGACGACGATTGGACGGACGATTATATTCTTTTCGTTCATGCTTAGCCGCAGGACGACTAAAAGGCCGGCTCGGCTTGGCGGCCGGTTTAGGGGTTGGCTGGCGGAGTGGCGGCGGAACTGGATTCATTGGTTGGTTTAGGTGATTTACTAACTGGTTTAATACTGGGTGAGGGCGACGTAGGGTTATTAGTGGGAGTAGGGGTAATAACGGGCGAGGGGCTAATCTTGGCACTGGCCGGAGCGGGGGCTGGTGCCACGGTTGCTTCCCCATTGGCCGCTAACACACGCGGGAATAACTTGGGAGATTTGTATCGACTATAAAATGTCTGATCGATAATCGTCGTATCAGCCAAGGCAACTTGCTGGCTGACATAGGCTTTGACTGATCCATCCGATCCACGCTCATAGGTAATCGGTCCGGTGACCGTCACTGAGCGATCATCTTCTGTTCCCCAGAAGTCAAAAGCAAGTTTGGTTCCTTCAATACGAGACTGGATAAGTATATATCCGGGAGTATTATTCAGGAAACGAAGGTCAGTATAAGGGGGATAAATGGTCGCGTCAAGGCCGGGTTGGCCATAGTAGCTGACCGCATACGAATGGTTGCGGCGCTGAGTGACTTCCAAACCCGCGTATAAGGCGGAGCGGAATAAGGTCGTTGAAACCTGACACAATCCCCCGCCAAATTCAGGAGTAGTAACATTCTCTTTAATAACCAGTTCCGGTTTGAAACCAGCAGCGGCGTTGACCGGACCAAGGAATTCATTAAAGGAAAATTCAGCGCCGGGTGCGATGAGCAAGCCATGATAGCGCGCGGCACCGATTGTGATGTTGTGCTTCCGGTTGGCTGGTGAGCCGGCAAAATCCGATTCACCAGTGGATAGTTTGGCGGTGATACCCAGTTGTTTAATATCCGCGTGTTCGGAAATGGCCGGTTCGGCGACATTAACGACTAAAGAAGCGGTGCGTTCATGCTTGGCTAACTTAGCAGCGATGTTGGCAGCGGTAGCCGTCAGGTCAAGTTGTTGGCCTGATTGGGGCAGACCGAACTGCTCGACGCGTCCATCATCGCTTAAAACAAAGCGAGCATTTTGCGCGGGTTGGTCAATCTCGGGAATTATTGTGGTAGTTAAGTATTCGGCTAAACCTTCTGAATTAATTTTCAAGCCTAGTACCTGATTGTCATAATTGTTAGGATCGACCTGCGGAGCAAATTCCAGCAGCCGTTTAATAGTGAAGGGCTTCATAGTGAATGTCTTGTCAGAAAATGTGAGGACAAGTCCATCGGTCAACAGCTGCTGCGCAAAGGTTTGGGCGGCCTGTGTTTCGTCATCTTGAACACTGGCGGGGCTGGTTCGTACCGTGAGCGGGATCGTCGTGGACCAGGCAGAAGTTGTGACGACGTCCTGCAGGGCAGACACTAAATCGTCCGTGGCAATAACCTCGCCCGGATGGCTGGGCATGAGCAGGAGTGCGTCAGCGTCATTAATTTGCAGGGTGGCGTTTAGCGGATTATTAATGAGTATAGAAAAATCTGTATTAACCTGCTGGAGCAGAATATTGGCATCAATTAGAGGTACCGGCTGTATGGTCGATGGATTCACGATGACAGAATACACACTACTTTGCTCTATGGCTTGGCGTGTGGCTGCCTGATCTAAGCTCACTCCCAGCTGCGCTAACTGATAAGACTGCGACTTGTCTTTGAGAGTCAATGTAACGGTTTGGCGGGCGATATCTTCCTCGAGCAGTTTGATGATGGATGGTAAATCATCTGTACTGACACCGGTGAGGTTATGGACACCGGCTTGGATGCCCGGGGCGATACGACCGGAAAATACCACGGGCGTGAGCACAAAAAGGCCTACAACCAAAATAATGGCCATGGTTAGCGCGCCAATAACGAATGAGAGCTTAGGCATAAACTTAGTTTAGAGTATACGGAGAATCAGTGCACTGAGTTAGTGTATTTTTTAGTTGTATGAGCGATTGATGGCTGGTTTATTTTGAGTAGGTGAAGAAGGGTTATTTCCCCGCTTTAATTTCGACGGATACTTTCTTGCCGGCGGTGAGGGCATTGGGCGAGCCTTCGATGGGCAGATGAACATAGAAAGTAGAGCCGTGGTTCAGGCCGGGACTCGTTATTTCGATGTCGCCATGATGCTCGCGGATGATTTGCTTGGCAACGTAGAGGCCAAGGCCAGTCCCCTCTTTGCGGTATTTGGAGGCACCGCCGACACGGGTGAATTTGGTGAAGAGCTTGGTCATTTCGTCCGGCGTCATGCCGCGGCCCGTGTCATTGACCGTAAGGGTGATGGTGTGGTCCGTTTGCTGCACACGGACATCAATGCGACCTTGGTCTGTGTATTTAATGGCATTGTCAACGATGTTGAGGATGACCTGGCGAACGCGTTCCTGGTCGGCCACGACATGGGGCAATTGTTCTGCAGGCTGGTAGTATTGCAGCTTAACTTTTTTGTTAAGGGCGTTAGGCATGAGATCTTGGACAAGCTCTTTAACCATGTGACTAAAGTCCAGCGACTCAAGATTGAGCTCAAGACGGCCGCTTTCAATGCGCGACACATCGAGTAAATTCTTGATTAGATTAATGAGGCGGGTAGAGCTGGTTTCCAGAATTTTAATGATGGGTTGTTGTTTGGATGGAGTAGCGCCATAGTCCCCTTCCCGCAACATGGACAGGTAGCCCCGGAGGGCGGTCATGGGGGTGTACAACTGGTGGCTAGCGATGCTCAAGAATTCACTCTTGGCCTTGTCTAAGTCGCGCAACTGGGCGTTGGCAATTTCCAGTTCGTGAGTGGCGCGCTTAACTTCAGATTTCAATTTTTCCCCGAAAGCCAGAGATTCCTGGTAGAGACGGGCATTTTCGAGGGCGGTGGCAGCCTGGGGAGATAAGGCAGCTAGAAAGTTTAGGTCATCCTGCATGTAAGGAGTGCCGGATTTTTTGTCGCCCAGAACGATCAGGCCGGTCAGTTGTTTGTTAACGTACAGGGGTAACACGACAGCCATGTCGAGCCAGACAAAAGTTTGCTCCACTTGCTTAATTTCCGCTGCGTGGGATTCGTCGCGTTCCTGCTCGCGCTCATGAGCCAATTCATCCTTAACAAGCAGGCCCATGTTGTGTTGAATATGGCGAACTAGGACATGCTCCTTGGGGATAGAGACTTTGATGGAACTGGCGCCGCGGTTGGCATAAGGGGTAAAATTGTGGCCTTTGTTTTCCTGAAGAAAAATGATGGTTTTCTTAGTACGGATAACCTTCTCCATAATATCCAGGACAGTCCTGGTGACGTCTTCGATGTGGATGGTGGTAGATAGTTCCTTGCTGGTTTCAACGAGAGCGCGGCGGTAATCAATTTGGTTTTGGAAAAGGAAACGGTCGGTGAGACGGCGCAGGGCTTCTTGGATATAGCGGGCAAGCAAAACAGAGAGAAGGGCGCCGACAGCGGCGATAAACCCTTCACGGATACCTAACCAGTCAGCTAAACGTGGTACAGCGAAGATGAGAATAGCGCCGTAGATGGCGAAGAAGGCGCCGAGCAGAATGGAAAAGGAAAGACTGCGAGCGATGGCAGCGCGGATGTCCATGAGGCGGTAACGGACAATGGCGTAGGCGGTGAGGGCGACAAAAGGTAGCATGAGCTCACTCTGATAGGGCACAAAAGCAGTGAAGCGGAGCAAGACAACTGGGAAGAAAACGAGACCCATGATTAAACTCAGAGTAATGGCTGTACCAAGCAAGAGATAACGGGCTTGGAGCTTAAAGACGCCAGAGAGTTTAAAGTTTTTTACAATCAAAAGGTAGATAGCAGTTAGATTTGCGGCGGTGACTGTTAAGGCAAATATTATAATGCCAAACCCTGGCACAGGTTTCGCGTTTGCTCCCACGCCATCGGCAATAGTGGTGAACAACCAGGGTGATAACGATAGTGACATAACACTGCCAGTCACTAGAAGAACGAGTGCCATTAGTTGACGTGACATCGCGAGGCTGGCACGAGGAAACGTATGCATAAAAACAAAAAAGAGGACAGCTGTTGGTACCGCAAAAAACATCGTCATGCGGATCCAGAACAATGTGCCTGTGGTAGTTGTTGAATAAAGTGATATTTCATTACTAACACCCCATAAAAAAATTAGGACGGTTAGTAGTGCCAGAAGTGTATTGGTTGCATGACGAGAATTCCTGCGATATGCAAGAAAGCCGAGAATTATAGTTATGGAAAGAATAATAAGACGGAAGACTGTTTCTGCGTACATAAAGACTGCTGGTTAAGTGGTGCTTCTATATTAACAGGTTTGGGACGAGTGATGTATTTTCAAAAATCCTTTTAACGGATAGATTTTGGTTATCCATCCTTCTTTTTTGTAGTTTTTAATATCCTCTTTAGTTGGATCACGCAGACTGCTAATAACAGCGCCATTTAGTAGAATGGGCTTATTCCAGCCGGTTAGGATAGAGAGTATAGGTAAATAGGCACCCCGATAATCATCGAATTCGATTGCACAACAAGCAGTCTTTCTTATCATATCGTCAAAGCGTCTTTTGTCTTGATCTGACAGATGATGATGAAACTTGGAATGAAAAATTATGTCGATTGTTTGAGGCTCGGCATAATTATGAATATTTAGGGCATCGCCAATAAATACTTTAAATTGAACAGGTTTGTCTGTTTGGATATTTTTGATTGAATGAATGACATCAGGGGTAAGGCTTTCCAATTGCGTAAATTCCTTACTAAAACTACGCAAATTTTGCTGAGCAACCTTGATGGCAGCTGGGGAAGAATCGATACCAATAAAGATGATGGGTTGGGTAAGAGGTTTTTTGAATAGCCCTAAGGCTATTCTTCGCTCGGTTTCCATTCCGCCACAGCCCATATTAATTACTACGATTGGTTCATTTTTTTGCTGAGTTATTGTTCGGATTTCTTTTGATAGCTGTTTCCTTAATGGTCCGATCAGGTCTGGAATGTTTTTTCTTTCCAGGGTAAGCAGTTGACCAAGCAACATCTTTTCCCATTCACCCTCACGCAAATGAAAATCTGAAAGCTCTAAGATACGATGTCCGTTGATTTTAGAGTATTCTGTAAGGAGCCAAAAAATATAACGAGGCAACGAACGAGCAGCCTCAAAGAACCTGATGTTTTCATCTATTGAATAATATAGTTGCTGATCGCAACTTTTTCTGTACTCAAGCAAATCAAGAATGGCGGCATCAATAATTGCAGAACGTTTTTTTATTACAGGTTTTTGTATGGTATCCATAGACTTCCTTTTTAAGTATAGCAAGCGGGTAATAGGTTTTACTAATATGCATGGGGATGACATTTTGTACCGCACTGATAGTACGGACATACTTCTAGATTGGTTTGTTGATTGTTTAAGAGAGCAACCGTAGAAAGTGGTTACGATAGTTACTAGTTCAAGCCAAGAATGCAATTGCTATCTGTAACATTGGCGGTAATAAATTTAATCGGTACGCCTAGTGCGATATACGGGTTGCCAAATGAAATTTCATAGCACCAAGCATGGCGGCCACGGATGGTTTGTCGTTTATTCGGGATAGCCAGTATGAATTTTCACTGATGCTAGGGTTGCGGTTATAAACCGAGAGGAATAACGAATTTATCTGAGATTGATGTACTTTACCTGAGACATGATTGATACCCGCTACGTTTTGGCTTCTGGTAGGTCCGGCGGAACCTTTTTGTTTATGCCATCGCATCGCGCCCGCCAAAGTAATTTCATTACATTTGTCGCCTCTGGCTCTTGTTTTCCAATAAACACTTTCAGCGTGGGTAATAGAGCGGCCGAAGACTTGCGAGAAGTTACGGGCGACAACGGCAGGTACTGATAGGTTAGCTATGCTGCATTTCGAGCCTTTGATTTTAGCGCCTTTAACTTTAGGTTTTCTAGCTGCCGGTTCTGGCGTGTTGTTGCCGTCGTCTCCCCCGTCTCCACCGCCACCACCGCCAGAACTACCTCCTCCGTCAGAATCACTATTGCTGCCTTCATTGGATGGGGCTGGCGTGGGATTTACCACACAAGAAGCAACAACAAAGGGTCTTTGGTGCTGGTTTACGATGTAATTATCAGCAGTGCGAACTATTTCCGCTCTGATCGTGTGAGCACCAACACCAACCGGTGTCAGTCCGGTTATCCAATTAATGTCGCTTAAGGTGTGATTAATAATCACATTGTCTAGTTTCACCAGTAATTCTTCCGAACTATTGAGTTCAGCTGTTCCTGAGAAGGCGAAGCTTTGATTACCGCATAAACTCACAGCGAAATCGTCTACCCAAACCTGACTGGTGACCGCGTAGCCGATTGATGGGGAGAGCAATAAAATCGCTCCTGTAAGTATAATTAGACTTTTCATTGTTTTCACAGATTTATTTAAATAATTAATTTCGCTTACTTTGGGCTTTTATTTATATTATGGCAACAGGTTTTTGTCAATGGTTATTGACATTTTTTATTTTACGCTCTGCTAAAGGAATATTTTAGTTGTTTAGAAGATTATGGCTATGTCATCTCGTGTAATGTCCTACTTTTATGAGGCATACAGATTGAGATATATCTTTTTTAAGAGTATAAATTATTTATGGTAAATAACGGTCAAAAGATACCTGCTCAGTCCCTACCATCCTTTGAAAGATTTATAAGGTTATATGTCGAGTCGTGGTGGCTGCCTTTATTAGTTTCAATGTCTCTTGGATTCTTAAGTGTATTCTTCTCTTCTATTAATCGTTTTGCCTGGATGCGAGACGAGACGTCAATTTTATTACTAATATTGACGGGTTTATTTGGTTTTTTATGGATAGGTAGTATTGGTATGCTGGCTCTTTTTGGAGTTTATCGAATTCTGCATCGCAGATATCTGTCTGGGTGGTTACATTTAAGTTTGGGGGTATTTATTATTGGAATAATGATGGTTTTAGGAATGGTAGTATAAAAAAGCCGCAATGTTACATGCGGCCATAAATCTGTCTCCTAAAGAGTACGATGGACTACTGAAAAATTAGCCAAGGAAGCACGTCCAAGGTTACATGCCCCCAAAGTCGTGCACCGTCTATGAGTGAAATGTGTCCTGGGGTGCTAGTGGGGCTTATCATGTCGTCAGAGCCTGCTCCTTGCTCGCCTACTTGAATGATATTGCCTGAGGCATCAAGTGTTACTTGAGTGCCAGTGATACTACCAATACGACGAATTCGGATAGATGTTGAGGCACCATCATGTATACTTCCAGTTACAAATGATGGTAAAGAGTCTACAGTGACTACGTAATCAGGACTGTTGATGTAAAACGACAACGCTTCCATGCTTACGGGCGATGGTGGTACAAAACTTAATTCGTTCTTCCATAAACTGAATGCATCAAGATGCGTTTGCACCGTAGTGTTCCACCATAACTCAAGCTCTTCGATGTGCGTATAAATCGTGGCTGCTGCTTGATCACGGTCGATTAAGCCAAGATTTAAGGACACCACGAATTCTGCAACGGGGACCTGAGAAATGCTGTGAAACTCAGGAAGGTCATATGCTGACATTGGACTCTCTGAATCAAAGTATCCAATAGCACTGCTATCTATTAACCCTAACTGAGTTATAGTTGCATCAACAGACTGCTGATGCGCATACTCCATCGCTCCAAGTAATGAATCCCCACTCTTATCCGTACGTTGGCGCCAGTAAGAGAGTTCTTCACTGGTTGGCGTCCGGCCATAGGTTTGCTGGAAGAGGTCGGTAATGACCGTAGCGGGATGGGTGGCAATAGTGACTACTGGGGATACGGGCCTCTGCAGAGCTACGTCACCATCTGCCACGGGACGAAGAAGAATCGTTTTAGTGACAGGATCCTGCAGAAAAACTTGACCTGGTCCGGCGATGCGCTGCTGTCCGCTATTCGACACATACGAAGGGCCGATATAGTAGAGTTCGCTGCTAGACTTGGGGCTGGTGCCATCCGTGGAAAGACCGAGGACTTGCGCGGAAGGTCCGAAGGCAGACATGGGCTCGGAATAGTCCGAGCCGCCGACGGTGAAGTCTTCCGGAAGAGGAATGTATCCGCCGCTAGGTCGATTACGTTCTTCAATGGTGCCATCCGTGTATTCGATCAAGTATTTGCCCTCACCGGCATAGACATCAATACCGCGTGCCGGATCGTAGAAGGTCGCGCCAGTTCGACTAACCGGCTTAGCAACCTGACCGACGTCTGCAGTGTTGCGGAGAATCGGCGTTACTTCATGAACAAACGGGTGGTCCTGGCCGGCTGGTAGACCGGAGGGGATGACTCGCAGTTCAACAGCGCCGTTATTGTACTCCACGAAGTACTGGTTAGAACCGGCGTAGACGTCTACTCCGTAGTCGGCGTCGTAATATGTCCGACCAGTGCGAGCAATCGTATTAGCAGACGTAATACTGCGAGCAATGCGTTGCGCGAAGCTGGCAGTTTCAACGGTACCCATGCTTGGCACTGTCGGTGCCGGCGCGGAGAGGCTAGCTACAAAGCTGGGCACTTCCACCACTGGAAGGACAGCGGCATCCAGAGTAACTAGAGCAAAGAGCTCGATGATTTGAGGTTCAGCGCCGGCAATCAGCTCGCTGGTATATGGTGTAAAGACGCCATTTAAGCCAGTGAGACTTACCTGCGCTAAAGCCTTGTCACCACGCAGCCCCAAACGGACGAAAGCATCGGCCGCTAAAGGCTCAGAGAAAGCAGCGACGAGCGATTCATCGACAAAGACGGAGAAGTCGGTTTCTGTCGCATTAACCTCGAGGCGATGAGATTGGCCGTTGGTGATTGTCACCTGGCTAATCTGAGCCTCTGGATCTGTGGTCTCGACAATTGTGTACAGATCACCATTGCTGTCACGGACAAGATTGACCGTGTGGCGCGAGGTGGTACCGTTGCCGATTTCAACCAAGACTTTGTCGCTGTCAGCGTTCGCAGCAGCGTAGTTGACACTGGGAAGAATATCCAGAAAGAAATCTCCCGGAACGACTGGGGACTGCAAGATTACGACATGGTCTCCACCCTGCGCTCCGCCGTTGGCGCTAAGGCTAATCTGGCTGCCGGTCGATGAGACTTGACCGGTACTCCAGGTTTGCTGTTGCCAAAGCGACGCATCAAGCGGATCAGCGGGGTCGGATGCTTCACCAGATTCACCTAAGGAACTGGTATAGTCCGAGAACATCCCGCCTAAACCAGTCAGCTGCAATTGCGCGATTTCCCTATCACCGCGAACGCACAGACGAACAAAGGAGTTCGCGGCCAGCTGTCCAGGGTAAGTGGCGAGCGGCAGCTGGTCGATGAAGAGAGTAAAACTTGCTTCATCCACATTCATTTCCAGGCGGTGTGAAGTGTTGTTGGTGATGGTGACGGTCTGGATATATGACGGTGCACCATACCCTTCTTGTTCAGTAATGCTAAAGAGGTTACCAGCGTCGTTGCGTTCGAGGTTGATGACGACGCGCGTACCACTGCCATTACTGATCTCGAAGACCACCTTGTCGTTGCCAAGATGGTTGACTTGCGGCGTGAACTCAAGATAGAGATCACTGTCAACCACGGCCGGCGAGTCAGTGAGGGCGACATGGTCGCCTCCCTGGCTTTGACCATTGGCGGCTACAACGATTGTACCGGATTGTTCAGAAACCGAGCCTGTACACCAGGCTTGGCTCTGCCATTGGGACAGGCTAATGGGGTCGGCAGAAAGATAAATCCTTCTTTCCAGACTTTCCATGGCGAGTCCCCTCACGCGGCGTGAGGTACCCATTGGGTAGCTCCTTTCGAAACAGAGGAAATTTAGTTGGAAAGGACGAGCAGAAAACTGAGTATTGTTACAATAGGCAGGAGAATAGGTTTACGTCAATCGGTATATATAGGCAATTTGTAACAATTTATTGACAAACAATATACGAACATGGTTAAACAGTGCAGGATTCTGTCTTGAAAGGGCCTAAGACGGCTTGATTTATGGGGTATATAGCGACGATCTACAGCGAGTTTTGGGGCGTTTTGTCAACCGTTATTGACAATATGGCAAGATAATTGTGGCGCAAAGGGCATGATTTCAGGGCAGGTGTGTTTGGCATATCGGGGATTGAAATGGGCTTCAATTGAGAACGATGATAAATAACCTGAAATTATGGATTATTTCTCACCCATTTTTGTTTGCCGGCTCGTGAGAACAGATTACCTTCCCCTTTTTTGTGCAGACGTATTGTGGGTAGGGCTTTGTTGCCAATGGAGTTAAATAATTTTTGGTACTCACGATTCATTTTCTTAAGAGTTGATACAATCGCGTCGCTAATATCACTGGTCAAGGCTTGAGAAGGCTCTGTAGCGGGGGCAAGCTCAACATTAATGAGCAAATATTGATCCATATTGGCGTTGAATTCAGATGTCATAGTAAACCGACCAGTAGTTGTTTTTCTTAAGGCTTCACTTTCCAAGGCAGTTTTTATGTTATCCGGGTAAATATTAAGACCATACAACATTATAGTGCAGTCGCTTTTACCAAAAACATACACGAAGGGCAAATTCCAGAGATGGTTTTGGCGTTTTAATTCCGTATGATACTCATCCAGTT
This sequence comes from uncultured Candidatus Saccharibacteria bacterium, assembly GCA_964371255.1. GTDB lineage: Bacteria > Patescibacteriota > Andersenbacteria > UBA10190 > UBA10190 > UBA10190. The sequence goes on along the minus strand of CAYJKV010000003.1, from coordinate 20,856 downwards.
CCGGGATATTACTTGTTATGTCCTTTTTGCTTAATATTCCTCCCTTGTCGTGAATATTATAGCGGACAAGAGGGACGCCGCCGGTGGTAGAGAAGATCAATTCGTTGTTTACAGGCTCAAAGAATTTATGCTCAGGATAATACTGTAATAAGGATGGTAACAGTGAACTACCAAAGAGTTTTTCTCGAACTTTATCATCTCCCGCCAGTCGCGATCGCGTTATAATAGAAGTAGGGGTTTCATGAGCTAACACAGCTGCGTCAGCTGATCCGTAAAGATTTATGAAATCGTAGAGAGGGCTCCCGTCATTAACAATTTTGGATATGTGCTTTCGCCAAGTTTCACTATATCCTTCACCAGCTAAGATGAATTTAATGGAAATGTCCTGCCAGTTAATTCCTGCTCGGATGCCTTCATCGAGGATATCTTTTACAAAAGGTGGATAACCAGCAATGATGATTTGGTTAAAATGAGGATTTAGTTCAGGGATGACTCGGATGATATCTTCCATGTCTATTCCGGGAGTAACGACAGTTATGGGATAACCTTTTCGGCCTAAATTAAGGACGCTATTTAATGTGATGCTACCGGCGACATACATACCCATGGAAAAGCAATTGAGCAATAGGGTGGACTTTGTATCAATATTAAAAAACGATGACAGGAATAATTCATGTTCAAGGGTAGTTTCTGTGTCTAGTATTTGACCGCGAGGCCAAAACAATGGCTGTCCAGATGAACCAGAGCTAAAAGAAATTATTTGAGAGAAAGACAAGTCACCATACCAACAAAGCTGTTGTAAGGGGTAAACACGCAGGTAGTTTTCTTTATCGACGAAGGGCACCTGTTTGAAGTCACTGACGGTTTTAATTTTATCCGGGTTAACCTTATTCTTCTTAAGAAAATCTTTGTAGGCGGGAACATATTCAGCGGCTGCTCGGAAAAGGGCCAACGCCCTCTTCTCTCCCCTGCCTTGCCATTCCTCCTCACTTACGTCAGATAACTGACGGCGAGCTTTAACAACAGAGAAGGACGTTAAGATTTGATTAACGTCAGTAGTGAGCTGCTGGGAGGCTAGATCGACTCCCCCATTTTTTTTAGGGGCTGGAGGGTAGAGAGGCAGGTTGAATAACGAGTCGCGGTGATTGTTATTGGGACGACGGAGCCAGGGGATCATATGGTTTTATAGTATATCAAGAGGGAGGTTGAGGCTACTGAATGGCGCCCACAATGCTCAACTGTTCTCAAAGACTAATTTCCTTAGAATATAAACTTATTTGTGATATTAATTATATCTTTTGCGCTATTACCAGGTAACGCTTTGTATCAATATTGTATGTTTCATCACTGAATGAACCATACGTTTTTCTGATAACCAAGCCTCGCTCGCTAAGAAGATGATTAATCTCTGGTGGCGTGTACAAACGCAAATTTCCATTGAATGAGACCTTTTTTGTGTTTTGATAAATTTCCCACTGTAAATCTGCACGAAATGTTTCCGGGTTGAAATTAACCGTGCGCGTTGTCACTGTTGTGTTCACGTTTTTCTGAATTTGTTTCCCCGTCATTTTCCGGCGGAGCATACCAGGTGTATTTGGTAAATCTAAGACCAACCAACCACCAACTTGTAAAGAAGTGGAGATATTTGATAATACATTCTCGTTATCTTTGTCGCTAAAATATCCAAACGAATTACCCAGAACAAGCACAGCCTCAAATTTATTAGTATCATGATATGAACGCATGTCTCCATTCACAAACGAGATTGTCACTCCTTCCATTTTCGCTCTTTTCCCAGCTTCGTTTAAAAGAATAGCCGAAGTATCAAGACCAGTTACTTTCATGCCATTCTGTGCAAGTGCAATAGCGTGCCTTCCTTGCCCGCATGCAAGATCAAGGACACTGGCGCCTTTCTTAATCGACAATGCCTGAATAAGAAAAACTGCCTCTTTTTCCCCTTTTACTGCAGAGTAGTAGTCATCAAAAGCAGTAAGATACGATTCGTTAAAGGCTGTTTTCCACCAAGGCTTATCCATCATACTAATAAAACTACATAATAATACTGCGATAGTACAAATAAAAAAGGCACAGGAGATAGATCGTTCTCCTGGTGCCTAGTAGTCTTGAGAAACCTTTTGTGCAATAACGCATGATATCCAATCTGAGGAATCCAGACTACCACCCTCTTGATAAGCACGTGCTACACAAGCTCCGCCACACAATCTTAAATCGGGGCACTTTTTACATTTGGGAAGCTCATTAGGACTCATTAGTTTGAACTTTTTCATCCGATCAGACTGCCAAGTACCCAGTATCGTGTTCTGCCGCACATTGCCGTAAGAGAACGCCTCAACTGGTAACTTGTCACAAGGCATCATATTTCCATTCGCTGTTATGTAGAGAACCTGCGTGTTATCGCCGTCACAAATGTATCGCTTATCTTGTAATGGCGCGGGCCGGTTTTTGTCAGGGATGCGAAACGGCAGGAGAATCTGGACATTTGATGAACTAACCGATAACTTCTTTATCCTCTGGTACACTTGGTCCATGAATGGACTGTTATGACACGGCCCTGTTCCAAACTCCTTTAGTAGTAGGTTATCGTGAGCACGACCAAGATTGGCAACTAGACCGATGTTCAGCACAGTGACACCTAAGTTTTCCGCTAACTCAACAATATCATCTAGGGCTGTAATATTATCAGCGGTTAACGTAAAACCGATATTCGTTTCGACGCCTGTATTGACGAGCTGTCTTATTGTTTCTATTGACCGCTTGAAACTTCCTCTGCGACCACGAAACTTGTCATGTTTTGATGCTACAACATCGTCAATACTAATTTGGACACTAGTGAAGGCCTGCGCGATGGTTTCAATGTACTGGGGTGGTAATGATACACCATTAGTATTCAGATTGGCATTGAAGCATGGGATCGAAGAAATATGTTTTGCTATCTGAATAAAATTTCTATGAAGCGTTGGCTCTCCTCCGGAAACGTTGACCTCAAAAACACCGAGCTGTTCTGCTTCCTGAAGAACACTAATCCACTCATCTCCAGTTAGTTCCCCCACGATTGGTTTGCCACTCGAGAAGCCACAGTGTACACAATGAAGATTGCACGCGTTTGTGAGAAGAATGTTTATACTATCGAGTGGCGGCTCTGTGTTGTAGCACTTTGCTGTGGAGTCAATCGCACTGGTGCACCAAGCAACAACATTTTCGGCTACCAGCCCTTGTATATAGGCAGTCAGTTGTTCTGAATCCAGACAAAAATGTGTACATGCGCCACTGATACTTTTTCCTGAAAATAGAAAAAGCAATACTTGTTCAGCCCCTCCTTCAATTAGAATGCGTTCCCGGTTACGACAAGAGGTGTTGATCAGGTACCTCTGCTCATAGCGTGATTTGAATATGGCACTATCAGCTAACCTCACATATGTTGGTGACATTCTGTTCTCCTTTTAAAAAAGGCGTGGCATGATGCAAAAAAGCAATTACATGCCACGCGAGTTTATCTGTTCAGCAACATTGGGAACTTCCGCCTGAGATGCCAGAATTCATTCCTCTCTTTTGGACATGAACTTTGGTGGCTTTCAGAGAAATCTTGGCAGATTCTTGTTTTCCGCTGAATCCGTAAGTCTGTTTCTCTTGCATGCCCTTGACTTGCTCTGTCTTCATCGTATTAACCTCCTTTCTATACCTAACACACGTACATTGTGAAGTAGCCGCTGGCAACATTGCTGGCGATTAGCGTTATGCGCTCTTCAACAAGGTCTTGTATGTGGGATTTTTGTCTAAAGAACCAACAGTAGATACAACGTGTAATCATAGTGTTAGAACTGATTTTTGACAATTATTAATAAATGGTTTTGTCAGTGTTGGTTGACAATTGTTTCGGTGAGCCCAACCTCTCCCTCGCCGGCTGACATCGGGCTTTAACAACAGAGAAGGACGTTAGCGTTTGATTAACGTCAGTAGTGAGCTGCTGGCAGGCTAGGTCTACTCCCCCATTTTTTAGGGGCGGGGAGGGTAGATAGGCAGGTTGAATAGCGAGTCGCGGTGATTGTTATTGGGACGACGGAGCCATGGGATTATGTGGTTTTATAGTATATCAAGAGAAAATAGGTGCTACTGTTGGGATACACGGTTAACAGGGTACATATTGATAGAAATTTATATGTCACAAATAAAATTTCAATATGATATCGTGAAGGACGCTTGGAGCTGGGTTTTAATTGCTAAAGATAAAAATCTCTGGGGACTGGACTGGAAGGACGAAGTCGGCCATATCCCAAAGAATTTATTATCGCAGGTGTTAAAAGCCAGTTTTACAGACGCTGAAGAAATAATCAGGGAGTATCTGCAAGGTGATCAGAAACGTAAATACAGGGATTTGATAATTAAAGAAGAAATAAGATCACTAGAAGTCGCCTGGAAGATGGTGGAACAACAGTACTGGCAAGCTTTAGAGAAAATGACAGGTAAGCCGATTTGTTCTGAGAAGTTTAATTGTTTTTGGACGACAGGCTACATGTGCCCATATAACGAAAAGGGAAATTGGTTCATGGTTTCGTTGTGGCGTAGCCTCCCGGATTCGATTACAACAATTTGCCATGAAATCATGCATCTTCAATTTCTGCATTACTATAGAAATTATCTGAAGAAGAACGGATTAAATATGAAGCAAAGCGATAATTTGAAAGAAGCGCTAACGATTCTGTTGAATGAACCTGAATTCGATGCTGTGATTTTATCTGAGGACAGGGGTTACCCCAAGCACCAAATACTAAGAAATAAGTTGCGACAAGCTTGGAGGGAAAATAGAAATTTTCAAAAGTTGCTTGATGAAGCAATCGTCATAATGAAATCAGATAAGGAATATGACTAGTTTCACATTAGGAACAGTTGCTTGGTATGTTTGGTTTGATCGCAAATAGTTGTCGGGTGATTATAACTTCCCAACTCGTTCTTAATAGTCTGAATTTAAAAATTAATCTTGGATTAATTTAGGTGGAAATCTCTTATAAAAATAGTTATACATTCCTTCCCATGGGCCTCGCACAAAGTATTTATCAAGATTGTGCTTACCTAAACTAATCCAATTATAGCCAGCGTGTTCGGGGGATATCTCTATCTCTCCTCCTTGAAATAGGCCTTCAAAGAACACCCAGAAAATATGTCCATCGTCACCCGAGGATGGTCTGGGATAGGTGTGCCGTCCTGCAGCAACGGGAATTTGATTAAAAGTAATCCGTGGCTTTGTGCCGAGCTCCTCTGTAAGTTCTCGAGAAATAATTTCACTGAATGGTTTTGATTTTTCATGTTCCTTTATTCTTCCACCCGGCAAATCATAATACCCACCCATAGGCCCTGTTTTGGGCATTTTAAGCAGTAATATTTTATCAGTTTCATCCTTGATGATGAATTTTAAGGAGACTTCAAATAACGCATTGTTTTCTTTGGCTGTTTTCATTGATGCGATCGATTAAGTTAGAAAGTGTTGGTTTGCAGACCCCCCCTATCCCTGCCTACCGGCAGGCAGGCCCCTTATCCCCACGTCGCCCCGCCGTTGGCGGGGCTATGCGGGGCGAGGCAGAGGGAAGACGCGAAATCTTCTTAATGTTATTCCCTCACATGATTGGAGGCTATCATGATAGACAACGGACGATGCAATTATTTTGAATGCTTGAGGATTTGCTGGACTATGGTGTTGAATTGGTCGCCGAGTTCGTGGATGGTTTTAAGGCGCTTCTCGGTAGTTTCTTTGTCGGTGTAACCAGGTTCAATAAGCGCTGGTACGGAAATGTTGGCACGATCATCGACGATGGGCTGTCCCGTTAGAATACGGCGCACGGCGACAGCGACAACAGCACCGTTGAGGGTGGCGGCGGAGCCGAGCTGCGGCCAGGTGGGAATAGAACGCCCAATTTCCAGCAGCGAGCGTACGGTTCGTTCCTCGGCAATGTCATAACCAAGCAATTCCCCGCCGATAATCTGTCCGATGGCCGGCAAGGGTAATTTTTTGCCAACTACACGTTCAGCGATGTCATCACCACCCCGTCCATGAAAAGGCGGGATATTATCTGCCAGATCGTGACGCTCGACATCGAGCACACCGCTATCACCATTGTCAGTGGCCATGACGATGGGAATCTTTCTGACTTGCGCTTCCTGACGCAGACGGATTTTCATTTCGAGATTGTCTATCTCTTCGACCATCACATCCAGCCCATCGCAAAATTCCTGGATATTATCCTCAGTGATGCCGTCAGTGAACATGGTAATGTCGGCATAGGGATTCAGTTCATAAATTTGGCGGGCGGACATGTATACTTTCGGTTCTGTCAGATCGGCGATGGAGCCGCGGATGCGGTTTAAGTTAGTCAGCTCTAGTGTGTCCGGATCGGCAATTTTGAGATGCTTACCGCCGCCGGTTAAGACGATGCTCAAGGTGCAGCTATTGCCGACGGACTGTCCGGCAATGCCGATGGTGCTGTTATAATATTTTACTTGTTCTTCCGGTGTGATCAGGTTGCGATTGCGGCCGGTGCGGACTTGCTGGAAATCTTTGTCTTGAAGAAGGTGGAGCAACACGAACCGCCAGGGAAGATAAACCCAGCTTCCTGCCTGTCGCGGATCGAGGTCTTGGTAGTGTTCTTTTTGGTACGCCTCGAACTGCTTAGCCAATTCGGGCGGGTTCATTTTTAAAGCGGGATTATTCAGGGTAAACAATTCTTTGAGCTGGGTGTCGTAAGTGTCAATAATCTTGATGTGCGGATTCTGGTCTAGGAGATCAGACAATCGGGCAGCGTCGTCTGAATTAGATAAGCTAAAGAAAATCGGTTTAGGAGGTTCTGGGTTGGTGTTAGGTGTTGATGCTAATTTTTTAAAAAGGTTTTTTGTCATGAATTTAGTATAGCGGAAGATAGTTGATCCGTAACCACCCCGGATAATAACGACCGCGCCTCTTTAACACCCGGGTTTTTTCCGGCGCGGCGAGGTTCTACCCGCCGCAGAGAGGATCACCTAAAGGTGACCCGGCGCGGATTTTTAAGTTTGTGAGGATTGGAATTGTTGTATATTATAGGACGATATGACTATACAATTAGGGATCAGAGAATTAGCCGAAAGGGCTAAGAAGGAAGGGGCGATTGATTTAGCGCAGGGAGTAATTGATACGGATCTGCCGGAGGTTTTGGTAGAGACTCTCCATAAAGTACCGATCCAGCAAATTTCGCGGTACGACAACAAGCGTGGCGTGCCGGCTTATCGGGAGGCGTTAGTACAATATTTAGACTCACGAGAGTGGCATATTGAAGTAGAAAACGTGATGTCCGTGGCCGGAGCGATGGCCGGAATAACTAGCGCTTTATTAACCGATCTTAAACCGGGTGCTAAGGTACTGCTGCCAGAACCTTTTTATATAGCGCATGAAATACTGCTGAACGCATTGGGCTATAAAATAGTTTTTTTGCCAACCAGGATTGGGGAAGAACTTGATTGGGATGTTGTGATAGAAAAAATGGATGAGGTGGATGGGGTCATTATTACTTCTCCGGCTAATCCGACGGGACAGACTGCGTCTCTTGAGACGTTAAAGAAGTTAAGCGAAGCGGCGAAGGCCAAGAATTGTTTGCTGGTATTGGATGAAATGTATCGGGAATTTATCTGGGACAATCCGCCGAAGGATGACGCGGACTACAAGAAAATGGATTGGTCAAAGACGGTCTTGGTGCGCAGCTGGTCAAAGTCATTTGCGATTCCCGGCTGGCGCGTGGGATTTGCCATAACCAGCCCGGAACGGATTGAAGAGATGGCAGTGCGGCACGATGCGCTGTATATCGGAGGATCGACGGTGTCCCAGCATGTGCTGGCAGAGGTGCTAAAAAATAATCTGCCGGAGCTAAACCAATACGTCAGTGACTTGAGGGAAATGTTACTCCGTAATAAAGCAGTGTTGGAAGAGGCGTTTGTTCATTATGGTTTTAGTCCCCTACACGTACCCGCAACTTATTACATGCTGATGAAACATGACCGGCCGACGGATATGGCAGTAGTGGAGGAATTGATCAAGAAAAAGATCGTAACAACACCGGCGAACATATTGTTTAACGATAGCAGTAAAGAAACTGGATACTTACGAATTCACTTTGCCGCGCGGGAAGAAGCGGCACGAAAAGTCGCGGAGATTTTGAAAAGCTAAATTAGCGGACGCATTCGTCGAGCGTACGGCGGGGTGTGGCACGAAGATTGGTGGCAGATGAATGGCCGATACGCAATAAAGACTGGGGGTAGGTTTTGGCATGAGTAATGTCGCGCAACCTGTTGCGATATTCTTCGCCAGCTTCTATGGCGGCAACCACAGGCATGGCGGCTAATCCGGCCGCGGTCGCGTTGAGCCAGACTTGCTGGAGTTGCTGGCCAACTTTTAGATGATCAACAGGCGTGTCAGTATCGGTAGAAAAGATAGCCAGAGTCGAGGAACTGGCAACTTGCTGTTTAGTTTTGGGCGCTTCCTGAACATGAATTGGGGCAATGCGAACCATCATCGGAGCAACCAGGGAAAGGGGGGCAGGAATGCCCATAGCATAACCGGGCATGCCGTCATGCTGGTAAGTCCAACTATTGCGCACCCAATGAGACAATTCTTCCTTAAATTCCTTGCGGGATAAAGTGCTAAAAGTCCCCTCTTGGGATATTTGGGCGATTTGTTCGATCTGGTTACGATCAGAGACGAAGGTGGTGATGCTTTGATCAATGTCCTGGTTAAGAGCCTTTTGTTCATCGACAGTCAGGGGCTGCTCATCAAAGAAAGACCGGTTGGTGTGCCGCTGGACGATGGCCGCAAACATGTCTGCCTCCGCTTGATTGTGTTCTCCCGGTTTGTGGGCAGGTGCGAAGCTTAGACGCACGACCGGTTTATCTTTACCAGCACCGTCTGGGAAATATTGAACAGCGGCTGTCATGTTCCAGTAATTGGCAGCATTTAGCGCGTTGGCCGTAGCACAACCAAGACTGACATAAAGTTGACGGAGAGTTGGATCGGATATAGTTAAGTGACGGCTCCAGTCGATAAAAATGTCAATCACGTTTGACGAAGTTTCAAATTTCCAAGGTTGGGTATTATGGGCGGACGGTGCCAGAATGGCAGATGGAATAATGTGCCGTGCTAAAGTATTGGCAGATATGAGCTGTTGGGCGGCTGGTTTTGGGGTTTTTTGTAGCATATGATATTTAAGCTAAAACAGGTATTTATACGCCACAAATAGCATTTTGTCAAATCTTTATGACAAAAGTTGAGTATTATTGGATCCTCATTTTTTAAAATAATTATAGTGCAAGAGAATTTTTAGAGTCTGGTGATGGCCTAGCAGCTATACTACTAGATTATTGTTCCTGCAACGGGTCTATGGAATCGGCTTAGTAACGTCTTTTAGCTAGCAAACCAGACTTTAGGCCCTATAAGGGGCATGATCATTCTGGGCAAGCCAGACTATTCAGGTTCGTGATAACGCCAAGGGTAAATGCACCAGCCAAAGAAAGTACTTCTATTCTGAAATGAATACGTCAAAATTCGCTGACATAATAATATTTTATATAGATTTATTTATTAATCTTGGCTGATCACAATAGTTGAGGAGTAACATGGCGTGAAATTCACGCAGAACAGAAACAAGAGAATATAAGAAAAATCGGCTTCGTAAGTTATAGCTATTACAGTCCTGAGTGGAAAATGGATACGAAAACATGCCAATAGATGTTGACAAAATAGAAGTTAATATGCTTGACGTATATTATTGGGTTTTTTATCCTGTGCAACGTAAGCAATTTGCAGTTGCAAGGTGTTCTTTTAAATTAGCGGCGTTATCAATAATATATTGGGGGCCTAGCCATGATTAGATTGAATCCTGTTCTAGAAGCTATAGAGGATGTTCACTTTCTATGTCCCTGCGGCAACTATCTGCCACACAACAGTGCGTTTATCGGGAGGAGGGTTTATTGCCAAGATTGTCATCAAGCAGTAATCATGCCTCATGCGTCTGTTTGGCCGCGGCATAAACATCCTCCAAATTTGGCAGCGGCGTATCCTGATCAACGGGAAGCAATTACTATTATGTCTGAGGCAAGGCGGCAGAGAAGAAGGCGAAATAGGCAACGCATGATAGAGGAATGGATATTGGCGGGAAAGATTATGATATTGATTGCCGTGGTCGAAATGATATTAATCCTGTACATAACGGCAGGAAGATTATAGTCTACGCCAAAATGCCAGTGCGTAAATCATTCATTGCACCCCAGTTCATCTCGGACTGGTTTTTTTATTGGCGAGACGTGGCAGGTTGCAGCTACAATGTTGAGTTACTGACCGCTTTTTTTATAGATAGCTTCGGCTTCTTCTTTGAGCGGCCGCCACCAATCTTCATTTTGCTGGTACCAGTCAACAGTGGTTTTTAGCCATTTGTTGAAGGTGTATTCAGGTTCCCAATTAAGGTCACGCTTGATCTTGGTCCAGTCGACGGCGTAACGGCGATCATGACCGAGTCGGTCCTTAACGAATTCAATACGATCTTCGCCTAAGTTCATATGCTGCAGTATCAGTTTGGCCACCGCTAGATTATTGATATCCTCCGTCATACCGCCGACTAAATAGGTCTCCCCTATTTTACCCGAGGTGAGGACGGCATCAATGGCGCGGCAGTGATCTTGAACATGCAGCCAATCACGCACGTATTTGCCGTCGCCATAAACCTTGATGTTCTCGCCATCAATTAAATTGGTAATCATGCGGGAGATAAATTTTTCCGGATGCTGATATGGACCAAAGTTGTTGGAACAGTTGGTGATGGTTACCGGTACTTTATATGTCTCGTGATAAGCCCGCACGAGATGGTCGGCGGCGGCTTTGGACGCGGAGTAGGGGCTGCTCGGTTGATACGGGGTGTGTTCGTTAAATTTATCTTTAGTGCCTAAAGGCAGTGCTCCAAACACTTCGTCAGTGGAGATATGGTGGAAGCGTTTATTATAGGTGCGAGCAGCTTCCAATAAGACAAAGGTGCCCTTGATGTTAGTTTCCACAAAGGCAGATGGTCCTTGAATTGAACGATCGACATGAGATTCAGCGGCAAAGTGGACGACCGTATCACAACTCTTAACCAAGTCATCCACGATGTCCTTATCCAGGATGTCGCCTTGAACAAATTGGTACCGTTTGTCCTGGGAAATGTCATCGACATTGGCTAGGTTGCCGGCATACGTTAAGATGTCCAGATTGACGATATGATCATCGGGATGCTTTTTGAGCCAGTAATGAATAAAGTTACTGCCGATAAATCCTGCCCCGCCGGTGATTAATAATTTCATATATTGAGTCGTACCAGTAATAGTATTTTATGGCAAGTTGTTTCCCTTTCTATGTTTTTTAACCACCCGAGTATATAGCGTGAAGATTCTTGGATGTCGTGCAGCAGCAGAAAACAAGCACCGTGATCATTGCGCGGCTTAATAGTACACCTCCGGGGTGTACCGAGGGGAAGTTAGTTTGTACGAGTGTGACTGATTACTCCGGCTTTGACTAATAGATGAAAGTGGTCAGGCTTATGTTTCTGCAAATAGAGAGCGACTTTGCCCATATGGCCGTGTGAATAAGCGATGTGGCGTTCTGACAAAAAGCGCTTTAATTCTTTTTCCGCGTCCTTGATTTGTACAGGGTCTGTGATGAGCCTTTCTACTTCGCCGATCGCGTAGCCAAAATCCGTGCGATCAATGTCGATGTGAATATCTCCATATTCATAAGAGAGACGGGTGGTATTAATGGTAGCGAATGGCGTGTAATTATTCTGCTCAAGAGCGGTTGATAAGTCTTGGCTAGATAATTTTAAAGCGTGCAGTATTTCCTGATCAGTCGTTAATTCCGTGTAGCGGCGCGCGACAAAGGTTGTGTTCTTGTGGTTGTTGTCGACCGGGACTTTGAATTCGAATTGGCCGTTGCGGCACCGCAGCCACCGGTCGGCTAGGGTCAGTTGTCGTGAAGGGTTGTCATAATACAGATCGACAACTTTTTTTTCACCAAGCAGCCGAGCACCAGCCGTTACTAACTGCTCGTTATTCTTGATAAGAGGAAATTTGATTTCTACTTCGATCATGGGTCTATTAAGAAAGTAAAAGCTGGATCTTGTTTCCCTCCTTTACACCCCCGGGGTGGAAGGGTGGGAAGACGGGCGTAGAAAGGGTGCAAAGATAGATACTAATCCCCTCTTTTACACCCCCGGGGTGTAAAGATGGGTAATAATCTTAGATTTTTCTAGCAAATAATGGCTCGCTTGGTTTTTTGATGGGACGGGCAGAAAGTAATTGATCAAGCTTGGCGTGAGTGTCAGGCAGGAATGGAGCGATTTGCTGATTGACGGCCAGCAATATTTGAAATAGTTCGGCGAGCACTTTTTGGGCGCGATCTTCCTTTCCGCCCTTCATTAATTGCCAGGGCTTGGTTTCCTCGATGGTGTTGTCGGCCGTTTTAATGACAGACCAAATCACTGTTAAGGCATGATGAAATTCAAGTTGCTCGATATGTTTGTTGACCTTTTTCAAAGACTTTCTAATAGCCGCCGGCAACAATTTGTCGTTGGCCTTGGTGTCAAAGTCAGGCGAGTATTGTTCAATCATATTGAGGGTACGGGAGACAAGATTGCCCAGACCATTGGCTAAGTCGGCGTTGTATCGTTCTTTGAGCCGGACATGAGAAAAATCGCCATCGTTGCCGAAAGGTATATCCCGCAAGAGGAAATAGCGCACGGCGTCGGCGCCATATTCTCTAACCAACTCTACAGGATCAACCGCGTTACCAAGGGATTTACTAATCTTCTGACCGTCGATAGTGAAGAAGCCGTGGGCAAAGACTTGTTTGGGCAATTTTTCCCCGATCGCTTCCAGCAGCGCGGGCCAAATGACACAATGGAATTTCAAAATATCTTTACCAACAATATGGACATCGGCTGGCCAATAGCGTTTGAATTTCTTTTTGTCCTGGCCGTAGCCGATTGCCGAGCAATAATTAAACAGTTCGTCGAGCCAAACATAGATGGTCTGCTCCTTGTCCCAGGGCAGTGGAAAAGCAAATTTGGCAGTGCGACGGGAGATCGCAATGTCTTCCAGGCCTTGATCAATCAGTGACAAGACTTCATTACGACGGATCTCGGGTGAAATTAATAATTCTCCACTGGTAATTTTTTCCCGCAAGAATTGACCATAGTCCGATAACTTGAAGAACCAATTAGTCTCTTTAATTTTTTCCGGCGGCTTACCGTGATCGGGACAATTGCCCTGGTCATCTAAATCCGCTTCCTTAATGAAAGCCTCATGGCCGACGCAATACAGCCCTTCGTATTCCCCCTCATACAGCTGGCCGGTCTGGTATAACTTGTCGAAGAAAAGGTTAACGGCCTCTTCGTGACGTTTTTCCGTAGTACGGATAAAGTCATCATACTTGATGTTGAGAGCCGTCCATGCTTTTTTAAAATATTCGGCATTTTTGTCGACAAAGGCCCGGGGAGACTGGCCGGCTGCTTTCGCGCTACCGGCGATCTTAGAGCCATGTTCAGCCGTACCGGTAAGAAAAAAAACATCGTGGCCTTGCTGTTTATAGAAACGCGCTAAGACGTCAGCGGCGATCGTGGGATAGGCGGAGCCGATGTGCGGCTTGTCGTTAACGTAATAAATGGGTGTAGTGACGTAGAATTTCATAGAAAGAGAATTGTACGGCCAAATCTAGTAAATAACAACTTAGTGGTTAGCTATACTTAAGTATTATACAGGATTCTATCAACCAAAACCCTCAATCACTCTTTATAACGGGGGGTTTCAATAATAGCCGTTCTCCAAATAATAAAAGTGCTTAAACACGGATCAAAGTGGTTCATGTGTAGAGAAGTAGGTTTTTAACCCCCCTTCGCCCCCCTTATCAGGGGGGTGTTAGTTCACGTATTTGGCTAACCACCTGACGTCCCCCTTATCCCCACGTCGCCCCGCCGTTGGCGGGGCTATGTGGGGCGAGGCAGGGGGAAGGCGCGTAATTTCAGCAACACAGAAGCCTTGAGCAATGATAATCAGGTGAAGTTAGATATTTGGCCGAAAATCTGAAGGACTGTAGACGTACACGCGGGAACATTTAGGGGTAGTAATAACTTGCAGGGGCTGAAGGTCAGGAAACGGAAAGGCGTAGATGAGCACACAGCGCAGGTTCGGCAAGTTTTGTTTGGCGAGCATAGTTTTTACCTTGGCCATGTTTCCCGGCATGAGAAAGGCAAAGATAACAGTGGTTTCCGGGGGGAGGGATTGTTTATAGAAATTCCGCAGGTAGACGGCGTGACGATGCTTGGGAGTCGCGGATTGGCCTGGGATTACTGGGCTTGCTTGGCGTAACCGAAGCAGTTGCAACCGGAACCAAACAATAAACCACATAATTGGTGAAAGTTCATAGCCAATCGCCTTCGCGCCGCGGGAAGCGGCTTCAATTAACGTGCGGCCGTCGCCAGCGCCCAGGTCGACGATGACATCCGAAGCGCCCAGTTTGATGTGAGAGAAAGCGCGTTTGATGGCAGGCATGAAGGTGGGAGCGTAGGGGGCGCCAATTTTGGCAGCGTAAGCGGTGGGAAGGAGTAAAACCAGACCGATGAAGATGATCCAGCTAAAAATGGCGGACATAGATTAAGTAAAGATAAAGCAATAATTTTCAAAATTCAATTTTCAATTTTCAAACAGCGAGGAATAGAATTCCTCTGTCCCGTCAATGACCAGATCCTAAACTGAAGAAATCCGAAACATAATGTTTCGGATTTGGGATTTCGTGCTTCGTATTTTCTAATCTAGGTAGCTTTGACTTTGAGCTTACGGGTCATGGCGGCATTGGCCTTGGGGATGCGGATGGTGAGAATACCATTCTTGATTTTGGCTTCGGCGCGGTCGGCGTCAATTTCAACCGGCAGGATAATCGAGCGGGAAAATGTACCCCAGTAACATTCCTGGTAAAAGAAATTTTCTTCATCAACGTCGTAACTGCGGCGGCGTTCACCGCGAATGGTAACCATGTCATTGGTGATAGATACATCGAGATCGTCTGGAGAGACACCGGCGATAGTGCTTTGAATAACGACGTTGGTGTCGTCCTGAAAGACGTCGACGGTTAGCTGCCCTTCCTGTTCGTCACCCTCTTCGCTGGTATTGGCTTCATCGTTATAATCCTCTTCGGGTTCTGATTCTGTTTCTTCGGTGGCTTCGTTAAGATATTGCTGATCGTCCTTGTCTTCATCTTCATCGTCCTCAACTTTTGTATCTGTTTCATGTTCACGCACGGCCACCTGTTCTTCGTCGTCGTCACGACTCATGATGCGAGCACCTGTTAATCTCTCAAAAAATCCGGGTGTGTTTATTTTTCCCATAATTAACGAATTAATAATAACACAATTGATAAATGTAAACTATGCACATGATTGTAGCACAATTGGGGTGAAGTTTTTTACACAACTCAAGTGAAGATTATAACGCCATCTCTAGACTAAAATCCCTTTATTCAAATAATCTAATAAGAGTTGAAGGAATGTAAATAAACCCCAATGACCAATGCTCAACACCCAAAGAATGCCCAAATCTCAATGACTAAAACGCGGAAGCACGAAATCCCCCTATGGGGTCCCCTAGGGACGAAATTCTTAAATCCTCCCAAGGGGATCCCTTCGGGAGAAACAAATTAGAAATACGAAAGCTTAAATGATTAAAACACCGCACTAACATTCCAGTACGGGTTAATGGCCTTGTAGAGCGTGGCGGCTGCGGTCGATGGCGGATAATTGGTCGACGAGCCCAGCCAACTCTTGTTGCTTGGCGGCAAGGGCTTGAGCGGGCGCCTTATCAGCCATTTGCCGCAGGATTTGCTGACAGCGTGTTTGCTGATTGGTAATGGCAGCGTGGTCTTTATCTAATTTTTGAATGGCAGCTTGAATGCTGTCTCCCGTGATCTTCGTCGAACCAAGACCAACGGCGCCACCAGTTAGCAATGGGAATTTTAGCAGTGCCGGATGATCCTCATCAATAAATACCGAATGAGTCATGGCTGACATGGCAGGGACTAGGTCCTGAGGCTCTTTGATGTATACGTCGATAATCGTTTTGGCCGGCAAATTAAGGAGACGGCGCGCGCTGCGAACGGTATTGACGATGTCCTGGCAGCGATCGATTGAGGAGGGTTCGGACTTGACGTCACGGGCCGGCCAGGCATGAGTGATCAGGAGATCCGTCTGACCAATATGGCGCCACAACAATTCTGTCAGGTGCGGCAAGAAAGGATGCAGCAAGATTAGCGTCTGTTCGAAAACAGCGTGAGCAACTTTGGTGTCTCCTTGGATTTTTATTATTTCCAAATACCAGTCAGCTAAGTCGTGCCAGATAAAATCGTGCAGGAGGCGGGCCGCTTCACCAACTTTATATGCTTCTAAATCTGCTGACAGCTGGGCCGTGACTTGGCGGAGACGATCCTGGATCCATCGGTCAGCCGAGGTGGGAGCTTGCTCACGGTTGGGCAGAGACCCCAGAAAGCGAGCGATATTCCAGATCTTATTGGCAAAGTTACGAGCAGAACGAATACTGGATGGATCAAATTTGATAGCTTGATTGTCGTAGCTCATCTGATGCAGTAGACCGAAGCGGGTGGCGTCGGCGCCATATTCCTCGACTAGTTCCAGCGGGTCGATGCCGGTGCCAAGACTCTTACTCATGCGCTGGCCGGTTTTGGTAAGGACGGTCGGATGAATAAAGACGTGTTCAAACGGGACGCGGCTGCCTTGATCCGGGCGTTCAAATTTTTCATCCTGCATAAAATTAAGACCGGAAAAGATCATGCGCGCGACCCAGAGATAAACAATATCACGGGCGGTAATCAGGACGGAGGTTGGATAAAAGGTGGCTAGATCAGCGGTATTATCAGGCCAACCGAGGGTAGCCATTGGCCATAAGGCAGAAGAAAACCAGGTATCAAAGACATCCGGATCCTGTACCCAACCTTCGCCTTCGGGCTGATCGATAGACACGACAAAATTGCCTGCTTCGTTGGACGTGCCGTGAGTCCCCTCTTTCCACCATACGGGAAGGCGCTGGCCCCACCATAATTGTCTGGAGATAGTCCAGTCGTGTACGTTATTCATCCAGTCAAGAAAGTGGTTTTTCCAGCGGGGCGGGAAGAACTTAACGATTTCGTCCTCGGCCACAGCGATTGTGGCATCCTTGAGCTTGCTCATGTCGACGAACCACTGACGGGAAATTAACGGTTGGATAGGCGTGGAGCAACGATCGCAAAGAGTCATCGAGTGGCGGTAAGGTTCCGTCTTGATGAGCAATTCTGACGCATCAAGTTCATTAATAATTTGCAGACGAGCTTCGTCAACAGGCAGAGAGGCATAAGGGCCAGCCTGGGCGGTGAGCCGGCCGTCCTCGCCGATGACATTAATAATTGGCAGTTTGTGCGTCTCACCGATTTCGGCATCAAGCGGGTCGTGTGCCGGTGTAACTTTAACGGCACCGGTACCAAAAGCCGGGTCGATCCGCTCGTCAGCAATGACGGGAATAGCGCGATTAATGAGCGGGACAACAACAGTCGCGCCGATCAGTTTCTTGTATCGCTTATCCGCCGGATGGACGGCGATAGCGGTGTCGCCCAGCATAGTTTCCGGACGGGTGGTGGCGACTGAAATATGGCCTGGCTGGTTGGCAAAGGGATAAGCGATAGTAAAGAGCTCACTGTCCTGCTCAATATGGTTGATTTCCAGGTCAGAAATAACTGAGGAGCAGCGGGGACACCAGTTAATAATTCGATTGCCGCGATAGACAATACCTTGTTCGTAGTAGCGTATAAATGCCGCGTGAACAGCTTTGACATAGTTATCATCCATAGTGAAAACGAGGCGGCTCCAATCGCAAGAGCTGCCCAAGCGTTTCATTTGCTGGATGATTTGATGGCCGTATTGTTCACGCCATTCCCAAACTTTAGCCAGAAATTTTTCCCGGCCCAGGTCATGACGCGAGATGCCCTGCGCGCGCAAACTTTTTTCAACCACGTTTTGGGTAGCGATGCCGGCGTGATCGGTACCCGGCTGCCAGAGAGTGGGCTCCCCTTTCATTCGGTGATAGCGGATGAGCACGTCCATGATGGAGTGCTGGAGCGCGTGGCCCATGTGCAAGCTGCCGGTGATATTTGGCAGCGGCAGCATGATGGTGAATGGTTTTTTATCTTGACGGTTAAACGGCTGGCCGTTATTAGGCTTAAAAGCATCGGATTCTTCCCACTTTCTGTAAATAGTAAATTCGTGCTCATGAGGGTCATATTGTGGCGCTAAAGAAGCCATAGATTCCGGCAAATTATTTTCTTGGTAAAAATTAGTCGACGCTTTTCTTAATCATACCCTGTCCCCGCTCATGAGTATATTGATTGATGGCACAGCTGCTTAGTGATGCGGGCCACTATTGAGCTATATTGACACATCCACAACGTTCTAAGCCAAGCGAGGGGGCTGTTTAATAAAATAACAGGAGTTATTTACGGCCTTGTTGATAGCAAACATTAAAAAAGATAGAAAATCAACCTGGCAGGGATCGGTTTATGCGGTATAGTTAATAGATTATGGCATATCACCTGGCGATTGGTCGCGTACATGTGTGGAGTGTTGATGGTATCCACGTTAAATCCAGATGTAACTGTAACCAAGCCAAAGGGGGTTGTCGTCCAGCTTTTGTGTTCAGTGTGCCGGGACAGGTCGGATTTCGAACTTCGTTGAATCATTTGAAGACTTGTAAGAAGCGCTCTTGCAGTAAGCTCCGAAAAAAAGTTATTACCAGCATCAAAACAAAGCTTGATTGGCTGTGGGAAGAAGGCAAATTGCTGGGGTGCGTCCAGATCCAACCGTTACTTTACGGTTCCTCCCGCGTCATTCTAAAAAGAAGGGATTTTGAATTTGTGGCTCATCATTTAGCCAACTGCCCACAAGAAAGTTGTGCGCAATTACGCCGGGCGCTGCTGCTAAAAATTAGGGACCAGGTGGGCGTGAAAAATTTTCTTAAACCGTAGGGAGTCTCGTAAAAAAATCAGATAAGGAAGGCCGAGCCACGGCGTCAATATCTCGCCAGTCGGATAGACGGCCTGTTTTATTGGCAAAAACGGCGGCCAGGCCAATCATAACAGCGTTATCCGAGCATAAGGGCAAAGGAGCAATGTTAAAGGGTACGTTAGCTTGAGCGGCTAACGCGACAAAGGCTTCGCGTAATTTTGTGTTGGCGGCCACTCCCCCGGCTAAAAGTAAGCGCCGCGGTTTGGTTTGCGCGATGGCTAGTTTGGTCTTAGTTATTAACGAGTCGACGACAGCGGCCTGAAATGAGGCAGCGATGTCGTTGACGAAGGCAGAGACGGGTTGATCCTTAGATAACTCGCGGACTTTATACAGGACTTCGGTTTTAAGACCAGAAAAACTAAAATCAAGGTCGCCGGAGCGCAACATGGGACGAGTAAAAGGATAAGCGAGCGGATTGCCGGACTCTGCGGTTTGGCTGATCGCCGGGCCGCCAGGATACGGAAGATTCAATAGACGGGCTACTTTATCAAAGGCTTCACCGGCGGCATCGTCGCGAGTAGTGCCAAGGACTTTGTATTGCAAGTGATTATTCAACAGGATCAGCATGGTGTGTCCCCCAGAGACGATCAGCGCCAAGACGGGAAATACTTTTTCGTTTGGAAATTGGAAATTGGAAATTGGAAATTGTGCCTGGCGAGCGGGAGCTAGCAAGGCACTATAAATATGCCCTTCCAGATGATGGATGGGAATGATGGGCTTTTTCCAGGCATACGCGAGGGTTTGAGCCGCAGTGACACCGATGATCAGGGCCGGCATCAGGCCGGGGCCTATGGTGACAGCGATGGCGTCGAGATCGGCTGGGACTAATCTACTTTGCCTAATCACGTCCTTTATTAAGGATGGTAAAATGGCTACGTGTTCACGAGCGGCCACTTCGGGCACTACTCCACCGGTCAGAGCGTGGACATCAATCTGTGAGGCGACGGCTTGACCGAGGACAGAGACGTCTTGTTTGTTGTGTTGAACAATGGCAACAGCAGTTTCGTCACAGGACGTTTCAATAGCCAGAAAATATTTATCACTCATATGAGAGATACTGGCATATCAGATAGAATTTGTCATATGTTAGATTTCAGGTTGTTATTTTTCTTTTTTCGATTTACACTTTACATTTAATTTACGGCCCGTTCGTCTAACCCCGTAAAGTTCGCTTTGCTCACCACGGGGCAAGTGGCAAGGATTAGATAAACAGGGGTTTGTAAATTGAAAATTGGTAATTGATAATTAGTTAATATGGCCCGTTCGTCTAGTGGCTAGGACGTCAGATTTTCACTCTGGCAACAGGGGTTCGATTCCCCTACGGGCTACCAATTCAGTCAAAGAAGGTTTTTGTTAATTGTTTTGTTCCTTTCAGGAGAAACTAGCATGGCTAAAAAAGCCAGGTACCGGTGGTGTCGGCAGAGACGGAAACGGACGTCTAAACTAAGTGCGCCTCCCAAGCTGAGTTCAGTCCAAAGACGAGTGGCTACGATGAAGCGAAAGTTGACCGCGGCCCGGGCTGACTTGCGTCGCGCTGAGCGAGCATTGCGGAAGGTGGAAATGGCGCTTAGCTGGATTAAATGATCGTTTGGTTATTCATAAAGGAATAATGCAACGCCAACGCAAAAGCCGAGGCGTTTTTTTAACGTAATATAAGTGAAACTCTACGGGCTTACGCCCGTAGCATCTTTATAACACAAGCACAGCT
>CAYJKV010000002.1:0-242902 GCA_964371255.1 uncultured Candidatus Saccharibacteria bacterium | reverse complement strand
TTTTATACTGTCCGTTTTTTGCTTAAGACAACTTTAGACAACTTTGGATAAAAAAGTCCCTCGCTGAAGATAGGTAAAGATAAGCATTTAAATAATTAGATTTCCCCCAGCGATTATATCAAAGGGGGTTTTTAATATTTACTAAAATATCCTCAACATATTTTTCCAGGTGTAGACGCAATATATTGACGTGTTTATGAAATGTTGTTATAGTGTTAGGGCCAAGATAGGTGGATGGCTGCTCTGCTTTTGGCAGAGAGGAAAGTCCGGACACCATGTTGTTTAACAACATATGAGTGGCAGATAACGTCTGCCCAGTATAAGCCCCGCTATTGCGGGGCGAAGCTGAGGGACCGATGAAAGGAAGACAGGTGAACGATACGCACACGTGTATATCGTTCGCTGCTTTCGATTAGGCGAAGAGCGCAACAGAAACATACCGCCCCCACACCTGTTTGGTATAAGTAAAGTTTAGAAAACTACTCGGTTTCTATTTAAGCATCTATTTTTATACCAGACATTTTCTGATTATGATATTGCCTCGGGCAATATATACCAAACAGGTGTGGGGGTAAGGGTGAAATCGCGGTGCCCGCCTTCGCGGGTATAGTTTCGCTACGGCGAGGCGAAGTAAGAGACCACGCGGGTGAATAGTAATATTCATCTGGGGCAAGCCCCACTCGGTGCAACTCCAAGCAGCTAGTCACTTAGTGTCTAGCAGGTAGGAGGCAAAATTCATCTCGATGAATTTGAGGTGTGCTGCGAAGCAGACCACAGATAGATGGCCAGCATGGCCGGTGTTGAACCGGCCAGACAGAATCCGGCTTATAACCTGTCTTGGCAATAAAGGATCCGCATTTAATAGCGGATTTTTTATTATAGACCGCGGCTCAGAAAACAAGACCAAAGGGTGGAGGAGGAATATTTCTGCATTATTGACGGCAGCAATATTGTGGTTAACAGATAAAGAGTCGTACAATGAGAAGCGAATGTCAGTCATGGTTGACATATATGTCTGTTAGGGGTAGGGTGGTGACTTATGCTTGAAAAATCAAAGCAGTTTGAAGTTCGAACGGTAACTGTAATAGGGCTGGTACATGAAGGCGGATGCGGTGGAAAAGGAAAATTGTGATGGGAGAGGCTGCTAAGGATAAGAGCATGATTTTTAATGAGTGGAAATAGCCTATGAAAAGATCGGAACTATTTTTTGCAGCAATATTGGTACCAATCGACTTTACGGCGATCATGTTGGCCGGGGCTTTGGCATACCTGTTGCGTATGAGCGAATTCATCCAAGAAGTGAGGCCAGCAATCTTTATTGTTGATTTGCCGATTCAGGAGTACATGCAGCTAACCGCGATGGTGGCGGCTGTGATCGTCGTAATTTTTGCCCTGCATGGCCTGTATGCGATTCGGGTGACGCGGCGTTTATACGACGAGTTGATGAAAATATTTTCCGGGATATCAATTGGCGTAATGGGAGTGATTGGCGCGATATTCTTGAGTGCGGAGTTGTTTCAGTCCCGGTTTATATTATTGGCAGCTTATGTATTGGCAATTGTCATGGTATCCGCTGGACGGTGGGGGGTAAGGGAAATCCAGTTATGGCTGCTCACGCATGGTTTTGGTGTTTATCGTGTAGCGCTGGTCGGCAATGGCCGATTCGCCGGTTACTTAGCGGATAAATTCGAGAAAAAATCGGCCTTGGGTTATCGGGTAGTGGCCATGATAGAGAAACCGAACCGGGAGTGCCTAGAGGCAATCTATAAGGAGAAAGGAATCGATGACGTAATTAAAACCGATCCGACTTTGCCGGAGAGCGACGATTTGATGCTGCTGGAATTTTGCGACCAATACAAAATTGATTACAAATATATTCCTGATTTGTATGAGACATACGCGTCGCATATCAGATTTCGACAAATAGAAGGGGTGCCACTGATGGAATTAATGCGGACACCGCTGGATGGGTGGGGACGGGTGGCAAAAAGAGCAATGGATATTATTGGCGCCATTGTTGGATTAATCATATTATCGCCTGTCCTGTTGGTAACCGCTTTATTGATAAAGCTTGAAAGTGCGGGGCTAGTGTTTTACAGACAAAACCGGGTGGGACGAAATCAGAAGGAGTTTGAAATATTTAAGTTCCGGACAATGTGGTCCAAGTATTGTACGGGGCACCGTTATGGCGGTGAGCAAGCTGATCAATATGAAGCGGTTCTGCGGGCTGGTCATAACGAAAGGAGCGGGCCGCTATTTAAGATGAAGAACGATCCGCGGATAACAAAGGTAGGGCGAGTGCTACGCAAGACTAGAATAGACGAGCTACCCCAGTTAATAAACGTCTTGAAGGGGGAAATGAGCCTGGTTGGACCACGACCGCATTTACCGAAAGAGATCGCGTCGTATGAAAAGCGGCATAATAAATTATTTACTATCAAACCGGGGATGACGGGGATGGCGCAGGTTAACGGCAACGCTGGATTGCCTTTTGAGCAAGAAGCCAAATTAGATATTGGTTATATTGAAGATTGGTCTTTGAAATTAGATTTATTGTTGCTTCTTAAGACAGTGAAAATTTTGTTTACGGACAGGAATGCAGTGTAGACGAGAAATTCGAAATCCGAAACATGCGAAATCCGAAACAAATAAGAAATTCAAAAAGAGAAATACGAAAACGCATAGCGAAAAATAACAGTTTAAAGCTTACAATGCTGTTTGACTTTGTTAGTTGCGCAGTGAAACCTAAAGTCGTTTTGCGTTTTAGGCTTTAAGATTTGCAGGGGCAGGCCTTAACAGAATGAGTACAGACGGGTAGAATAGATCGATGGCTGACAGGGGGATAACAATATGCGTGTAGCATTAGTACACGATTATCTGACTCACATGGGCGGAGCGGAGCGGGTATTGGAAGCATTAATGCAGCTTTATCCGAACGCGCCGGTTTATACGACAGTTTATGATAAAGCAGCGGTCGGCCGGATCATTGATGAAAAACGGGTGCGCCATTCATTTTTACAGAATTTTCCAGGAGCAAAAAAGCCGCACAGATATTTTCCTTTAGCGCTAATGCCGTTGGCAGTGGAGCAATTCAATCTGGAGCAATATGACGTGGTGCTATCAGCCAGCCACAGTTTTGGGAAAGGGGTAATTGTGGGACCCAACACGATGCATATCTCTTATTGCTTTACACCTATAAGATATGCTTGGGACGATAGCCACCGCTACGTACGGGAATTTGCACCTGGGCGTTTATTACAGCGGATGGCACCGTTGGCCTTGTCATATATCAGGTTATGGGATTACTACGCGGCGCAGCGTGTCCATGCTTATATCACTTTGTCTAAGTATGTGGCGAAAAGAATTAAGAAATATTACCGGCGAGAAGCGCAAGTAGTCGCGCCGCCGGTCAACTTAGAAGTTTTCAGTAACAGTCCGCATACGGACGAATATTTTTTAGTGGTGGCCAGGCTGGTACCTTACAAACGAATTGAATTGGCGATTGATGCCTGCGAAGAACTGGGATATCCCTTAAAAATTGTTGGCGTGGGACCGGAAGAGAAAATATTACGCCGGCGTGCTAAGCAGTGGACTAGTTTTTTGGGTTTTGTGCCGGATGAAAAGCTGCCATTGGTTTATCGGGGAGCAAAAGCCCTGTTGTTTCCGCAGGAAGAAGATTTTGGTATAACGCCATTGGAAGCAGCAGCCAGCGGCCGGCCGACGATCGCTTATGGGGCAGGCGGGGCGTTGGAAACAATTGCGGATGGAAGGACAGGTATATTTTTCCCCCGGCAAACAGTTGTCAGTCTCAAAGAAGGAATCCAGCGATGGGAAAAAATGAGGTTTGATCCGGCCGAAATTAGAAGGCATGCTGAGAAGTTCAGCAAGGAATCATTTATCAGGGGCATAGAAGACATTGTGAATAATGAGTATTGCCAGTGGCAGCGGCGTGGGCAACAATAAAGGGTTACCGATATGTTTGATTACTACTACTACGAAACAGCCCTGAGAAGAGCCGGTTGGGGGTTGGTATTGATTAGTGCCGCCGCCGCCGTACTGGCTTTTGTCTGGGCGGAAAGGATCGAACCGGATTATCAGGTACACTTTTCATATTTAGTATCGTTAAGCGAACGCGAAGCGGGCGGGGATTTCCGATATGATGGGTATTACGCGTTGTCGGCGACGGATTTATTTACGGCTACGCTAGCCGCGTGGGCCAAGACGCCAGAGGTTATTGCGGCGGCATACGAACGGTCCAATTTGGCAGTACCAAGCTTGGTGCCGCGGGCCATGCTAAGGTCAGTGGAAGCAAATAAGACAGGACCTCAATTGGTGCAAATAGTTGTTCGTCATTCGGAGAGGGAAGCGGCGCAAAGCTTAGCAGAAGGGTTACAAGAGGTTATGAAGGAAAATATAGCGAGATACCAGACTGATGGGATACCCGCTTTAAAGTTCGAAGTAGTGCCAACCGAGCCATGGACAGGGGTCAACAGCGTAGCAGCAGTAACAATCGCCGTCGGCACGTTTGTGGTGGTACTGTTCGGCGGTCTCAACTTGGTGTTATTGAAAGCCAGCTTGATTGAGGGAGCCACAGACGAAAGAGAATAATTTATGTGCCAAAAAACATGGTGGGGATTACGAGCGAAAAATTAAACCGGATTAACTCAGAGTGATGATAGTCGGTGTCGATGTCCGATCTTTGATGGAGGGCAGGCATAGCGGTGTCGAGGAATACGCCGTCAAGATTATTCGAACCATGGTTGAACAAGCTCCGCAATACACCTGGGTATTGTTTTATAACTCCTGGAAAAAAATTACGTTGCCGGATTTTGGGACAAAAGTAAGAGTCGTGTCCTTTAGATATCCCAACAAACTGTTGAATTTATGCCAGTTCGCGTTTAACAGACCGCGGTGGGACAAAATGATTGAACGCCAGGCTCGTGTTAAGATGGACGTCATATTTGTACCGAATGCGAGATTAATGCCAGTGGTCAATACACCACTGGTGGTCACTGTGCATGATTTGTCATATGAGCTTTTCCCGGAGTTTTACTCATGGCGCAGGCGATTATGGCACAAGTTTATGAAGCCGAAAAGACTAGTGACAAAAGCGGCGCGAGTCATTGCGGTGTCGCAGGCGACCAAAGACGATTTGGTTAGATTGTATCAGCTAAGTCCAAATCGGGTGTCAGTCGTTTACTCGGGTGCCGAAGCAACGAAAGACAACAGGCAGTCTGACGAGTATGCGGCAGGCAATCCACTGACGCCTCACAATCATTGGCCGGAAAAATTCATTTTGTACTTAGGGACTTTGGAACCGAGGAAAAATATCGTCAGCATTATTGAGGCTTTTACCGCAATTGCTGCAGAAATTCCGCATCATTTAGTTATCGCCGGTGAAAAAGGCTGGTTAGGCGGGGAGATTAGGCGAGCGGTGAAAAAATCAACAGCCAAGGATAAGATACATCAGATTGGAT
This sequence comes from uncultured Candidatus Saccharibacteria bacterium, assembly GCA_964371255.1. Classification (GTDB taxonomy): domain Bacteria; phylum Patescibacteriota; class Andersenbacteria; order UBA10190; family UBA10190; genus UBA10190. Next base: position 237,425 of record CAYJKV010000002.1, on the reverse strand, counting down.
ATGTTACACAGGCTGAGAAGCAGGCATTGTACAGCGCGGCCGATATATTTATATATCCCAGCTTCTATGAGGGTTTTGGTTTTCCACCGCTGGAGGCGTTATTGGCGGGTACGCCGGTCATTATATCTAATAATTCTTCTTTGCCTGAGGTGGCGGGAGAGTTCGCGATCATGGTTAATCCTTATGACGTAGCGGAGTTAGCTCTGGTAGTAAAAGAATTATTACGTGATTTGCCAAAAATTACCCCGGATGTCAGAAGGAGAATTGAACAAAAATTTTCCTGGCGGGTAGCGGCCGGCCAAACGGCAGCAGTATTGGAGCAAGTTGGACAAGGCAAATAACAAAGAAAGTCTGAGACTAGTTCAGTAAGCCTTGCGCGCAGGCGAGACGGGATTAATCTTAAGGAATGATTATTGCCATAGACGCGCGTGCCTGGGCATGGGCGGGGGTGGGCAGATATGTGCGGAATTTGATATCCGGGCTTGCCTTGATTGATGAGGAAAATGAGTATGTAATTTTAATCGGTTCGGAAGACCAGGAACTGTACCAAGCTAACACAGTGGTGGCAGCAGCCAGCAATATGTCCCTCAAAGTAGTTGATAGTTCATATTATACGTGGCGAGAACAAACAGTCTTCTGGCGGCAGGCGCAAAGTGTCCGGGCAGATTTGTGGCACTTTCCGAATTTTAATGTCCCGTTGCTGTGGCGGAAGCCGTATGTAGTTACCGTCCATGATATAACCAGGTTTATTTTCCCAGGACAAAGGGAACAGGGACTCATCAAACAGATTGTTTATGAGCGGGTTTTTAAACAGGCGGTGGAACGAGCAGCCGGCACTATATTTGTATCGCAAGCGACGAGGAATGAGTTAAATGGTTTGCCGATCAAAGTGCCTAGACTCATGAAGGTAATTTATGAGGGGGTAGAAGAGCGGTTTTTAAAAGAGAGGACAGAAAAAACCCGGCAGGAAATACGGCGGAGAGTGAACTGCCGGAAATACTTGCTCTACGTTGGCGTATGGATGAACCATAAAAACCTACCCCGTTTATTAGCAGCGTTTGCCACAGTGGCTAAAAATCATAAAGAGATTGACTTGGTACTGACCGGCCAGGCTAAACCGGGATTCGTGGACGCCAAAAGATTGGCGGCGGGTCTTGGTATTAATGAAAACAGAATAAAATTTGTTGGCCACTTGGAAGATGAATTATTACCGGCATTGTATGCGGGAGCGGAGATGTTAGTATTCCCAAGCTTGTATGAAGGATTTGGGCTGCCCGCGATTGAGGCGGCGGCGTGCGGTATCCCGGTGGTGACGGCGAATGTGACAAGTCTGCCGGAAGTGATGGGAGAGGCGGCAGCTTATGTGAACCCGGAAAATACGGCAGATATCGAGCGGGCCATGGAAAAAGTGCTGACGGACCGACCCTATGCCCAGAAGCTAGTCACCGCTGGTAAAAAGCGAGCCGATAGCTTCCGCTGGGAACATTGTGCTAGGCAGACCTTAAATTTTTATCGCCAAGTGGCGGATGGGGGAAAATTAATCCACCATAATGAGTGAAGAAAATAATGCAGATGTGCTAAAATTGGTACATGCAAGACATAGTGCCGTGTAATGGTGGTGTTCAAAAAGCAGTGAAGAATGTTCCCAAGGAGAAGGTTTTACGACTCCAATATAAGTTGCCGGCTCGCTTAAGGCGGCCGATAAGGCAAGAATTGCGCAAAGAAAAACAACTGGTAAGAAAACAGGAGAACAGGATCGACTTTGAGAGGCGGCCGATAATAACAGAACAGCCAGCCCGGCGGCCCCCATCATACAGCAAGAATAGCGGTGCTGAACATCATACCGGTGATGTTTATATGAGATCCCGTCCGGAAGTGCAGGTTTCCGCTCCCCCGTATATTAGCGCGATAGCCAGAAGCGAGCGGGTGGCCGGCGGAAAATCGCCAGTCATGACTAGCCATAGACAACCAAGAAAAATAGCGTGGCAGCAGAGACGGGCGGGAAATGCCGTCAAAAAACAAGCAAGGACAACGGCGGTTGGGTCAAAACGACAAACCAATTATGACTTAGCGACAGCTGGTGTGCGGGATATGCCTTACCAGTTCGGGACCGAGCCGGCAAAAACGGGGACGAGAGGATATGACAGGCAGCCTGGGCCGCAGGGGAGTGAGCCAATTATTAAGCGGACAGACAGGCCACGTGGCTTAGCCCAAACGGCCGCAAACAGTGATGTCACTTCCGGGAGGGAGAAACGCGACACAATAGAGCTGCTGACTAGATTTAGTCGTGGTAATAAACGGGTGTTGAACGGTAGTGATGATACGGGCGAAGAAGGCAGGCAGGATAAGACCTGGTCACGGCGGGGCATTATCCAACAGCCCAACAGATATTTGCCAATCAGCGGGCAAGTCATCTCATCTGGCGGCCGCAGTATTGGGGAGATGTTTAGAACAGTATTTAATAAACAAGTAGCCGTAAATGCCATGATATTGGTGGTGGGTTGTGGATTGGCTTATGGCGTCATTTGGAACTTAAGCGGCCTAGGACGCGGCTGGCAAGTAATGGGCAGCGTGCAGGATAGAGCAGCAAAAGCATATGGGAGTTTAATATCAGCTTCATCGGCGCTGGCCGAAACAAATTTTGCGGCCAGTGAAGCCGGGTTTAGTGACGCGACTAGGTTGATTCAAGAAGCGCAGGCAGAACTGGGTGGCGCTATGGCGTCATCGCAAAATGTCCTGCGCTGGATTGACGTGACGGGCACGGTGCGATCCGGGCAAGAGATTCTATCCGCCGGGGAACAACTATCGATTGCCGGCAAACATTTAGCGCAGGGAGCGAATCAATTATTGCGAGGGCAAGAGGGAGAAACGTTTGTTACGGCAGTCACCGGCGCAAAAACGGAATTTGCTCAGGCAGAGGAAGCGCTCGCCAAAGCAGAAAAGTCGCTAGGCCAAATAGACAGCGTGGTGCTCCCACCGGAGATCAGTGGTCAATTGACGACTATGGCGGAAAGCACCCAACGTATTAGAGCCGCTTTGAAGGGATTTATGGAACGGAGTGATGTGGTGTTGTCGATGTTGGGAGCAGAACGGGACAAGCAATACTTGCTGGTGTTCCAAAATAACCATGAGATGAGGCCAACCGGCGGTTTTATCGGCAGTATTGGCTTAGTACATATTGATAGAGGAGCGGTGGAAGCGATTGACATAAATAGTGTGTATGATCCAGACGGGCAGCTGAAGGAGTTTATTGAACCGCCGCAGCCATTAAAAATTGTTACCAACCGGTGGTTTTTGCGAGATGCCAACTGGTTCGTGGATTATTCAGCCAGCGCACGGAAGATTATAGAGTTTTTTGAAAAGGAAGGTGGGCCGACGGTAGATGGAGTAATAGCGCTAACGCCGGAGGTGATCAGGGAACTGCTTAAGGTAACAGGGCCGATTCAAGTGCCGGGGTATGAGGCTGAGGTGAACTATGATAACTTTTGGCTAGTAACGCAGGACCAAGTGAGTTACTCATACGACAAGGAGTTGAACGAGCCGAAAAAATTCCTGGCGGACCTAGCGCCAGTCTTGCTTAACCGTTTGCTGTCTGGCAATGCTAATAGTTCGATGGCGGCGCTGGAAGGAATGATGAGAATGATTGAGGAAAAGCAGTTTTTGGTTTATTTGAATAACGAGAATTGGCAAACTAAACTGACCAAAATCGGGTGGTCGGGTGATCTGCCGGTTGATCAAGCCGCGTTGTTGGCAGTGAATAACGCAAATATTGCGGGACATAAGAGTGATCAGTTTATGGAGCAGGAAATTGATTACCGGTTAGAAGTCATGCCGGATGGCACGGTTGAGGCAGTGGTGATGATTAAGCGGGAGCACCGCGGAAATGTTGAGCAGCCTGATTTTGAATATCCGCCCGACGAAAATCCGGCGCAGAAGGATAATGTTGTATACCAAAGAGTATTAGTGCCCAAAGGGGCAAAGTTGTTGGAAGCGGATGGATTTTCGTCGCCGGCCGATATAAACCAAATGGTTGTACCGGAAAGTTTTGACCACCTAAAGGCCGATGAGGACGTGGTGGATTGGCAGACGGGGCAATGGGCTCATGAGAGCGGGACAGTGATTGGGGAAGAAGCCGGCTATACTTTTTTTGCGAACTGGGTGGTAACCAAGCCGGGTAAGACTAGCGTAGTATTTTACCGCTATCGCTTAGCCGAGATGGCTGATTGGCCAAGTATAATAGATCCAGCGGGACGATTTGGTGCCTATGTTGTTAAACAGCCGGGCGATATGCGAACGACGGTGAGGGTACAGGTAGATTTGCCAGATGGTATGCATATTATTCACACCGTGCCAGAGTCGGGTATCACTCAGGAGGGGAAGCGCACGTTAATATACCGAGGGGCTTTAAGAAAAGATCTGATGACAGGGATGGTCTTTGCCAAGACGACAGATTAAGCTTCTGTTATGCCCACTGGTTTTGGCAACGGCCGGGTGATTCCGGCGGCAATCATATTAGGAACTGCTTCCTTGTTAAGCCGTTTTGTGGGCTTGGTTAGAGAAAGAGTGTTGACGACGACGTTTGGCGCGGGAGATGTCTTTGATGCTTTTGTGGCTGCCTTCCGGGTGCCTGATTTAATTTTTAATTTGATTGTCTTGGGGGCTTTGTCAGCGGCCTTCATTCCGATTTTTACGGAAAAGATGGTGCGAGGCAAGAAGGGAGAAGAGCAAGCGTTTGATTTTGCCACGTCTGTGTTGAATGCCATCTTGCTGCTGGTCGGACTGATGTCAGGCGTCTATTTTTTGTTGGCTGAGAAAATTGTTCCTTTAATGACACCTGGCTTTACGGGAGAAAAACTAGCCCTGACAATTCTTCTATCCAAAGCGATGGCTTTGCAGCCGATATTATTGAGCATCAGTTTTGTGTTTTCCGGCATGCTAAATTGTTATAAAAGATTTGTCGCCTACGCGCTGGCACCAATTTTATATAACTTGGGAATCATAATAGGGGTAGTTGTCTTGGTGCCAATCATGGGGGTAGCCGGCATTGCTTGGGGGGTGGTGATGGGAGCAGGCGCTCATATGCTGGTGCAGTTACCAAGCGTCTGGCAGGTGGGATACCGGTGGAAACCAAAAATTGGTTGGACAACGGAAGATTTCCATAAATTATGGCGCATGATGTTGCCGCGGATAGTTGGCTTAGCCGCGATGCAAGTGAATTTGGTGACCGTCACAGTGATTGGCTCGTCTTTATTAGCGGGCAGTATCGCCGTTTTTCACTTAGCGAATAACGCGCAGTATCTGCCAGTTGGAATATTTGGCATATCGTTCGCGCAAGCGGCATTTCCGACCCTGGCTGAACAGATTGCGAGGCGGCAAAAAGCGGAGTTTACCAGAACGCTGACCAGGGTTTTTCGTTATATTATGTTTTTAGTGGTACCGACTTCTGCGTTTTTCTTTTTGTTGCGGGCGCAGATCATACGGGTCTTGTTTGGAGATGGCGCATTCGATTGGGAAGATACGATATTAACATTTGATACGTTTGGCTGGTTAGTAATCAGTGTCTTCGCGCAAGCGACCATTCCTTTATTGGTGCGAGCTTTTTATGTGCAACAAGACACTAAGACCCCCGTCGTTATTTCTATCGTAAGTATGGTGGTGAATATCGGCTTAGCGTTATGGCTGGCACCGATCATGGGCGTGGCGGGTCTGGCTCTAGCCTTTTCCGTTTCGGCCATCGTAAATCTGATGCTGTTATTGGGTGTACTGCATTGGCAGCTCAATGGATTTGATGACAAAGTGGTGTTAATCAGCCTGATAAAAATTGTTATTGCAGCGATTGGCGGAGGGATGATGGTTCAGGTGTTGAAATATCCAGTAGCAGCCATGGTGGATATGCAGCGGTTTTGGGGAGTACTAGTGCAATTAGTGGTAGCCGGATGCGGAGGGATGATGGTTTATTTGTTGTTGGCGTGGCTGCTGAAGAGTGAAGAGGTTGTTATACTCAAGAAGTATTTACCGCGAAGACCAGCTTTGAAGAAGATTCCGGCGGGAACAGATACGCCGCGGTGGGAAGGTTTGGCAGAATAGCAATGAAATTCCGACACACAAATAACCGCTAAAAGTAATCGGACGAAAATTCAAAACCAGAAATTACAATCAGATACGACCATGGCAAAAGAGGGCGGCCATGTATTTTTGGACGGCCGGGGTTTAGGTCGGAAGAGGCGGCCGTCTGGGCGGTAGTTTTGATAGTGATGATGGCCGGAGAAGATTATGGCAAAGCGCTTTTTAACGTTGTTGATAATGGCAGCTGGGAATGGTTGACAGGTAAACAAGGAAATGTATTATAAAAGAGTTGTAGAAATCCGTAGTTCTTTGTGTGTGAGGAGACCCCTGATATGATTGGTTTTGTGTTTTTCAGCCGAAAGTGAAAGCCGAACCAACGTCGACGATCGCGAAAGGAAAAATCGAATGATCAGGACTTCTGGTGTTCCGCCGTAGTTTCTTTTTTCTTTCGGGCCCTCCTCTGTGAAGTAGTCGCCGCGATAGGTCACTTGCGTAAAGCTGTACCCCCTTTTCATGCAAGTGGCCTTTTTTCTTTGCTTAAAGAAGAATGACATGATATGTTCCTCTCATGATAAACAGGAAAAATATCCATAATTTCTGCATCGTGGCACACATAGACCATGGTAAATCGACCCTGGCTGACAGGCTGTTGGAGTTGACACATACAGTAGAAGCCAGAAAGATGCGAGATCAGCTGTTGGATCAAATGGACCTGGAACGAGAAAAAGGCATCACAATAAAATTGCAGCCTGTGAAAATGGTATGGGACGGGGCGCAAAAAGAACAGGCGGGGTCGGCAGCTGGGAATCAGGCAGAGAGGGCGGTTAGTCTGGTGAATGAACACATATTGAACTTGATTGACACGCCAGGACACGTTGATTTCCAATACGAGGTATCGCGCAGTCTGCAGGCGGTGGAAGGAGCTATTTTATTGGTCGACGCGACGCAAGGGGTGCAGGCGCAAACGATCAGTAATCTGTATTTGGCGATGGAAGTCGGACTGGAAATTATTCCGGTCATTAACAAAATTGACCTGCCGGCGGCGCAAGTAGAGGAAGTGAGACAGCAAATTGTCGATTTAATCGGTGGGCAAAGCAGCGATATCTTAACGATATCAGCGAAGACAGGCCAAGGGGTGGAGCGGGTCATTAAGGAAATTGTTAAACGGGTGCCGATCGCTGCTCAAGAAACAGACGCGCCGCTACGCGCGCTAATTTTTGATTCGATATACGACGAATACAAAGGGGTAGTGGCGTATGTCAGGGTGGTGGAAGGATCGATTGCGGGCGGTGGTCAAATATCTTTTATGGGCACGGATATGAAGGATAACGCGGTCGAGGTCGGGGTGATGAAACCGCAATGGCAGAAGACGGACAGTTTAGCAGCGGGTGAAATTGGCTATATTGCCACTGGCCTTAAGGATGTCCGGCAAGCGCGCGTAGGCGACACGGTGGTTCGGGCGGAAGATAAATCAAGACTGATGGCTTTGCCCGGTTTTGCCGTGCCGCAGCCGAAATTATTTGCTGGAATTTACCCGGCGGATGGGGATAATTTTCCAGAGCTGCGCGAGGCTATTGAAGAGCTGCAGCTTAATGATGCCAGTCTGCAAGTGCAAGCAGAGCAAAGTGAGGCTTTAGGACGCGGTTTCCGCTGTGGATTTTTAGGGATGCTGCATTTGGAGATCGTACAGGAGCGGTTGCAACGGGAATGGGGAGTTGAACTGGTGGTCACAACGCCGAGTGTGTTATACCGGGTTCATTTGCCGGATGGCCAGGTGCGGGATGTGCGTACTCCGGCGGAGTGGCCGGAGGAATCCAGTATTAATCAAGTTGAAGAACAGTTTGTGAAAACCGAAGTAATAGTACCAAGAAGATTTGTGGGAGCTGTGTTTGAGCTATTTAAGCAAAATGAGGGTGAGCTGATAAGTCAGGAATATCTTGGTGCGGAACGAGTGATACTAAAGTACGACATGCCCCTGCGTGAGTTAGTTGTCGACCTATACGATCAATTAAAATCTGCGACGGCCGGCTATGGTTCGTTAAGTTATGAGATGGGGCAATGGTATACAGCGGATGTGGTCAAGTTGAATATGTTAGTTAATAAAGAGGTCGTGGAGGCTTTGTCGGTGATTGTCCCACGCGAGGCGGCGGCTAAAACCGGGCGCAAAATGGTAGCAAGATTAAAAAAAGTTTTACCCAAACAGCAGTTTGCGGTCGCGCTGCAGGCCGCGGTGGGAGGTGACGTGGTGGCGAGAGAGACACTATCGGCTATGCGCAAAGACGTCACCGGACATTTGTACGGCGGTGACGTGACGAGAAAGAGAAAACTGCTCGAAAAACAGAAGAAAGGGAAAAAGAGGATGGCCGGCATGGCGGCGATCAAAATCCCCGCTAAAGTATATATAGAGGTGCTTAAGAATGACGCTAATTAACCAGGTCTTGCATTGGACGGGGATTGGGGTTAGATTAGGCAGCTATATAATATGCAATTAACAGTTAAATCATATCGGACATTAGCGCTTATGCTATGGGGGACGGTATGCGGTCTAGCCGGGTGGACTGTCGGCCAGGCGATGGCATGGGAAGGGCGCAAATTATTTTTTGCGGTACTGGTGACAGTCGGCGGTTATGTATTATTGTTATTAGAGAGAAGCAGTCGTGATAGAGCCTGGGGGGAAGTGAAGAAGCGGCGCGCGCCGGGCAGTAGGTGGCCGCAGGAAGTTGATAATATATTGGCGGTTAAAGAGGATCAGGTAAATGGTGATGTACCTGATCGGCAGCGGGTCAAAGATGACGAGCATGTGATTCGACGACGACTAGACGAATTTTTATTAATGCAGCAAGATAAGTAAGAAAACAAGAGAAACATTATGCCAAAGAAAACCATTAAGGGAGGCAAAACTGCCGAGCGAACAGGCGGAGTCGAGCAGCGGCTTGGTGCCATTGACGGTGTGGTGGTGACGGAATTACAAACCAGGCCGGATGACCGAGGGTTTTTCCGGGAAATTTTTCGAACGAAGGAAACTGGAATGGAGGACATAGCGCAGCTGTCGGCTACGATGAGTTATCCAGGCGTCATAAAAGCTTTTCACTATCACCATAAGCAGGATGATTTATGGTATTGCGCAAAGGGCATGGTCCAAGCGGTATTGTTTGATCAGCGGAAGAACTCCAGAACAAATGGCATAACCCAGGTAGTCGCGATGGGAGAACACCGGCCGGTGAGTTTATTTATTCCGCACGGGGTTGTGCATGGCTATAAAGTGTTGGGGAACGAGCCGGCATGGGTAGTGTATGCTACATCTCATGTCTACGATCCGGCAGACGAGCTGCGGCTGGCACATGATGATGCTAAGATTGGTTTTGATTGGACGATAAGGCCGAGATAAATATAACTACAACCCGCACAGAGGGAACTACCGCGAAGATGCTGCAAAGTGGAGGCACAGGACTGAATTTTACGCTAAGGCAGAAGGCGAGCGGACGAAAACGGATCAGAGGCAGACAAAAATAACCAGGGAAGATTATAAACAGAAAATTGAGATTTTAGACTTGCTTAACTAAATGATGTTAGTACGATAGTGAGTATAAGCTATTACTTTTTTGTATGGAGGTAAGCCAATTAGCGAAGAAGGCATGTGAATTGCGGAGGCTAACGATTGATGCGTTATATCGGGCCCAGTCGGGACATCCGGGCAGTTCGATGTCGATAATGGATATGCTAGTTGTCTTATTTTACGGCGCCGAATTGAAGCACTGGCCAGACCAGTCTAATAAAGCAGATCGTGATTATTTTTTGTTGAGTAATGGTCATGCTTGTCCGGCACTCTACGCCGTATTAGCAGACCGGGGATATTTTTCGCTGGATAAATTAAAGGAACTAAGGCAGTTGGGGGCGGGTGCGCAAGGGCATCCTCATCGAGGATCTTTGCCGGGTATAGAAATCTCCTCAGGCAGTTTAGGCCAGGGTTTATCGGTGGGCATTGGTCTGGCTTTATCCATTAAGCGAAGAAAGCCGAGTAAACAACGGGTATACGTGATGATGAGTGACGGCGAGCAGGAAGAGGGGTCGACGTGGGAGGCCGTCATGTATGCGCCTAAGGAAAAATTAGATAATTTGGTGGCCATCGTGGATAAAAATGGCATGCAGATAGATGGCAAAACGAAACAAATAATGCCTAACTTAGATCCTTTGGCGGATAAATATCGAGTGTTTGGTTGGCAGGTGCAGGAGATTGATGGGCACAATATGCGGGAAGTCAGGCAAGCGCTGTTGAAAGCGCGGCAAAGCAAAAAGCCAACGGTGATAATCGCACACACTGTGCGGGGCAAGGGCGTGTCGTTTATGGAGAATAGCGAGCACTGGCACGCGGGCGCAATCTCACCAGAGCAATACGAAGGAGCGATGAAGGAATTAGCGTGTTAATGTCACGACAAAACTCAAATGACCATGCAGCGGACTGATAACAAAATTCAAAGGTGGTTGTTTGGCGGCCGGGTTGGTAGACTGCTAGGATATTCAGTTTTTAAGAATGATTATTTATGCCACTTGACTATATAGCGACACGCCAAGCATTCGGAGAAACCTTGTACGAGATCATGAAGAAAAATGATAAAGTAGTGGCTTTGACGGCTGATCTGGGGGAGAGCTTGAGGATGCTTAAGATTCAAGAAGATATGCCTGATAGGTTTTTTGATACGGGTGTGGCGGAGGCCAATATGGTGGGGGTAGCAGCAGGCTTAGCGATTGGCGGATTTGTGCCGGTGGCGGGCACTTTTGCGATTTTCATGACAAGGGCGTTTGACCATATCAGAATGCAGGTTTGCCAAAATAATTTGCATGTGATTATCGTGGGTTCGCACGGTGGAGTATCGAATGCGCTGGATGGTGGATCCGCTCATGCCCTGGAAGATATTGCCTACATGAGGGCATTGCCGAACATGACAGTGCTTTTCCCGGTGGATGCTAATCAAACGGCGCAGGCGATAAGAGCGGCGGCCGGTTTCAGGGGACCGATATATTTACGTCTGTACCGGGAAGCCACGCCAGTTTTCACGGGAAAGAGTGACGCGTTCGAGATTGGGCAGGCCTATGTCTATGGGCGCGGCAAAGATATTACGATTATTGCCACGGGACCGAGCACCGCTGCGGCTTTAGAAGCCAGGCAGGAGTTAAAGAGCAAGGGTATAGAAGCAGAAGTAGTGGGCGTGCCCACGATCAAGCCACTGGATGGAAAAACCATTCTCCAATCAGCCAAGAAAACTGGGCGAATCTTGACGGTGGAGGATCACAATATTAACGGAGGGTTAGGTTCGGCGGTCGGCGAACTGTTGAGTGAAAATCATCCAACCTTCATGAGAAGATTGGGCGTGAACCAGTTTGGCGAGTCTGGTAAATACAGTGATTTAATGGGCAAGTTAGGCCTCGACAAGACGGGGATTGTTCGAGCAGCTGTTAAAATGATTAATAATCGTTGATATTTGAAATATGAATAGATTAACAAACGCAAAATTGTTAGTGGATACAGGCGACCCAGCGGAGGCCCGCGCGGTACAAGAGGCTTTAGCAGCGGCCGGTTTTAGCGGTTTAGATGGAGCAACCACTAATCCGTCGTATTTCGCGAAAAATCCTGCCGTTCAGGCAAGGATTGCAGAAGGGGAGAAGTTCGCCGAGCAGGATTTGTTAGCGGCTTATCAGGCGACTGTCGAAGAATTAGAAAGAATAATTCCAGGCGGCGACATTTCGATTGAGGTCTATGCCGATAACAATACGACGGCTGATGAAATGGTGAAGCAGGCGGAAGTGATGAACGAATGGATTCCCTCAGCTCGAATAAAATTACCGATTATGGCGGAAGGCTTGAAGGCGGCGGCCAAGCTCAAGGATAGAATAAGATTGAATATGACGCTGTGTTTTTCGCAGCAACAGGCAGCGGCGGTATATGAAGCAACAAAGGGTGCCAAAGAGAGTGTCTTCATTTCACCGTTTATCGGCCGGCTTGAAGACCGGGGTGAGAATGGCGTGGAGCTGGTCGGTAATATAATCAGGATGCTGGCACAGACAGACGGCCATGTCAAAGTACTGGCCGCCAGTTTTCGCACTTTGGATAATATTTATGAGGTGATACGACTAGGCGCTGACGTCATAACTATCAATAAAGAAAGGTTTGAATTATGGGCTCAAAACGGTTTTGAGGTTCCAGGGAAGGAGTTTGTTTATAACATCAAAGGAGCAAGTATTCCTTATGAAGAAGTTAAGCTGGGAAAAAATTGGCAGAAATATAATATTAAGCATGAATTAACAGACACAGGGCTGCAGAAATTTATTGATGACTGGAACTCATTACTAAAGAGCAACTAGCTAGTGGCGGGGAGATGAGATACCAGGGTACGCGTCGGAATAATTGGGAGAAGGTAGTGAAAGAAGTTGGTTAGGCTTTAATTAGCGTAAGTCTTGGTATGTTATGATAGTTAATGGTTAGGGTTAACCACGAATATTAAAGATTAAAAGTTTGCTCATGAAGGTATTGATTTTTGGGTCGAAGGGGATGCTTGGCCAAGCTTTGCACGCGGAATTTATGGCGGCAGGCGAAGTGGTGGCGAAGGATAAGGATGAAATTGATATTGTAGATGAAGGTCAGGTGCGTTCGGTTGTCCTTAACTGCCAGCCTGATTTAGTGATCAATGCGGCTGCTTATACGAACGTGGATGGGGCAGAAGAAAACCAAGCCGCCGCTTTTGGTGTTAATGAAAAAGGCGTGGCAAATATTGCACGAGCGGTCAGGGATTTAGGGGCAATAATGATACATTTTAGTACTGATTATGTATTTGACGGGAAGAAGCGAGAAGGATATGAGGAAGATGATCCGCCCGGACCGGCGGTCAACAGTTACGGTGCGTCGAAATTGGCTGGGGAGAGAGTGCTGAAAGAGATTAATCCCAAGTTTTATTTAATCAGAACAGCGTGGCTTTACGGGCGTGGTGGAAAAAACTTTGTCGATACAATGGTTGGTATGGGACAGCAGCAAATTAAGGCAGATCATCAATCAACGGAATTGCGGGTGGTGAATGATCAGTGGGGCAGTCCGACTTATACGGTTGATTTAGCCGAGGCTACCAGAAAAATAGCAGCAGGCCGAAGACCGCTGGGAATTTATCATTTGGTTAATGAGGGCGTCACAACGTGGTACGAGCTGGCCGTTAGGATTTTCGATATTTTAAAGCAGGACGTTACGGTTACACCGGTGTCCTCGACGGAATACCCGAGACCAGCCAAACGGCCGACGCGCAGTGTTTTGATTAATAAGAAAGGCTTGAAATTGCAGTCCTGGCAAAATGCGCTGGCGAACTATCTGGGTGGAGGTATGATAAATAACGGATAAAAGGATTTTTGAGGAGCAAGGCCGATACTGGGCAGATTATTATAATAATTAAGTATCAATATGACAGTGAATAAATTTATTGCGCATTCAGAGGAACTGCGGGAGGTCCTGAACAACGTGACCCAATATCATGAACAGATTGACGGGGTAGTTAGTCATTTAAAGGAGGCGTTCGCGAAGGGCAAGAAAGTGTTAGTAGCCGGGAACGGCGGTTCAGCGGCTGAAGCTCAGCATTTGTCAGACGAGATGGTTGGCAGGTATAAGAAGGATCGAACAGCCTATCCAGTAATCGCTCTGACAGCCGATAGCGCTGTCCTGACGTGCATCGGCAATGACTATGGTTACGACCAGCTTTTTGCCAGACAGGTTGAAGCGCTCGGACAGGAAGGTGATGTTTTTATTGGACTCACTACGTCGGGTACGTCTAAAAACATTTTACGTGCGGCCGAAAAGGCCAGAGAACGAGGGATGACTATTATCGCCTTAACAGGACCCAAGGGAGATTTCAAAGACATGGCTGATTTTGTCATAATAGCTCCCAGCATCACTGGGGCAAGGATACAAGAGATGCATTTGCATGCCATTCATTTGTTATGCGAGGAATTTGAAGAAGGTCCGGATGAGAATTGACATTTATAGATAAGTGATTTAGTATGCATTTTTTAAACCCACTTATGGATCTTTCGAGAGCCAAGGAATTAGTTAATCAATTTGATCAGCACAAAGTGCTAGTGGTGGGTGATATTGTGCTAGATCACTACATACATGGCGTAGTGGAGAGAATTAACCCGGAGGCGCCAGTGCCAATTTTAAGAGCCACTAATGAGCGAGAAGAGACGGGCGGGGCTGGAAATACCGCCAAAAACCTGGCCTGCTTGGGAGCTAAAACAACGTTAATCAGCGTGGTGGGCGATGATGAAACAGCTACGGTGATTGAGGAGACAGCGAAAAGAGAAGGTTACCGAGCGATTTTGGTACGGGACAATGAGAGGCCGTCGATCAGGAAGCAACGATATCTGGTAGGCAATCAGCATATGCTCCGGGTTGACTTCGAAGAAGTAAAAGAGGTCAGCAGGGCGATTGAAGAAAAGATCGTGGAAGAAATCAAAAAAGTGATGGCGGAAGGAGTGGATGCCGTGATCGTTTCAGATTATGCCAAAGGACTGGTGACGAAAAAAATCGCTGAAGTGATTTTAGACGAAGCGGGACAGAGGGACTTGTTGGTCGGGGCGGACGTAAAACCTTCGCGAGCTAATTATTTTGTGGGAGCGACATTTGTGTCGCCGAATATCAAGGAGGCGCACGAGTTCTTAGGCCTTAATTACCATGAGCATCAAGCGCAGCCAGCGGAATTAGCTAAGATGGTGTATGTCAAAATGTGCGCCAATGTCTTTCTCACGATGGGTAAAGACGGGATTTACGCCTACTGCGGCGGTGAGTATGGGCATCATATTCCACAAAATAACGTGATTGAGGTGGCGGATGAGTCTGGGGCAGGTGATACGACAGCGGCCGTTTTATTATTAAGTATTTTGTCCGGCGCGTGCGAAAATGAGGCAGCGGAATTGTCTAATGCCGGAGGCGCAGTAGTGGTAAGCAAGGTGGGCAGTGTGGGTATTAGCGCGGACGAATTATTTAGCATGATAGCGAAAAATACTTTGAAGGATGAACGGGTAGAAGGACAAAATATCCAGCCAGGCAGCACGTTGGCGCCAAAACAATAACTGTTTTGAAACAGACATTTGAGGATATGGGCCAGAGAGGGATAAAAGTGATTTTTTTAGATCGTGATGGAACGATAAATTTTGACTTAGGGTATGTCTACCGGGTAGAAGATTGGCGCTGGGCTGATGCCAAGGTGCCGGAGGCGCTGCGTAAGCTGCAGGCCGAGCATTATAAATTAGTCGTGGTCACTAACCAATCGGGCATCGGGCATGGTTTGTATACTTTGCAGGATATGCAGATTTTACATCATCATATGGAGCAGGAACTGGCTAAGGCAGGGGTTAAGCTTGATTTAATAATGTTTTGTCCGCACGCCAGGGATAGTGGGTGCGCTTGCCGTAAACCGGGGACTGGGATGATCGAGGAAGCAGCCCAAAAGTTGGGGAAGATAGATTTAGGCTCGAGTTGGGCAGTGGGCGATAAATTAATAGATATGGAAATGGGACAGAACGCTGGGACCAAAACGGTTTTGCTAAGAAGTAAATATTGGACGAAGAATGATATGATTAACAGAGAAAAGCAGCCGACGCTGGTGGCGGACACATTGATCAAGGCGGCAGATTATATCGGGGGAGAAAAACAATCGGACAGAGATTAATTTATGACGGAGAAATTAGATAAAACAAATTGGCGGACTGATAAAATAATCACTTTAGAGCAGGCTAAGGAAGCGGCTGACAGGCTGCGTCAAAAAGGGAGCAAGCTGGTTACGGTGAACGGCGCGTTTGATATTTTGCATATCGGCCACTTAGATCAATTAGAGGAAGCGAAAAAACAAGGAGAGGTATTGTTTGTCGGAATCAATTCTGATAAATCCATCCAAGGTTATAAAGGCAAAGGGCGGCCTTTTTTCTCAGAAAGTGCGCGGGCGGCTATGTTGGCAGCTTTAGCCTGTGTTGATTATGTTATTATTGTTGATGCAGCCGCCGTGGAAGTGCCTAAGCGACTGATTAAAGCTATTGCACCGCAGATACATGCTAATGGCCAAGAATATGGCGAGGCATCGGAATGGATAGAATGGCCTGTGATGCAGGAGGTGGGAGCCGTGGGGTATGTAATAAAGAAGAGAAATAAGTTTTCAACATCTGCATTAGTGAAAAAGATTAAAGAGACAGAGTGATTGACAGACAGATTCATGTTCTTTTAAGGGAGCAAAGGTTTGAAAAAAAGATGCGTCAGCATACGGCGGACTGATGAAGATGAGGCGAGCAGGGAAAAGCCTAATCAACTCACAGACCAGTGTGTGAATTTCGTGGTCGGAGCGGCAGTGGTGCTGATCATATGTGATTTTATATGGTCGTGCATAAAAAAACTGATTTGATCCGATGGGCTGGGAAACCAGCTTTTTTACTGCCCATAATGGAGGAGTGATTTACGCTGAGAGAGAATATGCTAAGATGGCTGTGAGTAGGCAGAGCGATTAAATATATTACTATGATCATTATTACAGGCGGGGCGGGGTTTATCGGCAGCGCTTTGGTGGGTGAACTAAACCGAAGAGGAAGATCGGATCTGTTGATTGTGGATCGTCTGGACCATGATGAGAAAGAGCATAATTTATCAGCCCTCAAGTACGAACGTCTGATGAGCGGTGAGGAATTCAGACGGGATCTGAAGGAGGGGTTATTTGACCAAGCAGGCGTCGAGGCGATTTTTCATTTAGCAGCGATAACCTCGACTACGGAGCATGATTGGTCATTATTTGAAGATGTAAATATTGCGTTTACCCAGGAGATTATTAGATGGAGTGTAGATCGGTCTATCCGGTGTATATATATCTCCAGCGGGGCGACTTATGGTGACGGAAGTTTGGGATATAGCGATGCGCACGATGTATTTGACCAGTTAATACCGTTAAATGATTATGGGCGATCAAAGCTGATGGTAGACATTTGGGCGAGGGATAGCGGTTACTTGGACCGGGTTGTTGGTATTAGATATTTTAATGTTTTTGGCCCCAATGAATATCACAAAGGTGCTATGAGAAGTGTGATTGCCAAAAAATTTGAGCAAATGCAGCGAGAAGGAGTGATCGAGCTTTTTAAGTCTAATAATCCCAATTTCGGTGATGGTGAGCAAAAAAGAGATTTTATTTATGTTAAGGATGCGGTGGCGGCAACGTTACATTTCATGAAAAATAAGCAGGCGTATGGGGTCTTTAATGTTGGGACGGGAGTAGCCCGAACCTGGAATGATGTAGCCGCAGCCATGTTTAAAGCAGTCGGGAAAGAGATTAATATTAAATATATTGATTTACCACCAGAGTTACAAAAACAATATCAGGATTTTACCCAGGCGGATATTAGTAAGCTGAGGTTAAATGGGTATGAAGAGCCGTTTATTGTACTGGAAGAGGCTATTGATGATTACGTGAAGAACTACTTAAACAACCATCGCCACTATAGTTAGTTTTTTACTTGACGATTATTTGTTAATAGTGTATTGATAGCGTTATGAAAGGCATTATATTGGCGGGTGGGGCAGGGACAAGGTTGCACCCACTGACTATTAGTATCAGCAAGCAGCTGTTGCCAGTGCATGATAAGCCAATGGTTTATTATCCGTTGTCGACGTTAATGCTGGGTGGGATCAGAGAAATATTACTAATTTCCACACCGCAAGACCTGCCTGGCTATAAGAAGTTATTTGGCGATGGGTCGCAGTTGGGAATGACTATTCAGTATGCCGAGCAGCCCAGACCAGAAGGTTTGGCACAGGCGTTTGTGATTGGCCGGGATTTTATAGGAACAGGAACGGCGGCTTTGATCTTGGGTGATAATATCTTTTACGGCAATGACATCGCGGAGATTCTAAGGGAGGCCAGACGACACGTAGATAGAAATGGTGGAGGGATGGTATTTGCATATCATGTATCGGATCCGGAAAGATATGGGGTGACAGAGTTCGATGAAAACGGAAGCGTGATATCAATTGAAGAGAAACCAGAGCATCCAAAGTCTTCCTATGCCGTACCGGGTTTATATTTTTATGACA
The DNA here is from genome assembly GCA_964371255.1 of uncultured Candidatus Saccharibacteria bacterium. Classification (GTDB taxonomy): domain Bacteria; phylum Patescibacteriota; class Andersenbacteria; order UBA10190; family UBA10190; genus UBA10190. The sequence continues at coordinate 219,259 of CAYJKV010000002.1, read as the reverse complement.
ACGATGTTTTAGAAATTGCCAAGAAGATTAAGCCTTCAGCCCGAGGTGAGTTGGAAATTACAGATGTCAACAAGGATTATTTAAGCCGCGGTCAACTTAAAGTGTCAGTATTAAGCCGGGGTACAGCCTGGCTTGATTCTGGTACGCACCACTCCTTATTGCAGGCTGGTATGTTTGTCCAGACTGTTGAAGAGCGACAAGGATTGAAAGTGGGATGTATTGAAGAAGTGGCTTATCGGATGGGTTTTATTGACAGAGAGCAATTGAAAAAGCTGGCTGAGCCGCTATTGAAAAGCGGGTATGGGGATTATTTGATAAAAATCAGTACAGAAAAACAGCCCATAGAAAAAAGGGAGCGAGTGGAGAAAGTGGCTTTTCAGATGGGTTTAATGGATGGTGAAAAATTGAGGAATTTGGTGGACAAAGAGGGGGAGTGACGGTAGGTCAGACATGATTATACCTTTAGTCCGCAGACGATGATTGCGGCCACACTGGCAGGTCTTAAGGAGCTTGGTCATTAATGTATTTGACAGATAACTACTTTGTTTTTATAGTGCATTCTTAATATCTTTAGTGGTGTATACTGCAAATAATATGAAATATTCTTTAGTGATCCCAGCGCACAATGAGCAGGATAACTTGCGTCCTCTTTATAATAAGATAAAAGAAGTCATGGATCGGCTGGATGGCGGCTGGGAAATTATTTTTATTGATGATGGCAGCGATGACGGTACGAATAGAATTTTGCGAGAGTTGGTGCGGGAGGATGGCCGGATCAAATTAATAGAATTTAGACGCAATTTTGGACAAACGGCCGCCTGGTCAGCCGGCTTTGATCGGGCACGAGGCGAGTTCGTGATCGTGATGGATGCGGATTTACAGAACGATCCCAAAGACATCCCATCAATGATGAAGCATTTGCAGGATAACGATTTGGACGTGGTTTCTGGCTGGCGCAAGCATAGAAAAGATAAGGGTGGAATGGTGTTTTTGAGTAAAATCGGCAACTTAATACATCGGTGGATGACGGCCGAGAAAATACATGATCACGGATGCAGTTTAAAAATATACCGGCGTGAGGCGTTGGAGGATTTAGAATTGTATGGTGAAATGCACCGCTATATCACGGCGTTGCTGTCATGGAAGGGTTTTCGCGTGGGAGAAGTTGAAGTTAATCATCACTCCAGACAACATGGCCGGACAAACTACTCTATTAAAAAGAAACTCAAAGGCTTTTTAGATTTAATTGTCGTAAAATTTTGGGTGCAGTACGCGGCCAGGCCGATGCACTTTTTTGGGGCGATTGGCATCGGTTTTATTCTAACAGGTTTGCTACTAGGAGGAACGATTTTAATAATTTGGCTGCTCAAGATAACCGGTTTTGCCAATAGCTCCTTACCACTGCTGGCGGTGCTGTTGGTCTTGCTGGGTTTCCAGTTTCTGTTAACTGGAGTATTAGCGGATGTGGTGGCCAAGACTTATTACACACAGAAAAAAGCCTACAGTATAAAGGAAACTGTCGGGTGGGATCAGGCTTAGTTCGGGAGAAACGAGCATCTTTTTTTATTCTTGGCATGGCGGAAACGTCAAACTGTATAAACTGGCTATAAAATAGTTCGCATGAAAATACTGCTGATTAACAACGAATTTCCGCCCATTGGCGGGGGGGGATCAACGGTGACAAAATATGCCATTCGTTACCTAGTGAAAGCCGGCCACGAAGTCACGCTGATTACTTCACAGTACCGGGGTTTGCCCAGGCGGGAACAGGTAGAGGGTGCCCAAGTTATTAGAATTCCGGCCATTAGGCGTTATAAGGATTTTTGCTCGCAATGGGAGCTGATAATATTTGGCTTGTCGGCCCTGGTTTATAGTTTTATCTATACTAGCCGGCACAAAGTTGATTTTATTCAAGCGTATTTTGCAGTGCCGTCAGGCTGGGTGGCCTGGGTACTGAATATTGTTCGGGGGATACCATATGCAGTTTATTTTGGAGGTTCGGACATTCCGGGAGCTAATCCCTCAAGGTATAAAAAAATATATCCCCTATTAACGCCATTGCTTAAAGTAATATGGCGCCGAGCGGAATTCAGGACAGTGTGCTCGGAGGAATTGGCAAAGTTGGGACGAGAGGCTGACACCACTGTTGAGTTTAAGGTCGTGCCTAATGGGGTTGAAATAGATCGTTTTAAACCGGTGGACAGACCGGTTAATGCGAAGGTGAAAATATTATTTATTGGCAGACTAATACCGCGGAAAGGATTTCAGCGGGTAGTGAGGGCACTGCCAAAAGTGCGGGAAAATGCGACTGTGCCCTTTGAGGTAGAGGTAGTAGGGACAGGCGCGGCACAAACGGAACTAGATGCGTTGGCTCAGAGCTTGGGGGTATCCGATCTAATTAGTTATGTAGGAACAGTGCCTTATGAAAAGTTAGAGAAGGCTTATCAGTACGCGGATGTTTTTGTATTGACATCGCTGTCTGAAGGTATGCCATCTGTGATATTAGAGGCGATGGGTTGTGGTTTACCTGTAATTGCGTCAGATGTGGGAGGCAACAACGAGATTGTGAAAGAGGGAGAGAATGGCTTTTTGATTAAGGGGGATGATATTGATGAGTTAGCGCGGAGACTGACGGAACTGGTAAATAATACTGAGTTACGGAGGCAGATGGGAAAAAGAAGCCGCGAGGTGGCGCAAGGATATGATTGGATAAATATCATGGGAGAGTACGACAAGCTATATCGCCAATTTGAAAGTGCCAGTCACGCATAATAGGTTACTACGGGCATAAAAAAACCTTCGTCGAGCGAGCACGAAGGTTAGTAAATCGGAAACTTTTATCTGATTGGGATCAAACAGCTATACTGTCGGAAGGTTGGGGAGCAGGGGTTTCCCTTCTCATGATACCATCGACGGTGTGGGTGAACTTGGTGAAGAATCCGTCAGGTAGGAAGACTTGCACATCGGATGACGGGTGATCACAAACGCGAAGAGCAGTGCCGATGATGACACCTGGTTGAATGACCTGGCCGTAGACTTCCACGACAGGTCTGGCGTCTGGAGGTTGCTGGCATGAGACGTCAAGGATATCGATTGTTTGAGCGTGGTCGAGAAGGTGATAGAAGTGCTCGTCAGACAGAACGAAATTATCAATTACCACGTCACAGTGTGTTCTGTCATAGTCTGAATGACCGGTGAACCAGCCATTTTTCATTGTGGAGAACAATTGAGCAATAGCGTCAATGCTGGGGAGAATAACGCGCAAGGTAGCGCTGTTGTCACGGTTTTTCAACCAAATAATCGTGCTGGTATCAAGTAGGTTTGGCGTCACGAGTCCTCTAATGTCTCTACCCTGGAACAAGGATCGTAAATTAACACGTCCGGTGATACTAGAACGCAGACTGGCACTGGGAAAATGTTCGACGCGGAAGGGGAACCACGAACCAGAAACTGGCGATTGCCTGGTCTGAAAGTTGGAGACGGGTGTGTGCAAAAACTGTACCAGACTGTATTGCAAGGATAAGCTTCTCTCATAATCGATTTGGTCTTCCTGGAAGACTTGGCGTTTGAAGTTAGTCCACTTTCGGCCGTAGATGAGGTGTCGCGGGATTAACCAAATTAAGCCACCAAGAAGCAAGGTTATGGGGACAGGGATGGCTGCAAACCAACCTGGTAATCCGGACGAGAGTATAACGGCAAATAATGTCCCCAAAGTCATGATAAACCAGGATAAGACAGCAAAACCGCCGAACAACATCTCCCATTCGTGATGGAGTTTGTGATGAGCATAAGACGACAATCGACTGTTTTGAGAATCGGACTTCATTGATTTTCTCCTGAAAGCAGGTTGTGAAGAGAACGGGTGAATGCTAGCAATGTTTATTTATAGTTCGGGCATTTTTAATTGTCAATTGGGGCACGGGCTATGCATAATGAATTACGAATAAACCTTTCCATCCGCTAGTATTCAACAGGAAAATATTAATTAATTAGCCTCAACGAGTATAGAAATAATATGGTTTGTAAAAGAGGGTATGAAGATTTAGGCTAAGAATATACTTATGGATGATTTTAAGGGGAAAAATGTACTAATCACTGGAGGCCTTGGTTTTATTGGCAGTACATTGGCGCACCGCCTGGTAGAAGCTAAGGCGCGAGTCACTATTTTAGACGCGATGTTGACCCCCTATGGCGGGAATAAATTTAATATCAAAGAAATTGCAGATCACGTTGAATTAGTGAACGGTAATATAATTGACGAGAAAATAGTGAGACAGGCAGTCGATGGCAAGGACTACATTTTTCATTTGGCTGGCCAGGTGGGTTATCTAGACGCGAAAGAAAAACCGTTTCTGGATTTAGATTTTAACGGCCGCGGCAACCTAATTGTTCTGGAGGCGGTTAAAAAGAAAGCGGCGGCGGCGCGCATTTTGTTTTCTTCGTCACGGCTGGTCTATGGAAAAATTCAACAGGTGCCGGTAAAAGAAAGCCAGGCGACGCAGCCACTGTCATTATATGGCATCCATAAATTGTTGGGTGAAAAATATTATGCATACTATGCGCATAACTTCGGGATCCATGGCCTGTCTCTGCGGATACCGAACCCATATGGGCCGCGCCAACAAATGAAACACAGCAAATACGCTATTGTGGGCTGGTTTATCCGGCAGGCGATGGAAGGCAAGAAAATAAAGATCTATGGCGACGGAAAACAGCTGAGGGATTATATCTATATAGATGATATTGTCGAAGCTATGATGAGACTAATAATAAAGGGTCAGGACGGAGAAGCGTACAATATTGGTGGTGGCCAAGGGGTCACATTTACAGAGATGGTGGATGCCGTGATCGAGGCGGTCGGTCAAGGCGAGAAGGAATATGTGCCGTGGCCGGCCGATTATGAAAAAAACGAAACAGGTGATTACGTGGCGGATATCACTAAGATCCAAGCTATTACCACTTGGGAGCCAACCGTATTACTGCGCGAAGGATTAAAAAGAACAGTGGATTTTTATCGGCAGAATAAGAATGAATATTGGTAGGTCAGGCAAGATAACTTCAACTAGAACATAGTATAGTTAAAGATATGAAAGTTGGATTTATAAGTCTAGTGGGGCTAGTCATATTGGGGTTAGCACTGTGGCTTGGCTCCGTGCAGCTGGATGGGCAAGAGGTGGATGGTTACACGGGTAATGTCGGGGAAATGATAGCAGGAGTAACGATTGGCCAAACGATAGTCGGTGAGCGAGATAATTTATCAAGTGTGTCGGTCATGTTTGCCACTTATTCTGGCCGAGCGAACACCGGACAGGTGCGCCTGACCTTAAGGCGATTAGATAATTTATCGGAAATTGTGCGGGAAGCCTTAGTGTCAGTGGATGAAGTGGGAGACAACCAACAATACCAGTTCAGTTTTGAGCCGGTGGCAACGGCTAAAGACGTGACATTTTTATTTATGGTGGAAGCGCCGGAAGGAAAGGCCGGGCAGACAGTGACCGTGGATATCGATAACAGAGACCCCTATCATTTTGGATCGGCCTATATAATGAGGAGGGCGATGGATGATGTGACTAGCGCAGGATTAGCAGCGGGAGGGAAGCCTCATATAGACGTAGCGTTTGGCACGACATACCGAGTCCCAGGCTATGTGGCGATAAACAGCTGGAGCCGACAGACGGTGAGATATTTTCGAGACACGTGGCAGGACACCAGGGCTACGTATGGGTTGTGGGGCAAGGTAGCGCTGCAAGCAGTGTTATTAATCGCGATCAGCCTGGCGGTGACTGTCAGGACGGGTAGAACGCGGGGATTAGTATTACGGGAAGGAACGATGGGATGGCTCATAATATTATTGGTGTTGGCAGTAATCGCACGGATTTTATATGCGATCGAGTTGCCTTTAACGAATGACGAAGGCAATTATCTGTATGACGCTGCGACATTACTCAAAGGTAAGTTAGCCGGGGGAGACGGGTATGTGAAAGCCCCGCTGGTCGTGTTGTGGATTGCTTTATGGGAATGGATTGGGGGCAACAAAATTATCGTTGGCCGTTTATCGTCCGTGGTAATTGGCGCACTGACGATCTGGCCGATATACATTATCGGGCGAGAATTATGGAGTAAAAAGATTGGAACGGCAGCAGCGGCGTTGTGGGCTTTGTCCGGGGTGACCATAGTGTTTAATATCTACATCCATACGCAACCGCTTGCCACCTGGTTTGCCGTGTCCGGGATAGCGGCATTATTAGTAGCAGTGAGGCATGTTGGGGCGGGCCAAAGGAGGATGGAAAAGGCGGAAAAGATTAAGGGGATGTTATGGCTGATAGGCGCGGGTGCTCTTTTGGGCTTGGGCGTAGTGTCGCGCAAGAGCGTGTTAGCGTTGGGCCTGGTGCCCTTATTCGTGGTATCAATTGGCATTAAAACGGTTCGGCAAAAACTGCAAAGTCTATTATTGATAGGCAGCGGTTTTGTGATAGTGGTGGTATTATTTTTAGGTGTGGCGACCTTGATTTACGGTCAGGAAGGGTTTTGGGAGGCCGCGGGATTTAACTCAGCCGAGGATGGCATGAATGCCGTGGAGGAGTCAGAGCTTGAGCAAGTGCGGGCATATTCCATTCGAGGCATGACCCCCTTCTTCCGGGAGTCCTTGCCGCTGATAATGCTGGCAGTGCTGGGCTTGGGTTTAGCGGGCGAGCGGTTGATCACTAATTGGTTGATCAGGGTCGAGTGGCTGCAGAATGGCGCAGGTTGGCGGTTGAACGCCTGGCAGAAATTAGCGTGGATTATACCGTTATTGGTTTATAGCTGGGCATGGTCGTTTTTTAAGGAGTATGAGGGCAGCAGCCTAATGCTGTTTGGTATGGAGTGGGTGTGGTGGGGTATGTTGGCGGTGATCGTTTTGATGGCGGCGTGGCCGTCCGGCTTCATCTTAAAAAAGGCAAAAAAAACAACTGCCAAGATGAAAGGAGCGGAATCAGGGGCTCAAGAAACTATTGGTGAAGAAGATAATAGTGGCGCGCAAATCAGCGGTGATGGAGCGGATGACGGAGGAGAGGCAAGCGGAGCGGGCATGGATTTGATCGGCTGGGTATTGCCCGTGGTGTGGATAGGCGGATTGATATTTTTCTATCAAAATTGGATAAAATTCCACGCTAATTACCTTGGCGAATTTTTACCGCCGCTGGTGATCATAGGCGGAGTGGCCATACCTGAAGTGTGGCACCGACTTGGGCAAGGACAGGTCAGTCATAATAAACTGATTAATAAAACAGGCCAAGCGGTGTTAGCGATTGGGTTTGTGTTGGTTCTAAGCTGGTCAATGTTTGTGTCTAACTATATGACTTTCGTTCATGAACATACGGGTACGTTTGGATTGAACTCGTTACAGGAAGCAGCGGCGTGGGCGACAGATAATATTCCGTTGAGTGAACCGATATTTACTGGCGCCGCGGCCGTGCCTTTTCTATCTGGGCATGAAGTGTCCTTGGATATCGCGCACCCACGCTGGTATGCCTATGGATTCACCAGGGAGGATACTAGCCGCATTAGCACTTTTTTGCCAGCGGTAGAGGAGATGCTGCAGGCCTATCGCGACGCAAATTGGTTTTTGTTAGAGCAGCAAACAGGTTTTTCTTTCCTGATGGAGTACCAGGAAATTGAGGCCGGTCTTGAGCGAGATTGGCAGGCGGTTAAGGGGATCGAAAACGGCTCTAACACGATGACCTTTTACCAAAGAAAGACCAACCATTAATTTCAGGTATGAACCTCACTGGCTTGAGAAAGCGGTTGATGGCGAAATTGTCCGAGAAGAGCAGGCTCGGCGGGGTGGTAATCATTGTTATATTACTGGCTTTTGTTTTACGACTGGCCGGAGTTGGTACTTTTATGACGGTGGATGAAGAGGTTTGGATGACGCGCAGCGGTGAATTTTATAATAAGCTGTTCGATAAAAAAGATCCGGGTGGAACGTTTACCACGACCCATCCGGGCGCGACGACCCAATGGCTAGCCGGGGCAGGAATTTATATGCAAGAAAAACGGTTGGGGGCTGGCGTAGACACGTCTAACCTCAATGATTTCCGCTTGGTGAGCACGGTGCCGATGGTGATGGCCGCTGCTTTGTTGATTGGCTTCATAACTTATTTATCAGCGCTGTTAATGGGTAAGACTGTCGGAATGTGGGCGGGAATTTTGTTAGCCGTCGAGCCATACCTAGTAGGCATGAGTCAAATAGTTCACGTTGATATGCTGTTGGCGATGTTTATGTTGGCGGCGATCCTTTGTTTATTACTTTTTATCGAGCACTTAAAATGGCGATGGCTGGTGATGGCGGGAATAATGACCGGTTTAGCGTGGGCCACTAAATTATTACCGTCCCTTTGGCTGTTGATCGTCAGCGCGGGCATTATTAAGGGGCAATACGGCTGGTTTATAAGAGCTATCAAGCAGCGTGATTGGCCGCGGCTGCGCCAAGAGGCGAGAATGACCATTCGGCAATATGTGTTTTTTGTGGGCGTAGCCGTGACGACCTTTTATATGGTTTGGCCGGCGCTTTGGGTCAAGACAAATTTAAATGATTATTATGAGCGGGATGTGGTGTCAATTGCTACGCAAGAGCACATTACCTTGGAGGAAGGAGAGGAGTTAATAGAACCAATAAGTTATTATGGCCGGACAGTTTTAGGACGGACATCGCCTTTGGTACTGATGATAGCTTTAGGGATGGCGGTAGTCTGGTTGCGGTACTTCGCACAGGAATTGATTTGGCGGCACGTGGCGGGAATGATGGGTCGGCACGACGGTCAGAGTAAGTCAGCTGCTTATATAACGGTCCGAACCATTGGTTGGTTGATTGTTTATAGTGCCGGGTACTTGGCAGTCATTTCGGTTTTGGCAAAAAAGGCTGACCGATACGCGCTGCCGGCTTTAGTGACAATGCCGTTATTGGCCGCAGTTGGTCTCGTAATAGCGGGCATGGGTATGAATAAAAAGTTAGGATGGCGACGAATAACTAAGCAGCCCAAAATCATAGTGGGTTTGTTGGTAGTTGTTCTTCTAGCCCAACCCATGACATGGATGCCCTATAATATCGCCTATAACAATCCATTGTTTAATGTTCGACCGCTTAGCACGCAAGGGTGGGGGGAAGGGCTGGACGCGGCAGCTCGGTGGTTAAACGACCATAATTTGGGCGAAAGGTTGACTGTCGCGTCGTGGTATCCGGGGGTCATGCGAACATATTTTAAAGGGAAAACGATGGGTTTAAGTTCCCGCCACGATGATCGAGTTGGGTATGTCGTAACATACCGCAATATGTACGGACGAGGCGGGGATAATGAGGCGGCTGATATCCTGAAAGAATATGAGGACCAAGTGCCGGAGCACGTCATAATGATTGGCGGTAAAGAATATGCTTGGATATATAACGTGATTGGCTTGAAATATTTCTTGAATAACGTCGGTGAGCTTTATGGGGACATGGAAGTGGGTCAAATCGTTAAAGCACCAAGTAACTGGAGCGGGGTAGAGATTGGCTTGGCTAATTTTAGCGGCCGACAAAACAATCAAGAGCTGGTGCTGAGTATACGAAAGAAAATTAATGACAATATACTGCGTACCGTCAAGGTGAACGCCAGCGAAATAGAAGATATGGCGTGGCATCAGTTTGACTTTGCGGCCTTAGACAACAGCCAGGGGGAAGAATTTTATTTGTCGCTGACTAGCCCCAAGTCTCACCCCGGCAATGCCGTTACTGTACTTTTTTCAATGATTGATTTATTAGAAGGGCAGATGGTGTGGCGGCCGCGCGAAGGACAGGAAGGCAATACGGAAAAGTGGCTGCGCGAAAATTTTGATATAGCGTATCGGTTTAGCGAGTCGCTACAGCGCTAGTAGTGAGTGAGCAGCTGAAATGGTAGTAGGAACCGAATTTGGCGGTATGGCTTTTCGGCGCCATAATGAAGGAGTGATAAAATGGCGACTAATTATTATCGGAGGCGGATTAGTGGTAGCGACGGGTGTGCTGGCGCACGATGATTTTGATGTACATGATGAGGTACAGCCGGAAGCAGCGACGCAACAGGTGGTTGTACCAGGGGCAGAAGATAAGGCAAGTAATGAACTGATAGACAGTTATCAGCGGGCCTTGGAGGCAGCCCAGCGAACAGGCAATGTAAATTTGGTGCAGCAGCTGATGGAGAGCAGAAATGCGGCGAGCGTGTTACCTAGTCCAGCAATTTCAGTCGCACCGGCAGTACAAGTGTCAGATCTGCCTTTCCCCTTGTTGGCAAGCAGCTTGGACCGCGATCAGGACGGACTGAGTGATAGCGATGAAATAAACTTAATGACTAATGCTAATGATCCAGATACGGATCATGATGGTTATGCAGACGGGATTGAAGTTGTACGGGGCTACAATCCTCTAATACCTTCTCCTGGTGACAAAATAACATATACAGAGCCAAGCGGTGTTGGTGATGATATTTACTTAGTGACAGGTTTAAGGCTGGGCGATAGCGGGGACCAAGAGCGGTTAACGGTCACTGGGACCGGTCCGAATAACAGTTTAGTGGCTTTAATAATGATTGGCGGAGAAAATAAGTTATGGGTAACGCGGACAGACATGACGGGACGGTTTATATATGTCAGTGGTGACACGCTTGACACTGGCAGCTATAAAATTTATGCTGCAGCAGTTAGTGTTGATGGTAAGACCTTAGCGGCGAGCCAGGTGCTAAGTTTTGAGAGAACGGATAATGCGCTGCTGAAAAGTGGGCTCAAACCAACTGTTACTAATAATGAAAATAATCCTGATAAAATACCATCGGCATACATTATCGGCGCAGCAGCGGGGGCTGTTGGTTTGGGGTTAGGAGGAGCGTTATGGCTGATCATCCGTCGCCGCAGGTTAATGGGAATAAACCGATTGCCGTCGATTTAGATGGTACTTTAGTAAAAACAGATACCCTCATTGAGTTATGGTTGCGCCTAGTTAGACGCGATGCTGGTGCGATAATAAAAAGTATCTGGTGGTTAAGGAGAGGGAAGGCTTATTTTAAAGAACAGATAACAAGCCACGTACAAATCAGTGTTGAGACGCTACCTTATAATCCAGCGGTGCTTGATTTTCTAAAGAGACAGAAAAAGCTGGGCAGAGAGTTATGGCTGGTAACGGCCAGCGACAGCCGAGTCGCGCGTCAAGTAGCGAATCACCTGACGGTGTTTACTGGGGTAATGGGCAGTTCGGACGGAACAAATTTATCAGGTAGAAACAAGGCAAACGCCTTAATTAATAAATTTGGTGCCCGCGGTTTTGAATACATTGGCAATAGTCGACGAGATTTAGCCGTCTGGGAGAAAGCTTATGTCGCCCACGTCGTGACTAATAGTAGACGATTACGCGGGCGAATAGTAAAGGTGGCGCGTCTGGGAAGGGTATGGCCGACACAGGCGCAATGGTTTAGAACAGTCGGGAAAGCGATGCGTCCTCATCATTGGGTAAAAAATTTGTTGTTGCTCATTCCCATGCTGGCGGACCATCAAATCAGTTTATCAGTGGGAGTGCGCGTCGGGGGAGCAATAGTGATATTCAGCTTGATGGCGTCAGCGATCTATTTGATTAATGACATGTTTGATTTGGAGGCCGACCGTCGCCATCCGGTAAAAAAATATAGACCGTTGGCCGCGGGGCAGTTATCGGTTGAACAGGCGATGACTTTGGTTGGGCTGTTGTTAGGCGGGGCGATGTTAATCGCCGCGCAATACAACTTTGAATTTATTCGGATAATGGCGTGCTATTTTATTTTGAACATCATCTATTCTTTTGGAGCCAAGCAAGTCGCGGTGCTGGACGTTATTTTGCTCGCTGTCTTATATGGAATAAGGGTGATGGCAGGAGGAGCAGCTGCAAGTGTTGTTTTATCGGATTGGTTGATGGCCTTGATTTTATTTTTGGCATTAAGTGGTGCCTTAATGAAAAGATATATTGAGTTATATCAAGTGAAGTTAGAGGTAGCTAATGGGAATATATCCGGACGCGGTTATAACAAAACTGACATGGCTTTAGTGGGGCAAATGGGCATAACAAGCGGCTATCTTGGCGTATTAGTGATGGCCCTATATTTGAATAGCACCCAAGTTACTAGATTATACCGGCACCCAGGTTATTGGTGGCTGGTGGCTCTATTGCTGCTGTATGGCGTAAGTCGAGGCTGGCTTAATGCATATCGAGGGAGGATAGATAGTGATCCCGTGATGTATATTATAAGAGACCCAATATATTATTGGATTATCGGATTGACGATAATTTTAGCCTTATTAGCGATTTAGTATGAATAGTTACCAGTCTTGGGGTAATTATCCCAACGCTGACGCACAAAAGATTAATAATATCTATTGGCCGGATGACGTTAGGCAGATCTTCAGAGGGAAAGCAACATGCTTACCGCGCGGCGCAGGGCGTAGTCAAGGTGATGTTTGCTTGAATGATCACGGGACTTTGATGGACATACGGGCGATGAATAGGTTCGTGGAGTGGAATTCGAGTCTGGGGAGAGTAACGTGTGAGGCTGGAGTAACCCTGGCCGATATATTAAAGCTGGTATTACCATACGGTTGGTTTTTGCCTGTCACTCCAGGCACAAAGTACGTGACAGTGGGGGGGGCGATTGCCAACGACGTGCATGGCAAAAATCATCATCGGGCTGGAACGTTTGGCTGTCACGTAGGGCGTTTTGGTCTTTTGCGATCCACGGGTGAAGAGATAGAATGTTCAATGCAGAAAAACCAGGAACTATATCAAGCGACGATCGGCGGACTGGGGTTAACCGGAGTAATTTTGTGGGCGGAAATACAGTTAGTGCCAGTTGTTAGCCCTTTGATTGATGAAGAAGTGATAAAAATGACTAACATTGATGATTTTTTCGGTTTAGCGGATGAATCAGACAAAACTTTTGATTACACTGTGGCCTGGCTGGACTGCCAGGCGAAGGGAAAGAAATTAGGACGTGGATTATTTATGCGCGGCAACCACGCCAGACAGCCAAGTGATTTAACTGAATGGCGCAGCTGGTATAGGGCAAAAGGCAGATGGCCGATAGCGGGCCCCCCCCAACTGATAAATAAATGGAGCGTGAGGGCTTTTAATGAAATGTTTTTTCGTAAAAGTATTGGTGCAAAAACATTTAAGCAGGTACATTTCAACAAATTCTTTTATCCGCTTGATGTGGTCGATGATTGGAAGTTAGTATACGGTAAAATCGGCTTTTTGCAGTACCAGGTGGTTATCCCGCGTGACAAATGTGAAGCAGTGATTAAAGAAGTATTAACAAGAGTGGCATCGTCTGAGCAGGCGTCCTTTTTATCAACCCTGAAGTATTTTGGGGAAGTGAAATCGCCGGGTTTGTTATCGTTCCCACGGCCCGGATTGGTCTTAGCAATTGACTTTATGAATGTTAGGCTGCGAACAAGGCAGCTGTTGGATGAACTGGACGAACTGGTGATGAGTCATGGCGGTGCGGTTAATCCTTCTAAAGATAGTCGGATGTCGCCGAGCATGTATCAGTCATCTTTTCCCAACTGGCGTTTATTTGAAAAACATATTGATCCAAAGATAAGTTCTAGCTTTTGGCGACGGGTAGTAGGGAACGTACATCATAAATAATGTGATTTTGTTTATATTATGGCAATAAATGTCCTCATTACTGGGGGTGGATCGGCGATTGCGGCACAAGCGGCCAGACTATGGGCAAACCGTGGTTACCGCATATATATCGTTGATAAGGACGAAAAAAAAGCCCAGGCAGTAGCTAATGACTTAAAAGTGCGGGGAGCGGCAGAGGTCTGGAGCAAGGGACTGGATTTAAGCGAAACAACGCATCTGGAGAGGTTGATAGGGCAAGTAATTAAAGAGATGGGCAGCATCGATGTTTTATTGGTAGCCCAGGGATATTTAGGAGAACAGGCAGTGGCAGAGCGTCAATGGGCAATGGCAGAAAAAATAATTATGACAAACTTTACCGGCGCCGCGGCGATTATGGAACTGGCTGCCAAAAGGATGGTGGAGCGAGGGCAAGGAACGATAGCAGTGATCAGCTCGGTGGCCGGTGATCGGGGACGGCAGAGCATTTACGTGTATGGTGCGGCGAAGGGCGCCTTAGCTATTTGGGCGGCGGGAATGCGTCATCGGTTAACGAAGGAAGGAATAACGGTCATTACGATTAAGCCGGGGTATGTCATTACGCCGATGACTGACGGGACCGATCGGCGGGGATGGTTGTGGGCTGCGCCGGAAAAAGTGGCGCGGGATATAGTGCGCGCTGTTGACCGGAAGATTTTTGTAATTTATACGCCGTGGTTTTGGCGATGGATCATGTTAGCAATAAAGATTATACCGAATACTGTGTTTAACAAATTACGGATTTAACTGGGGGTAAAAGGCTATGTGCGGCATAACAGGTATCATTGATTGGCGGAGGGAGGAAGTTGATGCTCAGGTATTGCAGCGGATGACGGACAGGGTCAAGCATCGTGGTCCGGATGACAGTAAGATTTGGGTTCAGGGGGCGGCTGGATTGGGCCATGCCAGACTATCGATAATCGATTTGTCAGCGGCTGGGGCACAGCCAATGGCAACGCCAGATGGACGGTACCATTTGGTGTTTAATGGCGAGATTTATAACTATTCTGCGCTGAGGGAAAAGTACTGTCGCGGCATTGTTTTCAGATCAACCTCCGATACAGAGGTTTTGTTGAACCTACTAATACGACAAGGGCCTAATATTTTGTCGGAACTGAAGGGGATGTTCGCGTTGGCTTTATGGGACCAGGAGAAGCAAGAAGTGATGTTGGCGAGAGATGCTTTCGGGAAAAAGCCGCTATATTATTGGCAAGACAAAAATATTTTGCTGTTTGCGTCGGAAATTAAAGCCCTAGCAGAACATCCAATGGTCAAATTAACGATGAGTAAAAAGGCAGTGATCAGTTATTTGATTTATGAATATGTGCCAGAGCCTGAAACTGGGTGGGAGGGCGTTTGGCAGCTGCCGATGGGATGCTGGGCAAAGGTTAGCGCCCGGGGAATGAAGATTACGCAATGGTGGAAGGCGTGCTTTGAGCCCAAGACAGTCATCGCAGAAAAAGATGCGGCCGAAAAGTTTGATCACTTAATGAGACAATCAGTCCAGCGACGTCTGGTGGCAGACGTGCCAGTTGGTTTGCTGTTAAGCGGCGGCATCGACTCCACGGCGGTTGGTTGGTATATGAAGAGTATTAATACGACAGAACTACATTCATTTTCTATCGGATTTGAGGAAAATATGTTTAACGAGGCAGGTTATGCGCAGCAAGCAGCCAGCGTGCTCGGTACCAGGCACCACCATCGTGATTTTGGCATAGCAGAATTTAAATATTACTGCGATCGTTTAGAACAGATGGATGTTCCGCTGGGAGATTCCTCCTTATTGCCCACGCTGGCCGTGTGTGATATGGCGAGTAAGGAGTTGCCGGTGGTGCTGGATGGGGATGGCAGTGATGAGTTGTTGGGTGGATATGGTGTTTTTGAGGCCGCAGCATGGGCAGAGAAATTACCCTCATTACCGCGATCATGGTGGCAGATTGGAGAGAATATAAGCAAGACTTTGCCAACCGGGTATGACTACTTTACGTGGGATTTTAAAATTAAATCTTTTTTACGAGGTCTAGGCTGGCCGCGACCCCAACGGCAACAAGCGTGGCTGGGATCATTTAGTGGCGAAGAGCTAAAAAGTTTGCTGACGGAAGAATACTGGGAGTTGGCCCAAGAAGCGTGGCGAGCAGTGATAGGGCGGGCTGAGGGTTTTAGCAGTTTACACTGGTGGGACGCTATGTCGGCGCAAATTGTAAAGGATTATCTGCAGAACGATATCTTGGTTAAGCTTGATCGAGCGTCGATGGCCTACGGGCTGGAGGCTCGAACGCCATTTTTGGATGTGGACTTGGCGGAATTTATTATGCAGTTGCCAATTGAATTAAAGAAAGACAAGCGATTATTAAGACGAATTATGCGAGGAAGAATACCGGATAGTATTATTGATCGACGCAAACAAGGTTTCGCGATGCCGCTAGGTCATTGGTTGAGGGGGGAGCTTAATGGATGGACGACGGATTTGTTAGTGAAACAAGATCAGGCTGGGGCGGCAATGTTTAAACCAAAAGTTGTAGAGAACCTTTTAGCTATGCATCAGCGAGGCCGGGCCGACAACCGCAAGAAATTGTGGACATTAATTGCGCTAAAACTGTGGCAGAAACAAATAAAGTGAAAGGATTCGCGTAAAAAGACTTAGATAGCTAAGAATAAATGGAGTAAAATTGTGGTTAAGTATCATGACGTTCTGGCGTAGACAATCAAAGTGGGTATGGTTCGTCTTTGCAGTGTTTGTAATGATAAACACGGCATATTTGGGTGACGTACCCGGGCTGATGGGGGATGAGGGATCGGAGGGAGAAAACGTGTACGAACTTCAGAAGGCAGGGAAAATAGTATTTGTTGGAGAACGCTCTTATATCGGTCCAATGATCGATTATGTGCGAGTGCCTGGCGTTTGGTTGTTCGGCTACAACGCGCTGGCACTACGGGTCGTGATGCTGTTGGCTTCAGTTATCCTGTTTTGGATGTGTGTTAACTTGGCGGAAAAAGTTGGTGCGGACCAGGGGGGGGTTGTAGCCGTCGTAGCCGGACTATTTTCGCCGATATACATACTTTATCAACGGCTAGGGTGGGCGATAACACTGATACCGTTTTTCACAATTTTAATTATTGTGATTATAACCAGCCAGAGGCGTTTTAAGTGGTGGTGGGCGGGTGTGGTGATGGGGTTGGGGTTGAGTAACCACATTATCTTTGCGGGGGCGGCGGCGGGGATAGTGATCGGGTTAATGGTTATTGGACTGTCTAAAATTAATGAGGTAAAACAAAACTGGAAAAAATTAATTATCGGCACCGTAGTCTTTATTCTAGGATTTATCTTAGCCTTTAGCAGCCAAGCGTTAGTGATAATGAAGATGAAAGAAGACCAGGGAGACCCGGCGCTGGTTGCTAACATGACGGAGGAGAGGTGGCAAGCTTTACCGCAGTTGTTGCCCATGATTGTATCGGGTTCGTCATTTATGGCGGCTTATACGGGCATGGAACTCAAGCATAATAACACGCTGATTGTAACGGGCGTGGTAATGACGCTGGTTATAATCGCTGGGGCTTTAAATTGGCAGCGACCGATCAGCTGGGCTTGGTTATTGGGGACGATCGGACAGCTAGTTGCATTAATGTTTATGATCGACCGGTTTACCCTGCGCTATTTTGTGCCACTCGCCTTGTCGCTTTGGGCGATGGCAGGATGGGGCGCATGGTCGTTAATGAGGCAATGGTTAAAAGATAAACGATGGCCGGGCATAATAGCCTTGGCATTGGCGCTAATATTGACGGCGGGGATGGTGTGGAAAGTAGGCTGGGTATATCTGGAAACAAGCGGGAGTAATAATGAATTTGCCATTGGCAACCGGACAAATAACGCCAGGGACTTAGTACAGGTCAGTGATTTACTGGCTTGTGTTCAAGGTATTGGTGATGTTTATGCGGAGGATATTCATATTAGAAACAGATTAATTTATTTAAGCCATGGCCAGGTTGGTTATGAAGTGAAGGGAGAAGAGTATGCCGATGAAGCAGACTATTTGATTGAGTATCGTAAGCAAGGGGGTCAATGCAATGATGCTGGTATGCCAGAAAGATGCCGAAATCTGAAGTGGTTTTGTGTGATAGAGAAAAAAGAGTAAGACGTCTAGATCAGAACAAAAACAAGTAACGCAAATGTTATAATTTGAGCGGTGTTTTGGCGCGACCAAATGTGCGGCTGACTCGAATTATATGTTATCCACTTCGCTCGGCAGGCAAGCCGACCTACCCACAGGGTTGTTTGGCTTGCAAAATTCATTAACCGCCTGCGGCGGTTTAATTCATTTTGGAGATGGATTTACCCCAGCACTAAACATGGCGAGGAAGTTAATGGCGCTACGCTGCGCGTAGCGCAAGGTCTTTAATAAACTTAATGGTTATTTATACAAAAAGTGCTAGAACGGCCATGTTAGTGCGGGCCTGCCTGCCGGTAGGCAGGGTTGTTTTTCTTGCAAAATGCGCGGTCCCAAAGGGGCACACTTATTTTAGATAAAAAGAAAAGAGCCTAGGAGAGGAGAAGAGAAAAAAGAGGAAAGGAGGGGTAAGGCTCTAGAGAGAGAACTGAGATTTATAAGGAACGATACTTATATATTAGCAGTCATAATAAATCTGTCAAAGGGTTTTGACACTTATTTTGTGGATAAGCTGTCTTATGGCTTATACCAAGCCCATAAAAAATAGTGTGATTGACCAGTTTTCTGGGACAATAGTAATAATTATCAGGGAGTCATCGAAAGCATTATTGGTATCATCCCCTGAGGGATGACATCCAGACAAGGACAATTGTGTAATTACCCGTTGTGATCAGGTCCTATCGTCGCGTCCTAGTGTGGAAAAAGGTTGGTTAACATATGAAGTCCAGGAGCCAAAGGCAGGTGTTAAATGTCGGAGATTTAAACGAGAGGTTTCAATAGGGTGGTTGAGTAAAAAGAAAAACCCCCAACTTATAGGAGGGGGGGTAGGCGTTGTGGTCATAAACCGCGTCCGTAACCGAACCTGGCGCTGCAGTTCACAGGCAGAGCGGGAGTAATCGCCTTAGGTTTTTGGAGATCAAATCTCATAAAGTAGCCATCCTCGCCGGTGTCTTGGAAATAATGCCAATGGATCTTAGGATAGGCCTTGAAGCCAAGATGACGGAAAAATTTTTGGGCTACAAGATTGGTGTCTCTGACCATGAGGTTGAGCGACCGATATTTGCCTTGGGCTAACCTGTCCCTTAGTGTCACAAACATTAGTGGGTAATGGCTGATATTTACCACACTGGCACCGTGTCCGTGCGGCAATAGTGAGTAAAGGACGGAGAACAATTGCGAGCCAATACCGTGCCGGCGGAGGCTCGTTGTGACGGCGATGTCTGCCAGCAATGGACGACAGCTATGTAGGCGTACGATCATGTAGGCAAGCATCCGCTCGCTATGTTCTGCGACGAACACAAAACTATTGTCTTGAGCAATGTCGTTGCGAGTAAGAGGGGTTATAGCGCTTTCAGCGGAAATATCTTGTATAACCCGGATGTCCTTTTCGCTTTGAATCTCACGGACGTGTATGCACAGAGATGACATGACAGAGGCCTCCTTGATTGGGGATTAAGCGGTGGCTTTGGACAAAATTGTTCAGAGTACGAAGGGGTAGCAGACTTTTATTAATGCTCTATATGAACTGTTATGTCAAATTGGATTCACTGTCTGAAAAATCCAGGCCATGGGGACGGCACCAATGGAAATGATGTGAATCGGCGTTTGGTTTCGGTAATAGTTAACGACGTCTGTTTCCCAAGCCTCGGGCCCGCGCTCAAACATAGCGCGGTAAAGGACGACGTAATCGACACTGGGAGAATCATGCTGGTGGATAGGAACCGTCTGGCCGACAAAATTTGATTGAAATTCAGCGGGATAATATGAGGCGACTGTGAGCGTACTGGAGTCAGGCAGTTGGTTAAGGTAGGCGGCGGCTAAATCCAGCCCTTCGCCCCAGCCTAAACGTCTTTCGCCCAAGTACGAGACGGTCAGAGGATTGACATAGGCCAAGGTGTGGGGGTGGATAGTAAAAACTTGATAGATTTGCAGGAGTAATAGGCCCAAGACGGAAAGGCGGAAGACCTTAACGGACAAACGGCGCCAATCCTGGGCGAAAAGATAAGAAACGGTCAGTCCGGAGATAATGTCCAAAGCAAGAAAGACAGGGAGGAGATAACGGTCGCCTTTTTTGGCGCCTAATGACATCATAAGCAGGAACAACAGACTAAATACGAGTAGGATTAGTATTTGCTTCGACCTCTGGCTGAAAGGTTTTTTCAAAAGCAGCAGAGGCAGTAAAGGTAAGGCTAACCAATGAAAGGGGGTCGAAAAGAAAAATAGTGTACCAAGATAGTATGTTGGTCCTATTTGATGCAGTTGATAATCGTCAGATGCAAACCAAGCAATCATATCGGTAATAACCAGCTGTGGATTAAAGGCGAGCGAGGGCAAAATCAAGGGTAGGCCAATAACAAAGAAGGCCAGCCAGAATAACAATGGTCGCCAGGGAATAGCCTTTGGCAAAGCAGGCTGGCGATCACTCTGGCTATAAGATAAATAGAGAATTAATAGCAAACTGAAGGGGATGATTATAAGAGCGGAAAGTTTAGAGAGAACAGCGGCGGCCGAGGTCAGGGCGGCGAATACTAGATAACGGCGCCGATTAGTTTTTGACCACAAGAAGAGCCAGGCAATAGACAGGATTAAAAATAATGAAAGCAGAGAATCCATAGCGTAAATACGGGTGTGAGCGATCAGTAGAGGGTCGAGGGCTAGCAAAATTGTGATAAAAACAGCGGCGCGACGTCCTAATAAACGCCAAAAAACATAACCGATCACTAAGACAAGCGCTGATTGGGCGCAGACCAGAGGAAGTTTTCGAATCGTCCAAGAGGAAGAAAAAACCGTGGGAGCGCCTAACCATTGGGTAGTGATGCCGGGATGCGGCTGCTGCATTAAGTGCGATAAGTCGCCATGTGCTAGATTAGTAATGAAGCCGACGGTGTTGGTCACCCAGCGTTTCTCATCGGCGGTTTGGAAAGCGGACAAATCAAAAACACGAGGGAGGAAAATGACCAGCAGAAGAACAAGCAGAAGGAAATATTTGACAGCTTTAACCATAATAGAAAAGTAGAACGAAAGCGGTAAAAGACAAAATGATAATTAGACTATTAAGTGGCGGCAATTAATGTCGTTATGAAGAAAATCGCAGAAGTCATGAGTGTGGCCGGGTGGGAATACTTAGTTATTAGTATAGCCCTGTTGATGCTGGCGGTTGGCATAGTTTATAGCGGCGCGTATGCACGCCGGGAAAACAGGGACGGACAAGTCAGGGAGGACTTAAGAAAATTAAAAACTTCGCTTGAGATGTACTACAACAAGTATGCCACGTATCCGCGCCAGTGGGACACGGGCCAGTATGAATATGTAGTGACAAACAGTGAGGCAGGAGCGGCTGGCTGGTACGTTAGCGGCGTATTGGAAAATAAACCGGATCCCACGTCGGGTTTTGATGAAGAATATAATATTGATTGGCGAGTGACGAATGAAGGTAATTATGAAATTTGTGGAGGGACAGCAAGGTGCCGAGAGGGGGAATAGAACAAAGCGGGTAGCGGTTAAAATCCAAAGTGACAGCGGAGGCCATGGTCGAGCCGATATAACTAATAGCCAAACAAACAGGTGAATATTTTACAAGGTAAACAATAAAGGAGAGGCAAAAATATCTAGGCAATGCCAAGCTAGCATGAGAAATGTTAAGGTGGAAGATAGCTAAGTGTAGTGTTGCCAGAAGGGATTAGATGTAATATAAGACGTAAATATGTGGCAGCTGGTGAGGGAGAAAAAATGGGAGATAATCATGGCCGGGTTGATTTTAGCTGTGGCCATGATGCCGCGAGTCATTGACCTGGGCGTGTTTTTAACGGCTGATGAGAAGAATTGGATCGGTCGATCGTACGAATTTATTCGGGCTTTTAAAGACTGGCGTTTTAATGAGATGCTGCAAACCACGCATCCGGGCGTGACTACTTTATGGTTGGGCGGGATAACGGTGACGGCCAAAATGCTTGGATCGCACATCCCATTTTCGGCGGCCAACCTGATCCATTTTATAAGACCAACCCAGTTGCCCGTGGCGATAACCAACGCGATTTTGGTGTTGGTGATATATATCTTATTGCGGCAAGTTTGGCCCCAGAGACGGATGGTATCGGCCCTAGCGGCTCTGATGATAGCGTTAGACCCATTCATCATCGGGTATTCTCGGGTGACACACGTTGATGCTTTGCTGGGAGGTTTTATGATGGCAGCGGGTTTGGCTATTTTGGTCTGGGCCAAGCAAGGGTTTTCTATCAAATGGCTGTTTATCTCTGCGCTCCTGACAGCGCTGGCGGGGTTAACAAAAGCTCCGGCAGTATTCTTACTGCCTTATTTTGGACTGGTAGTGCTAGTTATGGGCAGGGGTCAATGGCAGGAGAAGCAATTTTGGGTAAACCGAGCGAGGGACTTCGTTACGTGGTTATTGCTGATTGGGATTATGGTAGTGATAGTGTGGCCGGCCTTATTGTGGGTACCCAATCCTGAAGGAAACGTCCTGGTTTTAAAAAGAGATTTTAGCATAGCGGCGGCGACGCCCCATAACATGAATAGCGAGTATGCTTTGAATGGCAGTTTTTATTGGTACACAATTATCACTCGTTCAACACCGATGACATTGTGGCTAGCTGGGACCACCGTGGTAAGCATGACTTTACTGTTCTGGCTTAGGAAAAGGAAAGTGACAAATGATGCAATTAATTCGAAGGAAGCTTGGAGTTATAATATTAACAGCGAGGAAGCAAAGACGCTGTGGTTGGTGGCCGCGTACATCTTTTTCTTTGTGGTGATGATGATGCTGGGAGCGAAAAAGGGGGATAGATATATCCTGCCTGTCTTTTTTGCCTTAAACATATTGAGCGCCTTTGGAGCGTGGACTTGGGCCGTGGTATTAGGCCAAGCCCTAGCTCGTCATAGCAAGCGAAACAGGATAAATGTGACAACGCTGATGGCAGTGATAATTTTAGTGATCGTGGCGGAAATGGGCTGGGTGATTTATCAACACCATCCTTATACGATCGCGTATAGCAATCCGTTGTTACCTGATAATTTAAGCCAGGAACTGGGTTGGGGAGAAGGGCTAGATCAGGTGGCCAAGTGGTTGAACCAAAACGATCCGGAAGCCATAGTGGCGTCTTGGTATCCAGAGGAATTGGCAGCGTACACTAGCGCGCAGGTAGCGCATATTAATGCCCACGAACAGAATCGGGTGAAGTACGTAGTGCTTTATCGCAATATGTTCGGACGCGAGAGGGATCATTACGCTAATAATTTTATTGATGAATATTACAAGAAGAAGGAACCAGTCTATACGGCCACAATAACCGGCAAGGAGTTCGCCTGGGTATATAGGAAAAAGGTATACGATAAAGTTTTACCGGAAATTGCGGCTGGAGGGGTGGTTAGCCAGGCGGTGGAGGTTGAGCATCCCGGACTCATCGGCCTGGAGATAATGGCAGCAACATTCTCGGGGCAAGCGACTGATGGCTTTATCGAGATTGAGGTGGTAAGAGAGATAGATGGGCGTCGGATGGCGACATGGCGGCAAGCAGTTTCAGAGCTTAACGATCGGGGCTGGACAAGTTATATGATGGACCAGGTCAGCAACGAGACAGGCTGGTATACAGTGAATATTATGACGTCAGAAACCGGTCAAAAAGCCCCGACGATCAGATATAAGGACGACGTTGATGAAGGGAGCAGGAAAATGATTGTGAACGCACAAGAAAAACCGGGTAATTTGGCGATCAGAATAAAATATCGCGTTGGTGATGAAATAGTGACAGAAGACGACACAAAACGGTTGCCAACAAATTAATAAGTTAGGTAAAACCACGGGCAGGCAGAACCGGAAGAGGGGGGGGCGAGCCTCCGCCGGCGATGTGATATCGCGCGTTGGTGAGCAGAAAAGTTAGCGTATACTGATTGGTATGAAAACGGAGAAGGAGATTAGAATCCGCTGGACCAGGATGTGGGTGCCGATTTTATTAATAGTGGGCGGTATTTTGGCGATTTATAGTAATACCTGGCGATCGCCGTTCGTGCTGGATGATGTGCACTTGATAGTGGAAGATGAAGCGCGTCGCACATTATATTTCACGGTGGAGAGATTGTTTGGCAGCCGGTCCTTGCCTGTCTTGTCGTTTGATTTAAATTATTATTTTAATGGTTTGAGTGTCGGGGGGTATCACGTGGTAAATATCTTGATTCATATTGTAACTTCAATTGGCGTTTTCGGGTTGGGATATTTGCTATCCGTCCGGTCTAACCAAACAAGGATAATTACCCTAGGGCCTCTGAGGATCAGCAATCATTTGATTTTAGGAGAATTGGCGGCGCTATTTTTTGCGTTGCATCCGATTCAGACACAAGCGGTAACATATATCGTGCAGCGGTTGGCGTCGATGACAGCAATGTTTTATGTGTTATCACTATGGACTTATCTAAAATTCAGACTGGCGCAGGATCAGCGAGGAAAGAAAGTGTGGGCGGGTTTGTCATTGGCAGCAGCAATTGCCGCTATGCATTGCAAGGAAACTGCCATAACTCTGCCCATAATCATACTGCTCATAGAGTTGATTTTTTTTCTGCCAAAACGCCAAGGTAAGGCAAGGGCTGGTATTGATTGGAGAAAAATGAGAAGAAATTTGTTCGTAATATTGCCTTGGGTGTTAACTATCTTCATCATTCCAGCCTATATGCTGGAAGTGAGGGATCTAATATGGCAGACGGAGGGAGAGCCTAGCTCATTATCCGGTGATACATTTTTCGATAAAGTTAATGTGGAAAGAGTAGCAGCGGCATCGGTGGAGACAACAAAAATATCCAGGACGACTTACCTACTGACGCAAATAAATGTTGTTAGAACATATCTTAGACTAGTGGCGTGGCCGACCGGCCAAAACATTGATCATGATTACCCGCTAACATTAACATTGAATGATCGGGCTACTGTCTGGTCTTTAATATTGCACGGAATGTTGATTGGCGTAGCGATTTTATTGTTGTCTAAGGGTCGAAAAATACCGGCTTTGGGTATTATTTTCTTTTATATCGCCTTATTACCAGAATCCAGCTTCTTTCCGATCATTGACGTAATATTTGAGCATAGATTGTATTTGCCGATGATAGGGGCGGCATTGCTGGTGGGCGATGTAGGACAGATGGTATTGGTGGTGGTGAACAAGAAAGTAAAAAGAAGCAGGATCACGGAGACCTGGCTAGTTTGTCTGTGTTTGGTTGGGGTTGTTGGCTTAGCAGTAGCGAGCTATGAACGCAACAAGGTGTGGAAAGACGAGGTGACATTGTGGACAGACGCCAAGGAAAAAGCTCCTAATAAAGCCAGGCCACACAACAATTTAGGCAAAGCCTTTTTAGATCGTCGGATGTTTGGAGAAGCGGAAGCGTTATATAAACGGGAACTAGAGATTGATCCGAAGAGTGTTTCCGCTCATAACAATTTAGGCTCAATTTACGGTGTCCTGGGGAGGTACGAAGAGGCAATCGGGGAGGTACAAGAAGCGCTGGCTATCAACCCGAATCATGATGCTGCCTATAATAATTTGGGTAATGTTTTGATGATGCAAGGTAAGTTGGCGGCGGCGGAGGAAGCCTACCGAACATCAATTTCCCTTAATACTAAAGACGCCGGGGTATGGAGAAATTTAGGGGATGTGTTAGTGAAACAAGAAAAGTATGAAGAAGCTATTGAGGCGTATCGGCAGGCTATCAACATGGTACCCGGAGAAGCGTTGTGGCATAGCAAATTGGGCGCTGCGCTTGGAGCAGTAAATCGTATGACGGAGGCAAGAACGGAGCTAGAGAAGGCGTTACAACTAAATCCACGACTGGCGCCTGCCTATGGTAATTTAGGCAATGTTTTAGCTAACCAGGGTGAGTATGAGTCAGCGGCCAGGGCCTATATCTTTTATTTACAGCTGGAGAAAGGCGACACGGCAGTCATGAGTAATCTGGCTAAAGTGTTTATTAAGTTAGGTAATAATAAAAAAGCGGAGGAAATATGGCAGGCGATACTGGCTATTAATCCGAACCATGAAGAAGCGAGGAAATATATGACTCAATTAGAACGGCCTTAATATGTATTCTTTTGTTGATCGTCTGCGGATACGGGAAAAGACCAGCCTAGCCGTTTTGATTATCTTGATCGGTTTTATTTTGTACAGTAACACCTGGCATGCGCCGTTTGTCTTGGATGACATACACTCGATTGTGCAAAATGACGATCGTCACCGGGTTAAGTGGTCGGTCCCGGCCTTTTTGGGCACGAGAGCGATCCCCTATTTTACTCTGGATATTAATTACGTCTGGGGGCAATTAGCAGTAGAAGGTTATCATACTGTCAATATTACGCTTCATCTAGTGACGACTGGGTTAGTGATCAGTCTGGTTTATCTGGTCGCGCGTCGAGCTTATAGCCAACAGCAATGGCACAATCGCTGGATGAGTATCGATAATCATTGGTTGGCGGCAATCACGGCGGGATTATTCTTTCTAGTTCATCCCATCCAAACCCAAAGCGTTAACTATATTGTGCAAAGAATGGTTTTACTGACGACCTTGTTTTATGTCGGGGCAGTGGTGACTTATTGGCTTTATCGGGAGAGCACCAGTAAACGAGCAGTCTGGGGGTGGGCGGGATTATCGATGATGAGCAGCGTGTTGGCGATGCATTCTAAAGAAATTGCAATTACGCTACCAATGACGATTGTGACGATTGAGTATTTATTTTTTTCATATACCTGGCGCAAGGTGATGAAGCGGTGGTGGAAAATTTTACCATGGGTGTTAACAGTTCTGATAATTCCAGCATATTTATTAGAGGTAAGAGGCTTAATAATTCATGATGCTGAGGTATCGCCTGAGACTTATAATCAAAATATTTTTGATAAAGTTACGTTGAGCCGGATTAATAATGTGGCGGCAGAAAATCAGGAAATTTCACGCTGGACATACTTTGTTACAGAGTGGCGGGTGGTGACTAAATATTTGCAGTTGATTGTTTGGCCGGCGGGCTTGAATATTGATCATGACATACCTTGGCAAGAGGCTGGGGAGCCCTCATCGTTTATTTATCTACTGCCTATTATTGGTTTGGTTGGTGTGGGTTTGTGGTTGTTTAGACGGAAACGTTACGTTGGCACGTTCGGCATTATATGGTTCTTTTTAACCTTATCAGTGGAGTCAAGTTTTATACCGATTAAAGACAATATTTTTGAACATCGACTATATTTGCCCATGATTGGAGTGGTAATAATATTGGCGGACGGTTTAGCTTGGTGGCTGGCCCATTATGCCAAAAACAAAAGACAGTCCATCAAGGCGTTAGCAAGACCGGCCTTAGCAATCGCGTTATTAGTAGCAGTTCTGGGGGGGATGACTTATTGGAGAAACGAGGCGTGGGGCAGCGCCTTATCATTGTGGTCTGAAGCTGTCAATAAATCGCCACAAAAAGCCCGACCATTAAATAATCTAGGTTTGGCATACGAGGAAGAACAACGGCCAGGCGAAGCGGAGAAAGTCTACCGACAAGCTTTAACTTATCACCCTGACAACTTCGAAGTAATGATAAATTTAGGTGCTTTACTAGGAAAAACCAGACGTACTTCTGAAGCAGCAACCGTGCTGCAAAGAGCGATTGAGTTGAAGCCTGATCTGATCAGCGGTTACACAAATTTAGGGAACGTATACTTGCTGCGGCAGGATTATAAGAAAGCGGCAGATGCTTACCGGCAGAGCATTACGCTTAAGCCGAATTGCGCCAGTTGTTGGGCGAGCCTGGCTGATGCCCTGCTAGCTGATAAACGAAATGAGGAGGCGATAGCCGCGCTAGCGGAAGCGGTAGAAATAGAAAATTGGCATGCGACGTGGTTCAATCGACTGGGGGCCCTGTATGCGATGGCAGGCGATTGGCAGAACGCGGAAACAGCGCTCCAGCAAGCTTTAGCGCTTGACCCTCAGCTAGCTGCGGCCAGAAGTAATTTAGTGAAATTAAAAAAAGACCAGATGGCCGCTTTGAAAAATCCCGAGCGTTAAATGGTTAGACCGGTGACTAATCGTCTTTTATCGCAAATTAGACAGCAGCACCGGGACGGTTAAACCCGCCGGTAGCCTGAAATGCGAATAGAATGATAACTATGAGCAGGCCAACTGCAGCGAGATGGATGGATAGGTTGGTCAGGCGTGATTCATAGCGGAAAGACACGGTATGCTGGCCAGCCGGCACTTGGGCCGCTTTGAATAATGAAAAAGCCGTGTAGTAAGGCGCGGGCTGGTCATCGATATAGGTATGCCAGGCCGGGGTCGATGTATCGTTAAAGACGAGCCAGGCGGACTGGTTGGTTTCAACCTGCAAATCAATAATCGTATCGTCATAACGCGTGACGGAGACCTGACTGACTAAGGCAGTTGGATCCATTGAGGATAAGACGTCCGGAGGAGTTGGTCCGTTAATATAGACTAATTCCCGAACGGAGTCATTACGCTGTCGAATAGCGCTGACGGTCTCGTCGTCAACCGGAGAAAACACGGCCTGTTTGACTAACCAGGCTTTGGGGAGAACAAGTTGATTTTGATGAAGACGAAGGACGTTGTTTTGAATGGAATCGGAGGAGACCAACTTGAAGCCAGCAGCAGTGATATAGCTATAGTCAGTATTAATAACGGCTGTTTCCACCAGGTGAGTAATGCCCGCTAAGTTAATGATCGCTCGGCGGTCATTGATGACTGACACGCTATCGTTATGTATGGGATCAATGTCATCATCCAGCAGGGAAGCGACAAAACTTCGATATGTCTTAACAGACAAGGCACCAATCCAATTAGCGGAACTGGCAAACGCAGTCGCATTGATGTGACGATCAAGCCGCCTGGCTGATAAATCAGAGGATAGATCGTCAGGGGCATAAACCACGATAGTTATTGGCTTGATAGATCTTTGCAGTTCAGCGGCGGTGGGGTTTGTGACGCGCAATAGATAAGCGGCCTGATCAGCGAAACTGGCCGGCTGGTAAATCAAACGAAACCCGCTGTCAGCTTGACTGCTAAAGCGTAACCAGAGCCGGTCTCCAACCTTTGTGGGGACAGGGTTAAAACATATATTGAAGAGAGTGCCATTGAGTGAAGCCGGGTCGATCGTAATTGAAGACAGCGGGTCGCCAGTGGGTGAGGCGGTCAGTGAGATGTCGACCACGGAGCCGGACGAACGGTCAGAACTTAATTGATAAGGCATGGTAAAACAAGACAGGGAGGTGCCGGAAGTCGTAATTGGCTGAATGACCGTAAAGAGGGGGGTGATAGGCTCGGTGCGCCGCCGAGCAGCAATTGAAGGGTGTTCGACGTGATAAATTCGAGGGGGTGTATTGTGGGATTGGAAGTAGGACTGAAGCTCGTCAAAAAATGGTGAGGATTGATAAGCAGTCGTCGATGGCGTGAGTGGATTATAATTCCATCCGTAGATAATGAGAGTAACCGCAATACAGCTCGAGACAAGCCAGGCGTAATGGAAACGTAAATAACGGTTGGGGAGCAAGCACAGTCCTAAGAACAATAATATACCGAGAGCGATTAAATACGGTTCAGAGTGGGTATAACTCAAGAATGACAGCCAGTGTTGATAGAGGCTTTGGTTGTGGTAAAGCAGATTGATAACGGGCGTGAAGAGGAGCCAAACAAGAGCGAGACAAAGCAGAAAAGCGAGCGATTTTTGCCGGAAGGCTAAGTGACGGACGGTATCTAAACCCAAGGCGGACAGGATAGAGACTCCCACAATGAAAAAGAAAGTAAAACGGCCGGGTATAGAAAGGGATTTAATCAGGCCATGGTCCACCAGCCACAAAAATAAGGGCGAATATTGACCGAGAGCGAACAGCAGGCCCAGAATAGTAACGGTCAGCCCAAACAGCTGCAAAGTGCGCCGACGAGAAAACAAAGACAGGCCAATCAGCAGGAGAGGCAGGATCCCGGTGTAGGCAGCTAATTCTTGGAAGTTTTTGGCTCCCCAGTAATAGTGATGGTCGCCAAAGAAATAGGGGAACAGCAGAGTGATGGCATGGCTGGGGGGGTAACTAAATTCAAGAATTTCAGCTCGGCCAAGTCCGTAAGCACGCTCGGTGACAGGCAGGAATTCTGCTAAGGGCAGAATGGCAGGAGCAGCGAGGGTTAATGACAAAAGACCCAGCAGCGACGTCAGACAGAAAAGTTTGAAGCGATGCGCTGATCGTATTAATAAGATGGCAAACCAAATCGCTGCCAAGACAAACGTGTAGAGGACGATCTGAGGCTGACCACTGAGCGCAATAGTGGCAGATAAAAGGGCAGTGAGTAGGAATGATGGCAAGTGCCGTCGGGTAGAGAACCAGTCGAGTGAAGATAGCAACCAAGGCAACAGCATGGTCGCGGTATAAAAATTGACATGATTAAGATGACCGACGTGGAAACCGCCGTAAGTAAAGACGAAGGCACCGGCTAAGGCAGCGACGGCAGATATTTTGAGTCGGCGAAGAAAGATGAACATACCAAGTGAACCGAGCGCGAAATACATCAAGATGGAAACCTGCAGCAGAGTGATGGGGTGGAGAGAGAAAGAGCGTAATGTTAAATGAAGCGGATTAAAAAAACCTAATTGGCCCCAAGCCAGCAAAGGCTGTCCAAATCCAAAAAAGCGGCTCCAAAGGGGAAGCTGGTTAGCTTGCTGCATGGTGGCATAGACCGATTCCAAGGGGTAATAAATAATCTTCAAATCATCCAGAAAATACACCAGCTGATTAAAAAGGGTTCGACTAAAGAAAGCCACCCAGGCGACGGCTAGCGCTGCAATAGCAATTTGGTCCGGCCAAGCAATTTTTTTAAGCATGGCGCCAGTGTAAGGCGGTTAGAGCAATTTTGTAAACCGGGCGAACGAACATAACTAGAATAATTGTGATAAATGTAAGCAGCAAAACTTGTTGGGAACGGATAGTCGCTGAATGATATTGTAATCGAATTGAAGAGATTGGTTGAGGGGGGGTAATTAACTGGAGGGATTCATCGGGAGCGGCCAGAACTATGCCAGCCGATGGCTGCCATGAGGAAACAAAGCGAGTTTTGATATAGATAGATGATAGAGCGGGGAGATTATAGAGGGTGATTTGATTTGGTTCCAGGGTGGCGGGATAATCAGCCAGCGAAGCCGTGTCTGATATGCGCGACAAAAATTCGGGCGGATTGTTTTGATCGCCACAAATATGAGGCAATAAGTAGCCTGATTGTAAGAGGATAGAAGGGTGTTTATGATCAGCCGGGGAGCTATTCAAATGTGCGGTCAGGGTGGGAACGACGGGCGGAGGCAGGATGGTAGAGCTGCGGTTTGATAGATCGCGCTGTAAGATAGAATAACTGGCTCGAGTTAAGTCATAAAGAGGCCAAGCTAATATGCCGACTAATAGTGCCAGGATAAGCGGAGAATATGGGTGTGGTGGGATTTGAAAACGACGGAGCTTTGCCCGGAGAACATCCCAGCCCAGGCCGGCTAGTAACGCAACAAAAAGGACTGAAACGGTCAGAAAGCGGCTAGGCATACGCAAAAGGGAAGAAAGCGGACCAAGGAAACGAAGCCAATGTTCATACAAATAACCATCAGCAAGCAATAAGGATACAAGCAGAAAGAACCAGCCAAAATAACGAAACGGATTAGAAGAAAATAGACTTAATAACACCAGGAGCATTGGCAATAATCCGACGTAAGCACCAAAATAACCAAAGTGCTCGGGCAACCCATGCAATACCGGGATTTTATTGGTGCGTGCCTGAACGGAAAGAAAAATGTCAGACCATAGCTTTTGCTGTGTAAGCTGGGCGCTATGAGGATCAACCTGGCTGTTGATTAAATTAATTTGTTCCAGGTAGGGCAGAACTTTAAGACTGGCACCTAAGAAAAATATGAGCAGAATTGCGAGCAGAACGAGGAGGGGCCATGGGCGACGCTGTAATATTGAACTGGCGAGGCACCAGAGGGTAATGATCAGAATAACCAGTAAAATAATATGGACATCACCGCGCCAAAAGATAGCTATTAAGCTTAGACTACAAAGGACCAGCCAGTACGAGGAGGCTGATTTTAGGGTTCGATATAAGCCCAGAAATGCCCAGGGAGTGAAAGCCAGCGGACCGCCGATCATGACTATGCCCTCGACGATTTTATAGGGAAAAACAGCCGATAATGAAGCGATGGCAGCTGCTAAGAGGCTAGCTGGTGTAGAAAGACGTAAGGCTTTAGCTAATAGGTATGTACCCAGACAAGCTAAAGTGGCTTCGATGGACAGAGTTAACCATAAAGATAACTCAGGACGAGAGGTTAGAGCGGCGAGGAGAGTGCTGATACTGAGTGTGGTGGCTTCCGGATTACCCAATAAACTCATACCGCCGCAGGTAAAATGTGTCCAGACCGGCCAGGCACCGGCGCGAAGGGCCAAGGCCGAAGAGGTAACATAGCTTAACTCTTTACTGAAGTCGGCGGTGCCAATCCAGGTACCGGGGAGGATGAGAGATGAAGAATAAAAAAGAAAGACAAAAACAGTCAGCAAGGCAGGCAACAATACTAAAATGAAACGCGGCAGCGGGCGAGGAAGGCGGTGTAAAAGAGCAGTCTTTGTGCCGGGGGATGGACTGAAGGTTAGCGAGGGAATGGTTGTGGGCAAATGATAAATATATATCAGCAGACTAGCTGCTAGAATTCCGGCTAAGGGCAGAAAGATAACATATAACCAATGAATAAGCGGCGAGACGAGGGCAGGACGCTGGTAGCGGCTTTGCCAGGCGATATCGCCAACCCGATTCGGATGAGAGGTGGCATGTAAGTCGCCGTCGGGGTAGATGGAGGCATCAATCTGATATTTCAGGCGGAGAGATCGATCAGTATCAGCCAAGGTTAGACGCATGGTGGCTGATTGATTGACTGGTGCAGACACAGGCGGTTGAAAAGAAAAAACAGCTATACCATCAGGTGGTATGTTGGCGACCGGGAGATAGCTGGTCGTACTGTCGGTGTTAGTTTTGACGGTCAAAGCCAGGAGGCCCTGAGGATTTGCCAGCGAGTCGGGATCAAGCCAAAGCACGACAGTATCCAGCCGCTGATATTCAAAAAGAAAAGTCTGGTCGATTGTTTGCTGACTAGTTAAGGTCAAGAACCTGGGCTCGTCATGTGGGGTATGACGAATCCCCCATGCGGGTAAAGTGGGTGCTAACATTAGTAGCAGAGCAGCAGTGCCTGAACCGACGACCAGAAAGAGGGCAGTTAGATAAGCAAAATTGAAGCGTGGTATCATAAAAGAATTAAGGTAATTGTACCGTTAGATAATGCGGCGATGAAGAGCAAAACAATAACAACTATAATTAAATATTTTCTGTCTAGCTTGATCGTCGGTTTGGTATTGGGCGGAGCGTGGCAGGAGGCTAATAAAAATGAGGAGTATCCCGTCATTGACATTTTAGCTGTCAGAGACATAGATCAGGCATTGAAAATTTACGCTCAATTCAATGCCACACAGACTTTGATGATTAATGAAAGGACATTGATAAAAAAAATTATATTACCCATCTATTTGCCACCGACAGCGGCCTCGGTTGATATAACTCTGCGAAATGATGGTCAGCTCATTAATCAATGGCAATTAAATAAAATAACCGACAGTAACCGAAGCGGGATTCACGAAATTGAGCTATTGTTGCCGGACGATACATGGCTGGCCGGCCAGTATAGCTTAACGTGGGATGGACTAATGATTAGTAGTCAGCAGCAGGATACAGCGCCCAGGCTGTTTATAGAAAAAGACAATGGCCGCTATGCGGACGGTAATTTTTGGATTGCCAGCAATAGCAAAGAAGGCGATATTAGCCTGCGCGTCATTGGTCAACGAGACAAATGGGAGCGTTATTGGCAGGAGGGGCAGGGCCAATGGGGCAAGATAATACAATATAGTGTGGCATATCTAATGGTTCTGTGGCTGCTGGCTGCGGCCCCCCATGCATTATGGCCGACGTTTAGCGATCATGAATCAGGAGCCGGACAGATCAGGTAGGAAATTGGGCAGATACCAATCTTTGTACCAAGCGGCAAATTTCATAACGCCGGGTTCAATTTTAGTTACCGGCTGATAATTTAGCAGCTGCTGGGCTTTGGCAATATCAGCTAGAGTACGAGGGACATCGCCGGGAGGCAAAGGTACTTCCTGAACAGTGGCGGTCTTGCCTAAGGCTGTTTCTAAGGCGGCAATTAAACGGGGCAGCGGCACGGCATCTGATTCGCCCAGATTGAATATAGAAAATTCATGCGGGTGATCGAGCGCACCAACCACACCGCTGACACAGTCATCAATATAAGTAAAATCACGTTCGGTTTGACGGCCTCTCATCAATAAGGGTTGATTACTTAGAATTGCTTCAGAGAACTTGAAAATCGCCATTTCCGGACGTCCCCAGGGGCCATAAACCGTAAAAAAGCGTAAGGCGGAAATTGGAATGCCGTAAAGATTGTACCAGGTGGCACACAATATTTCACCGGCCGCCTTGGTGGCGGCGTAGGGCGAGATAGGTCGAGAAACATCGTCGGTTTCCCGGAATGGTACTTTGGTTCTTCCGCCATAGACAGAGGAACTGGAGGCGAAAACAATGTTCTGAACAGAATGACGGCGGGCAGCCTCAAGAATATTGACCGTGCCGTCGACATTAACAGAGGTATAGATATAGGGATTATCAATGCTGGTTTGGACGGCTGCCCAAGCGGCTAAATGGACCACATGGTCAAATTTTTGTCGGGCAAACATAGCGGTGACCAAGTCATTGTTGCGGATATCGCCGGTAATAAGGGTCGGCTGTAATTTACCGGAGAAAAAATGCTCGTAGCGCAGGTGTTTTAAGCGGGGATCATAGCGATCGTTGAAATCGTCAATGATCACTACCTGATCTCCACGGAGCAGCAGATGGTTGGCTAAATGGGCACCGATAAAACCAGCACCACCGGTAACAAGAATCTTACTCATAACTTAAAAATACTAGAAAGAGAGATAAAGATACAAGGAGGAAAAGAAAAACTAAAGCGCGAAAGATTAGTTGGTCAAGGTTTGGACGGATCGGAATGCTGAGTCAGGATAAGGTTGCAGCCGCACAGGAAACAGAATTAAGAAATAATATACCAAACTATTCCAGTCGATCTGTGACATAGCAAAATCAATGCAAGATAAAACGAAGAAAGCATAATCAATAAACATGAGTATAGAAAATACGGTTAATCAGTAGATGCGCACTTGCGGAGTGGAGGGGCTCTCGTTTAAGGTAGGGAGATGAAAACCATTATCTTATGCGGTGGCCGCGGATGGAGAATGAATGAAGAGACTGAATTCAAACCTAAGGCCATGGTAAAAGTGGGTGAGTGGCCGATATTAATCCATATCATGAATTTATATGCCGGTTATGGGCAAAAAGAGTTCATGTTGTGTTTAGGCTACCGTGGTGACATGATCCGTGATTATTTTATCAACATAACCAAGACGATCAATGACGTGGAAGTAGACTTAGCTTCGGGAGCCATAACCCCATTAACAGATAGATTGCCGCTTGATTATCGGGTAGCCATGATTGAAACAGGCGAGACGACGGATACGGCGGAGAGAGTCTTGGTAGCCGCGCAGTATGTCAGTGATAGACAGTTCATGGTTTCCTACGGCGATGACGTGAGTGATGTGAACATAGCTAAACTAATCCGCTTTCATAAGAGGCAGAAGGACAGATTAGGCATAATCGCAACCATTACAGTGGCGCACCCCTCATCACATTTTGGTGAGATATGGGCGGATAAACGCGATGTAATAAAAAAGTTTGCGGAAAAGCCCAAGGTAAAGGAATATATTAATGGCGGCTTCATGGTGTTTGAGAAAGAAGCACTGCGATATTTACGGAAGGGCGAGGCGCTGGAAGACGGATTAGCGAGGATGGCCAATAAGAAGAAGCTCGGTCAGTATCGACACGATGGATTCTGGCACGCAATGAATACGGTTAAAGATGTGCAATACTTAAATAATCTATGGTTGAAAAAGAAAACATGGAGCGAAGAGGGAAGAAAAAGATAGCAGTGACAGGTAACCAGGGTTATATTGGTTCGGTATTAACGCAACAATTGGTTGAGGCTGGGTACAGAGTGCTGGGGATTGATGCCGGCATATTTGAGGATGTGCAAATGATGCCACGGGTACCGGCGACGGTGCAAAAGAAAAAGGACATTCGGGACATTGAGATGGATGACATAGTGGGTTGCGACGCAGTGATCCACTTAGCAGGACTATCGAATGATCCGTTAGGTGAGCTCGATGAACAGCTGACGTACGAGATAAATTATCGAGCGGGTGTCAGGTTGGCCGAACTTGCTAAAAGGGCCGGCGTTAATCGTTTTTTATTTTCATCTTCGTGCAGCACATACGGGGTGAGCGGGCAGCGATTGATGAACGAGAATGATACTTTAGACCCGAAGACAGCCTATGCCAAGTCAAAGGTGATGATGGAAGATGAGCTGAGGAAAATGAGCGGCAGTGAATTTACGCCAGTAATCTTGCGCAACGCAACCGTCTTTGGTTATTCGCCGCGGCTAAGGCTGGATCTGGTGGTTAACGATTTAACGGCCAACGGATATACTTATGGACGGATTAAGGTATTGAGCGATGGCACTCCCTGGCGTCCGAGCCTGGCGGTGAATGACTGTGCCCGAGCGTTTATATTTCTGCTGGAGGCAGCCGGCGAACAGGTCAGCGGGGAGGCGTTTAATATCGGGACAGCGGCTAATAATCATCAGGTCAAAGACATCGCGAGGCTGGTTAAGAAGGAGATTGTGGGCAGTCAGGTATTTATTAACCCGGAAAAAACAAAAGATGAACGGACCTACCGGGTAAGTTTCGATAAGATTGAGAGGCTGGGCTGGAAAGCGCGCGAATTAATTTCTGACGGTGTGCGCGGTTTGCTGGGTGCGTTTGATAAAGTTGAATGGCAGGAAGAGGATATGATGTTTAATGGGTATTATACGCTGAAAAGATATCAGGCGATGAGACAGGCGGGTTTATTGTCGGAGGAGTTACGGATTAAGGAGAGTATACAGGAGACAGTATGATTGAGGGAGTGAACTGCCGCTTGTTAAAGAAAATCCCGGACGATCGCGGCGTAGTTTGGCATATGCTAAAAAAATCCGATCCGGCTTTTGATCAATTCGGCGAAATATATTTTACGTCAGTTTACCAGGGTGTCATTAAAGCCTGGCACAGACACCGCCAAATGGCATTGAACTATGCCTGTATCGTGGGAGCGGTAAAAGTCGTCTTGGTCGATGAACGGGACCAGTCCGCAACTAAAGGTCAAGTCGAGGAATATTGGCTTGGTGAAGATAACTACTGCTTGTTGCACATCCCAAAGGGTGTGACTAACGGTATGATAGGCATCAGTCACAAATTGTCGGTGGTGGCTAATCTAGCGAGCCTGGAACATGATCCGACGGAGATGGACCGGATCGACCTAAATGAAATTGACTACGATTGGCAAGCCAAGTCGCAATAGAAACAAGCAGTGAAAGAAGACAGCCCCAGAGCAGAATTGTTAAAGCAAGTTGTGTGAGTGGGCTAAAACGCGAAGAGACAAGGGGCGGAATCTGAAAAGCCAAAACGGGAATGGCAAAAAAGACAAGGAATATTACAACAATCGCGGGGCGGCGAAAGGCAAGCTGGATCAAGAATAAGCCCAGACTCACCAGCAGTAAACCCGCAAGCAGGGCTTTGGGGATAGGCAGCAGTAAGCCGCTGAAAAGGAGCAGGGTCAAATAAGCCCCCAGGCGCGGCAAGTAGTTAATCATAAATTGACGATACTTTATATAAGACAACGGATTTATTGGCGAAGACAAGCGGGTATTGATCCGGAGATTGACGGATATACTCCGGGACGTTTTCGCGCCTGGTCAAAAAGGCAACATACTTATATTTGTAATAAGTCAGAGAATCAAACTTATCCCGCACGGGGTGTGACAAAGAATCATCATCCGGTGATACTGGCAACCACTGAAACGGGGTAATGACCGGCAGCCATTCGGTGTGGCGGTTTTTATTGGAGGTGGTGATATAACTGCTGGCGGGTAGATTATCACGGAACCATCGCATAGCTTCAAGTTCTTCGGGATGAATACGGGCGTAATTTGACGGATTTTCGTAATGACGGAATATGTGATGATTGTTTTGCCACGTCATTGATGCAAAATACACCATAATCAGGCTGACAAAACCAGCACGGGTGAAACGGCCTGGGCAAAGGAACCGCAAGAGATAAGGTAATGACAGGGCAGATAAAATAGTGACAACAAAGATAAAGAGAGGCAGTAATCGCCGCGTCCAGACGGCAATACCCAAAAGATCATTACCGCCCATGAGAATGGAGAGGCTGAATAGAAAAGCGAATATATATTTAGTAGTCGGGGAGTGATCGGACCGTAAAAGTAAAAGCAAACCAAGAGGGGCGAGAGCGACAAAAGGAGCAAAACTAGAGACAAGGATATTGATAAAAGGGACGTCAGCGACACCGGTAATAAAACTTGAATGAGAAAAAATTTGTCGGCCGGTAAAGAGGGTTAAACTCAGCAGCGCCAGGCTGGCGCCACAAATCACCAGCAGCAATTTTTTGTCAGACGCAGACAAAGATAGCCAGCTGGACAAGAAAG
Organism: uncultured Candidatus Saccharibacteria bacterium; assembly: GCA_964371255.1. Classification (GTDB taxonomy): domain Bacteria; phylum Patescibacteriota; class Andersenbacteria; order UBA10190; family UBA10190; genus UBA10190. The sequence continues at coordinate 180,705 of CAYJKV010000002.1, read as the reverse complement.
CGGGTAAGGCAATGAGCAAGGTGACCAGAATGGATAAGCCGGTAATCGGATGAGCTAAGCAGGTGGCCAGCAGCCATAACAGAGCGGACCATTTGGCGCCGGCCACAAAACGTTCCAGAAACAAAGCTAAAAAGGCGAAACTAATTAATTGAGCCAGGGTACCATCTTCAAAGTTACTGTTTACACCGGTGGTCGTGATACCCCAGATGAACATAGCAAAGGCGGCCGCGGACCAGCCAGATAAACGACGCAAGAGCAAAGCTAATGAAACGCCGACTGAAACGTGCGCGATGACCATGAACCAGGTGAAGCGAATGGGCCAATCCAGCGGGATAATGGCGGACGAAGAAAAGATCAGAAGTGACAAAGGATACCAGGAGGATTTGAGTGCCAGGATGGATGGCCCAGGCGCATGGAAAAATTCCAGAAATATCTGAGCGCGACGGGCATAATAAGCCGCATCACCGCCGATGGGGAAGGAAGTACTGAGCGGATACTGGAGAGACAAGATGAGCAATACTAAAAAGGCGGCAAGCAGGAAGATGATAGTAAACCAATTGGGCTGAGACATAGGGTTGTGTTAATCATAGCTTTTTTTTGAAATTTCGGGCACTCTGAACGGATGATTAATATTAGGCGATGAAGAAAATCGTAATAGTTGGGGCCGGAATAGCCGGAAGATTATTAGAGCAGGATATTGAGCACCATTATCCGGACAGGGCAGTGGCGGGATTCATTGACGACATGAAAAGGAATGGAACAAAAATATTGGGTAAGATTGACGATTTAGAAGAAGTCTTGGACCGATACAGGGTGGACGAGGTAGTGATTGCAATTCCCTCAGCCGATGGGTCGCTGATCAGGCGGATACTGCTCAATAACATCAAAAATCGGGTACCAATTCGAATTGTACCCAGGGAACAAAGAGTGATCAGGCACAATGATGTGCAGTACGAGTTTGTGCGTGATTTGACCGGCGAGGACTGGCTGGGACGTGCGCCTGTTCGGAGGAATATAAATAAACTGGAAAAATATTACAAAAACAAGGTGGTACTGGTGACGGGCGGAGCAGGGTCTATTGGGTCCGAAATTGTGAGGCAGCTGCTTGAGCTGAAGGTTAGGAAGGTAGTAGTGCTGGATAACTCGGAAGGATTAGTTTATGCGTTGACTCAGGAATTGAAGGAAGGCAAAGTCAGCAAAGCCAGATTCATGATCATGATTGGGAGTGTAGTGGATCGGGTGAGGACTGATGAAGTAGTTAAAGCGGCCAGGCCGAATATAGTTTTTCACGCGGCGGCTTACAAACACGTTCATTTAATGGAAGACTGTGCGGGGGAAGCGGTCAAGACCAACGTGCTGGGGACTCTCAACGTTGCCGAGGCGGCCGTGAAATATGGGGTGGAAAGGTTCGTATTAGTGTCGACAGATAAAGCAGTAAATCCGACCAGCGTGATGGGTGCGACAAAAAAGATCGCGGAACAGTGCGTGCAGGGGTTAAGCACAAAAAAAACAATATTTAGTATTGTCCGTTTTGGAAACGTGATCAATTCGCAAGGGTCGGTGCTGCCGATGTTTGACAGACAAGTGACGCAACGGCGGGAAGTGACTATTACGGACAAGAGAATGAAACGATATTTTATGTCGATACGGGAGGCGGCGCAACTGGTTATCATGAGTGCGACCAGGATGGCCCAGGGTGCGATATATGTCTTGAACATGGGGGATCTGATATCGGTGTATGAAGTCGCCCAATGTGTCGTACGAGGCCATAACCTGATGCCCGATAAGGACATTCGCATCAAGGTGGTAGGGTGCCGACCAGGGGAAAAAATGTTCGAAGAGCTGTTTGAGCAAGCAGAAAAAAAGTCGGTCAGGAAGACAAGTTTGCCAAATATCTGGAGATTGCAGAATGGACAAACGAGAAAAAATAGTCAAGACCAGGTAACAAAACAATTGCAGCAAATGACGGAGCAGCCGAATGGTAATAAAAAGATCATAGCTTTTTTAAAGGCAAGGTTCCCGACTTTAGAAGTTGAGAATTAGTTAGCCGCTGAGCGTCAGGGTGCGTGAGGCTGTGCAAAATGTGGTAAAAAATTGGCCGAGAGGTTTGATGGCGAGGGCGTAGTATATAATTGAGGAGATGAGAAAAAGATATGGGGAATATTAGCCAACGAATGCAAGGGTGGTTTGGCGTGGACTCAAGCTATCTGATAAAGAGCAGTTTTTGGTTGAACCTGGAGAAGGTATGGAGGATGATAGCGGATTTGGGCATCATCGTTTTGTTAACAAGATTAACGAGCCTAAAACTCGTAGGTGAGTATGAATTGCTGTTCTCGATTTACAACCTGGCAGCTGTGCTGGCCATTACCGGCTTTAATAGTTCGCTGCTGAGATCCTTATCAACTGGGTACGATGGGACGCTGCGTGAGGTGTTAAGGCTTAGTTGGCGTTGGAGCATCATGGGAGCCGCGGTGTTAGCCGCTATGGGCTGGTGGTGTTTAGTATACAGTAATGCACACATTGGGCTTGGGTTATTAATAACGGCGCCAATATTTCCCTGGTATACAGTTTTGAGGCGCTGGGATGTCGTGCTGCAGGCAAAGGAAAGATTTGCCGAACGGTCACGCTACTACGCCATTTCATCAATAGTGATATTAGCCGCAGTTGGTGGAGCGGTGTGGTTGAATAGAAGCAGTATCGTGGTCCCGTTTGCCGTCATGATTGTGGGGCAGGCCGGGTTCAATATAATATTTTTTAAAAAAGTGCGCCGGCTGATAGTTAACAATTTAATAGAAGAGGGGTGGATGAAGTCAGGTTATAAATTATTTATTTCCGAATTATTTAATGTATTGTACTCGCGGGTTGATCGTCTGGTATTAGTCGGCTGGTTGGGATTAGAGGCGTTAGCTATTTATGCAATCGCGACTAAAATAGGCGAGGGAGTAAAACTGGTATTAGGCGGGATGATGTCTGCATATATACCCAAAATATACAAAACTGGCACGAGCGAGATTGTCCGCTGGTACAAAGCACAAGGTTTTAAAATCGCCGGCGTGATGCTGAGCAGTCTGGCAGCATTGTGGGTGCTGACGCCCCTGTTGATTGTCAATCTCTTTGGTATGGAATACCGGGAATCAAGCGGATACGCCCAATGGTATTTATTGGTGATCCCTTTTCATTGGCTGGCGTCGATTTGGGGGTACATTCTAATAAAAGAGAGACGAGAAATTCTATTCACGTCAATTGGTATGATAGCCGGAGGGGCAAATGTGATAGCGTATGTTGTGCTAATCCCCAGGTGGGGCATTAGCGGCGCAGTGGCTGGATCTATAATATATTATATATTATTAGGGGCTTTGTATTCCGGAGCAGTTTATTGGTTAATAAAAAAACATTTATTTGGTAACAAGAAAATTTTATGAGTTTGTATGTCGAGAGTGATCGTAAAGTATGGCAAGGAGAGGAAGCCAGGAAAAGACTGGCGCAAAATAATGATCTAAGATGGCTGCAAGAAAAAAGGGGCGTTTTGAGAGTTGACAAGGAGAGATGGTTGAAAGCGCAGGAGTTTGAACAAAAAACCTGGCTGGTGGATGGTCGATGGACACGAGAAGATAACAACACCTGGCATAAAATAGCGTTTAATAATTACCAGGCTTTGCGCGGCCTGACATTTGAAAAAGGCATTGAATTAGGATGCGGCCCTTTTACGAACATCAGGTACGTGGCGCAGGCGGCCAAAATAGATAATATATGGTTGCTGGATCCGTTGATCAAACAATATTTAAAACATCGTTTTTGCCGGTATAAGGACGGGCGGATGTGGGTGAGAGAACAAGTTATGCAGACGCCAGTTTATTGGCCTTGGCACAAAAAAGTGCAGATCATCGACAGCGCCATTGAGGACTTTGATACAAAAGTGAAGTTTGATCTCATATTGTTAATCAATGTGTTGGAACATTGCCAGAACGTGGAGGTGGTTTGGCAAAAGATTTTAAGTATGGCTGCCCCGGGAGCGGTTTTGGTAATGGCAGATAAGTACTACCATGGAGCTGATTTATCGGAGAACCTAAAAGACCGATACGACGCTGGTCATCCTCTGAAGGTAGATAGATCTGTGATAGATGAATTCTTGGAGAAAAACTGGAATTCATTGTACCGAAATGTCGTTAAGAAAAAAGGCAGAGTCGGCAGAACATCATGGGATGATCACGAAGCGGTGTATTTCATTGGTCGATTAAAGGAAACCAAGCAGTAACAAGCTGAGCGGAGCCTCAATGGGATGCAGCCTGCCGGATGAGGGGGGACGATTTGGCTGTAGCGGTGGAAAAATACCAGTTGAGGAATTGCTGCAGACCCTGCTGCAAGGAAACATGAGTGGTAAAAGAAAGGTCCAAACTGGCTTTGAGAGTGTTGGCATATGTGGCTAAAACATCACCAGGACGTTTTGGCTGGCGAAGTGGTTTAAGGTTAGTGTGGAGGAGCGTTTGCAAGGCTGATAGCAGATCGTTAATGGACGTAGTTTGACCAGAGCCGATATTATAGGCGGTACCGAAGGGCAGGTTTGGCTTGGTGGCTGCTAAATAATTAGCGCGGGCAATATCTTCTACATAGACGAAATCCTTACTTTGCTGGCCGTGCCAATGAACAGTCGGGCGAAGGCCGTTAGTTAAACACTGGACGAAAATTGGGATAACGTTGGAATATGCAGATTCTGCCGGTGAGAACGGCCCATAAGCGTTGAAGTACCGCAAGGAAATTGTGGGGAGCTTAAATTCATGATAAAACACGGACGCGTATTGCTCGCCAGCTAATTTGGCAACGGCATAGGGGGAGGCTGGTTTTGGCAGATCATCCTCCTGATTAATTCTTGCTTTGTTTTGACCGTAGATGGCTGAGGAAGAGGCCAAGACGACCCGTTTAACATGGGCATCACGTGCAGCCATTAAGACATTAAGAGTGCCGGTGACATTATTGTGATGAGCTTCAATCGGATGATCGATCGATTTTTCCACGGCCCGCCAGGCGGCCTGATGCAGCACATAATCAACGCCGCGCATCACTTGGTGGAGCGTAGCCAGGTCGCAAATATCACCCTGAACAAAGGTCAGTCGGTGCATGACTGAAGACAAATTCTCAATATGACCGGTTGATAAGTTGTCTAAAATGGTGACCTGATGGCCTTTGGATAATAAATAAAAGACTATATTCGTGCCGATAAAGCCGGCACCGCCGGTAACCAAGAAATGAGACATGATAATATAGTACGCAATTGCCAGGCAGGCGACAACGGGACACGGGCCGGAAAGGGCAGGGAGACAATCAGGCTGTTTGAAGAATATTTACAAGCGCTTGGGTAAAGCTGTGGGAAAATGATTGTTGGGTGTACTGGAAAGAGGCTTGAAAGGCGGAGATGACGTGATCGCGCAGACTAGAAACAGGCGTGACGGAAAGACGAGAAACCAAAGCAGAGAGGCCAGGAATAGAGATGTCATCAATATAAAAACCATATGGCTCGACATCTATGCCGCTTTGACGGGTGACCACCGGTATCAGGCCGCGGCGCATACAGGAAGTAACAGAGGTAGCACATCCTTCCGTGGAGGAGGGTAAAATTACGTAAGCGCAGACACTCGTTAAATGATTGAACCGAGGACTATTGATGCGAATGAAATTTTCGATATGGATGTTGGGAGAATGGTCAATGAGTTTTTGGTAATGATGCAGAAAGTCTTTTTCTATGGTCGTGCAGACATAGAGATTAAGGTTTGGCAGCTGAGCAAAGGTTTCTAACAGGAGATCGAGACCTTTGAGAATGTTGCCGGCACCAGCAAAAAATAAAAAATTAGTCGCCTGCTTGTGAGTATAGGCCGCTTTGTCCAAATATAGTTTAGGAGATGTGGATAGATAGATTTTATGGATGGGTCGATGGTAACTGCTAAAAGTAGCGTTGGTTACGTGATTGCCTACGCAGATAATTTGATCAGTGATTTGTGCGGTCTGTGTGGTATCGACCTCTTCGACGGTACGAAAGAGGGGCAGAGTACATCCGGTACGACGCTGAAATTCAGCATAGCGCTGATTAATGAAGGCGTTGCGCTGGTCAGGATTAGAGCTGGCGGCATACAGAACTTTTAGAGCTGAGGGAACGTGCTGGGCTAATCTCAGGTAGTGGTGGCCGGATCCGTCAATGCCAATACCGATAAAAAGTTGATATTTGTCTGCCGGCAGCCAGTTGGTTGCGGCGCCGCGGTCAATGGCGTCTACCCAGAAGCCTAGTTTGTTAAGTATCCTTACTTCCTCGGTAATTTCCCAATTATTGGTATGCTGATACTGTTGCCAATAACCGGGAGTAAGAGAATCTGTTTTATAATAAAGCAAGGCATGACCCCGGCGAAAATGACCAGACCGATGAATGTTGCAGATGACAGTTTTTTTTGCAGCGGCTAATAACAAGTGGTTGTAAATAGTGGCAAGAGAAAGCTGAATTGGCATGAGGGTGATAGATTATTTACACGAAAGGTGCGAGAATTTATGAAAAATACGGACACGTTTAAGGCCAGGTCAAAGTGTTATGTTAATTAGTGGAGAGCAAACGATAGAACAAATTAACTGATAATATATTTCCGGAAACGGTCGCGGATGAAGATTTTTGAAGCCTGGAAGAGATTCTGTTTGTTAACGTATTTTCTGATTAACCACTCGTTGTTAAACATGGCATCAGGATTAGCAAGCTCCGTTGGAGATAAATGAAGTTTTGGGACAAGATCATTTCTAACAAAGATTAGATTGCCGGTGTGGGCGACTAACTGATAACCTTTGCCCTGACCGAGTTGGAGAGCAGAGGTAAAACTTGCTCCACTGACGGGGACGGACGCATCGGCAGGCTGGACATAAGTTATACCAACCGGAATGGTGCTGTTAATTTCAATGATGACAAGCTTGGGACGATAATAGTCGGCTAAATTATGCCAGATCCACCAATCATGGGAATCAATATCGATATTCAAAATGCCAAAATCAAAAGGGAGAGAGGTCTTGCTGAGTATGTTTGTTAATTCATAAGGCCCCGCAGATTGGACCTGAGCCAGGAGAGGATGAAGCTTGCCCTGGTGCTTCAGGCAAGTGGTTTTTAGATCTTCGTATTTGTCTGGATCCCCCTCCAGGCCGATGCCTTGCCAACCACGGTCCAAGAGAAAGTAAGCATTGCTGAGATGTATGCCATCCCACGCACCGATATCTACATACCAATCAGGCGACAACTGTAAACGCTTAATAATTTCACTGATAATGCCTTCTTCGCCATGCTGGCTATGAATAGTGCGGGCAAAGGAAGACAAGGTGCTTGACATAAGAATGTGATTCGTAAAGGTTAAAAATCAATTAATATAATTAAGCTCGCTGCTCGACGGCTACTGTTTGGCCAAGGCACAGATGGCGCAATAAATGCATTTGATCGCTGGTCAGGCCAGGGTTGTTGCCAAAATAGAAACCTTGATGATCAATGATGCTGGCATTCTTATAGCTTTTGGATCGACCATAGGCCTGGCGGTAAAATGGCTGTTCGGGGATCGAGCCGCCGAGAATTGGACGTATTTCCACATTGGCGGCCTTAAAGCTGCTGATATAACGCTCGGCAATATCGGGGGTGCGGCAGATAATGGGTACAGCGTAATTAGAGATTAAATCGAGGTGGTCAGTGGATTGGTGAATAAAATCCGGGTTACGTGAAAGATCGGCGTTAAACATTTGCCAGTGGTGATGGCGGAGCCGGATGGTCTCTGGGAGATAACGAAGCTGATTAGAACCTAGAAAACCGGTGATTTCCGTGGGGCGAAGGTTGTACCCCAGAGTGTAAAAAGTAAAATTAGCAAAGAAAGTGTCATTAACATTAAATTCCTGACGAATGGCTGTCTTGTCGGCGTCGGATAGATTGCGATCCCAGCCGTGGGCACGGACCAAGCGGAGCATGCGATTAAGAGCTGGGTCATCAGTGCAAACGGCGCCACCCTCAATAGTCGACATATGATGGCCCACAAAAAAGGAAAAAGTGCTGGCTAAGCTCCAATTACCAAGTTTCCGACCGAGATATTCCGTACCTAACGATTCACAGTTGTCTTCAATAAGGAGAATGTTTCGTTCAGCGCAGACGCGCTGAATTTGTTCAAGATCACCGCAAAATCCGAGCAGGTTAGTAAGGAACAACATTTTAATAGATGGGTTGTCGTCGAGGGCGGCACAAAAGGTTTGGCTGGAGACATTGAGCGTGGAGAGCTCGACATCGACGGGGACTGGCTTTAACCCCAGTTGCATAAGCGGCATGACATTAGTTGCCCAGGTCAGTGCAGAAAAGGCGACGGATTGATCAGGCAGCAATAATTGAAGGTTAAGCAATGATTGGATCAGGGCCAGGTTAGCAGAACTGCCGCTACTGAAGAGGACGCAGTGCTCACGCCCCTGCCACTGGGCAAACTCCTGCTCAAAATTTTGGCATTGCTGCCCGATGCTCAGCTGGTTCGTGGACATGATAAAATCACACAAATCTTGTTTGGTTTGTTGTTCGTTGTGGAAAAGTCCAGGGACGAGCTTAATCATCGATATATTTTACACAACTGTTGAGGATGTCCCAAGGGAAACGGCAAGATGCATCTGTGATAAAGACTAGGACGGCGAGGGCAGGCAAAGATTAATTAAGAAAGAATTGAGTTTACGGAAGTTCCCGTCGATGGCATAGGTAGTGTCAATTGTGTGACGCAGATTGTCGCTATAAAACTGGCGCAGGGGCGGATCAAGTAATAATTTTTTCATAGCCCAATACCAGCCGGTAGAAGAATTGACGATTAAACCGCTATAATCATCCCGAATGACCTGGCTCATTGAGGGAGCAAAGTCGGAGATGACGGGGATACCAAGCTGACTAAAAACATAGACGCGCCCAGGGTTGGTCGAATATTTAAATCTGACTTGCGTATCGTGAGCCCGATAGGGACGCAAATTGAGGTTAAAGTAACGGGTCAGGGGCTGATTAACAACATGAAGGAAATCGCGGGGAGTAGGAATTATATTATTTACCAGACCGATATCGCACCGGGAAAGTATCTGGCTGTAATTGGCCGGAGACCATTGAATGTGGCGAGTTTTGATCAAGCGAGGGAGACGGGTGGTGACGAGGCCGAGTTTAGTGATGTTATACATTAACCACAATTCAACCGGATATTCGGCAGCGAGGCGATCAAGCGCCGCATTAATGTGAGGAGAAAAATTAAATAGATGTTCTTTATTGCCGTGATAACCGATGATGGTGGGTTGGGAGGCAGCATGTTTTTTGAACATGGGCTGGATGTCAGGAAACATGTAATAAATAAAGACGTTAGAATTATATTTGAGTTGGGCATCGCGCTGTTCCAGTGAGCCGACAATGAGTGCGTCAGTGGATCGGGCATTGCGTTGAAGAGACGGGTAGTCCGTCATCGGGTTCATAATACAAGTTTTAATGGTTTGATTTTGTTGCTTCGCCTGTTGGATAGCCGCGTCCGGGGACATAAAGATTGCCAGTTGGTAACGCTGATAATGGTCCCAGTCATTATGAACAACGAGATGTCCGGCTTGGGTTAAGCGGGGCGATAAATCATCCACGCAGACCCTGGTACCGGCCGACTCGTAGTGAGTGTTAATGACTATTTTAAGCTGAGGCTGATCGGACATGGGTTCGTCTTTGGGAGATGGCGGGCAGGCCGGACGGTAATTGGGTTAAGTACCAGTCATGAGTTATTTTAATACCGTCCGATAAACTAACTCGATGAGTGAAGCCGAGTTGGTGGAGACGCGAGACGTCTAGGCGTTTTCTGGGCATCCCGTTGGGCTTGGAGGAGTCAAAAATAATTTGACCGGAGTAACCGACAATAGACTTAATCAAGTGCGCTAAATTGGCAATGCTAATATCTTCGCCGGTGCCAATATTAATGATTTCGTTGCTATTATAATTTTTCATCATAAAGATGAGCGCTTCAGCTATGTCATCAACAAAAATGAATTCGCGGCGCGCCTGTCCAGTGCCCCAAACGGTGACAGTGGGGTAATTATTAATAGTGGCTTCAATGAATTTACGTAGTAAAGCGGGCAAAACATGCGAGCTGGCCAGATTAAAATTATCATGCGGACCATAAATATTGGTCGGCATCACGCAGATAAAATTAGTGCCGTACTGCTGATTATAGGCTTGGCACATTTTAATGCCGGCAATTTTTGAAATGGCATAGGATTCATTGGTTGGCTCCAGCGGTCCAGTCATAAAATATTGTTCATGCATCGGCTGCGGACTTTGGCGAGGGTAAATGCAAGAGCTTCCCAGATAGAGCAGCTTTGCGACTTTGGCTTGATAGGAGCCGTGGATGATGTTAGTGGCAATGCGTAAATTATCATAAATGAATTGGGCCGGATAAGTTTTGTTTTCCATAATGCCACCGACACGGGCCGCACAGACGAAGACAAAATCAGGTTTTTCCTGCAAAAGAAATGAGGTGGTAGATAATGAATCGGTTAAATCGAGCTGGGCCTTCGTTTTCAGGATGAGATTGCGATAGCCCTGTTTATCCAGCGCGCGAATGAGGGCTGAGCCGACCAGCCCGGTATGTCCCGCAACGAAGATTTTTGCGTTTAGACGCATCGGGATGGATTAGCCTGGCAACGGTTGGTGATTGATGGCGAGCGGCACCGGCGGAGGGGGCTGGTTAGATACGCGATTAACCGATCGAGATGGCGTAAGCGGTTGGCAGACGGCATAAAGTTCGCCAAAGGCAGCGTGCCAAGCAGAAATATTTAGTCCGGCGGCTGTTGTCTCTGAACGGAACGAATCGGCGGAATACTCAATAAAATGTGTGTCATCCAGACGATACTCGAGACCATGTTGCTGTTTATAGGCAGTAATCCAATCGCGGGTAAGCAGGGGAACGCGAATAAGGATTTTATCAGCAAAATGTTGAATGGCCTCTAATAACTCCACCCGATGTTCGATATGCTCTAAGACATTAGAAAGTATCGCGACGTCGTAATGTTCCATTGCTCGAAGGGCGGCGATATCGCCAACAATGAAGCTGAGATTGGGACGCTGGTAATGCTGCTGAGCCTCTGCAATAGAGGAAATATTAGAGTCGATGCCGGTGACCAGCCGGCCGTGACGGGCCAGATCATAGGCAAGCTCACCATGGCCGCAACCTAAATCAATCACGCAATCGGTGGCTGTAATGTTGTTAATAAAAAACTGATGATAATTAGTAATGGCATGTTTGGGGTGTGGGCCGATACCGGCGGCAAAAAAAGAGAACCAGTGATAGGAAGAATTGTGTAAACGGCAAAAAATCCGAAGGATAAATGGGCGAAGGAAAGAGCGTCGTAATGAATCAAGTAATGTGAACGCAACAGAGCGTGGTAATGAGGACATATAATTATCGTGGTTTTTGAGCCAGCATTATTAAATTAATGGTGAGTGAAGAATAAATATAGTGATTGAATTTACGGGTGACCGGCAGGTCTAGAGAGATCAAGGAACGGGCAAGCAGATCACAAGTCAGGCCAGCCAGATTATTGACGAAGTAGACCGGCGCGAGCAGACGGTGCCGCTTCGTAGCCGATGCGACAAAATAGTTAAAAAGCTGAAAAATTGAGCCAATATAACCGGAAGTTTCTCGAACCTCAAGGATGGTAAACTGATGGAAGAGGGCGATGAGACCGTATTTTGTGAAGCGCCAAAAATCGTTTTGCCAATAGGGCAGCGAGTCATGATCAAAGTTATGCAAAGGTGCGTCGGCCGCAGCAATGGCCACGCTATGGTTTTTCATTGTTTGGGGAGTAGTAACGATCAGCCGGCCACCCGGTTTGAGTAAACGATACACTTCCTTGACTGTAGCGGCTGGGTAACGTATGTGCTCGAGGGATTGGTTAAGGATCAGGCCATCAAACGATTGATCCGGATAAGGTACCCGCCAGGCACTGCAGATGACATCGGGCCGGACAGTAGTTAAAGGATCGGCACCGACATAGCGGCACGAGAAATACTTTTTATATGGCATGAAACCGCAACCAAGATCTAGGACTTGCTGGTCGGGTGAAAATAGGCTGGCATATGCTTGCATCGCCAACTCGATAGGGCGGTTGACCAGAAAATTATTGGAAAAGATATTAGACATGAAAGAGGAGAAAAGATCAGCCGGTTAAATTATTGAAGATGGTGAGATAGTTGGCAATCATATCCGGCAAGGAAAACCGGAGCGAGGCGAGCCGCCGGCTATGAGAGGCATAGCTTTTCTGATGGGTCATGATTTTATTAAGATTAGCAGAGAAGGCTTGAAGATCAAGCTGGCGGGGATGATAAAAACCGGTATCGGGCGCGGCAATAAGCTCGCTGTTTAAGCCCGGTGAGGTCAATTCTACCATGGCACCATCAGAGACCCCACAGATCGGCAAACCGCAGGCCATAGCTTCGATAATATTGTTAGGGCAAGGAGGGTTGAGGTGAGTAAACAAGAAAATATCAGAGGCACGCAGAAAATTGGGCAATTCGTCATTGGCGATGGGGCCCAACATGTGGATGGCAGGATCCATTCGGTCACGCCGGAGTAATTTCGTCAAATGACGAGAGATGTCGCCAATAACGATCAGCTTGGCGGCTGGCTGCCATTGTTTTTTATAGAGAGTAAAAGCTGCCAATAGGGGAAGAATTTGATCAGCGCGACGAAAACGAGAAGCGGTAATCAGTAAGGGCTGGCCAGGGAAGTCGCGTAATGACTTAGATTGACCATGCGGTGAAAAAAGAGCGGTGTCCACTCCGTTATAGATCAGGTAATGAGGAATATAACGGTTTGCGCCTAAAAATTTATCACAACAATCCTTCGAATATTGGCTTTGGTATATGACGGCGTCAGCAAAGAAGTGAAGAATGATCTGCAGCGGCAAATTATAAAACCAATATCGATAATGGGCCACGGACATAGGGTAGTAAACACCGTCAAGGCGCTGGATGATCGAACGATGGGTTAGTTTAGCCCACAGTAAGTAGCGCAAGGGACAGACAGCGTTGACTAAAAGAAAATCAAAATGTGAGATAAATTGGAACACGACCTGATGCCCTTGAAGGCGCAGTCCGCGCTGCAATTTAAGCGCAAAAGTGGAGGATCCCCCGGTGGATTTAATCTTTTGAGGGAGGAAAATGATCATTCGTGAAGGTGCGCGGCGGTTATGAGGTAGTTAGCAAAGTCAGACCATAGTTGAGACGAAGAAGTGGCAGCGGGCGAGGAATGGCGGTTAGGCTTGGCGAGCACGTCACTATACATATTAATAGGAAAAGATTGACTAATGACTTGGGCGATATGATCTAATAAAGCTTTTTCGTCATAGCTGTAATGGCGGATGGCATGATCAATGTCGGACGACAATTGCTGATAAGACGTATTTTTTGTCACCATGCAGTCAGGCAGGCAATTATAAGTGCATTCACCCATCGTCACGACTGGTTTTTTAGAAACAACAGCTTCAAAGCCAACCCAGCTGGAGATAGTGACGACGGCCTGGGCGTACTCAATAATATCCCATGATGGTAGGTATGGATTAACCAGTTTAACATTGGGTATTTGCAGCAGTTTTTTGTAGTATTGCAGTTTACGGAACCCCAGGGAGCGCGGGTGGTCCTTAACCACTACCGACCAAGTGACCGGCAGGCTTTGCGCGACATTTCTGATAACTTCTATCTGATTTTGGTGATAGCGGCCGTAGATAGATAAGGCTATTTCTGGCTCGGTATGAAGAGGAAAAAATACGTAGGGGGTACTGGACAGCTGACTGGGCGGTAAATAACGATGGGATAAATATCGATGATGATTGAGCGCGTTGATCGGTTTGACCACGTTGAATTGCCAGACAGCGGACAGGCCAGCCGATTGGTTGTCAGCCGGATAGCGAAAGGTTTTGAGCAGAGAAAAAGCGCTTGATTTGGTTAGTTTATACAATAGAGCTGGAGTGATGAGGGAAGAGAGAGTGGGTGGTTTAAGGATAATATGTCCTTCATAAGTGCTGTTCTTAGCTTGGGCGCGTCGCAGGTAATCGCGTGCCTGGTTCAAGACAGCAGGAGATGGGGCAGTGGCAGCAAGTTGAGAGAAAAAGTCGGACAGCCGCAGCGGGTCCGGGAAAAGTGTAATAAGATTATTAACCTTGGCATTTTTAATTTGCCAATACGGTATACGTTTTTGCCTGGCAATTAAGTAGAATATAAATTCGTCGAGGGTGACCATATTAAAACCGATGATGGCATCGGGTTTGACACGGCCGATATGTCGTTCGATCTGCTCAATGGAAACTTGCAACCGACGCAGCATCGCGGTGTAAGACAGGCGCGGGCGATAATCTTGTTTGTATTTGATTAATGGGCCCATGAAGAGGCGGCGATCGGCGATGAGCGCGGGCCAGAAATTTGGCTGGCCGTAAAGTTTTTCCCAGGCAGTTAACTGCTCCAGGTTGAGCGGTGTGCGGCGGGCGCTTTGATTTAGTTCCCATTCCTTGAGCCACTGAATAGGATGGGCAGAGAAATTATTAGCGCGGGACAAATAATGGTCATAGAAAACTTGATCGGCCACATAAAGACCAACGTGGCCTAGGGATAGCGACCGACGAAGCGGCGGCAGCAAATTATCAAAGATCTTAAGGGCGGATCCTTGGGCGCAGAAGATTAGGTTGATTGGTTTGGAATTTGTCGCCATATTAAATTGATGCATAAAAGAAACATCTGTGTAGTGATCACTGACAAGGCTCATCTTAGTAGACTTGTGACTTTATTAAAAGAGATCAAACGATCGTCGAGGTTTAGGCTGCAGATAATTGTGGGGGGCGGCGCGTTGACATATCGTTATGGCAATGTCGTGGCCGAGTTGAGGGCGCATGGGTTTGAACCTGATCTTAAAATACCAACAGCGATTGAAGGAGGCGAGCACCTCGGAATGGCTAAAACAGCCGCCCTGGGCATGCTGGAGTTTGCGACTGGGATGGAGAACTTAGAATCAGACGTAGTGATTGTAAGGGGTGATCGGTTTGAAGTGCTGCCCATAGCCGCGGCGGCGGCTTATTTGAATAAAACTTTAATTCATTTAGAAGGCGGGGATGTCAGTGGATCAATTGACGAGAGTGTCCGGCACGCTATTACAAAACTAGCCCATGGGCATTTTGTCACCAATGAACAGGCAAAAACCAGATTAATTAGACTGGGAGAGAGAAAGGATCGAATATGGAATGTGGGCAGCCTAGATGTGGATTTTCTCCGACAAATTAAGTTTCTGAAGCATGTGCCTGATGCCACGATTAACAAGCACGGGACGGGGGCAAAATTAGATCTGGGACAGCCTTACGCAGTGGTGATGCTGAATCCAGTCACGACGGAGGCTAATCTGGCGAGGCAACAGGCCGAATGTTTGTTGACGGCGATACATAGTTTAAAAATGCAAGCCGTATGGATTTGGCCGAATTTAGGTGCGGGGTCTGACGCGATCGCCAAACGGATCAGGGAATGGCAGATTGAACATGATGATGCCTATCAAATCAGATTTATTCGATATTTGAAACCGGAGCATTTCGCGAATGTTCTAAACCAAGCTCAGGCAGTGATCGGCAATTCGTCAGTCGGCATAAAAGAAAGCGGCTGGTTGGGTGTGCCGGCCGTTAATGTCGGTACCAGACAACATGGCCGTTTAATGGGAAAAAATGTGATGAACGTGTTATTTGATGAAAGGAAAATTGTACAAGCGATAAGAAAACAGGTGAGGCACGGTAAGTATGAGAGATCATTTTTATACGGCAACGGAGAAACTGCCAAAAAAATCATGGCGATCCTAAAGAAAGTAGAGATAAAACAGCAAAAAATGATTACGTATTGAGAGACCCGTCCTGATTTATGAAGAGCAATAAAAATGTAAATATTTGGAGCAAGATTGGGTCTAAAAATGTTTTTTTTATTGCTGAAATCGGTAAAAATTTCATCCGGACAAAAAAGGAGCAGTCCCGCGGACATTACTTGTACAATGCCAAACAATTGATCAGTCAGGCCAGAGCAGCAGGGGCGGACGCGGTAAAATTCCAGACGCATCAGGTGGGCGATGAACAGTGGCAGATTAAAGTTGTATCACCCCATTTCAAAGGGGCAGATAGATACGCGTGGGTCAAGCGGAATAGTTTGCTGGGCAACGAGGAGTGGTGGAAAGCCATTAAGAAGTATTGTACGGAGCAACGAATATTATTTTTTTCAACGCCAATGAGCCGAGGAGCGGCTAAGATGTTAAATAAGATTGGCGTGCCGTTATGGAAAGTAGGGTCCGGTGATATTTTGGACTTTGTTTTATTGGATTATTTGCGGACTTTGCGCCAGCCAATCATTATCTCGACAGGGATGAGCAGCCGGGCGGAAGTGGAGGCCGCAATAAAATATATAAAGACAAAAAATAAGCACCTGGCTTTATTGCATTGCGTGTCGAAATATCCTTGTCCAGTGGAAGATTTAAATGTTGCCACGATTGGGTGGTATAAGGCCAGATATCAAATTCCGATTGGATTCTCCGATCATTCATTGGGGTACCAGGGAGTAATTCAGGCGGTTAAACAAGGCGCAACCATAATTGAAAAGCATTTCTCGTTAAATCGTCGCTGGTGGGGCGCTGACCATAAAGTATCAATGACGCCTAATGAGTTTACAGCAATGACGAGAACAGTACGGCAAGGCGTTAATATGGTGGCAGATAATCCAGCAATAATTGGCCAAGTGTCAGAAGAGCTAGCGGACAGTCACTCAGGATTTAGAGGATTATTTAGAAAAAGCTTGGTGGCGAGCCGCGATATTAAAAAAGGCGAAGTGATAAAAGCGAGCGATCTCTGGGCCATGCGGCCGCAAGCGTTAATTAAAGGAATAGGATCAGAAAATTATCCGTTGGTGGTAGGGAAAAAAGCGGTTCGTGATATAAAGGCGGGGGAGCCTTTAACGACAGATGATCAACGCAGGGTTAGCCTGCAAGAAGTATTTTATAAGCAGAGTTAAGGCAACAATGTGACAACCAAGGATATGGCGACCAGAAAATCACGAGACACTTTGGGACCAGTATTAGGCATAGTGCCGGCACGCGGCGGATCAAAGGGTATAAAATATAAAAATATAGTAGAGCTGCATGGTAAACCACTGATTGCATATACCCTGGAAGCTATCCAAAAAACAAAACACAGATTTGATTATGTTGTCTCAACTGATGACAAAAAAATACGGAAAGTAGCCGAGGCTTATGGCGGTCACGTGCCGTACTTGAGACCGCATGAACTTGCTCAAGACAGAACAAATATCATTGAGGTGATAAAAGACATATTAAAAAGAACCGATAAAAAATATAGATACGTGTTGCTGTTACAGCCAACCGCTCCGCTGAGAAGGGCTGAGGACATAGACGCGGCTTTAGCCATCATGGAAAAATACCGAGTCAATAGCGTTTGCAGTTTCACACGAATGGTGGCTTATCATCCCTGGTACATGTATTACTTGAAAAATAAAACACGGGTTACTCAAGTAATACCAACGCCAGCGGGGATGCCAAGACAGCGGTTTCCGGAAGCAGTATGGAGAAACGGAGCAATTTACTTAGTGAAAACGTCCTATCTGCTCGAGCAAGAGAAGTTTGTGTCCGAGGATTGTCGTCCCTATTTAATGCCGGTAAACAGATCAGTCAATATTGACACCTTGGAGGATTTAAGATTGGCGGAATATTATTTAAAAAATTCAGATTATAAAATGGCGACAAAACAATGAAGGTGCTGATAACAGAAAGCAAAGATTTCAGCGCCAAGGCCATTAAACGGATGAAACGAGCCGGTTGGCAAGTGGTGAAGGGCCGGTGTGATCATCAAAAGTTACAAAAGAGCATCAACCAGTATGATGGAATTATCGTGAGATTAGGAATCAAGGTTGATAAGAGAATTATTAACGCAACGAAACGTACAAAATTTATCGCCACGCCTACGACGGGAATTGATCATATAGATGTAAAAACGGCAAAGTTACGCGGTATTAAAGTGATATCCCTACAAGGCGAGAATAATTTTCTTAAGACAATAACCCCGACCGCTGAGCTAGCCGTGGGCCTAATGCTAAACCTAATACGCAACATTATACCGGCAAGCCAAGAAGTTTTAGTTGGCAAGTGGGAGAGGGAGCGATGGGTTGGTCGATCAATGAAAGGCAGGACTGTGGGGATTATCGGAATGGGACGGTTAGGTACAATAACAGCCCGATTGGTAACGGCCCTGGGAGCAAAGGTTATATATCATGATCCGCATAAGCATTATGGCAGGTATACAAAAGTAAGATCACTGGCTACCTTAGCAAAGGCAGCTGATATCGTGTCTGTGCACGTGCCGTTAAATACAGAAACTACTGGCTTAATCGGGCAAGACTATTTTAATCGGGCAAAGAGCGGGCAGATTCTCATAAATACGAGCCGGGGAGCGGTGGTGCGGGAGCGGGATTTAATCGTGGCGCTGCGACGCAAAAGAATTGGTGGAGCGGGGCTGGACGTGATCACTGATGAGATAAGCGGGCAAATTCAAAATAATCAAATCATCAGATACGCAAGAAACCATGGTAACGTAATAATCACGCCCCATATCGGCGGTGCGACCTATGATGAAATGAGAAGGGTTGAGGAGTTTATAACAGAAAAACTAATAGAAGAGTTAGCAAGGGGGAAGTAATTTCAGTATTGGGGCTAAGACAACTTGCTTAGTGAAGATAGAAGTATGCATAATAACAGGCGATGCAAATTGAATATTTAATAGCGTATCAGAATTAATTTATTAGATTATGAATTATTTAGTGACAACGACGATCAATATTCCGAAGGCTCTGAAAAGATATATCAAAGACTTTGAGAAATATGGGCGGGAATTTGAAGTTGTCGTAGTCGGAGACAAGAAATCACCTAGTGGGACAAAACAATATTGCGCAGGTTTGCCGCACACGGTTTACCTGAATATCAACGATCAGAAAAAAATGTTCAGCCATTTGCCGATATACGAATATATTCCGTTTAATTCGATTGGTCGGAGAAACTTGGGTTATTTGTACTGTCTGACAAAACAATATACGAAGGATGACGTGATAATTACAATTGATGATGATAACTTGCTGAAGCAAGAGGATTTCATCGGCCACCACAGCATCAGGGCGGCTAAGGGAGAAGTGCTGAAAGCGAGCGAGCCAGTTTGGTATAATGCAATAAAGAAATTTTATCGCGAGAAAGTCTTCTTCAGGGGATTTTCACCATTCCATCGCGACGATAATGATGCCGCAAGGGTAAAGATGACGAAAGGGACGAAGGATATCGCGATTAATCAGGGTTTATGGGAAGAGAATCCGGATGTTGATGCGATAGACAGATTGATCGGGCTGCGAGGAACTTATTTGGTACGCAGGGAGCGATCGATTATTTTGGCAGAAAATGTTATCTGCCCTTGTGATACGCAAAATACATCGTATCTAAATGGTTTTGGGTTGACAGCATTTTTATGTCCATATGTGGGCAGGTATGACGATATATTTTCTTCCCTCATCACTAAACGCATAGCTGACCATTTTAATTTTGGGGTCTCGTATGGAGCGCCGGTGGTAAGACAAAAAAGAAATCCGCATGATAATTTCCATGATTTCCTGTTAGAAATTCATGGCATGGCAACGGTTGATAAGTTAGTTGATGTATTGTGGACGATGGACTTAAAAGCCAATGGCTTAATGGAAGCCTTGGCGCAAGTTGGCCATGAGCTAAGGCAGGCAATGAATTTTCCGTCATGGCCGATGGGGCGAGCCAAACATGATTGGGACGTTAGTCAGGTGGGTAAAGGAATAGGGTTATGGCTTGATGCACTGGAGAAATTAGGAGTAGAAGAAATTAAGCCAAATAATAAAAACAGGAAGAAGCGCTAGACGCATCAAGACCCAGGGTAACGACGGGTAGGCTGCCTCAATAATTAAGTAGCGTGATAGTATTGATGTAATGGTCAAAAATATTAGCACCCGAATTGGTCTAGACATATTACAAGTAATTAAACGAGGTCCCGTGCTTTTATTGAGCGATGGGATACAACAAGTCTCCGGTGTGGCGGTAACTCTAATGATTGCCCGCCTGTCAGCTAAAGAGACATTGGGCGAGTTCCAACTGGCTTTATCGGTCTTGGCGATGGTAGCAGTAATTTCTATCAGAGGTTTTGATACGGTCATCTTGAGAGATGCAGCCAGGAATAGGGACGGTGTTTATCCGCGGGCGGTAAAAACCCGTTTTTATTGGAGTCTGCTGGGTGTGCCAGTCATGGCGCTATTCGCCTGGTATTATTATTACAGAAATGAATTTCCATTAGCCTGGGCTTTTTTAGCAGTTGCGCTGTTGGTGCCATGGTATTTGGTAGTACAGAGCTGGCAGTTCATGTACAAAGGTAAAGAGCTGTTCACTGATTATGCGATATCGAGCATGGCCAGATCAGTATTAACCGCATTAGTGACGATCATAGTGTTATTGATCGTCGGAGATAATGTAGCAGTGTTATTGTTAGTTTATATAGGCACAAATATATTCGTAAACGGCATAACATTTGTAAAAAGTTTTGCGGTGCTGCGAAACGATGAGGTGAGCTCAGACTGGAAAGAGTATAGCTATTTCTTGTCGAAAGCCGGATTCTTCAAGCAGATTGCAGGGAACGTAGATAAAGTACTGGCTGGAATTGTTTTCTCCCCGTCGGTTTTAGCAATATACGCAGTGGCGGTAATTATGCCTAACGCGGTAATGCTGAGTTTTAAAAGCATCTTCACTATGGCTCTGCCAAAATTAAGCCATCGGGACTTTTTGGGATGGCGTGATTTATTAACTGCATTAATGATCGGGGTGATCGCTACGGCGGTGACGGCTTGTATGGTGTGGTTTTTACTAATTCCATTGTTTGGCGAGCAATACAGATCAGCCTTGCCGATGGCGATGGTGGCTTCGACAGGGTTATTGTTTTTGCCGCTCTCACAGCTGCTGGTGAACTTTTCTTTTCTGCAGAGTAAGCGAAAAGCGGTAATGGTGAACGAGCTGTTGAGTCCAGCGCTGAAGATGTTGTTTATTGTGATCTTAGGCAGTGTCTGGCAAATTATGGGATTTGCAATTGTGTTTGCGTTAGTGCCTCTGATATGGACAATGATTGCGTTAATGACACTGAAGATTGACTGGAAAAGAATGGCAGTCGTATGAAGACAAATATTTTTACTTTCGCGACGGGAAGTATTTAAAAGATGCTTTGCATCGAATCAATAATATAATGGCTGCGAGATAAGATGGTATGTCCTGATAAGACATCGTGGTTCCACTGCTGAGCGATACTGGATAGCTGATCGAGGTGCTGGAGATAATATTTTAATTTAGAAATCACTGCCGGTGGATTGGCCAGGTAATATCGGCCGGATTGTAAGGTGACGTCGTACAGCAGGCAGTTCTTTCCGTCGATAAGACTGGGGCCGGCTGTCTCAATAAATGGCTGAGGCAGTATGATGGCAGTGGCGGGTGCCAGACCGACTTCGCAATGACGAAAGGAATCCCAGCAGCGGCCGGAGGGAGAGAGTGCGATGTAGGCTGAAGCTAGATTGTCCCAATATTGGCGAGTTGATGAAAATGTATGCCGGGCGTCGTGGGTAACAACATTAGCGTTGGGTATTTGCTTTGCAACCAAGTTAACAATTTGTGCTCTTTCGGGTGAGGATTGGTCTTCTCTTTTACGCCCGCTATAGAATATTGAGTGCCGTTTGGGCAGATTAGTGAAAGAGTATGACTGCGGGCGGACAGGTATGGGTGAAAATGGGAGTATATATTTTGTCCGGTGGCCGATGGGCAGATCTTTTTTGAAATAGAGATCAAAATCCCGTCCAAATTGGTAACCAAGCGTGAGACGTTCTGACAGGTCTTTAGCTCCATACAACGTGTCGTAATCGGGCATGTCCAGAATGGCTATGGGTATGTCTCTGGAGCGGGCAAGCGCTATTATCCCCTTGATGGTGTCCTGACCAGCCAATGATGATATAAGAACAGCATCAACTTGGGAGACAGTGCGCTTGAGCTGATGTTGGCTGATAAAGGTAGGCCGGGGAGCGCCGTGACAGGAAGGATATGAACATTGTGCTGGCACGGTACTTGAAAATACATGCGGATAGTAGCGGCCTAGGACGAAAACGTTATCATGGCCCAGTACGGCCGAGAGGTCTCCAGCATACTGGATTTCGGCATGGTGAGGCAGTTCGTGGCCAAGTAACCAGCATTTCAAGGCGGTGGAAGTCCGCCAGAGCAGACGCTGTGAAGGAATAAATAAAAGTTTTTTGACTGTCATGAGATATGCTAATTTTAGTGGTTTAGAGTGGATAGGCAAGCAGACAATACCATAAAGGTGATTGCTGGTTTTATACAAGTTCAATAAACTATTGATATGTCTGTTGACTTAACTAAGTATGTGCAAGAGCTGGAAGATGTTGTCTGCAGTGCGTGTGGTAGTGATGATTATGAGGTGTTAGCAAAGAAGGAGAGATACAACTTGCCGTTACGGTCGGTGATGTGTCGAACATGCGGCCTGATATATATAAATCCAAGGCCAGTTAAGCGGGTCTATGAGAAGCTTAATATGGCGGATTATCGTTTGGCGGCGGTCGGTCATGACGGACCGGATAATAGAATGTTCAAAAGGCAACGAGATCACATGATGAAGGTTACGCTGCCTTTCATCCAAAGATATGCCGATGCGCAAAATATTGAATCGATGCTTGATGTCGGGTGTCTGTACGGTGGGACGATGGCGGGTTGGCTTGATTTCAATGGTCAGACTGTAGTGGAGGGAATCGAGCCAGTCATAAAGGTGGCAGCCTACGCGCGAAATAGAGTGGGAGCCAAGGTGACAACCGGCATCATAGAAAACTTTCAGAGTGAAAAGAAATTTGGGCTGGTAATTTTTGCGCAGGCTCTAAACCACACCTTGGATCCGAGAGCTAATCTTGAAAAAATAAGAACTTTATTGGATAACGATGGATATTTGTTTATAAGCTTATACGATGCGGTGAGTGCATTATTGAATAGGCCGATCGACAAGATGGTGGAAATAACACATCCGTATATGTTTAGCCGGGAGTCTATCCAGTATCTATTGTTGAGATCCGGTTTTCGCATAGTGGGCTATGAGGATAGGCTGCTGGATGCAAAAGATTTAGACGAAAAGGACATTGCCAGACTAACTTTTCCCAGAATAAGGGTTTTAGCACAGAAGGATGAGTTGGTTGATAACAAAGTTAATGAACCTGATTATAATGTGGTGCTAGGTCGGGTGAAGAGGAACATGGAGTTTTATCAGCGCTGGGAAGCACTAATTCAAAAATGGTATAAACCGAATATTTGGCGAAGAATTGTAAAGACGGCAATGATGAGCAATTGAGATGATGAGGTTATTGAGCGGACAGGAACGTTGCTTATTACACAGTGAATTAATATACTGAGCGTACGATAAAATGAAAGCAGATGATAAAATATATATAGCGGGACATACCGGACTAGTGGGATCAGCGGTTGTTAGATTGCTGAGACAGAAGGGATATACTAATCTGCTGTATCAAACAAGGGAAAAACTTGATTTAACGGATAGAACAGAGGTGGACGAGTGGTTTGCGCAGCAGAAGCCGCGATTTGTAATTATCGCTGCGGCCAGAGTAGGCGGAATACTGGATAATGATACGCACCCGGTTGATTTCTTGTACCAAAATTTGCAAATCGCGACGAATATTATCCATGCCGCTCATGAATATAAAGTAGAAAAGTTATTGAACTTAGGCAGCGCCTGCATTTATCCCAAAGAAAGCCAGCAGCCGATAAAAGAAGAGTATTTTATGACAGGCAAGCTGGAGCCAACGAACGAAGCATATGCCATTGCAAAAATTGCCGCGATCAAGCTTTGCCAAGCTTATCATCGCCAGTACGGGGATAACTTTATTTCAGCTATGCCGACCAATTTATATGGTCCCGGTGATACTTTTAACAATAATTACGCCCATGTTTTGCCGGCGTTATTACACAAGCTGGTGGTGGCGAGAGACACGAATCAGCCGTTTGTAAAAGTTTGGGGTTCAGGCAAACCGAGGCGCGAATTTATGTTTGTGGATGATTTAGCGCGGGCTTTGTTATTACTGATGGAAAAGTATGACAGTCCGGAAATTATTAATGTCGGAACAGGAGAAGACATTAATATTTTGGATTTGGTGAAGATAATCAAGACGGTGGTGGGATATACAGGAGATATTGTTCTCGACAGCACTAAGCCTGATGGGATGCCCCTGCGCCGATTGGATGTATCGAGACTAAGGGAGCTGGGTTATCAGCATGAATATACTTTGCAACGGGGGTTGGAAGAGACACATGAGTGGTATGTGGCTAACGTGCAGAAGGTGGCCGGGGTAAAGCAAAGAGTGTAAGAAATATGACAGCGAGAGTGACGAACGGATGTGTGGCGGCGGTAATTAACGATAGCAATAATTGAGGTAATCAGGCGTACAGGGATTTAACGAGAAAACTTGCATCAACAATCCGAACAGGTGGAGGAGGCGCTGATGTAGTAATAAAAATTCGATATGACAAAAAGCGTTGCGATTATAATTCCGACCTTAAACGAAAAGAAAAATATATTAGATATAATTGAAGCCTTTAAGAAGGCGGCGGAAGGTATAGAGATTGTCATTGCCGACAGCTCAGCTGATGGAACTGATGAGTTGGTAAGAAAAAACTATCAGAATGACTCGACTGTTGCTTTGATCAAATGCGGGAAGCGGGGTAGGGGTGGGGCAGTGAAAAAAGGCTACGAATGGGTCATTGAGAATTCTGATGCCGATTTAATCGCCGTGGCCGACGCGGACGGATCCCATGACCCCAAGGAATTGCCAAAATTGTTAAATAAAACCACCGAGGCTGATTTAGTAATTGGTTCACGCTATCTAAAAACGAGCAAGATTATTGGCTGGCCTTGGTACAGACATGTCTTCAGCCGGGTGGCTAATTTGTCGGCCAAGCTGGTGTTAAAGGCGGGGGTGAGCGACTATACGAACGGGTACCGTGTTTTTAGACGAAAACTAATTGAGCAATTGAATTTAAGCGAATTGGACGCGGATGGATATATAATGTTAAGCCAGGAATTATACCAAGTAGTTAGATTGGCAGGAAGAATAGCTGAGGTGCCAACAACTTTTTTAAATAGGCAACGCGGCCAATCAAATTTTCATCTCGGGCTTATCATGGAGTCTGGCATGATTATGTGGCGGCTGTGGCGGGCGATGAATAAAACGCAGCAAAGCAGCGGGAAAATCCGGCAGGATCATAAAGAATAACGGTATGACCGGCAGGATGAGGCGGGATCCGCTAAATTGAAAGAAAGACAAGAGAAGCCAAAAGTAAAAAATGACCAGATAAATAATTTGACTGCGAAATGGAAAGAAGGGAAAAATGATTAAGGACAATAAAGATAAAGCAAGCAAGGAAAAACCGAGCAGATTATTGAGAATAAAATAGAAATGATAAAGGGGATTAATTGTAATTGATCTGGAAAAAAGATTGATGGAAGACAGCCAGCGCTGCCACAGGGGAGTGATGCCATGGTGATAACCGCCATCCGCAGGCAAATAACCGAAATAACGTAAATGAGTATCGGTAAAGCCGAGAGACCAAAGCCGCCAGGTAAAATTTTGCCAGGAGTTGGCCAGCCAAATTTTTGGCTGTGCTTTAATACGGTGTAAGGCTAGAGAAAACAATGACTGGTCGATGGCCAAGGGTGATTTACCGGCGGTGTCAATGTAATCTGCCACATTATATGCCTGGTAGTGGCCGCCAGGAAAAGTAGCATGCACTATGCTGGATTCAAGCTGAAGGACAAACGATTGTGTCAGGAAATAATTGTAGGTTAACCAAGGAGTCACTGGTATAAAAAAAGCAAGCAGAAACAGGGCAGATATGATAAGGGCGCGTTTGAAAGTAAAATGAGCGGCAGCGACGGACAGGACAAGCGGTAACAAAAGAGGCAGAAATATTAAAAAAGAGATTGGTCTGGTCAAGACGCTTAAGCCAAAGCTCAGACCCGCCAGCAGGGGCCAGTATAAATGAGCAGACGACCAAAGCTGTAAATAACAGAGCGTGCCAAGGAGTAGCCAGGCTGAAAATATGATTTCGTTGCGAATTAAAAAACCATAAAGACAAAAGTCAAAGAAAAAAATTAGCAGCAACGTAGTCACAATAGCGGCCGAGCGAGAGTGGTGTTTGATCAGAAACCAGAAGACCAGGGCAATGGTTAAGGCGCTAATCAGCTGCTGGCTGAAAAGAACCGCTGGTAAGGCAGTGGTCGGGTGAATTAAGAACATGGTCAGAAACAAGGGATAAAGGGGGGTCCTAGTATATGGGGTGAGGTTATACTGCTCGAATGATCCAGTGCCAAGGTAAACACGGGCAATGTTGAGATAAGCCGGGGCATCGTCCTGAAAAGGAAATTTTTGCAAGTACTTATCTGACTCTAGGGAAAAAAGCAAGGCGCGTGAAATGCCAAAAATGATCATTAATAGCCAGAATATTTGTCTGGTGGAAAATGAAGGCATAATGGGCAAGTAAAGAAAAGCAGCGGAAAATCGCCCGAAGAACGGTTCAACCCTGATGATCATGCTCCAGCAGAAGGGCGCGGCTGCGCGGGTAAAGTTTAAGTAATGATGCGAGAGGCACGCGCGTGGTTATGTACCGAATGGTGCCGTCGGTCGGCAGGCAGGCAATTGACCGCAAACCCTCACTGGCCAGTAAGTCCGGAGCCGAGGTGGCCAGATAAGAGGCGGAATAGCCAATGGCATACAGGTCACGCAACAGCTGGTCAAAGGCGGATGGATCGTATTTGGGGGGATGCAATTCAAACAAGACTTTGGGTAACCATTGCTGGTGAGCATTAATTTTAATTAGCGAACGCAATATTTCTTGTTCGTAGCCTTCAATATCCATGCGAATGAGATTAACGTCCGGGTAACGCGAGGCGATAGTAGACAGGGAGATGGTTGGTACGGCAATGGAGCGGCCCGTGTAGTGGCTGGTTTGCTTTTGTTTTAAACTATGAACGTTACCAAGGCGTGATAAAAAGAGCTGAGCGGTACCGTCCAGGTCACTGACCGCGGCATTGATGACGGTGGTGATATGCGACAATTGATTGATGGCGATATTGCGTTGCAGTAAGGAGTAGTTGTTTGGTTCTGGCTCAATAGCTATAACATGTCCGGACAGATGCATAAGTTTGTGTGCCATCAGGACGTAGTAACCAATATTAGCACCCAGGTCCAAAACTTGATGACCGGGCTGGATAGCTTGCTGAAGAATGAAACGATGTTCACGTTCACGATCACCGACCAGGATCAGGGAGCGTGATATGCCGGGATCTGACAGATCAAAAAGCATTTGATAATCATGAATTTTCCTTTGCATGAAGCGTTGTCGGTGAAAATATTTAGCATAAAACCAAAGAAAGGTGTTTTTGACGAGGATAAAAATGAACCAGGGCGGTTCGTGACGCAGGACGCGAAAGAATTGTTGAGTAGTGTTAGGTGTGATCGTACCAGCCATAAGTTGTCGGATGCGGGGGATAAGCAGTTTGGGCAGTTAGACCGTACTGGCGGAGCAACGACTCAACGCGCGCTGAAGTTGGTATACCGTCAACACGATGATAAGAAGCAATAGCGATATTAATGCCAGGATTGGCGGTAATAGTTTGGCGAGCGCCCTGCAACGCTTCAATCTCTGCTCCCTCGATGTCCATGGTCAGCAAGTTGACAGCTGGCAGCCGCAGTTTGGCCAGGGCTGCGTCTAGGGTGCAAACTGGAATAGTCTGCTTATTCCAGGCAGTGTTCGAATGCAAGTGGCTACCCGAGCCCATGGAAATAAGCGGTAAACGCATGTTGGTATGCCACAGGCCGCAGGGGACAACGGTCACATTGGATAAGTTATTTAAGGCAAGATTACGCAATAATAGGCGACGATTATTAGGTTCTGGTTCAAAACAGACAATATGGCCTGAGGGACCTACTTTGTTGGCGGCGTAAATCGCAAAGTAGCCGTGATAAGACCCGGCATTAATGACAATGTGGCCGGGGTGCAGTTGATAATGTTGTAAGTAACCTTCGTTCTCGCGAGTACCGAGACTTTCGTGGGTGAAGATAAGACGACCGATCCGCGCCGGGACCTGGTCGTGATAAGTACCAAGGCTGACTTTTTTTGTACCAAGGGTGGAGAAGAGGTACTTAAAACCAAACAAGCGAAGATTGTTTTTCCAATTACCTTCTGGTAATAATTGTCCCACCCGAGAAATCAATGAGGCCATAAAATAGAGTCAATGCCATAATCTTAAAGCATGGA
This sequence comes from uncultured Candidatus Saccharibacteria bacterium, assembly GCA_964371255.1. GTDB lineage: Bacteria > Patescibacteriota > Andersenbacteria > UBA10190 > UBA10190 > UBA10190. The sequence continues at coordinate 152,224 of CAYJKV010000002.1, read as the reverse complement.
CAGTGAGTTTGCCTAATTAATGTTTAACTAGCGAGTAAGGTGTGATCAGAAAAGCGTTGATGAGGGGCGGTCGGTCGGACTGGCATGCAGAAGACTTGTAATATGGTGCACGAAGCGTTGACGGCCGGCAACAGACCAGACTGATCGGTAGCGTGCCTGGCCATTGGCGGCTAAACGCAAACGCAAGTCGGGATCATCCAGCAAGCGACGATAAGCATCAAGCAAGTCGGATAAATCCCATTTGATTGGCCAGTATGTTTGGTGGGGGATGTGAGTCACCGGATAGGTTAAGAGGTGTGAGGTGTCAGGAGCGAGCAAGGCGGCACCGGCAATCCAGGCTTGAAAATCACGAGAACAGATTTCACCCCAGCCAAATAGGCTAAGCACTATTTTGGCTCGGCGGCGGGAGGTTAACTCCTCAGCCAAAGTCAGGTTAGAGCGAGAAACAATTTTTGAATCAAGCAGTGGTGCGAGTATGTAAAGAGCCTGACGACGTTGCCAGGACACAGTCTGACGCTGATAAGCGGTGTTGAAACGTGCGAGCATATTATATGGTCGATAAGAAGTGGGGTCTTGCCAAGTGATATGATGGGAAAGATGCGTAGCGGCTTCGAGCCGATCAGTCAGCAGCTGCATAATCAACCGGCGGCGCAGGCCGCCACGAAAATCGAGCAGTCCAGGATTCCAGGAAATTTTTAGTTTGGTATGGAATTGAGGGAGAAGGGGCGTAAAAGGTTCCGTATAGTCATCATTAACACCGCGGACGCGATGTAAATAGTCCGTGTAGACCCGGTTACCATAGAGCTGGCTGGTGTAGAGGGAAAAATCCCGCAGCAGTTGCTTTTTCAAATAAAGATCAACATATGGTAAGACTTCAAATTGTGTATTGCCGGTACTATCACGGAAATCGAACCAATAAACTCGAGTAGTAGAATGGCGTAGGGAATTTATAAACGAAAACTGTGCTTGACGCTGATCGTCAGATTTTGTTTGCAGCACAAAAAAGCGAGATGATAAAAAGATATAATCACAGTCATTGAGGGCTGGTTCAGGCTTCGTGAAAAAACGGAAAGTGATGCCGGCGTCTTTAAAATATTGTCTATTAATATAAAGAGGGTACCAATCTGACGGGACAGGCAAGGCATAATGAGAAGGGGGAAGGTCGAGGATATGGACGCGGGTCATACCGTTAATGGCACCGGCGATCTTTGCATCTGATGTAATCCGGTAAGAACAGACTCAGGAGGAAAGCCGAACTGCGCTGACATTTTATCGGTCGCAAACGATGTATCAATGGGACGCGGAGCGGCCGGGATGTCATGAATGGAGGTGGGGATGATCAGGGACTCGTTGAGATGGAAAACCCGCGCCGTTAATTGCGACAACTTTAACAAAGTCATGCGCTCTGCACCGCCGATATTGTAGAGACCAGTTATCCGTTGCAGGGCGCAGTGCCAGATGACACGAGCCATAAAATGTGCGGATAGGGGAGAAAACCAAGTATCAGAAACAATTTTAATGGCGGAATTCTGGCGCAGAGAGTTAATTACACGCGTGACCTGATTATCCCGACCACCTGGTCTTGGCCAGCCATACATAAGGTTGGGACGAAGAATAGTGGAAGTAACGAGATGTGAGCGCAGGGTCTGCTCGACGGCTAGTTTGGAGGCGCCGTAATAATTGACCGGTCGTGGCTCGTCTGTTTCGCTGGAGTAAGCCTTGACCCCGCCATAAACAGCATTGGATGAGATGAAGATAAAATGAGCATGATAATAATGACAAAGATCGAGCAGCTTGAGAGACGCGGAAATGTTAATAGACTTGGCCGAGGACTGATTTTCCTCACACCAATCAACACTGCCTTGAGCAGCCGTATGAATAACAAGATCCGGCGCAAGGCGGGAAAAAACGGACGATAAGGTGTTGAAATCGGTTAGGTCAAAAGCCAACCCGGGAAAAGGTAATGGAGCAGTCAGCGGCTCCTCGCTGGGCAGGAAACAAGTGGTAATTTGAGCATGCGCAGGTGCCAGCCCTTGCAGGTAATTAGCCAATAAGCCGGTGCCGCCCGTGATGAAAACGTTCATATGAAAATAATGAGCTACGGAACAAACGGGCGCAAGCGATAAAATACTAGGAACGGCTGGTTCGGTAAAGATTAGTCTTGTTGCGATGACGATAGTAGCGGTAATAAGACTTTAGATACATGTGAACCTGGCGCACAACCTGGCGGACTTGATACCAGAGCAGATAAGGCGCACGGTCAGTCAAATCTGCACGGGCTGAGCCATGGGGTGGAAATAATATTTGCTCTTGGGAGAGGGATTGTCGAAGTAAAATTTCTGACAAACCAGCAAAAATATTGGTTGCCCTGGTCTGGCTAGCTAGGAGCCCCTCGTAAAGGTTGAAATGATATTTAGTGTAGGCAATAGTATTAAATTCTCGCGTAATATAATACGAAAGAGAGCGTGGCCACATGGCCAATTTACCAAAACGATAATAACCATTGGATTGCTTGATCAGAAAACGGTCCATTTGTCTGACTATGTTTTTAGGATAGGCGCCGTGGTAAGCAGTCGGGTCCTTGAGGTACGGCATGGGGTGGCGATGGTACTGGTGGACATACGAATGAAAATCAAGGTAAAGCAAGGGGGGGTTGTTTCTTATGTATTGCCATAAGAAGTAAGCTTCCGGACAATTAGTCTGATCATCCTTAAGGAAGTTCCAATAGAGATTAATACCATTGGCGGTGAGGCAGCTCTTTTGCGCATAACCATCGGGATTAGATAAGGGCAGGACATCGACATCGTACTGTTGTAAAAGTAGTTGTCCAGGAGGAGATACGAGCCAATCAAGAATAGATTGGCTGGCGATTACGTCGGGCTCGGCCGGATGGCAGCCGGTCGTAACCAAAATACGGCCGCGGGGTTGCGCGCTAGCTGAGAGGGTGAGGACGTCAAGCGGGAGGCCAGCTAAGGAAGAGCCGATTTTAGTTAACCGGCAAAGATCAGTGTGACGAGCGGCAAAAGCTGCAAAGTAAGCACGAAGATATTGGTAGTCAAAAAAGATCGTATTGGATATATAGCAGCGGCCGGAGATGGGCAAGGTGAAGGAACAGTATTGTTTCAAACCGGCGCTATCGGTTAAAACCGGTTCGTTTATACGATGCCAATTAATCTGGTCGGCGGAGTAAAACAATAAACTATTATCTCTAGTCAGTGAAGGTATGTCCGATTCAGATATATTAGCCAATAATTTTACGCGTTCATCTTTCTGGCCGGAGAGCGCCACGATATAAAACCAACTATATTCGTCTGCCTTATTGGTACCGGCTTTGTAACCAGAGAATAGATGTCGCTGAACGTAGATACTATTGGCCGTCGCGTATAAAGAGGAGGAGACGGATTGGGCGGGAAATAGTTTCATCTTTTGCTGTCTGAATTAACTAATCTTTTGAAGGCAGCGGGCCAAGCCGGTAAGGTTAGCCAAAGAAGCGGCAGAAGCGGAACCATATAACGGGAACCACTAAAGGCAAAGCAGGCGGTGATTACCCAGAAATATAGTAAAAAAATAAAAACAATTTTGCTGGGGTAAGGCAGAAAAGGAAAGAGAATCAGTGATAGAACGGGTGAGAAAGTGACAGCTAGGCCGAGGAAATTATTCAATATAAAGTACAGGTGGTAGATGGGAGAGATATTAAACGCCGGGTTGAAGAGCTGCCAGGAAGAAGCTAAGCGTTGCCAAATAGAGGGGCTGACAGGTGTGTGGTATCCGCCTGGATTAATAGCTGTGTGGTCGAGATAGCGAAGATAAGTGTCGGCAAAGCCCATAGACCAGAGGCGGAAGAAAAAATTAGAGAAAGAATTCTTGAGCCAGATGGTCGGATTGGTTTTAATTCTGGTCAGCGCTTCTTTGGTCAGCACACGATCAGCTTCCCATTCGCTCATAACATCGGTATTCACAATTTGGTGAATGTCGACCGTACCCCAATGACCGCCCGGTACGGTAGTGTGGATAAGGTTTCCGGTGTCTTGTTGCAGGATGAGCAGGCCTGATAGCTGATAATTGTGATAGAACCAGGGTAGGAGGGGCAGAGTATAAGCAAGGATCATGAATAACAGACGAGCCAAAACTGGCCGCCAGGAGTCATGGACGCGGTAACCGTGATAGATGGTCAGAAGGAGCAGGGGGAAAATAAACAGAGCGGCGACGGGACGAGTAAGAGTAGATAAAGATACCAACAAGGCTGCCAAGGTAAACCAAAGGAGACGGTTGGAGGAAATAGCGGCCAGATACAATAAGCAAGCCAGGAGAAGGAAAAATGTAAACAGGACTTCCGGTCGGACAAGAAAACCATAAATTGTAAAATCGTAGAAGAAAAGCAGGATCAAGGCGGCAGAGAAAGCCCAACGGCGAGAAAAATAACGGTAGAGATAAGCATAAACGATCAAAATAATCGCCAATTGCAGAGCTTGCTGGCAGACAAAAAGTAGCGCATAAGAGAATGGCGTGGACAGCGGCGTTAAAAGGGCGAGGAGCAGAGGATATATCGGCACGCGGGTAAATGGGCTGAGGTCGAGAGACTCATATGTTTGATCGCCGGCATAAATTGATGCCAAACCGAGATAGGATGGCGCGTCGTCCTGCCGGGGCAGACGATACAGGAAATCATTATATTCCAGAAAGAATAAAGTAAGTCGGCTAATAATAAATATTATTAAGATCGCCAGTAAGGCGGCATTAATCTTTGGGTGAGGCAGAATTACTGTGGCAGTCATAGGTGAAGATAAAAATCGCGATATCTAGGCACGATGGCATTGATGCTGAACTTAGCTGTTATTTCCTGGAAGGCCTTGGCCGCCAGTTGCTTACGTAAAGATTGATCATCAATCAGTCGAACCAGAGCATCGGCGACCGATGATGTGTGATGGGCGGGAACTAGCAAGCCGGTTTTTTGGTGGGTGATCAATTCGCGGTTCTCGGGGATATCCGTCGTTAAAATTGGCAAACGAGCAGACATGGCTTCCATTAGGCTGTTGCTCATGCCCTCATAAAGGGTAGTAAAGGCAAAGATATCGAAGGTCTTAAGAATTTCCGGGACGTCATGGCGGTTGCCCAGCATGATGACATGGGGTTCAAGCTGATATTGTTTAATCGTTTGTGTGATGGCTGGTTTTTCTTCACCATCACCGACTAGGACAAGTATGGTCGAAGGACGCAGGCTATGAACACGGGCAAAGGCAGCAATTAAATCGTTATGGCCTTTTTGTTTGCGTAATCGCGCGACGCAGCCAATGATAATTTTGTCGGTCGGGAGACTTAATTCCTTTTTTTTGGATACAACATCAATGGTTATGTCATAAATATCGACATCAATCGTGTTAGGAATAATAGTTATCTTGTGGCTTGGCACGCGTAAAAAACGCTGATGGAGATCGGCGATAGTGCGAGAGTTAAAATGATATTGGTTAACAAGCGCGGAAGTTAATCCATCGAGAATGAAATATGGCAAATACTTTGAACGCGTTAAGCGTACACGCACAGAACAAACGATGGTTGGCACATGCGTTAACTTACCAATAATACGGCCCAGCAAGTCGGCATGGGGCAAGTAGGTAATGAGCACATCCGGCTGAAGGTCCACAATTATTTTCTTTAGTTTGGGAATGATCGAGAGATCAAGTGTATTACTTAAATCTAAGTAGTAAACAGGAATACCGGCAGCCACTAATTTGTCACCAATCGGCCCGACGCCGATAATGGAGCAAACGTGGTGGTCGCAGGTATCGGCAGTGCGAGGCAGAATTTTTAACAGCATATTCTCAGCGCCGCCTACTTCCAAACCGGTTATGAGATGAAAAATTTTTTTCTTCATGGCAGGATTTGTTTTAGGATCAGATCTGCCCGCTCGGACCAGGTCAGCGGCGAGCGAGGGGTGGACCAGCTGGAGGTAAGGGGCGGTGAAGTCGAGCGGAGAATGTTCGATATTTGGCGGGTGAGGTCAGATGAATCGTCCGGATTATAAAAAGTTGTAGGATAAGAGCCTGACAAGGCGCGTAAACGAGGCAAATCAGCGGCGAGAATAGGGGTGCCGGAAGATTGAGCTTCGAATAACTTAAGAGGACTCATGGTATTGATAGTAGGGCACGACCTGGAATACGTCACGAGAATGAGATCGGCCGAGGACAAAAGGGGCAACACTTGATTATAAGGGAGCAGGCCCAATAACGACAGATTAGACAAAGATGGCCAACGAGACGACAAGTAACGACGGTAATACAGGATATCCTGAGAGGCACCGCCGGCTAAAGCAAAGTGAATGGGCTGATCGCGCAGGGCGAAGGCAGCCTGCATGATTAACTCAATGCTGCGATCCCGATAAAGATTGCCGCTATATAGAGCTAATGCGTGATTGAGAGGCAGGCCATACTTGGTCCGGATACGATTTTTTTCATTGGCGCCCAGACGCAACAAAGGAGGAACGCCACTGGGCAATTCAATGATATCCGTCTTAGACGCGCCGAGCTTAAGCCACGACGCGGTTGATTGGGGATCAATCGTAATAAATAAATCAACGCGCCTGGCAGCAAAACGATACAGCCAAAACGACGGAGCCAATAAGTGAGGCAGCAGAAAATTATGTACCTCAAGAATGATGACTCGATATGAGGATAAGTTGCGCAGGGCGATGAGGGCCGCAGCCAGGGCGCCGCAGCGCAGATATAGGACAGGTACATGACGAGGAAGTTTGATGAAGGCCGAGAAAAACGGAGTGGTATTAATGACGGATACACGCTCTAGAGACGGGTGGGCAGCTAAGGCTTGAGCCATCGCACGCCGAGCGATGGTTTCACCACGATGAGGCAGGAGGGGGCGATCGTTGATGACCGCCAGATTAAACTTGATCGGCACAGGATGGAGCTGGGGCGAGATGCCAAGTGAGCGATTAATATGCCCGGCCAGCTTGAGATTCTTGACCCACCTGGGCTGCAGAAATATTAGAAGAGGCAAGAGGAGCGAAAGGTAATTAATTAACGACGCGCGATAGAGACGTAAATATTTAAACCTAATGGTTAGGCTTGACCACATTTGCCGACGATAGCTGGTTTGCGACAGCCCGGTGTTAGTTTGGCGCTGACAAAGGACAGCGGGGACGTTGTAAAAAGACGTGAGCGGATACAAACGAAACCAAAGGTCACGATCCTGGCTATAGACAATGTTAGGATTGTAACCACCTATCTGGGTTAATAGTTGCCGGTGCACGACGACACAGCTGTGGCCAAAAGGATTAAGACGCCAGATATTGCGCTTGATAGCAGCGTTGGTGACAGGCAGACGAAAAACGCGAGCAGACAGATGGCTGGTGTTCATATACCAGCAACCAACCAAACCATAATCAGGATGACGACGCAAAAATTTCATCTGCTGAATCAATTTATCCGGATGCCAGATATCGTCAGCATCGAGTCGGGCCACATAAGGCGCGGTGCAAAATCGCAGACCGACGTTCAAGGACCGGGTAAGGCCAAGATTGCGTTGGTTGGTAATGATCTGGCAGCGGTGGTGACCGAAAATGTTTTGCCAGGTCCGTAAACGTTGCGCGGTACGGTCGGTGGAACCATCATTGACCAGGACGACAGAAAAATTCTGCCAAGTTTGCTGGTGGATACTGTTCAGTGCTTCGTCGATGGTGTTGAAGCCATTATAGACAGACAACAAAACATCAACAGCGGGAGGCTCAGCTGAGACAGGGGATAAATGAGGTGAGGGCGAAGCGGGGCATGACTGGTCAGGGCAAGAGAGTCCAAACGGAATTTTACGATGGGGCATTGATGACATCGATCCATTGTTTAATATTGGTTGAAATATCGAATAAAACAGAGCGGGAGTTATTGATGTGGCCATATTTCTGACGTAATGGCGGGTTTTCTACCAAACTAAGCAGATGGTCCGTAAATTGTTTTTCCGAGTCAGCCAGCAGATTGTGGGAGCCCACGACTTCTTCGTAAGCGGCATAGCGATTAACAACAATTGGCAAACCACAAGCGGTCGCTTCAATTAACACATTAGGCATGTTATCGAAAGTAGACCAGTAAATAAAAATGTCATTGCCCGGCAAGACGTCGATGGCGTTTTGAAAATAGCCATGGAAAAAGACGGGGTATTTTTTATAGTTGTGCAAATCAAATTGTTGCTTAGCGTGATCTAGCCAGCGGCCACCACCATAGATATGAATTGACATTTTAACAGACGTTTCCAGCTGGTTAACAATGTTAATGAGTTTATTGATACCCTGGGCTTTGGGACGAAAGTCAAAGTTCGTGATCGTGGCTAAACGGACGGTGCGATCGGTTGGGTGGGCGGGCGGATTAATTGGCTGGAGATGAATATCGGTTGAGGTGGGAATGACCGTGGCTTCGGGCAGCATCAATTCATTTTTCAGATATAGCGAGGGGACAACTGTCTTGGCGGCGAGCTTGAGATTACGATCGTACAAATAGGAGAGCGGGTTAGTCAGCCTCTTCTCTTTGCGATAATTTCCCCGGATATTAAGGATTAAATTGTGGCGGTTACGGACGAATAAGAAAGGCACAACAGAGATAATCTTGTCTTGTTTATTGAAGTGTAAAAGCAGCCAGTCTTTTAGACCGAAACAATGTTGGGCCGGATAGCCGTTGGCGTTGAGGGTAGCAGCAATCAGTTGGAGCTGTTTAAATGGGCCGCCGCTACGGGGGGAAACGAGATAGATCATGAGGGAAGAAAACTCTGAACCTTTACTTGCCAAATTATCACATTATGATCGTCGGTGTACACACGGCTAAAATAGTCTGGAGTATGATCCAGCGCGGGAAATGCCGTGACGTTTTGATCGGCAGTAAAAGACGATTGATAAGGACGGTCAGCCATAAGGTTTTTAGGGTGGGTGGTGGAATAGAAGATATACAACGGCGGTATTTTTTCAGAAATTATCGCGTTTGACTGGTGGAAATCTCGAGCGGATTCATTGTGTTCGGTAATCTTGGCTAAAGCAGTTTGCAGGGAAGCGACATACGCATCAATGGCTTGATAGGTATCAGTCGAGACGTGCCGCTTGGTGATTGTTTCGTCTACAGAGCCTTTGGCGGAGACGGCTGTATCTCTTATATCTGATAAATAAGCGGAGACGCGGATCAGATTTGAGGATAGATCGGCCGTCAGCGGCAGCTGGCTTGATAGATGATTTAATATGACAAGGGGGTCAGGCTCCGCGTACATATTCTCATTCAAGCCGATAAAGTTCATATTGGCGTGATAACGAATAATATTTTTGGAAGAACTGGAAAAAATCATGCTGGATTCGCTAAGATTTTTCACCATCCAATCGGCGGCCCGGAAATCATAGTCAGGCATCGAATATTTATTCAGAGAGTTGATGTACGCGGCGCCGCTGAAGGCGGTGATGGATGATAATATCAATAGGCCAAAGATAAGCTGTGAGCGTTTGTTGGACCAGCGGGAAACTGGCCCATCCTTAATCAGAAAGAATAAAACAAAGATGGCCAAGATGCTCAAATATTGCCAAGCGCGTTCAGGCAAAAAAGCAATATTGCCGAAACGTGGAGCAATTTCCGCAATAAAAAAGAAAAGAATAAAGGGCAGGATAATGGCAACAAAGACAGTGTTGTGCAGCCGCGAGGTAAGGCGACGGCGGAATTTCTGATTGGTGAATAACCAAAAAACGAACAGTCCGAGAATTAGCATCGCGGCTGGGCCAACATAGTAAGCATAATATTTCAGTACACCAACCACGCCTGGCCAGCTCATCTCATAGCCATCGCTATTGATATAGAAAGATGGAAATTGCAAGTTCCAGCGGCCGGTCAGGGCGTTAATGAATGAGGCACGGGCTTGTTCATAGATCCTGACAAACATGTTGATGAGCGCCGCTTTTTTTGCCAGCGGAAAAAGTAAGATCAATAGAAGCAAGGTGGTGAATTGAAAGCGGCGAACAGTCCTTAAATGCGTGATAAACCAGGCGATGATGCTAGTTAAGAGAATGATGAGAAAAGCGGGATGGATAATGGTGCCAAATAAGGTAAAAATAAACAATAAATAGTAGATCGTTTTATCTTTTACTTGAATGGCGTAGATACTTAAACTGATTATAAAATAAAGAAAAATCAGGAAAACGACCTGCTGACGGATATAAGTAACTTCTAGAATGATGGTGGGTGAGATAAAAACGGCGGTGAAAAGAAAAGCAAACTGCCATAAACGCGTTGACAGATAACGGCCGGCTAACCATAAGGGGGGCATGATCAATAGGGTCAGTAACGGAAAGAAATACTTAAAAGTAAAAAAGGGATCCAAGTGCAGCAGATAGAAAAAGGCGGATAGTAAGGCGGAAAATGAGCGACGAGTAAAGTCAGACGACAGCGGTAAGGTGTTGATCGAAAAGCTTTGGGAGAAGTTAATGAGCCAAGAGTAACTATCCGGTACAGGCAGAAAGGAAAAACGGGTTAAGTTGTAAACTAAAGCACCGAGCAAAAGCAGAAAGACAAGGGTGAATGGGTGAAACAATAGGGCAGACAGCCGGAGGCGCGGAAAGACCAAGAGACTTTCGATGGGCGGTGATAACCAGCGCCGTAGCACAAAAATTACGGCCCAATACATATAAGGCAAAAGCAGAAATAGGGTATAGGTGAATAAAACCAGGGCACTATCAATATAATCGGTATACTGATAAAAGGTCACTAACAAAAAAGGCGGGATGGTGAGTGATGATAGAATCGCCAGTGATACAAAGGCCGGCAGATCATAGTGCCGGCGTGTTAATTTTTCGATGAGGTACGTTAGGTTGATACCGGGAACAAAAATAATGAGGAAAACTGTCAGAAGAACATGAAACGGCTTAAGGTAGAAGGGAAGGGGATAATGCGATAAGAACTGGAGGGAGACGGCCAACAGAGCCGAAAAAGCGCTAAATAAGATGATTTGTCGCCGGTTCATGGGTTAAGAATATTAACTTGCCAGAGATATACAAGGTTAGGCTTTGAATAAATTAATGCAAATTGATCGTGGTTAGTATCCAGCGCCGGGAAAGACGTCAGATCGCGTTTTTGGGTAAAGCTGCTGGCATACGGACGATCAATGAATGGATTGCGCGGATCAGTGATAGCGTAATAGATATATAATTTGCTCGGATCAAATTTATCACGATAGGTGGTGATGTGGGCTAAAATATCCGCCGCATTATTGCCAGACATAAGCTGCTGATTGATGGGAAGCAGCTTCACGCCGGCATAATAACGTAAAATATTTTTGGAGGAGCTGGTAAAAACAACCGACTGGGCCGGTAAGTTGGCTTTTATCCAGGCAGCGGCTGCGAATTCATAGTCTGGCATCGTATAGGACATACTGTGATTGATATACAGAGCGCCCGCCGTAGAACTGATAACAGCAAGGGAATAACCAGCGATGATAACGAAAGAGAATGGACGGGAGGGCAGGTGATTAAATATAAAGGGTATAAAAACGAGAGTGGTAACACTGAGCAATAACCAGGCGCGGTCCGGCAGGTAGGCGATGCCGGTAAAGCGGGGTAAAAATTCAGCCAGCAAGATAAGAAGGGTGGATAGCAAAGTCAGGGGAAGCAAGAAGGGAGAGCGCATGGCTGCGGAAAAACGATGGCGAAATGATGGAGAGAAAAGGCAGAGGAGGATGGTCGTTATAATTAAAAATAGAGGCAACGGACCAGCGTAATAACCGTAATATTTTGACACACCCAAAAATCCTGGCCAACCCATCGGCACGCCTTCACTAATAAAGGCGGACGGGTAGGCTAAATTCCAGCGACCAAACAATAGATTGGTGAAGACGTCGTTTAAGCGAAGAGTTAAGTTCGTAATTAAGGATGTTAGCTTGAGCAAGTGAGCGGCAAAAAAGAATATAGCGGCTAGAAAAACGGAAAATAACGGATGCTGATTAATGAAAGAGCGGTGCAGCATCAAGGCTGACGACAGCCAAAAGACAATCAAAACCAGGAATAAGGGGTGATAAAGAATGCCGATAAAGCAGGCGATGAAAGTAAGCCAAAACAGTGAAAGCAGCTGATAGCGACGGGCAGTGAATAACAGACCAATGGCAAGATAAAGAAAAAGCAGCAGAATTAATTGGTGGCGAGTCGCGTGCCAATCAAGGATAATGGCCGGCGCGGCCAGCAAGGAAGACAAGAATAAGAATTGCGAGAGGCGGCCAGGAAGAGTGCGGGCTACCAGCCAGAGAGGGATGATTGGCAATAAAGATAGAAGCGGCAAGTAGTATTTGAAAATGGGGAACAAGGACGCGTGAGCTAACCGACTAATAATGGCGACTAGGGTTGAAAACAAGGTCCGGTTAATACCGGCGGAGAGATCATAGAGCTGGTGACTGAGATTGGTGTCATAGGTCATTAGCCAGGTATAAGCATCAAGCCCAGGCAGAAATATATATTGATTTAATAAGAAAAGTTGCACGAACAGAATGAGGCCGCAGGCTAAAATAATTGGATGAAAGAGGTGTTGAATACGAAGCTGGCGCCAATTGCAATCTGGCAGTAAGAAAGGTAACGGACTTCGTCCCAAGGGCAGTAAGAGCAGGGTAATATAAACTAAGGCAAGAAGGCGTGTGTGGTGCAGGGGCAGAAAAATATCAGCCAGAAATAGCAGCAGGGGAACGATGAAGATACTAACAATCAGGCCAACACTGGCTAACAAGGGCGGGTCGTGCACGACGAGTTGGTGTTTATAGAAAAGAACATAATAAAGGCTGATGCCGGCCATGATGAACATGACAATCATAGTTAGCAAAGTAAAAAGTAGATCGAGCCATGGCCAGGAGAAAAGCTGCGCCAGGCTACCGGACACCGTCCAAAGCAAAAGAATAATGATGTTGAGTTTTTGGAGTGTCATTGCTGGCGGCAATTATGAAAAACTGACAGATACTGACGGTAGGTGCGCAATAGATCAAATTGCTTGATAATGGACTGTTTGGCGTTAGCTGCCAGCTTGGCCCGAAGGACAGAATTGTTGATTAACATGAACAAGTGGGTAGAGAGAGCCGCCTGGTCTGCCGGCTGAAAAAGTAAGCCGGAATACTGATGGCGGATTATTTCAGTGGTGCCGCCGACAGCGGTAGCGATAATGGCGCAATCGGAGAGTCCGGCTTCCAAGAGAACGGTTGGTAACCCTTCGTTGTAACTGGGATTAACGCAGATGGCGGCAGCCTTAAGGTGGGCGATCGTGTCATGATGGGAAAGAGGGCCAAGGAATTTAACATTAGATGATAATTGGAGTTTGGTAACTAATGATACCAATGCGGGCTGCGCAGGACCAGAACCAATAAGAGACATGAAATAACTTGAGCGGGGCAAAGAGACTAAGGCTTGCAACAAATCAGCTACTCCTTTGGCGTCAATCAAACGTCCCGCAAAAACAATTGGTAATTGTCCGGCGTGTATATAGTCAAGCGCAGCAGCGGGAATACGATCAATATCGCGGCGGGATATGCCACGATAAATAAGTGGGGAAGGGCGGTGATCAAAACGGGCGATAAAGGCCTGTGCTGACCGAGACGGAGAAATATTGCAGGTAGACGACCGCAATACTAGACGGCCCAGGGTTTCATCATAAAAGCGGGCAAGCCAGGTCACAAACATACTATCGGATTGCACATACTCACTGCCATGTTCGATGTGGATCAGGGGCAGGCGATGGAATTTGGCAAAAAATAGCGCTAGTAACGAAGAAAGGAAGAAACGGGTAGATGATAAGACGAAGTCGTATTTGGTGTCTGACAAGCGGAGGTAGAGCCGCCAGAAGTCCGGATCCCAAAATTTTGGCACGGGATACCCAAAAATGATATCAAAGGCTGGGTATTTAAGGACGGAAACATGGCCATAATCGAAACTAGGATGAGATGGCGGGGGGAGGTGGGCCGTAAATACTGTGACATGATGTCCGTGGTCTGCCAGTAAACGATGCAAAGCGTCAGCGAATTTCTCCAAGCCACCCACGTGGGGAGGATAATAGGGACAAAAAGAGACTAAGCGAAAAGTGGAATGGTTAGTAACAGGAATTGTCAGTCGGGGGGCAGAATCGGCAAGGGTCTGGTTGGTCCGTGGCATGGGAACGGACGATTTCATTTCTTTTTAAAGTTATTGAGGGCGTCTTGACGGATGAGGGTAGAAATTTGCTGCTCTAGTCGTTCAACGACAGAAAGAATTTTAAAGATAAGCAGAAAGACAAGTAAAAACCCCAGCATGATAACGGCATTGACGTTTTCAACGATGCCAATAAATGAGGCGATTTGATCGGTGAGCCGGGGAAAGAGAGCGACGAGGGACATGCCGCCCCAGACGATGATGCGGACTAAAAGCTTAAAGAAGGTTTGGGTGGCCTGACGCTGGAAATATTTCTCCAGGCCAAAGTAAATCATCACCAGTGAAATGAGTAGGACCGCGATTTGATAAAATTGAAGGTCGCCGATACGCATCAGAATGAAATTACCTTCCAAATAATTTTGTACAGTGTTTTGAAGCCATTGGCAAAGTCCTGGCGGGTTGGTTTAGACATTGAATAGTCCGTGTAATGTACGCCAATTGGCACTTCCTTGTAAATGAGACGATGACGGTGAATTTCACGAATCACTTCGCTTTCGTAGTCATAGGTATCCGCGGAAGTAGAAATCTGGCGCAGAGCCTGGCGATTATACGCACGAAAACCAGATTGGCTGTCCTGCACATAAAGGCCATAGAAAGTCCAAGTCACGAAATTGGCGATATGGTTAGAGACAATTCTGGTAATGGGCATGGCGGCAGTGTCTTTGGATCTTGTGCCAAGGGTGACATTACAAACGCCTTGGCGAAGAGGAGCAATCAGGGCGTCAATATCGTGTGCATGATGCTGTCCGTCCCCATCCATCGTTACCACAATATCCGCCGATAAAAGACCGGCCGCCTCCAGGCCAGTCTTTGTGGCCGCCCCTTTGCCGCGGTTGATGCGATGGGTAATAACTAATGCTCCGGCGGTAATAGCGTTTGGTGATGTCATATCAGTCGATCCGTCATCAACCACAATGATGGAGGAATAACCGGCGCGATGGATTGAGTCAATCACAGAACCAATGACACTCGCTTCATTATAAGCCGGTATCACGATAACTACGTTGATAGAATTTGAATTTAACTTCGCCATCTAATTAGACTACATTAGCCACACTGACGAGCAATTGCCACGGGTGTGGATATTGCTCATAATTTAATTTGACGGGAGGGTAGATTATTGATTCAATGTGCTACCCTAGATAAAAGCATGATAAAAACCATTCTAAAACATGCCGGAGTAATTGGGTTATATTTAGTTTTGGCGCTTATACTAACCTGGCCCGTAGTGGGCAATATTAATAGCCATGTTGTCGGAACCGGCGGAGATCCGTGGCAAAGCTTATGGCGATTAGAAGAAAAGGCCTCGCTAGTAAATCAAGCTTTGAGGGAGAGAAGCGCGACTGCGATCCGAGCGGAATTTATTGGATTAGGTAAAGCGGAATTGGTGAATTTGTCGGTGTGGCCATGGCTGCCGGTGGCGGCTCTCTTTGGGGTGGTTGCCGGATACAATGTAATTTATTTGGCGAGCTACGTACTAGCTGGTTACGGTATGTATCTGTTGATGGGCTGGTTGATTAATACTTATGGCGAAAATGTTGGTGTAGATATGGCGGATATTACGCCGGGTGCCAAAAGGTTGGTCAGAGAAGCACCGGGATTTCTGGCCGGTATGGCCTATATGCTACTGCCTTATCACGTGGCTCATGGCAGCGGTCATTTTGGCGCCATGCAATTGCAATGGCTGCCTTTCATAGTTCTGACGGCCTGGTCATTGGTGAATAAGCCGACTATCGGAAAGGGGCTAATAGTGGCAGGGTTAATAACAATCCAAGCCTGGACAGAGCATCATTACTTATTATGGTTAATAATATTTTGCGCCTGGTTTGTGGTTTATTTCCGAGCAAACTTAAAGGCAGTAGTGGCGATGGAGAGAGGAACATGGTCTCTGGGATTGGCCTTCGTCTTGGTATTAATAACCGTCGGACTATCGTTGGGGCCAACTATACAATTAGCCGGAATAGATGACAGTCAGCTAGACTTGGGTCCGGAGCAGGTCATCCGTTATTCAGCCGATCCGTTCGCTTACGTAGTACCAGCCGCTTTCCATTCGCTTTGGGGATCGGCGGCTAGTCAAGTATGGGGACGATATTTTACTGGCAACGCACAAGAGACAACACTATTTATGGGATATGTGCCAATTTTAATGGTGACGTTCTTCTGGCAAAAAATACCGAGGCGGCAATTAAAATTCTGGCTTGGCAGCGCATTAATATTTTTCATTATTAGTTTAGGCCCAAAATTACATTTATTAGGGTATGTGACAGGCGTGCCGTTGCCTTGGGCTATGGTCGATAGCTGGCCGGTATTGCGCGCCATTAGGACGATAGCCCGAGCGGGTGTCATGGTTAATTTTTCCTGGATGGTCCTGTTTGGTTGGGTATTAGCAACGCAGGTGAAGCGCCTGGGCAGTGCCGGGGCTATCGCCGGGCTGATCATTCTGGAGTTCCTTTTCCTGCCGGTGCCGATGATGGCAGCGCAAACCCCCAGAGCTTATGCAGTTATTAAAGATCAACCAGGAACAGCTGTTATCGAACTACCGGCGGCGACCAACTATACAATAGCGTCACGAGCCTTGTTCGGCAGCTTAGTTCATGGCAAAACCGTGCTTAATAATATTGCTTTAGAAAGGGCACAAGGGGCGCAGGCGTATCGGGAAATTCAGTCGATGCCAGCGCTGAGGCAGATATTGTATTTAAGAACGAACCATCTACTGGAGCACCGGACTGAATTTTTGGAGCAAGATATGGTGGAAACCATGGGCGACGTAGTTGACGCTTTAGATATTGGACAGGTGGTTGTGCATCCGGACTCGTTATCGGACAGGCAACTGGAGGCAACAATTGATTTTATGGAAAAGACGTGCAAATTGCGGCGCGAAGAGATTGATGATGTGTGGCTGTACGACAGCAGTCAATTACCAGCTGGGGACGGTGTGTTTATTGCCCGTGATGATGCTTGGGGAGAAGTCGGGCGAGAGCCAGAGACGGGAAAAATTATTGCCGGCATCAAGGAGGAGGCGACTCTAACGATCTATAATAATAATCAGGGGCCAAAACGTATCCTGATAAGCTGGGAGCTGAACAGGGCGGTGAAAAACCAGCTAACGATTGAGGGGACGCAGGTAGAAATTAAATGGGATGAAGAGCGGCAAACACAAACGATCGAAACAGTAGCGCTACCGGGTAAAAGCAGGTTAATCATAAGAAATAGCGCCGAGGAGTCAGTCATCCTAAAACAGCCAGTCATGCAAGTATTTAATGAACTATGAAAATATTGATTTTCAATTTTGAGTATCCACCTTTGGGAGGAGGCGGCGGAATTGCTACGAAATTTATCGCAGAAGAGTTAGCTAAGCACCACACTGTGCATGTTATTACCAGCCGGCCCAGCAGACGATTCCTGGAGCGCTCCACCAACGCCGACAGCAACACGCATATAGTACGGGGAGTGCATGTGCATCGCGTACCGGTTTGGGGACGAAAAAGTCTGGCAGTTGCGTCGCTGCTGTCCATGGCGACGTATATACCGAGTGCCTGGTGGCATGGTAGAAAAATAGCAAAAGAGGCAGAGATTGATGTCATTAACGCACAATTTGTTATACCCTCAGGAATTCCAGCTATGTTGATAGCGAGACGCAGGCAGGTGCCAATGGTTTTGAGCTTTATTGGTGGCGATCTGTTTGATCCCACCAAGGGTGTTTCTCCGCATCGGCACTGGTGGCTGAGGAAATTAGTAAAATTTATTTCCAACCGAGCCGTGGTATGTACAGCTATTTCGAATGACACTAAAAGGAGAGCAGTTGATATTCATAAGGTAACCAGACCAATTGTGGTGATTAACTTGGGCATCAAAGAAGGCTCATGTAATAATCAGCAATCGCGTCAACAGCTAAGCTTACCGGACGGAGTAAAGTTAATGGTATCGGTGGGGCGTTTAATACCCCGTAAAGGATACAGCTGTTTACTAACAGCGCTAGCGAAAACCGCAGAGGCTCACCTGGCTATTATTGGTGAAGGACCCTTACTTGAAAGCCTAAAAAAACAGGCTGATGATTTGCGCATAATTGATCGTGTGCATTTCTTGGGTTATGTGGGGGAAGAAGAGAAGATGAACATTTTAGCACAGGCGGACTGCTTTATCTCGGCCAGCGAACACGAGGGGTTCGGCATCGTATTTTTGGAGGCGATGGAAGCAGGTTTACCAATTATTGGTACTTGGGAAGGCGGCCAGACAGATTTCTTAGTGCAGGAGCAGAACGCCTTATTGGTGGAACCAAAAAGCCACCGGGCGTTAGCACAGGCGATGAACCGAATATTGGCCGATGACACTCTAGCGAAGAGGATGGGTGAGGCAAACAAAATCAGTGTTAAGGATTTCTATTGGCCAAAGGTGGGACAGCGATATGAAGACGTTTTGAGGAGTTGCCTCGGGGAAAATAAACATAATGAAAATCCGGCACTATGAAGGTAGCGATTGAAGCCAGGGCTTTAACGAATCAAGGGGGCGGCGTAAATAGATACGTTAAGAACTTGCTGACTAATTTACCGGGAACAAGTGACCAACTAACTTGCTACACAGTGGTGGACGCACCGATCAGGTTGGGTAGGCCACTTCGACAGACCGTGATGGTGAAACGGTATGGTGATATTGGACTGGGTTATTGGTTGAATTACCAACTAGAGAAAAAGCTGCAATCGTTAAACATTGACGTGGTGCACTACACTAAAGCGGATGTGCCCAGAAGAAAACGGCGGCCAACAGTAGTGACAATCTATGACGTGATTCCTTTATTACTACCGCAGGGGCAAAAATGGACCAGACGATGGTATTGGCCGATGGCGTTAAAGAGGGCAGCTCTAAACAGCGACCACATTATGACAATTTCTGAAGCAAGTAAGAAGGATATATGCGAGAAATTGAAGGTTGAACCGGCAAAGGTTACCGTGACCAGGCTTAGTGTTGAAGATAAATTACTAGATTACGACGGGATGAAGACGCCAAGCATGCGGCCGTACATATTATTTGTCGGAACGATTGAACCGAGAAAAAATATCGGCGGTTTGCTAAAGTCATTTGCGAAAATTAGCGCGCAAATACCGCATCGGTTAGTGGTGGCAGGCAAGCCATACCACGGCGGGCAGGAATATCTGGCATTAAGTCGATCGTTAGGATTGGAGGATCGGGTTGAGTGGCGGGGATTTGTCTCGGAGGAGGAACTTAAGCAGTTATATGGACAAGCTGATTTGTTTGTCTGGCCTTCGGTGTATGAGGGTTGGGGCTTCCCGCCGCAAGAAGCAATGGCGTACGGGGTGCCGGTGGTGGTGAGCAATGGCGGATCTTTGCCGGAAGTGGTTGGTGAAGCAGGGGAGATTGTTAACTTTAGCACTGATAATATATACAAAAGACTAAACGACGAAGCTTTTGTGGAAAATTTCGGTCAGAGGATGCTAATGGTATTGCAGGATAAGTCAAAGCAGGCGGTAATGCAGGAGCGCGGAAAGAAGCAGGCGACAACGAATAGTTGGGAGATGGTCGCTAATAAAACAATGGAGATCTATAAGATGGTAAATGGCTGATGATATGAGAATTGCCTACCTCACAAACAGCACGGATCGGTCGGGAGTTGGACTGAGAGCGCTTAAGATCCAACAGCAGTTGAGGCACAGGGCAGATATTAAGATATACGAGTTCAATTTCGATGGGACACGAGGACTGCTGAGCAAAGAGGGGCGGCCGGTCGACTGGGTGAGCACGAGAGGGAAATGGAGGAAAAGCAAATCGATTAACTGGGTGAGATTAGCCAGACGATGGAAAAAATATACCGCTAAAACGGACCGAAGAGATTATGACCTATGGGATATCACCAACCAGTCTTTAAGTTTTCTGGCCAATCGAGCGGCTAAACCAACCGTGCTTACCGTGCATGATATTATTGAGGTCACCTCGCCGCAGCAGCCACTGGCTAGATACCTGAACCAATACTTACTTAGCGGATTGAATGTAGCCTCCCATATTATCGCCGTCTCAATGTATACAGCGCAGCAGATAAAAGACCATTATCACATACCGGAGGAAAAAATTACCGTAATTTATAACGGGGTGGGGGAAGAATGGCAGTCGATACCTAAGTATCATCAGACTATTGGCTACCAGGCTTTGAAGAAGAGGTGGGGTATCGATAACGAGACTAATGTTTTATTATTTGTCGGTTCTGACCATCCGCGTAAAAAGCTGAATGAAGCAATTGAGGTATTACATACACTAATCAAGCAGGGCGAGCAGGCGGTGCTGATGAAGGTGGGCGGGGCGGGAATTTTACCGGAGCGGGAGAAAGCGCTCAAGCAGATTGACCAGCTGGGATTAAGAAATAACGTAAAGTTTGTGGCGGACATTAGCAACGACGAGTTGAATGAAATTTACAATATGAGCGATGTCTTGTTGTTTCCTTCCATCAACGAGGGGTTTGGGCTGCCATTAGTGCAAGCGATGGCGGCTGGGTTGCCCATTGTGGCTGTGGACGCTTCGGCCACACCCGAGATTGCAGGTGATGGAGCCATTTTGGTTGAGGCGGGAGATACTGTTGGGATGGCCAAGAGAGTTAAAGACATGCTAAATAATAAGCAGCTAAGAAATGAAGTAATAGCTCGGGGACTTAAACAAGTTAAAAAATTCAGCTGGGAAGAATCGGCGCAGGCTGTTCTTAACGTATATAAAAAAGTCTTATGACCAATAGAATAAAAGTGGTGTTAGTGACCGCTTATTTCCCGCCGGAGGCAAAGGGGGGGGCTGAAATATCCACGTACTTATTGGCCAAAGGTCTGCAAGAGGCGGGGCATGAGGTGGTGGTTATGACCGAGGGTGCAGATGGGAGTCGTGAGGTTGATGGGCTGAAGGTTATTATGGTCAGGGCCGGGCTGCGAGAGAAACCACTCTGGGAACGAAGGAAAAGCCGACAAATCGCTAAAGTGTTAAATAGACATCGAGCAGAATTAGAACGGGCAGACATCTTGCACGCGAATGACTTCCGGTCGGTGTTAGCCTTGATGGAGTGGCGAAAAATGAATAGAGGCAGCGGACCTATTATAGCGACGCTTAGGGACTATGCTTCCTGCAGCGGATCCACTAATTTCATAACCGGCAACGGTGAATTGCCGAAGGATAGCATACAGGACGCAAAATTATCCCATCGTATCACGGAAGCCCAAGGATTAAGACGTTGGGGCCGGTGGTGGCAATACCGGGGGAATATTAAATATCGGCAGCGTATGTTTGATGACTTAGACGGTGAAGTATTTATTTCAATGGCGCAATCGACAATCATTCGTCAACAAAGGGGTGCCAGTACAAAGCCGACTCAGATAATTTTTAATCCGATCGCGGATGACTATATAACAAAAACTGTCAACGACGGATATGCCGGAAACGTCCTGTACGTGGGGACGGTAGAATATTATAAGGGGGTGGGATTACTGATAGACAGCTGGCGGCAAGTCATACAAAAGGAACCTAAGGCATCATTAAGAATAGTCGGCGAGGGGAGAAATCGTCAGGAATACGAATCGAGGATTGAAAAATACGGTTTACAATACTCAGTTAAATTGATCGGGCCGGTCCCGTGGGATCAAACGATCAGGGAATATAACCAGGCACAGATCGTTGTGGCGCCGCATATTTGGCATGAACCGTTTGGACGAACAGTGGCAGAAGGTATGGCTAGAGGTAAAGTAGTAGTAGCGGCCGATGTCGGCGGACCAAGCGAAATGATCAAAACTGGAAAGACTGGCCTGCTTTTTAAGCGCAATTCCCGGGAAGCTCTGAGCGAGTCTATAATCAAGGCACTGCGGATGAATGATACAGAAAGGCAAGCCATGGGCAGGGAGGCGAGGGCATGGGTGATCAGCAATCTCACTAAAGAAAGGATTGCATCGCAGTATGAAGTATTTTATAAACAAGTAATATCTAAACAATGAACATACGGGAAAAAATTCAACGCACCAAGCAGCAAGAAGAAGCAAAGAGATTTTTTGACGAAAAGGCGCAGGATTGGGAGCGTAAGGCAGATGGACTGGTTATAAATAAAGTGAATGTCATAAAGCAGCGCAATGATTACGTGCTCGCAGTATTAAAGAAACGGACAGAGACTAAGTATTTATTGGATATTGGCAGCGGGGTAGGTGATCTAGTTTGTGAAACAGCGAAAATGGGGATTAAAGCGACTGGGATTGACATCGCGGGGGGAATGGTGGACTTAGCTCATCAGCGGGCGATAGACGATAAAATAAGCTTGGCGGAGTTTATTTTGGCCGATTTCTTTGATTGGCACGTCGAGGATAAAAGTTATGACGTGGTGGTCGCGAATGGCTTTATCGAATATATCTCCTATGAGCAACGGGACGATTTTTTTAATGATGCTTACCGTATTTTAAAGCCAGGAGGGTCATTGGTCGTGAGCTCGCGTAATCGATTATTTAATATGATGTCCGCTAATGAATACACGGCCGGCGAAATAGCCGAGGGAACAGTGGAAACGTTGGCGGCCGAAATTGTGGCGCTCAATGACCACCGACCGGTGCGGGAGCTGCTCGAGATGACGGTTGCGCCGATGCAGAACGAAGAGATGATTCATGCCAACACCGGCATTGCCGTGGGCTCACGCTATCAATATACGCCGATCCAGTTGATGAAAATTATGGATCGCGAAGGTTTCAGGATTGATGGTGTCGGCCCGGTGCATATCCATTGCGGTCCGCCCAGTTTTAAAACCAGCGAGCCTCGTATTCATTTTGAAATAGCGAATCTCCTGCAGGAGTATGCTCATGATTTAAGACTGATCGGGCAAGCCTCCGCGTTTATGATTCATGGTGTTAAAGACTAGATGACAATTAAAGCTGGCTGACATGCGCATAGTTAACTACCACTACGTGAGAGACGTGGCGGGTAGTAAGTGGCCGCAGCTGAAGGCGTTATCCGTTGATCAATTTCGGCGGCAATTAAACTTACTCAGGAGGAGCGGCAGAATTATTACCCCAACGGATTTTTTGGAGAGCGTAAAGCAAAATAAGGTGTTGCCACGTACGGATATATTATTGACATTCGATGACGGTTACCGGGAGCACTTTACGACTGTAAGGCCGATTTTGGCGGAAGAAAAGGTGGCCGCGATATTTTTTATCTCTAGCCGGGCGGTGTGGGAAAGAAAGATCACAGAAACAAATAAGATTCAATTGATACTGGGCCGAGGAATCAGGCCTCTTGATATAATTAAGACGATGCATGCGATGATTGAGCAGCGACGCGGAGAAGACACGTTGTGGCAAATTAGTGAATATTGGCGAGAATATGGCAAACCCGGAAGATTTGATAGCGCGGAAATTAAATATATCAAAAGCATGCTTCAGTTCGCGCTGCCGGATCGAGTACGAACGTTAATTATTAATGAGATGTTTGCTCAACACGTGGGGCAAGATGAAAGATCAATCGCAGATGGGCTTTACATGAAGGTAGGTGAAGTTAAGCAGTTGCTGGAAGACGGCATGACAGTTGGCAACCATGGTTATAATCATGTTTGGTTGGAAAAATTGTCACGGGAGAAACAACAAGAGGAAATTGATCAAGCTTTAAGGGCGCTGATTAGTATTGGAGTTCCCGAGGTTGGCTGGACGATGTGTTATCCCTATGGCTCATACAATAAAGAAACTGAGGCAATTCTGAAGAAGCTAGGTTGTGCTGCCGCCTTTACTACAAAAGGTGGGGAAACAATAGGTTCTTGGCGGGATATTAGATATGCCATTAACAGAATGGACACGAATGATGTCGCGCGAGAAGAAAAGGCAGTAAAACCCGGCGTAAAACAAGCGGGGTGAAAGTGCTACGACGATTGAGCCGGGGGTTGATTTAGTATATTTTCTACTGCCGCCATAACCAGGGAAGTGTTAAGAGCCAACATGAACGGATGAGGGCTTGAGCCCAGGGCGTAGTTTGTGTTGACGTCATAAACAGGGGCAGTGCCGGGAGCGCGCAGTGGCACGCTGCCTTGACCGCGAGGACCCGTGCGACGCTCATTGGTGGGACCAAATAGACCAATAGTCGGAACAGACAAGGCCGAGGAAAGATGCATTAGCCCTGAGTCATTAGCGATAAATAATTGGCAATTTTTCATCAGGGCCGCGACGGTGAGCAAGTGGGCAGACATTATAGACGAATGGTCCGGGCCGATGAGACGGCGAAGGTTTTTCATGAGCGTAAGTTCTTGAGCGCCGCCGAATATTAAAACATGAGCGTGATACTTTTTAATTATTTGCTTAGCCAGGCTGGCATATCGTTCAATCGGCCAGCGTTTCCAGGCAAAATCTGGCGCAGAGCCGGGGTGAAGACCGAAGTAAATTTTAGCGGCGGGGGATGAATGGTGCACGCGGGCTAGAAGTGATTTCGCCTGTTGCTGATAATGGGTCGGTATCGTGACAAAATAAGGGGGCAGGGCAGACGGAATTGGGATGGACAACGGTTGCAGCAGCGCGAGATTTTGATCAATATCATGCAGCGCGGGATTAACATTGACCGGATTAGTCAGTAATAATGAACTGTCAGGATTACCTAGATGCATATAACGATGTCCGACACGCCGGTAAGCCCCCGCTAAAAAAACGTAGAGCGCACTCTTCCAAAGTTGTCCCGGGTAAAGAATGAATCCCGTGTCAGGGGATAAATGACGCAACCTGATAACTTGTTGCAGGTGGCCCAACAATGAGCGCTTGATAGGAGCCTTAATAACATGATCAATGTCGGGGTTGGCCTGGGCGAGAACCGCCGTGTGACGAGGGGCCACCCAGAGAGTAATGGTAGCGGTTGGCTGATGTACTTTAATGGCGTGAATAAGAGCGGTGTGCATGAGATAGTTACCGATGCCGGAGAGCGACAGGATGAGATAGTTAAGGTTTGACATGGCAATACAAAAGTATAATAGTTTAGATAGTCATATTGTAAGGTTTTTTCGTTCTCTCACCAACTTATAAGAGGGTAGGAAAATGAGAGACAGGAAGGCAATTGTAGTATCTGACGAACCAACCGGCATTGTTGGAACTTTAGCACAGGCAGGTTTTCAGGTCAGCGTGTTGGGTTTTGAACAGTGGGAAGGCCTCTATGAAGTTTATGATAATGTGCACATGGTTGTATTGGATGAGGTGAATCGACTGGGCAGAAACGTCAAGCAACAAACAGAGATCAGCAATGCGGAGGAGGCCCTTAAGCAAAATGCGCATGGCCCATTTGTCGTGATTTTGGTTGGTGATGATGATCGACATTTAACCAAGTTTGTTGATTTCCAGGAATTTCATCCCAGACAAATTGCGCACATCCAATCGCATTCCCTCCTGTCTTTAGCCGAGCAGCTTTGCGCCGCGAGTGGACAAGACAACCTGGCGTTCAGTGACTAATCTTTAGTCAGTAACCCTGAGTAAAGATCGGCCACTTTTTTTTGAGTTAAATCCCACGTGAAGTTCGTCAGAACTCGTTGATAGGCGTTGTTGGTGAGAGTTTGTGCATATTTGTTGTCTCTAAGCACAGTCAAGATATTGGCCGTGAGATCGTTTTGAGTACGGAATAGAAGAGCGGCCTGACGATGCGGGGCAACGTATGGTATGGCAGAGGTGTCGCGAGCGATGACAGGCAGGCGAGCGGCCATCGCCTCTGCCACGACAATGCCAAAAGCTTCATAATTAGAAGGATGAATGAAAAGATCGGCATGTTGATAGGCACCAAGCAGCTGCTGACGACTGAGGCGGCCAAGAAAATGGACGTGGCCGGAGAGGTCAAGTTTATTTATTAAGGCCCGGAGCTCTGACTGATAACCAAAATCCTCGCCGACTAGAAAAAGATGAGCGTGGGGAGCATGGTGCAGCACTTGCGGCATGACGGATATTACGTCCTGAAGTTTCTTTTCAGCCGACAAACGTGAGACACAAAGGATAATAGGAGCGATCGACGAGGACGAAGGATATGGATTGATACCGGGATGATTAAATTCAGAAATGTCTATGCCAGGTGGAATTAGATAAAACCGTTTAACCGGAAAGCCGGCCCGCGTAATCAGGCTTTGCTCATAAGGAGAAATAACGACCACGGCATCAGCGGCCGCGAAAGTCCGATAGCCGATGGTTCGGCAATAAATCTGCCAGGTGAGTTTCTTTCGCCTGACTGATTCGTAGTACATCGGATGAAAAATAAAGAGGCGGCGATGTTGGGCTGCCCAGCGGGCAGCGACATCGGCCGGCTGGTACCAAAAGCTGTAGCCGTGAACAATGTCAGGGTTATGATGGGTCAAATAATATTTGAGGGCCTGCAAACGAGGGTAGGAAACAAAGGGAGTAGCCAGGTGATGGAGGCGCTGCACGTATGGCGGATCGTCTAACAATAAGTCCGGTGACAAGTCGGAAATCGGACCATGGGTGCGCATTTTACTGGTGAGGACTCGGACATCAATCTGCTGCTCAATATTACGGGTGCGAGTGACCAGTTGTTGTACATAGGTTTCCACACCGCCAGTAGCGGGGGGGTAACGCAAGCAAGTATGGACGATCCGCATAAGAATAATTAATCCGCTTTTTCTGCTGGCTGATCAGGCGCGGCAGCCTGAAGCGGGTATTGAGGAGGCGTTCGGCTAAGCCGATTATATTTTTTGGCCATATCAAATTCATAATAAGCAGACAACACACACCAGAGACAGCCAGCTAAACCGTCCATAAAACCACGCCGGTAAAAAAGCAGTTTAACCAGTTGACGAACAAATAATCGATAGGGCAGAAATACCGAGGGGTAATATTTTTTACCGGACCGATGACGCTGTGTGCGGAACATGTGCCGGGCATCGAGAGTAGTATAGTGATACATCTTAGTAAGATATGAGGTCACTGTGCGATGCGAGTAATGAAACAGGGGCGGGAAAAGCCGGCCTGACCATTGATCGCCGAGTTTAATGGTCTGGTCAGTCGCGGTCAGGACTTGCTCATGAACGGGGGCCGTGTCCCACTGGCCGGCAGATTTTTTAAATAGACGGACGTTATTGCCAAATAAATGAGGTAGCGGACGATTGAGGAAGACGGTAATAATGCGCAGCCAATAAAAATCATGAGGCGGAGCGGCGGCAGTATTACCGACCAAGGCGGTGATGGTGGTAGCTAAGGCAGGGGAGACCTGCTCGTCTGCATCAATAAACAATAGCCACTGCCCTAATGCTTTGGAGGCGCCAAAATTTTTCTGATCACCATAGCTGGACCAAGCATGGGTATAGACTTGGGCACCGCGCTGCCGCGCGACTGACACGGTATTATCAGTACTGCCGGAATCGACCACCACAACCTGGTCAGCAAAGGATAAACTTGCGAGACAGCCGGCAATGGAGTCCTCTTCGTTGCGGGTAATGACAATAGCGGAAAGCATGTCGGCAGCTATTTAGATAAATTAATAATATCTTTAATAGTTTGCACCCGGACAGGCAGGCGCTTAATAAAAGAGAGGTGGCGAACAAAGTCTTTGGTGGGAACGTTATGAACGGTTATTTGATCTAAGTCATCGACCAGATGGTAGGTTTCAATTAACCAGCTATCGCTTAAATACGCCCACAGGGCTAACAGATTAGCCTTCCAGACAGTGAAATTACGGCGGGAAAAATTGTATGAGCGCAGTCGCATCGGTTCTTGGGGGGGGACCGTTTCAAAACCATAATGAACGGTGCGGCCGGCTTGATAATATTGCGAGGCTGCTTGGGCGACGTCATCATTAACCGCACCGCCTGGATAGACTAAAGTTACGGCGTTGAGTTTTTGCGCAGATTCGGTTAGCTCAAGATTCAGTTCAGCGGCAGACAAACGAGTCAGGTTCAGATGGTTGACAGAATGCGAAGCGATCTCATGACCCTCCCGCACAAGCGACAGCCATTGGGTCCAAGGACGAACGGCGCGACGTTCTGTTTTTGCTAGTTTTTCCCCGTTTAGCGGCAAGGCAAAAACTGCTGGCAGGTTAAAGCGGCGCAAGGCCGGCAGGGCATTTTGATAGACTGCTTCATAGCCATCATCAAAGACTATTGATATATAACCGCGCTTAAACATGAGGTAAAGATTTGGATATTAAGAAATCGATCATCAGTCCGGCGATGTCGATATTAGTAGCGTTGGCAGCGCGGGCAAAATTACAGGGGAAATTCATCTCGGTGATGTAGGGCCGGCCGTTTGAATCGATCAAAATATCTACGCCCCCAAATTGGTTACCCATGGTTGAGACTGCCTGCACGGCTAGGCGTTTGATAGCGGCGGGAAATTCCTTGGGTTTAACGATGGGGTGACGGCCAATATTCGTACGAAAATCATGTTCGGGAGCGCTATATTCAATACTGGCGACCACTTTATCACCCAAGACAATCAAGCGCGCTGAATGTCTGGCATGTATAAACTGGCGGATGATGGCGGGAGTGTTGATGCCATGGAGATAATCAATGATTGAATAAAGGGAAGACGCGGAGTCCGCTTTTAAAACCCCGACGCCATGGCTGCCGCCGGTGATTTTAATGATGACCGGGTAGCCTTGCACAAAATCGACATAACGATCAATCAACTGACGGTCGCGCGGCACGTTCCAGACAGTGAGCGGCTGAGGCAAACCATGCTTGGCGTGAATAACATAAGATTGAGGCCATTGACTAAGGGCTCGTTCATAAGAGGTATAAAAAGTAGCGACTTGTTCGTGGAGGAGCCATCGTTCAACGGTTCTGGATAAACCGTTGCCAGCCGTCCTGGCTAATGAGCGGTAAACAGCATCACCCGACCGGGGTAAAGACTCTGGATCCGTGAAGTCAAAATGGAAGGGATTAACCAGCACAAATTCAACTCCCCGGCGGCGGCAAGCTTGGCGTAGGGAGGCGGTAATTGTCGGATTGCGGCGCGGATGTGAGATATAATGAAATTTCATAAAAAATAGCTATAGAGCAATCATTAAAGAACTAATACGCGTCACTGTCAAACAATGGACTTAGCCAGATCAATTAGCCGACGAGCTGAACTACCATCCGTGTAAGTGATTAATTTCTGGGCAGTAATGCGGCGTTCATGGCTATGCAGCGTCGGCCTTGTTAAATAGTCATTGATGGCCGGTATTAGAGATCGTGAATGCTTGACGAGGGTAGTGCCATGGTTGTTGGTAATATATCGATAATGCTGCTGAAAGTCGCGATAGACCATGGAGCGCCGCCAACGCCACCAGTCAAAAGCGCGGCCGTACATCACATTGATGACTGGTCTATTAGCCCGCATCGATTCGATAGCGACGGTAGATGACTGGTTAATTAATAAGGACGAATGCTGGAACAACGCGACTAATAAATATATTTCCTGGACAGTGGGTAGATAAATAAAGTCGGGATGAGGAGAGACGGCACGGCGACCAAATGAGTAGCGGACGGACGCGCCGTATTTTTGGTAAGAATGTTTCGATATGTCACCGCCGGGATGAACGGAAGCATACAAACTAACCGGGCCAGTTAATTGATGCCGCAGGGCGGCCTGATGGATACGTTTAATCACGTAATTTAACGGGTAGAGCTCGGTCGTGGCACAATGGATGAGGCTAGTGTCAGAGGGGTCGGCAGTGATATTAAGATAGGCAAATAAATCTGCCTTAGCCGGGATGCGGTCAGTATGGGAGAAGTAGTCGAAACGAGGCGGCCCGGTTATAACCACTTGCGCCGGGTGCAGGGAGGGGAAGAGGCGAAAGAGATGATCGGCGTTGAGCTGGTTCCAGACGGCAAAGTAATCAGGCATGGCATATGGGGTCGTGTGATTTTTTACATGCTTGGCATAACCCCGTTGCATGAGACGCGAAATTTTGAAAACATTATCCCAGCTGGAAATGAAGGTGAGGGTAGGAATGTTAAACTGACGAGCAGATATAATAATAGGCGTATCCTTCAGGTCCAAACCCATCGTGGGGGTTAAGACTAGGTCTGGTTTAAGCGTGGTGAGAAGGGCGTCGTGACCTGAGGTTGTAGCAGGATTGGTATGCCAGGAAAATTTAGCGGAAAAACCAGGGAAAAGTTCCGTCTGCCAAGGGGCAGCCGGCGTGATGACATAAACGGCCTCAATGGCGCTGTCCGCTGTTAATAGCGTTTGCAAGGGGAGCAATATTTCACGCGCATGATAACCGCTTGGTACTGAGATAAGTAGTTTCATAGATTGTCTGTTAGGTTGATGGATCGGCGATCATGGGTGTAAGTAATCAAGACATAAATCAGAATGAGGCTGGCGGTCAGTGCCGAGATGATAATACCGGCATATAAATAGACAGGACGGTAGGAAAAAGAGACGTGGTGACGGCCAACGGGAAGAGCAATCTGGCGGAAGATATCCCGGTAAGCGGTGATCGGTGTTGGTTTTTCATCAATAGTAGCACGCCAACCAGGATAAAAAGAGTCGCGGACGACCAGGCGCGAAGGTTCGGTGACATGCAGGTCAATAGAAAACGAGCCGTCCGGCGAGTAAGGATAGGGCAAAGGAGAGGAAATATTCTGCGGCGAAATTATTTCCAATCGAGGCGAGAAATCCAAAGCCTCAATTTGGGCTGATTGGCCGCTGTAAGTCAGGACAGCGCCGATATTTAGTTCTTTTGATAAAACGGCATTCGTTAATTGATAGCTGTCATTGGCGCGAAGATGGGAAAAAATGGCGGAATGATTTGATAAATCAAGTGAGGCCGGCCATTCAATACCGGCTAAGTTAAATTGGGTATGAATCAGGGGTATGAGTAATTCTCGTTGCTGCTGACGAATGGCGGCGTTGGCGCGGGATGAAGGATCAGTAAAATAGGCGCCGGTATCGCCACCGTCACGAATAGAATATAAGCGCGCTTGTCCTGTTCGGATAACCTCAGGCAGGGCAGCTAAGGAAGCAGGCGGCGATGTTATATCACGCCAGGGTACGGTCGGGGTGGTGGTAATAAAGAGGATGAATAATTCTAGAGCGGTCAGCGACAGAGCCCACCGGGCCGGATGCCGGAGGACAAAACGCAAGGCGAAGATCAGGATCACGAGCAAGGGTAAATAAGTATAAGGAGAAAGTAAGCTTAGGCCGGAATGAAAAGCACTATTTAAAAGCGAGGCGATTTTATCCTGATGAGTAACTGATAACCCAGGATAAAGCCAGGCGGGCACCGTTTTGATAAGCAGCCAAAGGGCAAATTGGCTCAGCAAGACAAAGCCATAAAGAGCGATGACGCAGCGACGAATAAGAGGTAGCCAGGGGGCAGGATCGCGAAAAAAACGATCGGCGCCGACAGCGGAAAAAAACGACAAAGAAAAACTGGTCAGCAGCAGCCAGCGAGCCGGCGCGGAAAAGACCCATAATGATGGTTCAATTTTTATCAGGCGAAAAGGTGACAGGGAGCCGAGGGCGAAAAGGAACGATAAGATTAACAAAACCGCAAAGAAGGGTACGACACGGGGAAGAGGGTCGGCATAAACCGCTTGATGGAAGCGACGACGGAAAAGACAGACAAAAGCCGCTAATAAAGGGAACGTACCAAAGTACAAACCATATTCGATTTGGAGACGCCGGCCCCAATAGAGGTTATCATTGGCAAAAAACCGAGGAAACAGAACCGTTGGCAAGTGATAAAGGGGAAAACTATGCTGATTAGCGCGAGTCAGATCAAAGGACGTGGAAGAGAGATCCCGAGTAGATTGCTGCATGAGTTCATAGGTCGGCAAAAGCTGAACAGCACTGATAAAAATCATCAAAATAACAAGGGCGGCGAGAATGAGCAATGAGCGGCGCCATAATAATTGATGGCGATGACGCAGATAAAGGAGCCAGGCACTGGCGGCTAGAAACATTAAAAGCGGAACTTGGATCTGCCCGACTAGAAAGGGTAGCGCCAATAAGACTGATAAACTCAGCACCGATCGTGTACTCAGGGAACGGCGGAGTAAATAGATGACCAGGAACTGCCAAGGCAACCAAGCTAGGGAAAAAATGATATTAAGATGCGTCAGATGCAAGGTTACGAATCCGCCTAAAGATAAAGACAGGGCGCCAAGCGCGGCAGCAGCTGATGACACAAAGCGCCGATAAAAAAGATACGCACCCAAGGCGAACCACAAAAAATGGATTAATAGCAGAAATGACAAATAGATGGCGGGCGGCAGGTAACGCAGCAGGAGTAAGGGTGGGTAGAAGAAACCGATTTGCGCTGAGGCGATAACCGGAAACCCCCAGGCCGCGTCGGCGAGCCAGGCAGGCAAGTGCCCAGCTAATATCTGATTATGAAAAAAATATTCCAGCGGAATATAGACCTCACGGATGTCACCAATGGCATAAAAACGACCGATAAACAAGGGAAAAAACGCGGCAGTGATTATCAGCAAAAGGAAGAGAAGGGGGAAAGCCTGAGTGATTGACTTGGCCGGTAATGGGTTCACGAAACGATAGAGTCAGTGGTGCTTAACCAAAAAGACGCAATTTCCAAACCAAAAGCATAGCTTCGGCAATAATAGTCCGACTCATTTTAGACTGACCTTCCCGCCGCTCAGTGAAAATGATGGGTATCTCCGTGATACGACTGTGTTGACGCCAGGCGCGATAGAGCATAATAATCTGAAACCCATAGCCGTCAACCTTCACATCGGAGAAATTAATTTGTTTTAAGACATGGACACGCCAAGCCCGAAAGCCACCTGTACAGTCCTTAAAAGGCATGCCAGTAATAAAACCAGCATAAATGTTAGCGCCGGTACTCAGCAGCAGCCGGCGCAGAGGCCAATTTATGACGCTAATACCATGAGCATAGCGTGAACC
Source organism: uncultured Candidatus Saccharibacteria bacterium (assembly GCA_964371255.1). Lineage (GTDB taxonomy): Bacteria > Patescibacteriota > Andersenbacteria > UBA10190 > UBA10190 > UBA10190. The sequence continues at coordinate 119,212 of CAYJKV010000002.1, read as the reverse complement.
AACAACCACATCATGCTGATCAAGAGACGAAAGCAGGCGGGGAATGTCGGCGGGGTTGTGAGAGAAGTCGGCATCCATCTGAACAATGGCCGTGGCACCCTGGCCAATGGCGTAAGAAAAACCATCAACATATGCGCGGCCCAAGCCATTTTTGACGGGACGCGAGAGCAGAAACAGCCGGGGGTATTTGTTTTGTAGCTGAGTGATCAAAGAGCCGGTACCGTCAGGCGAATTATCATCCACAATGAGAACGGAAAGGTCAGCGAATGGCAGCGAAAAAATATCCGCGACCAAACGGCCGATATTTAGTTTCTCATTATACGTAGGAATAATAACCCAGATGGAGTTGGCGTGAGCTGTCTTTGGCGGTGACATATATATATTTATGGAAGAATAAATTAGGTGAGATCTATATGTAAATTATGACAGGTAGTAAAGAGGGGCAAGGGGGTTATTTTAGCATATCTGAAAGGACGGTCATGATTTCATCGACAGTAATAACAGATAAGCAGCTCTTGGTGGATTGCTTGCCTGGATTTGACCAATTAATAAAATTTTGAGCAGCTAATTCGGTTGGGGTTAAGCAAAGCGAATCACGATCCCCTTTCAAAATTCTCATTGGCATCTTATGCGGACCCAGAAGGGTGCGATGTTGGACGGTGGAAGGAGGCAAGGAGGGGTTTTGAAAGTAAGCTGGCGCCGCGCGGCGAAGCGGGTGGTCGCAGTATAGCGTCAGCGTCGGCAGACCGGCGGCAGCGGCGAAATGAAGCGGGCCGGATAAAACTCCGATACCCACATCACAGACGGTTAAAGTAGCAATATTCTCGCGCAGTGAAAGCGGACGGCCATGATAATAATGATGGTACTTGGAACCGAACCAAATCGGCTCAACGCCATATTTTTCAGTGATAGCCGACGACAAGGCAATCACTTTAGCCGGATCCCAACCGCGAGTGGAATGGTGGCTTAGACTCTCCAATAAGACAATACGCGGACGGGGAAAATTGGACATGACAGCTTCGCCAATTTGACGATCGGAGGCGGTAAGATACAGGTGGTAGTCGATCGGACGAGCGCCAGTGAGGCCAGCTTGGGCGTAGGCGCGCGTCAGAGGATTGTCTGTCACGGACAAACCAAAATCCAATTCAATGACGCGATCAAAGCGCCCGCTGCGCACTTGCTCCTCATAATAAGACTTATTCCAAGTGGGAAAAGAGCGATCATCTTCATGACAAATAGTTCCAGATAAAGAGAGCCGCCGGTCATGCCAATGAATTAATTGATCGATATGTGGGTTGGTCATTATTAAATGCAGGCTGTGACCGCTTTGGTTGCGTTCACCCCACCAGGTTGTTTGAGAAAACGGCCAGCGTGATGGCTGTTTGTATCCCCATGACGTGACCAGGGTAATGTGGCAGCCCGGGTAGTCGGTCTTGAGAGCAGCCAAGACAGGCGGAACAATAAAAATCATATCACCCATATTGCCGAGATGACGGACTAAGAATTTAGGGGTGAGGATAGATGATCGCTCCGAGGCAGCTTTAGACATAAAGGTTGCGCTATTTTTTAATTAACGAGTATAAACTATTCATGCGGTCTGCACTGTGCGCATAGTTATAAAACGGCAGTCTTGACCGGGCAAACTTCACCCACTCTTCGTAGACGTGGCTATCCGACAAAAGACGGCTAGCGGATTTGATAATCGTCTTAACGGGTGTGTCAGGTGCCGCAGCGCCATGTGGCCAGAGGTCCAGCTGAGCATCGGAATCCGCTCCCACTGATGGGGTGCCGACAGCCGCGCAATCCATTTGGACGCGGCCTCTAGTTTGCGTAAAGTCGGTATTGATAACTAATTTAACAGTTGATAAATATCTCAGATGATCAGACCAAGACAAGAAGGGCTTAACCTCGTATTTCAGACCTTGAAGATGAGTTGAATCAAGCGGCGCATCAGGCGTATTAGTGACATGAATAATGTGGTCAGGGAATTGTTGCTGCAAGGCTGAGGCAACCTCGTGGCCGAGCTGAATATTGGGCCGCGCGGTCACACCAGAGACAAAAATAATTGGCTGTTTGCTTGACCGGGGTTGCCAATTACGCAGCGCGTGCTCGACCGGATACGGCTGAGGTAAATAATGGACCGGGTGCGTTGTAAAACTTTGCCAGAGGTCGGTCGTGCTTTTAACGATAGAAATAAAAATATCGCAACTATTGATAAACTCTTGCAGGTCAAGTTTAATCTGCGGTTCAATCTGCCACTGTAAACGCAACAAACCATAAGGTTGCGTGGGAACGCCCAGGATCTTGAGGTTTGGTAATTCTCGCTGCAGGCGGTGGATAAAAGTGGATAAAGTACGACTATTCGCTGCTTCATAGACGACTAACAGGCGATCAAACTTGGTGAAGTAATCCAATGAATAGTTGGTCGGCCAGGCACCATGGAGTTTTCTGTGGACGCGATTAAGAAAGCGGGAAGCATTAATAATTTTTGTCAGCGGGATGTGTTCCCCCGACAGCGCAGAAACATAACAGCCAAAACTTGTTGGATCCATGACCCGGGCGGGATCGCATAAATAATTAGGCCGCTCTGGTGTATGACGCCAAATGTCGCCCGATTTGCTGGAATATTCAACGACGGCGAATGACATAAGATTATAAATTAAGATTAATCGGCCGACGACCGGCGGAAAAGCAGTGTTAGTTTTGAAGAGCGCAGGCGAACAATGGACAGCAACTGAATTAATTCAGGTATACGCCAAAGATAAGCGGCCGTTATGAAGAAAGCAGCACCGAGGAGTGCGGGCACAGCAAGCTGAAGGAAGAGTGAGACCGGCCGGGTGTCCGTGATCAACATTGTCCAGGGGCTAATCAGGAACACAAGTGTTCCCATGAGCAGGGTTAGAACAATCGTCTTAATATAGGTGGAATGAATAAAGATAGAGGACAAATGGGGGAGGAAACGAGTTAAATAAAGGAAATATAATAGAGCAATCGCGAGAGGTACCAAGGAAGAAGCTAGGGCCAGACCGGCGTGCGCCAACTTGGGCACCAATAGCACGAACAACGAGATGGCCACTGCTTGCGACGCGATACTAACAGCGACCGCTGCCCTAGTTTCCTGCAAGGCTAAGGTGGCGTGACCGAGGACCGAACTAATACCATTGGTGGTCAATCCGATCGCGAGAAAGAGCAAAGCCACACTGGTCATCGCTGCGTCGGAGGCAGAAAATGATCCCCGTTGATAAATAAATGAGATCAAGGGAAGACGAAGAAGGGCGACACCCGTAATCACCGGGACTGTGACAAAGAAAATAAGGCGAATACTACTGGCGATAGTATCGCGCATGCCCAACCAGTCATGCTGAGCAGCCTTGGCAGACAGGATCGGATAAATAACCATAGTAACTGAGTTTAAAAAGATGATCGTTAATAATTGCGTAATTTTTTCTGCAAATTTAATGGCGGCTAAACTGCCCGAGGCTAAGTCGGAGACAAGAATACGGTAGGTAATGCCGGCACCTTGAGTAATAAGCACGGATAACAGGAAAGGATAGGTCAGATAAATAAGACGCTTAATAGCCGGGTCAAAGGGCTGAAAAACAAAAGAATACGAGAAACCCTGCCGACGAAGCGTAGAGAGGAGCATGAATAGCTGGATGAAGGCACCAATGACTACACCTAATGCCAGCGCATAAATACCAATCGATTTGACTAAGGCCAGGATGGTTAGGATAGAAACAACAGGGGAAACAATGCGCAGCAGCGCCGGCACAAAAAAATGATGTAGCGCTTGAAGCATGGAAGTAGTCAATTCCACCAAGTACAGAACGGCAAAGGACGGCAATAATACTAATAACAAACGGGTTGTTAATTCATGCGTTGCGGCATCAAAACCAGGGGAGATGAAGGAGACGAAAGGATCCGCAAAAAAGGCTAGGCAGGCTAACAAAATAACGAACGCAACGAGTGTCAGGTGAAGCAAATTAAGAGCCATGTGCCAAGCGGCTTGCGCCTTGCCTTGCGCGAGGCGGCTAATAAACATGGGCAGGAAGACAGCCGTGATTGATCCGCCGAGAAGCAGTTTGGATAAAAGCTCCGAAGTGGAGAGGGCCATAAAGTACGCGTCAGTCTGATTAGAAGCACCAAAATAATAGGCCACTAACAGCTGCAAAAAGAACCCCACCAGAGAACCAGCAAAAGCAGCCAGGCCAATCATGCCGGCTGACGTGGCAGTTTGAGCGAATTCAGATGCTTGGCTGGTTGATGAGTCCATAGTTTTCATAGCAAGCCAAACTGCAATGTTTTGCTAGTAACGTTGAGCAAATCGAACAGGGCAATTACGGCCAGGGAAGATACGATGAACGTGGTGACCGGGTGTAAACCAAGGAAAAGACGCAGTTTTTCCAAGCCGAAGGCGCTGAAAAACGCCAGAGCGAAAGACAGAAGAATGATCAAATATTGCGGCGGAAACCACAGCGAAGGTACTAACAGCGTAGTCAGGGGCGAGAAGGCAGCGACGAGGAATCCTAATGCCCCAAGCAGAGCGATGCCGCGAGACTGCTTAGAATAAAATAATAAACCAACAAGAGCGAAGGGAAGATTTAGATACCCCAAATAACTACCGAAGTTATCCCAACCACCCGCAGCGAGAATAGTGGCCGGATCGCCACGAGGTATTTGCAGAGCATAGTAGGCCGCTTGAAACTTGTCTGCGGTTGGGATTTGGTTGGGATCTAGTAAAATATCCTTAAGATTAGCCACCAGGAGGGGAGTGACGCTTGGTGCGCGGTAGTGGGCCAGCAGCAGAAAAATCAGCAAGCCACACAACAGAACGGCCAAGCTCATGAATCGGAGCGGCGATTTTATGGAAGGGCGCGACAGTAAAAACAGCCAGGGCAATAGCGAAAATAGTAGTAATAGATCACGCCCGGACTGGGCATGGAGAGCAAAATAAGTGGAAAAGCCAAAGGCGTTAGCCCCCAGAAAGATGCTAGGCGGAGTCAGGCCGTAAGTCCGAAGCAATAATATCATGCCGCCCACGGCCAGGACAAAGGCAATGGCCAGAAACCAGTTGATCGAGGTTAACAGGATCATCGGGCTTAAGAAGGCAAGAACACTCGCAATGACATATGAGGTGATGATCGCGGGATGGAGGAGAGAGCGCTGAGAGGCCAGCCAAATACAAATAAAGATCAGATAAATAGCCAATTGATAAGACAGCGGAGGTCGATAATCATAAAATAATTGGAAGGCAAGGGGTAGCGGCTGTTGGGCATCATTGACGAAAAAAGAAATGTCAGATATGTCAGGATTATCCGCCGCACTGACAACCTGAGCGCGGAGCAAATTGTGTAATGAGGCAGGTATATCGATAGTCAGAGTGATGGTGTCACCGGGAGTGGTGGGCAGGGGAGAGGGGAACTTGATTTGCGTAGCGCCATCCCGGTCAACAAGGGAGGCGGGTACAGTCGTGCTTTTTCTTACAGTGTCTCCAGTAGATAAATTGACGGTGAAAGAGGCCGGCGGCAGCTCACTGATCAGCGGACGTAGGAACAACGTCAGACGGCTAATGGAATGACGCTCGGTAACAAAAGTCTGCCGGTAAGCGGCATCCGAACCAAGCACAACGCCTGATTCCCCCTCTTGCGGCGTATAGCTGACAAATTCTCGCTCGGTGTTGATAGAAAAAAGGCCGATGGAAGAGAGAAGAAAGAGCATAATTAATATTAGACGGAAGGATTTTTTCATAAGGCACGTTCGCGGAGCAGTGAGGATTTGATAAAGTCCCGGAGGGAAGATAGGTCAGGCCAAGCGGGTCGATTAATTATTGTTAAATTGTTTAATAACCATTGCGTGCGATCGTATACTCCCTCATCTTCGGTTAATTGACTGTTGGGGTAGGTGGCAAAAAACATAAGGTCCAGCGAGCCATCCTGGTCGGCCAATTTGTCTGTGACTGGGATGGTGATCAGTTTAGTTAAGGGAATATTTGGCTGCGCTAATTCAGCCTCTGAGCAGCACAAATTTATTTTATTATAGCTGAGCCAAAAAGAATTATCTCTAATGCCCACGGCCAACCCAGTAAGGCCCAGGGGGGTGAAAGTGATGGACAGCTCCAGACGTCTGGCAAAACGCGAATGATTAAGGTAAAGATCAGCATGGGCTAACTTTTCCGTGACTAAGGGACGATTGGCGTCTAATGGAAAAGGTATGCCATCAATATTTTCTAAAGAACCAGCGGCGACTGAAGACGAACGGAAGAAATTTGCTGCCAAGAAGAGAATAATCAGAACCAGGCCGATTAAGGAAATTGTAAAAAAACGTTTCATCAGCGAGCGATCCATTTGAGCAGCGGATGGAGGTTGGCTATTAATTGCCGGTCGCCGGGTCTGATTTCCCGCAGGACAAATAGCGCCAAAATATAAACAGACAGCAACACAAGATACTGCAACGGCAAGAAGAGGGGCAAAACGTGCCAGAAATAAGTGGGGAGAACAGCGATGGCGCTGCCAATTATAATATTAAGCAGGCTGGGGTAAGGTACGGGCAGGTGAAAAGTGTAGAAGGTATATACCGCCAAACCAACTAAGCCGACCAGACCAGCGATAGTGGTTTGCCAGGCCGCTCCGATCAAACCAAAGTTTGGGATTAGATATAAACCAAGCAAGGGGCTGATGACTAAAATAATAACAGTGCCAAACAAAGCGACTTTGGCTCGGCCGGCACCGGAGACGATATTGGCCAGCAAAAGAAAGAAGGCAATGGCGGCTAAACCGATCATTAAAATGGATAAAGGTGTGGCGGCCGGATCGTATTGGGCCGAGTAAAAAAGTCGCAACAAAGAGCGACTGGTAGCGGCGGCTAAGGCAGTCGCCGGGATGATCAGCATAATCAGATAACGTAAGCTATCGCTGATAAAAATCGCTGCTTGCTTATGGTCGGCACCCGGCCGAGTTAAGGCGGACACACTAGGCAAGAGAACGAAAGTTAGACTTTGGAGCAGCATAAAGGAAATGCGTGATAAGGTGACGGCGGCGTTATAATAACCGGCGACGACATTGTCTTGAAGGATGGCTTTGACCATGAACAGGTCAAGACTGATTAATAGTTGCAACCCAACAGAAATCAACACATAGATGCCGGCGAAAGAGAGAAAATTCTTTAATGGCAGCTTAAGTTGGTCGCCGGAACCCAGATGGCGAGTCCAATACCAGCCCAAGAGCGCCGCTGATATGCCGCCGATCGCAAATCCGGCAAAAGCGCCGTAAACATGCCAGACAAAAATCAGCGACAAGGCACCCGTTAACTTAACGACCGCATAAAAAATATTAAGCCAGGCTTGACGGTTGAATAAGTGCAGACCGCTGAGAAACTGCACAAATATCGGATAACCGGCCTGAAGAAGCAGCACCAACGAGACAAATCGTAAATAGGAATCGAGAGCAGGGTCATTTAGGGATCGGGCAATCATGGGACTGAATAAGAAAGTGAGGACTGACAAACCGACAGCAATTATTAACTGAATGCGTAAGGCCTGCATTAATATGCTACGGGAGTGAGACGGATCTTGGGCGACGAAACGAGAGATGGCCATTGGCACACCCAGGGCCAGAAATAGGCCGAGGATGGTTTGAATAGATAAGACAACCCCATAAATGCCGTACGGACCAGGCCCGAGGATGCGACCAATGATCGGATGAGTGATCCAACCAAGTAATAGGACAACCGCTTGAGCAATCATCAGCGAAACGGCCCCACTAAAACGTGACTGACTCATAGTGCAAACAAATTAGGATGGGTTATGACTAGTAGCATCTTTATCACATTAAGGCGTGCGAGACAAACCGAGGGCAATAAGGTCAAGGTTAACAGGCTGCTGGGAGGGATTATTAATCGTAAAGATCAGATAGGGGGCCGCCGATAAATCAATCGCGCGGGCCGGGATATTGGCGGGCGTGCCATCAGCCGATAGCGCTATAGTTAAGCCATCGCCAAAGGTAATGCTAAGTTGGCCGTCGGCTTCAACGGTCCTCACAGAAAGCTGCACTAGGTTGTCGGGGAAATTGTTTCCGTCTTGATCCCACAGAATCGACACATAGTCATTGATATTGAAATAGAGAGGTATCAGCGGGGCAGTTGATGTACGAAACGTTATTGGCCCGCTGACTTGAGGCGCAGACAAGCGGGTAGCCCGGAGGCTAGCGGGTAAATGCAAAAAGGTATCTTCCGGGTCGCCCAGATCGTTGGCGAGCGTGGTAGGGCGGAAAAGCCATTTGGTATAATCAGTGTCGGATGCACGCAGCGGCGAAGAATTAGACCGCGGAGAAAACAAGGTCAGGTCGCTGCCGGTTTGGATGACCTGAAAAGCCGGATTAACCGTGAAAGACTCGCTCGAACTATTAACCACCCCGACTAACCACTTGATATTATATTTGTCAAGCAAGGTGGAGATAGCCGGCTGGCTGCCGAGCAGATAGATCTTTTCGAAGTCGAGCTGTTTTAAATATAATGCCTGACGAGTGGTAGATTGCTTTGCTTCCTGCATTTGGACTTTCAAATCAGAGGACAGGCGGGCGAAGACCGGATGGCCGGACATAATCAGCCACGATGACGAACGACGGTTATAATCATCATATAACACGGAGGCCTGGTCAGTTTGTGCTTGTAAAAAAGTTAATAAAGGCCAATGCTCGGGTAGCATCGTCGAGTTGGTACGAACATTATGGGATAATTGAAAAGCCTGGGAAACTGACGCAAACATGGACGCTGTTACGACTAAGATGAGCAAGAGCGCAGTCCCGAGCGCCGCCGGGGAATGTCGGCGAATCAGACGAAGCAAAAGATCGCTCAAGCCAACCGCACCAGCAATGCTTAAAGGAACAACGGCATAGAGGAGAGCGCGGACCGGCGGGATATCAATATAAAAGCGCGGGGCTTGGGACATGCCTAATAAAAGTAAGGTGGAATAAACAAAGATCTTCGCTGTGAGGTAATGACTTGAATAATAAATAAAATATAAACCGACCAGAGCCAACATTAACCATACGGCACCCAAAAGATCCAGATAATCAGTGGGAGTGGGCGTTAAAATCAACAAGTGCGGTTTAGTATTGAAGAGGTGAGGAATTTTTTGAACCAGATCGAGAGCAACTAACAGCGACAACAAGCCAACTAAGACTAGAGCGGCCAGCGGAATTAGACGGGGCAAATGGCCGGACGATTTTAGTTTCGTCCAGTAAGTCGTCAGAAGGACAATAACAGCGGGAAGCCAGACAAAGGCGGATAGAAACGCTGAGAATTGGTGCGTTAAGCCAAGAGTCACGGACACCAACAGGAGCAATACCACGTCTGATTTTTTAGGTTGGTGCAGCAGCGATAGCAGTAAGAGCAAACCGCCGAAGAGCAATAACTCACCAGCGATATTTTGCAGATGATAACCTGGCTCGCGCAAATACCGTAGAAACCTGAAATGGGTCAATAACATGAGGGGGGTAATGACCAAAACGAGAGACAGGCCGGAAGGTTTCATTATTAATGGCACGAGAGAGAGGGCGATCACTGCTGTCGCGAGTGATAAAGCAATGGCTAAAAAACCAACGGCGGTATAGTCAAGCCAGGGGTGGGAGCCGGGGGAAGAAACCTGCATCACAGCGGCGGTTACAGCATGTAAAGCCGGGGTATAAAAATCTACCGGATCACGATTGAGCTGAGCAAAAGAGAGGGAATAATCCGGCAACGATTGCTGGTCGAGAATGTACTTAGCCCAATAGATAGATTTTTGCGAGTCACCTGTCGGCAGACCATTTTGTATAGTGAGGAAGGGAAGACTGAAGACTAAAAAAGTTAGCAAAAACATTAAGAGCGAAGAAAGAATGATAGGGACATGACGGGCCTTAATACGAGACCAGTGGCGAGAAAAAACCAGGCAGGCGGTAATTGGTCCGACCAGGAAGACCAAGGCCGGCGGTAAGTGCACGGCCGATAACAGCAGCGCCAGCAGAGCATTGATGGTCAGGCTCCATAAAATTGCTCGAGCTAATTGGGGCAGAAAGGTGGAGATGCGCCCAGTGCCGCGAATGATGAAGAGGCCGGGCAAGAAGGTAACGGCTAATGACGCCAAGGGTGGCAGAGCTGGAGCAATCCAAGTCATGACTCAAGAATACACTGATAGTCGTGAGCGAGCCGCGACCAATAATAGGGGGCGGTGTGTGAGACTAGTAGCTGTCGATCGGCCGGGGATAAAGGATTGGTCAATAAATTGACAATTTGGCTTGTCATAGACGCTGGGGTGGGGTCGGCAAAAAAACGGTGGTGCAAAGAGGAAGGAAGGAGCATTGGCCGGAGGCCGACGTCGCTGGTAACAACCGGTAAGCCGACGCTAGCCGCCAGCAGGACGCGAAAGCTGCTCTTCGCGCGATTAGCCACTGAGGAATCAATAGGATCGACTATGATTGCTGTATTTTTTATCAGCATAGGGATATCGGTTTGAGAAAAACGACCGTGCCAGATAACAGACTGGGCGATACCAAGGCTGACAAATGATTCTTTTAGGGCATGTTCATCATCGCCAGTCCCAGCGATGATTAGTTTAGCATGAGGAAATGATTTAAGGGTGGCTGATAAAATCTCTGCTAGAAAATCGACGCGATGGCCGGAGGAGATGGAAAGACTGCCGAAGTAGGCAAGGTGCGGCTGCGCGGAATAGACCGGCGGGGCTATTGGATCAAGACCGGTCGGGATAAGCGTGACGGCGGCAGCAGGCCGAAGATTGGAAAAATAATCAGAGAGGAATGGCGTGGCGGTGATAACGTGGCTGGACAGATGAGCTGCACAGCGCTGTGCCCAATGGATGGAGGCGCGCTGCCAGAAAGATGTTAGGCGGTTGGCTGTTAGCTCAAAATCGTCAACGTCAATGATTACCCGACGACGCGGGTGAGCGAGGTGCCATAAACGAACACCGAGAACGTTGTGGGGCAAGGTTTTAACAATCACCACCCGGTCAGGATTAATGCGACCGAGGTGCCAGGCGATAGACAAGGCAGAGGAAAGCATGTTGAACAGCAAAGGCCAGGACCGTAAACGTTTCTTGCCATGTCGAGTACGCGTAAAAGGATCACGACCAGTCGCATGACAGGTCAGGCCGGCTACGGCCGGCAGGGGGGCAAAAGCCAACAGATGAACCTCATGCTTAGACGCGATGTATTTAGCAACCGGCAACGTACGCCCGATCAGGGTTGAGCCATTAGCTGACTGGGTTGTGACAAACGCAATTTTCATAATTTGTTTACAAAAAATGGAAAGAGAGAAAAGAGGGAATAGTTAATTAGAAGTATGACATATAGCGCAAATCTTGGCTGTATGCAAGTCGGGAGGTAGATAGCGACCGATACTAAATTCACTTCCGTCCGATCAGCCACTAGGTCTCGTGGCCGAAGGACGACGGTTAGAAAGACCACGGGATTGATTGAGCATCAAAATCTAGTAAACAAAATGACGAAAATATTTTGATGAAGATAAAATGTCAGACCAACAGGGCAATTGACGCTGCTTGAGGAAGAGCAGAATAGTATGTCAGATTCAACCACATCAAGTTTCCTGGTGGTCTTTATTTATCCTAGAAATCAGGGGATAAATTCCTAAGGCGGATTTAAGGAGTGTTAAGGTACCAAGCTTACTGCCATCTTTAGATTCCCAGTGAATGGGGAAATTGGTAATAGTGTAACCGGCGAGGGTGGCCTTGTAAGCAATTTCCGTATCGAATAGCCAGCGAGGCTCCAGTAGATTGGCGAACAGGCTGGCCGCTACCTTCCGGCGATATCCTTTGAAACCGCACATGGTATCAATCTGACTCATATTAAACAGTCCCATATAGCGCCGGTAAGTCCAGCCGGAAAAGCGGCGAAGGAGCGAATGTCGCTGCGTGTTCGAGCCGGGAAGCCAACGGTTACCAATAGCAATATCAGAATTTTGTAAAGCGGCTATCATTTTCGGTAATTCAGAAATGTCGGTAGCGCCGTCGGCGTCCATAAAAACTATGACATCGCCACGGGCCTGCTTAATACCGGCCGCAACGGCGGCTCCCTTACCTTGATTTACCGGTAAAACAATAATTTTCAGAGGGAGTCGGGAAGAAGACTGCTGAGCCACAGCCACCGTCGCATCCGTACTCCCGTCATCGACCAAAATTATTTCTGTGATATAGCCGGGGTGAGCTTGATGGAAATTAACGATACTGGATAAAAAGACAGGCAGGCGAACAGCCTCGTTGTAGGCGGGTATAATTAAGCTAAGCGTGAGGGATGGCCGGGGAAGCATAGATATATGAATATAAATTTAAGGGATTTTTAAGCAAGTAACAAATAACCAGCAGGTGAAACTGGATATTTGGGTGCAGATGATAGATGATGAAAATATGATGGTGACGATAGTAATATTAGCGATATCTTCCGTGCTAGCAGCGGGAATATTATTTAAACATCAGCGAACATTGACCCTACTGGCTTGTGCCGGGACGTTCTGGGAAGCCCAATGGCTGGTATTAGTTCTCATTAAAAGAACCATCGGACAGGCCATAAATCTGGAGACGTTCTTCTTAGCCGGCGCTTTAGTTTGTTTAGTACCTTGGCTGTTAATATTCAAACAGTGGTCATGGCCTTACCACAAGGCAGGCAGCGGGCGAAGGGATGCGGCGGTAGTGTTCGTATTAGCAGGCGTGCTGCTGGCCAGTTGGTTAGTGCAAAGCAGAAATGGTTTCCAGAATAGCGCCTGGGTAACGCATGGATTTTATAATGGGGACACGATGACAATGGTGACCTTAGTGCAAAGGTCTCTATTAGAGGAAGGTCTGGTAAGCGGTAACCCATTTGCCGCGAATGAATACTTGGAGTATCCATCGTTGTGGCACGCCGGCTTAGCCACACTGATAAAAGCTTTTGGCTGGGGTATGGACTGGATGCATTTTCTGCCGACCTTAACGTATCTGCAAATTATCATAACCATACCAATGTTTTTCCTGTTAATGGATACCTGGTGGCCGGAACCAGAAAAAAAGGAAGTGTGGTGGCTCGGAATACGATCGCGGGTTGGTGTCCTGATCATTCAAGCCGCAATTATTGGTTATGCGCTGGCAGTATCCTGGGATAGTTATATCTACCCACAGACCCATTTCTTTATTATGGGCCTGTGGCTGCTTGTCCTGACATTATTAGTTGAGGCGGAGAGGGAGGAAGGCCCGCAACGGGTGCGGCTGTATGTTACGGCAGGCGTGTTGGTGCTGCTGTTGATGCTGACCAACGCAGTCACCGGGGCGGCGGCGGTGGCAGTCACAATCGTCTACTACTTACAAAAATCATTAACGGCCAAACAAACCAGAGGAAGGCGAGGGCTGTGGCTGGCGGGAATAATTGTCTGGTTTGTCTTGTTTGCTAATTTTTCCGCCGGGGACGCTGGCCTCGGTTGGCCGCATTTTTCATACACCGCTGCCGAGTCGTTGATGCGTTTAGCGCCCGTCGTGATTATTTTGGCGTTGATAATTTTAAACCAAAGAGGAACGAGTAGCGGCGCGGAATTGACTATGGCAACTTTAATGGGCATGGCAACTTTAATGTTCCTGACATCGCAAAGGGATATTGTTGTCGCCAACGGTGAAAGGTTTATCTATCACGCGTTAATGGTTGGTTACCCATCATTGTTGCCGAGTGCCATCAATTTATTTTATAAGTGGCGCAGATTGTGGTATGTGTCTGCCCCGCCGATAACCAGGCTGGCGCAAGTTGGGGCAAGCGTTGGGATAATCACAATATTTTTGCTGCCGGCGCTTATCAGTGGAGCCAGGGCGCATGATCATTTAATGCGGCAGGACGAGCAACGAATAGACCTACCCGCTCAGGAGGCTTTGGAATATATCCGTCAAAATACGAAGGCGACCGATGTTATTTTGGCCGCCAGCGAAGCACCGTGGATGGTACCAATGTTTACGGGACGAGCAATGCTCCGGGCAGACTATTGGCTAGCACCGGAGGATAATATGCTGGAAAACGTCAAACAAGCTTATCAAGGAAACCGTGCAGCACAGGTAAAGGCTTTACAAGCAGCGCAATATTTGTTAATCAGGCAGGAGGAGATTGTTAAATGGGAGTTAGAGAGCTATGAAAAAGTATTTCACAATGGGGACCTCGCCATTTATAAAACAAGTGGCTCGGGAGCCAAAACAAACTGAAGGTAAAACATTCGGACGATGGATCGTATCAGAAATAAATGACCAAACAACAGACGATCAAATAGTCAAAGTTAACCAGACACACGGCGGCAATATCGTGCGGGCGGCACATATAACTAGCGAGACAGAAGCAGATGGAATTTATCTATCTATCGATGATGACCGGGTGATCGGCATTGATACGGCAGATTGCGCACCGGTAATAATAATGACGGAAGAGAAAGTGCTGGCATTGCATGTCAGCAGAAAAACGATAGTAAACGGCCTGTTGGATAATGCGCTAAATTATCTGGAACCAAAAGAAATTGATAACATTTATGTGGGACCGCATATCTGTGAATTCCATAATACTTATTCGCATGAGAGTTTGATGCTGCGCCGGTTCCGATTGCGGTTCGGCCGGGCGACACATTGGCACCATGGATCCATTTATTTATCACTCAAAACTGCGCTACAATATTTTTTTGATGAGTGGGAAATTCATCCCAACAAAATTAACTATGACGGACGATGCACGTATGAAATGCTGGCGTTGCCATCATATCGCAGAGAAATTGATGCGGGACGATCCGGCGCCATCGGAAGATTAGTAACGACTGTGCGACACCGGATCCTGGCCTAAAGCATTAAGCATTGTTTGTAGATAAGAAGTCCAATTGAATTTTTGGAGGGTGTAAGCGCGCGCTGCCGGGGAACGGTGTGGTTTTAATATGTATTGCTCCAAAGCAGTTTGCCACGAGAGTGGATCACCAGCTGGCAGCAAGCGGCCATTTTTATTATCAATAATGGCATCCGGTATACCGTCGACAGCGGAGGCATAGACAGGCAGCTCGCAAGCAGCTGCCTCCAGCACGACCAGGCCGAATCCTTCAACATCGTTCTTGGTTTGAATGTTGGGCTGCAGGTAGGCGTCAACAGTGTTGTAGAGAAGACGCAAATCATCAACCGAAACACGTCCTAGTAAGTGAACACGATCATCAAGCTGCAGTGTCTTAATCAATTGGCGCAAGGATTGATCCAACGGTCCACTGCCAGCAATCAAGTACTGCACCCGAGCAGGTAAATGAGGCAGGACAGACTGGATGAACCAGGCTTGGCCTTTGCGACTAACCAGACGACCCGTGGTTAAGAAATATATCGGGCGATCGCCATTGTCAGCGGCAGGAGAAGCAATGTTAAAACGCGACAGCCAGGATGAAAGTTGAGCACGATTGATAGTAGGATCGAAGTAGTCGATGGAAAGAGGCGGATTAATAACATGGACATGACCAGTCACATTAAATGAGCGCAGTAATTTCGCAACATGTGAGCTAATGGGGAAATATTGATCGAGCTGGCAAAAGAACAAGCGCAGGTATAACTGATAGAAAGTATTGGGATACGTGATATCCAGACCATGAACGGAAACTGCCACTTGTTTCCGCCAGATGGTTTTTACTAGCCAGCCAGCCAGAGCTAACATAGGATCGCCCAGATGGACGACATCAAAACGGCGGGCTTGCCAGAGAACACGAGGGATGACAAGGATAGAAAAAAGAGGGGAGGTTAAGCGATGACCGTGATGATAAATAGCAGAGACGGATAAATCCGGTTGGCGGTGAGCGGCATGGATGAGGTCGTAGCTAAAACGCTCCATGCCTCCGGCGGAGAGACGACAGCCCCGGGAAATAAACAATATTTTGATGGTCGACGAGGTTGACGCTGGCACAAGATAGAAATTTAGACAGCGAAAGGCTGTTCAGCGGAGATCCGTATTCTGGTAGGAAGCTTTGCGGGCATGATAAACTGCCTCCTCCACGATAATGCGGTTGCGATGCATCATGTCAGCCAGCAAGGACAGGAACAGCAGCAAAAAACCAACAATAATTAGAATACCGGACAGTTGTACTAGTGAGCGATAGGGAAATGTTTGGCCAGTCCGTAAAAAATGCTGCAGCAAAAAAAGACCGCTGCCTACCCCACTGGCAAAAATTACTAAGCCTGGCAATCCGAAGAAATAATGCGGACGATAATCACGCGCCGCACGGAAAATAATAGTAGTCGTTTTCAAACCGTAACGCCAAAGATTATTAGCCACCCGAGAGCGGCCATGCTGCCTGACGCCGCGGATAGCCAGGGGCACCTCCACCATCCTAATCTGCTTGAAGGCCAGGTCGATAAATGTTTCCTGAGTGTAAGTAAAATAACCAAACAAAGTCAGTCGCAACGCAGCTTCCCGCGAATAAGCACGGAAACCGCAGGAAACGTCGGTAAATTTTTTCTTGGTAATAAAATTCACCATCGCGGTCATGAGGTGATTACCAAGCAGTTTGATCGCTGGCATCTGGGGCGTCAGGGCGGGATCGGCAAAACGGGTAGCGGTGACAAAGTCGGCTTGATCAGATTGAATGGGCTTGATCAGGGAGGGGATATCGCTCGGATTAAATTGTCCGTCAGCATCTATATTAACAATAATGTCCGCACCTGACGCCAAGGCCGTCCGCAGGCCAGTGTGAAAAGCGGCACCAACCCCTTTATTTAAATCGTGCGAGACAACGACGGCGCCAAAGGAGCGGGCGATGTCGGCGGTTAAGTCGGTCGAACCGTCATCTATGACAATGACAGTAACGTCGATAATGCCAGCAATATTATGCGGTACGCGCGCGATGACCGAGCCGATGGTTTTAGCTTCATTGAGGGCAGGTAGAATGATTGCCAGGCGGGAGGCCGAATTCGGTTTGGCGCCAGACTGACTATGCTGCGCCATTAAAGTTGCTGGCGACAGGCAAGAAGGGGTTGGGGATGGGTTATGAGTACGCATGAAATGATTAAATGAGGTGTTAATATGCTTGATAGTTCCGAAATTGTCAAATAGAGTGTTGTGTCCAGCCAGGTATCTGGAGAATCTGCAAACACAGCTAAAGTATAGCACGGCGGTTCGTGCGATTATCTGTTTTAGTGAATAAGTCCAAGTCACAGATTCAGGTAAGGTTGTTAACAAACAAAGCGTTGTAAGGTAGGATGAAATAACATGATTAAAATAAAAGTGATAGCAATCGTCATGATATTAAGCGCTGGAATAATTGGTTTTAGACCGGTCCAAGCGCAGTCTCTGGTCAATAGAGTGAACGAAGCTTTTCGTTTTGTTTATGGCAGAAATCCACAAGCTGCAGAAAATACCTATTGGGCGAAACGAGTGCTAAGCGGTGAGAAGAATGACTGGAACTCGTTGGTGGGGGCGATGTCGTACCAAAAATCGAAAGGACTCACAGTCGGGACAACAGCAGTGAGTACTAAGAGCAGCAGCACAAAAGCAACAGCGGCGGGCGACAATAAACAACAGCTAATCAAGGATGTGTTGCCGGTTTTTATTAATATTTATGGCAGCAATCCCAGTAATGCCGAGAAGGCGTGGTGGCGGAAACGAATTAGTTGTAATGAAATTAAAACGGCCAAGGCCCTGATAAGTTCGATGCAGTTTCATAAACAAAAGAACGTCAGGAAAGGTAAGGATACAATTTGCGGGCAGACGGGGAGCAGTGAGGCACAAACGGGGGTGACCAGCCGGAGCGTGTCTGGATTAAGCACTCATCCAATGGGCGACCAAGTACGCATAGGGATCTATGGCACAGATGGCTCAGCCATCAGTTTAACCAGCAGCGGCAAATACCAGATTCGGGAAGGCGGTAGCAAAATACTAAGTACGTTAGGCAAAGATGATGTTGTGCAGGTGAGCTGGTCGGATGGCAAATACCACGTCAGGGGCAGCGGCGTAAGCTTTGATACCATAAACAAAATCAGGTTAGTACCGCTAGATCAAGCGGTCATGCAAATTAAAAGCTATTCTGATCCATCAGCTACTTATCCGGGGAAAAACTATAATAGATTTCGCGGGATTATAGAGATACGAAAAGGCGATGGGATTAATGAACTCTGGGCGATCAATGAACTTCGGACAGAATATTACTTGCGCGGATTGGCGGAGACGTCTGGTGAAGGTCCGGAGGAGTATCTCAAGGCACTCAGTATCGCGGCTAGAACATACGTGCTTTACCACAAAGCCGTGACGGGCGGACGGAGTGTGAACCGGGGGTACGACATAGGGAAAACAGCCGCTGATCAGATTTACCGCGGTTACGAATATGAAATAATAACGCCGAGAATGGCCACCGTCTTTAATAAGGTCAAGGGGATAATTGTGGCAGATAGCGAGGGCGATACGCCAGTATCGACCGTGTACTTTTCCGACTCTGATGGACGGACGCGGTCAGCCAAGGAAGCCTGGAACACCGATCGGTTTCCGCACCTGCAAAAGTCTGTTAGTGACCCTCATCACGTGGCCAGTTCATGCAAGGGACACTGCGTGGGCATGAGCGCGCAAGGAGCATATGGTTTCGCGAATAAAGACGGTTGGAGCTACCAGAAGATATTAAAGTATTTCTATCAAAACATAAGATTAGTTAAAGCGTATTAATATTCCATTAGATCGTATTAGCGGCGGATTAGTAATAGGCCGAATGGTGGAATATCGGGCATTGTCAGCAAATGGGATAGCTTGTGTATTGAGTAAACACGAGCGAGAAGTGATAGTATGGATGTAAATATATGAAATTGTTGATGTTGACTGAAAATTGGCCACCGCATGTTGGCGGAATAGAAAATTATCTGTGGCATATAGCTAATTATCTAGCGGTGAATGGGCATGAAGTCACGGTCGTGGCACTAAAACATGACCACGAATTTTTGGATTCGACAGCGGAGAAAAGCGGAGAAGAATCGCTATTTAAGGTAATTACCTCAAGCGGATCACCCAAAACAGGGCGCAAGGTGGCAGTTATTAGAAAGAGGTTTTATAATAAAATGTTTCGTCCCCGATGGCTAAGACTTTACTGGTGGATAAAGAAGCGAGCCCAAGATGAGAAATTTGACGCGGTATTATGTGGCAAAGGATTATTCGAAGGATTGGTCGGTTATTTAATCAAACAAAAACTGGGTATCCCGTATGTGATATTTACATATGGCATGGAAATCGAAAGGTGGCGCCAGCACTGGCGAGAAAAGAAAAAATTAAGGATGGTGACCAAAGAAGCGAGTGCAGTTTTTTGCCTGAATGATCAGATCCGCGATAGCTTGAAACAAATTGGTGTGAATGAACAAAAAATTGTTAAGGCCTGGCCGGGAGTAGATGACATAATTTTCAGTGCAGTGGCCGAGGAAGACATTGTTAAGGTGCTGAAGAAATATGATATCAGGAGACCATACGTGATTGGCGTCGGGCGGTTAATTGAACGCAAGGGATGGGATGAGCTAATTGCGGCTTTTGCCAGATTGGACCAGACAGAATTTGGTAATACGTCACTGGTAATAGTTGGTGATGGGCCACAGTTGTCAGCGCTGCAGAAGGCAGTAGAGCGGGAATTAATTGATCCCGCCGTTTTATTTTTACCCGAGGTACCAAACGCAGATTTGCCGGCGCTATATGCGGGTGCAGTTTTATTCGCACTGACGCCAAAACCATTAGGTGATGACATCGAGGGCTTCGGTATAGTTTATCTGGAAGCAGCCGCCCAAGGCGTACCGGCTGTGGCAACCAGAACCGGCGGGATTCCGGAAGCCGTGATAGATGGAGGGACGGGAATAATAGTCGAGTCCGGCGAGACCCAGGCGATAGAAAAGGCCATGGCTAAAATCTTAAGGGATAAGAATTTTCGGGAAAAATTAGGGCGGGCAGCACAGAAAAGGGCAAGGGAGAAATTCACGTGGGAAGAGAGGATCAAAGTTATTGAGCAGGCCATTTTGGGCATAGTGGCACAGTAAAATCTAATTAACTGAAACCTTCGATAACCAAATTTGTGAAGAAGGGCGGGGGGCGGTTTGTTTTTTGGTAATAATAGAAACCCTCGGGAAGATGAAACCTTAAGTGAAGGGTGAGTAGTAAGAAAGGGCTTGAGTAGTACTAATAATAAGCACCGCGGTTAACCTTGCTGAAGTATTAAGGCAAGCACTGATCAGCATTTGACGGATCAGGGAAATGCGTGGATTATGATGTACTATTTAATTTATTCATATGCCGTTCAAACTGGGTAGAATTCAAGCGATATCAATCGGAGCCAAGACGGTAACAACCGCGCTGGGCATCATACAAAGCATTATAATTATTCGGATATTTTCGCCGGCTGAATATGGCTTGGTGGGATTAGTGATGTCAATTGGCGGTGTGATTGGTGTATCGCAGCATTTAGGGATTGTCGATGGCGCGATCAGAGAGATCGCGGTCTTAGAAAATAACCGCGAGGTTGGCAAGGTATTTTGGGTGTCGCATCTGGTTAGACAAATCGTAACTATCCCCTTATCAGTAGGATTGCTGTTGTTGGCAGGTTTAATTGCCGGCCGAGTATACGGACGTCCCGAGATTGAAACTTTTTTAGAAGTGTTCGCTGGCGTGTTAGTGTTGCAAGGCTTACAGGACGTAATGGGCGCGACGCTGACTGGCATGAAGAAGTTCATTGAACTTTATGTAGTGCAAATTGTGACGGCAGCAATTAACGTGGCGGTGTTTGGCTATATGGCTTGGAAATTTGGCGTCGCTGGTTTCTTTTGGGCAATTGTGTTAACCACCACCCTAATGATTATTTTGTTGTTCTGGCTGATTACCCGAGCGTTGAAACAGAATCTCGCGTTGCCTAGCTGGTCGGACGTAAAAAAATATGGCTGGCGCGTGATGCGTATTGGCGCTTATATGTACGCAGCCAGAATATTCTTTATATTATGGCAGCGCTTGCCGATTCTCATGTTAGGTGGCGTGCTATCGGCTGAACAGCTGGGCTATTTGAATGTATCACAAACTTTCGGTTCGAAGATGACGATAATAGCAATGGCCTTATCTGAGGTGAATCTGGCCTGGATGAGTTCCCTCTATACGAAGCAAAGGGGCGAATTCGCCCAAGTAGTCACTCGTAACATGCAGCGGGTATTGGTGTTGATGATGGGAATTGCGTTGCTGCTGCTATTTTTCACACCAGAAATTTTACAATATGTAATCGGCGCAGAATATCTGGCAGCGCATAAGATAATCCTGGTGATGACCCTTGGCTTTTTCCTCTATACGTTAGTCGACATTGGGACTAGCAGCGTGTTCGTGCCAGCCGATGCCCCAAAATTACGGGCTTACACATACCTGTTAATGACCAGCGTGACAGGGGTGATTATGACCGGTTTACTATTTGTGAAACCAGACCCTTTGTTATCAGCCTGGGCCGTGTTAGGGGGCGTATTGCTGTCTTACGCGCTGATGGTGACGATCGCCAAGACAAAGTTTGGCGTCAGTGTACTCACAAGGCAATTGCTACTGTTTCTGTTATTACTAGCCGTAAGTTTTTGTTGGTTATTTTTTGATCCACCTTTCGGATGGCGATTGATGGCGTTTATTTTATTGGGAGGATTTGTCTGGTTCGAAGCCAGAAAGAGCCGTCTGATACCAGGCGTCAAAGAGTTAGCCTTAATGGGCCGGAGGGAGGTCAGGAGAGGGAAAATGCCTGTAAGGAACACAATTGTTTGTTTTGCCGGCGCTGAATACGGCGCGAATACATGGACCAACCGACAAAACGTGATGTCAAGAATTAGCTGCCATATACCAGTTCTGTATGTTGAACCTCGGGTGTGGATAGTTAAATATATTGGGAAAAATTTAGGCAGGCCGGGAAGAATCTGGTCTTATGGCAAGCGATTGTTCTGGTACCAGCGAATAAATGACAACCTGTATATCAAGGCACAGTTTAATTTAATCCCTGGATCAAGGGAGCTGGGTGCAGTCGCCAGGTTTAATCATCTACTGAACCGCTATAATGTTTTAAACATAGCGACGCTGCTTAAATTCAAGCGAGGAGAGAGAATAATGTGGGTATACGATACTGAAGCAGCCGAATATTTATCCGCCTTCAAGGGTGACAAAGTCATCTATGATTGTGTAGACGACCACGCGGCGCAAGCAGGCGTAGACAGAAACCCGACACGGGTAAAGGAGGAAGAAGAGAGGATTATGCAGCGGGCCGATCTAATTTGCGTGACGTCAAAACGTCTCTTTCATAGTAAAAGCAAAAAAGGGCGCAACGTGAAATTAGTGCTCAATGCCGGCAACACAAAATTATTCAGCCGGCCAGAGAGCCAATGTCCTAAGGAGTTGGCCAAGCTCCAGAAACCAATTATTGGATCAGTGGGGGCGCTGGACGAATATAAGGTGGATTTTGAGCTATTGTATCGGGCAGCACAGGCACAGCCTGACTGGAGTTTTGTGTTTATCGGCTCACCGATTATCGATAGAAAAAAGAAGCTTTTAAAAAAGTTAGCGAGCCTTCAGAATGTTAGTTTACTGGGGACAATACCGCCAGCGCAGGTGCCTCAATTTGTCCACTGTTTTGATGTATGCGTTATTCCTTATCGCGCCAATAAATACAACGCAGCGAGTTTTCCCTTAAAGTTCTGGGAGTTTATGGCGACGGGCAAGCCAATTGTTGTCACGGGGTTACCCGAGCTGAGAGAATACGTCAATTTAATTAATTATGCCAAAAACGAGCGTGATTTTATAAATGGTATTCGAAGAGCATATCGAGCACCTGAGGCAGGCGGCCGGGAAAGAATCAAGGCAGCAGAGCCGCACGACTGGGATAACCGAGTTGCCACTTTGCTGAAACTTATCCGTGAGCTTTAAGCGGAGTGTGATAAGGTGGAACTATGAAGATTGCCTTTGATATTTCAGACTTAGCGAGTAACCGGGCGGACGGTACGACTAGATATACCAAAGAGCTGGCGAAGAGGCTGCCAAAGTTACAACCGAAACATGAATGGTTATTTTTTTGTCCCTCTTTATCGCCAGGGGTAGAAAAGGAAATAACCGCCGCTAATGTAAAAATACTAAAATCACCTTGGCCAAAATACTGGACGCAGCTTCGTTTACCATGGGAACTTTACCGGTATCGACCCGAGATATTATTCATGCCGATCCAGCAGTTACCGATTTTAAGGCCGAGAATGAAGACGGTAGCCGTGGTACATGATTTAGCCATTCACAAATTTCCCCGGCAATTTACTTTCAAAGACTGGCTGCTGCTGCACCTATTCAGCGCTCAGGTTTGCCGGCAAGCAACGAAGATCATCGCGGTGTCGAAAGCGACAGCCAGGGATATCGCTCAATACTATCGGCGAACCCGCGAAGTTAGAGTGGTCGGACACGGCATAGATCAAGAGCAATGGCGTTTGCCGCGGGATGAGCAAGAGGCACAATTGGCAATGGGTGTAATCAATCAGAAGCTGGGAATTACCAAGCCTTATATTCTATACGTCGGGCAGATACAGCCGAGAAAAAATTTGGTCAGACTAATCAAAGCTTTTAACCGGCTCGCGCCGGAGAATCATAATTGGCAATTAGTATTGGCCGGGGGGCATGGCTGGAAACGCCAAACAATCGATAACGCTTATAATAATTCACCGTTTAAAAATAGAATTCACCGCCTGGGAACAGTTAAGGACAATGAGCTGCGCGCTTTATATTGGGGAGCAGAGGTTTTTGTGCTGCCCAGTTTGTATGAAGGATTCGGCATGCCAATATTGGAAGCGATGAGCTGTGGCTGTCCGGTAGTAACAAGTGATAATTCAGCGTTACCAGATGTAGCGGGCGGCGCAGCGCAAATCATTAAAGCAACTGATGTCTTAAGTATCAAAAATGGTATCCAAGCAGCGATCAATGGACGAGCAGAGTTGATCAATAGGGGAAGGCAACGAATAAAGAATGTAAGCTGGGACAAGACAGCCAAACAAACACTAGCGATAATTGAGAGTTGATTAATTATCGTTTATCATAATATGATGCGCGGTTAAGTGGTTCTTTCTATTATTAGGAGACACGCAATGCGAAAGGTGATCATTCCCTTTATTTTGGTAGGAAAACAAGGCGGAGTGTTGTTGCCAGGAGGTAATAAGGAAGCCAACCCGGAATTATTCTCGACTGTTGGCTGGGATCCATTGGAACCTATGCCCAATAATAAGCTACGCAATGTTGGATATTGCCGGTGCGGTAAAGGAATGATGATTTTTTATTGGCCGGAAGTTAGTGCGATAAAGTTGGTAGCGAGGACGATATTAAGATGTCACGACCAACACGGCGAAGGATGCAAATTATCCATAGCGCTTCCCGGATTAATCCAGACGTACGGTGAATTGCTGTTTGCTCTACAAGATGAAAATAGCGCAGTACAGGCCGCATTAATTGAGGAGTTACGCAGAGACTGGCTGGTTAGCATTGCCGAAAGAGAAAATGGACTAAGGACGCGACACGAAGCTGTTTTAGCAACCATGTCTTATAGCTGATCATTGCAGGTCGGCTTTTTTTTATCGTTTTTAGCGAGCACTCAAAGATGGCAGAACTAATGATCAGGGATCAGGTGGCAGTTCCAGAAACGTATGCGGCAGTGAATATTGCCGGGACAACTGCTCCGACAGGGTTATGACACCCAATGTTTCGGTCGCATAATGTCCGGCAAATATGACATTGAGCCGGGCTTCCTTCGCGTTAGGATCCACGTAGACAGGGTCGCCGCTGATGTACAGATCAACATGGGCAGCCAAAGCAGCAAAAAAGCCGGCATAACCGCCACTCCCAGAACAAACAGCAATGGTTGTGACCTGTTTTTTGCCGAATGGTAAAACCCGGCAGGCAGCGGCCAGGCCTGTGTTTAACTGGTCAGTAATGGTCGATAGGGCGGTTGGTTTTACCTGACCTATCCAGCCGATGTTATTATTGTCGTGGGGATAAAATCCAACCGTACGCTGGGCCTTAAGCAGGTTCAAAATTTGGGCGTTGTTGCCAACGACTGGATGTTGGTCGAGGGGTAA
Organism: uncultured Candidatus Saccharibacteria bacterium; assembly: GCA_964371255.1. Classification (GTDB taxonomy): domain Bacteria; phylum Patescibacteriota; class Andersenbacteria; order UBA10190; family UBA10190; genus UBA10190. The sequence continues at coordinate 94,128 of CAYJKV010000002.1, read as the reverse complement.
ATGAGCAGCATAAAGAGATATTTGTTGACTCCTTAATAAATCTAGCCTATCTTTTTGCCAGCCAACCAACGAGGGATTCGACTGGTGCCAGAACAAGCCGTGATGGACTAAGAGCATATCTGCACCCGCCTCCCCGGCCGCCGCGAACGCTTGGGAAGTGGCATCAACAGCTGAAGCGATCTTATGAATTTGAGACGATCCCTCGTATTGCAGCCCATTCCAAGAGTCATCACTAAAGCTGGCGAGATTGAGATAATCGTCTAAATAGGTTTTTATTTGTTGTAGATTGGTCATTAGATATAAAGTAGGATTAGGATTAGTTTTTTAATAGATAACGGATATGACTGCAGATAACCGCACGGTCGTAATTATAATAGTGAACTGGAATACCGGCCACTGTCTGGCAGATTGTGTGCGATCACTAGCGGCCCTGCCGGAGAGGCAAATGATTGAGGAAGTAATAGTTGTCGATAACGCGTCGAATGATCGATCTGTGGTCGAGGCAAAACAGGCGGTATCAGACCTGAACAACAAACCGGCCGTCAGGTTTATCATGAATGACCGGAATCTAGGCTTTGCGGCCGCTAATAATATCGGCTTAAGGAGGCAGCAAGAGCGGGGATCGGTCGCCCACGTTTTATTGTTAAATCCGGACACGGTCGCGTTGCCTGGGATGATAGCCAATTTGGTATCCTTGCTGGATCGTCACGAACGCATCGGGATCGTGGGGCCAAAAATCCTAAACAGCGATCAGACACTACAACCTTCCGTCAGACATTTCCCAAATACCAAGGACATGGTTTATTTCACCCTTAAGCTGGGCTTGATGGTGAAGGAGGCAACGATTAATTACGATCAGGAGCAGAGGGTTGATCAAGTCATGGGAGCGATTTTTCTTATTAGGAATACGTGCGGGCAGCAGGTGGGGTATCTTGATGACGGATTTTTCGTCTGGTTTGAGGAAGTGGATTATTGTCACCGGGCGGCAGATTTGGGCTGGGAAGTGTGGTATACGCCAAGCGCCCGAGGCATTCATTTGGGTGGGGTCAGTTTTCGGCAGGTAATTGGCATCCGAAAGAATTGGCCGTGGTTAAAGAGTATGTTGCGCTACACTAGAAAATATTTTAATACACCGTCTGTTATGCTGATTTACTTATTGAGTATCATCAATGTTAGTTTGTGGATACCGGCCTCGATGAAGCAATGGCGGCAAAAAATGAGAGGTTAACTGTTATGAACATGACATCTCGTTGGCAAGAGTCGGTGAATAGTATCAGTTGGATTATAGTAGCCGGTTTGGTAGCAAGTTTTATTGCAGTGTTTCTGAGTTGGCAGTTGGGATTTTTCTGTCTATTGTTTATGGCCACGGCCTGGTGGGTTTGGCAAAATCCGGAACAAGGATTGTGGCTGCTGATAGTGTTAGCGCCGATCCTGCCAATGCTGAAGATAACGCAAACTATTGGTACGGCCACGCTGGTTAAAGATGTAATTATTGTTACTTTATTCACACGGCAATTTCTTTGGCCAATTATCAGGCAAACATTGCCCTACCGGAGAGCTGCGCTAACAACACCAATTATCTGGTTGATAATTTGGACTGGCATGGAGGCGCTGCGGGCAGATAATGGTTTAGTGCTGGGAATCCTGCGAGCCCGAGATATTATTATTTACGCTTTCTTATACTTCGGAGTACTGTATCTACCGCATTCACAGCAACGGATGAAGCAGCGATTAGTCTGGTTATTAAATAGTGCGGGGGTGGTGGCGCTACTAGGTATTTATCAGTGGTTATGGGCCATGGATAGCGCGGTGCTGCGATTTGACCCGGTGCGAATGATTTGGATCCCCAGAATTTCCAGCACACTGGCACATCCCAGTATTTTTGGTCAGTACATCGTCAGTATTTGCTTATTAGTGGCTGCCATAGGCATGGTTTGGACTAATAAAAAGCAGCGGTTGGTTTGGCTGGGCTTGTGGCTGATAATTTTACCGTTCATCTGGCTGACTTATTCAAGGGCTGTTTGGATAGGATTCATAGTCGGCATGAGTGCGGTAATTGTCACTTGGGGCATGACAGAGCTAGCCAAGACAATGAGCCGGAAATCCTTAGTAAAAATCATTGTAGTGGCCGGCGTGATTATGGTTGGCGGAACCTTGGGCATGATGCACTACACACGCGCCGGTATTTACGTCCGATCATTTATCGACCCGCGTTATGCCAGTAACGAGGAGCGGCTGCAATTTATGGCGAGACTAATCGGACCCATGACCAACACGGAAGCGTTAGTAGGCAAGGGACTGGGTGACGTGATGATGCAAAATTTCAGACAAGATGATATTCAGATTTATGACATCGCGACGGGCAATAGCCGCGACGTGCAGTTGATCAAGAACCAGACCTTGGTTGACAACCAATACTTGAAAACAATGGTCGAGATGGGTTTAGCTGGTTTATTATTATATGGCTGGTTATATTGGCGTTTTTTGCTGAGTTGTTTCGACACAATCGGCGCCACGAACGCGACCAGTAAAATCATTGGTTTGTGGGGAGTTGGTTGGCTGGCAGCCTTTGTTATGCAGGCGTTTTTTATTGACATTTGGGATATTTGGCCGACCAACGCGATGTTTTGGATTGTGGCCGGATTAACGGCAGCCAGCAGGCAGGTCATTTTGACAGACAGTGAACGCGGCGATCAAGAAGAATAATCACACACACGAAGGCGGCTCTTTTGATAAATAAATCGAAAAGGAAATGCTGCCCGAGTATTTGTAATCAATGAGGTACTAGGTAAGGAGCAATGATCAATTGATCGGAAAGAGGCAGATATAATAATTGGGGGATAAGGACAGAAAGTATTTTTTAAAAACCGCGGCGCAGCTGGCGTGATTTTTCAATTATAAACAAAGGCCAGTAGCGCCAAGTTAAGGGCAGGTCTTGCGCGTGATGAAGATTAACAGCTCGACCACCGAAGCCCTTTTTAAAAGTAGTAATGCCGGCAAAAGGGTGGTGCGGTTGGTTGTCTGGCGCAATACCCCAAAAATTGTAAAGGTTAGCCTGGCGAGCGCGAGCTGTTTGAATAGCGTGCCACTGTAGTAATTGGCTGGCAGGCGCGGCATTGGGCAGCCTGATGGAAGCACCATGGTAATAATAAACCGTATGGCCAAAATGAATTAGGATAGCCGCCGCTACCGGGCGATCAGCGACGCGAGCAGTGACTGAAAATACATTATTGGCGGCGGAAAAGACGGAGAGCTGCGCGGCGAGCATGTCATGTGACCACGGTACAAAATGGTGACGCTGTTTAGTTTGTTGATAGAGTTCCCAAAAAACAGGTAGGGCCGCGTCGTCGGTGACAAGCTCAACTGTCACATTTTGTTGTTGGGCTTTTCGAATAGCCTGACGCGTAGTTTTCCGCATACCCGCCAGTAATTCAGCGTCCGGACGATTGATATCGAGCACCCAGGTTTGTTCCGCGTGAACGTGCAAAGGAGCAGAGATAAAACGCTGATGCTTAAAAAAATCGGTATGCTCGGGGGTCGACGGCAAGAAAGGAGCGAGACGGATGGCAGAAAGACGACGCGGTGCGTGTTGTCTTAAATAATCAACTAAGAAAGGAATGATTCTTCGCATTGTTTCATTGTTCGCGGCTAGGGGACCATGCGGTACAAGATAGTGCCAACCTCGCCGCGCGCGCACAGTGATAATCAAGGCAACGCCAATCAAACGGTCAGCAGAGAAAAAGCCTAAATAATCGACGGGCTCACCCATTTGACGCTGCACCTGGCCCCACTGCCACGATTGCAGGAATGATTGATCAGGACAGGAGAGGACAAAGTTGTTCCATGACTGCTGATCGGATATTGGATGAATGTCCATAGATATAAGGTGGCAAATTAAATACGCGCCCAGCGGGCTTTGGATAAAACCGCAATAATCTCGGAAATCTGGTGGTCAGAAAGACTGGGATTAGTCGGTAAGTTGATGGTAGTAGAAGCTGCCAGTTCCGCCTGTGGGCAGGAACCGGGAAGATAGCCAGAGACATGAGGTGCTTGGCAACTAATCGGGGTGACGGGTTGATCATACCAATTGCCCAGCAAAATATGATGTTGGCGGGCGTACTTCAATAATGGGGTTCGGTTTTTAACGCGCAAAGGAAAGCGCAGCCAATTGGGTTTGTTGGCGGGCGTAAGTTGTTTGGCGGCCGGAAGCTGAGTCAAATATTGCTGGGCAATGGCCTGACGTCTGGCAGTGTACCGCCCGAATTTACCCAGTTGATGCCGGAGCAAAAAGCCTAGCGCAGGAGAAAACTGCCAATTAATAAACGCGGGTTGACCGCCAAGCTTTTCGTTATTGGTTACGGCCATGCTAAGTAGTTTAAGTTTTTGCGCGCCCACCAAAAATATTTTGCCAATACTGCCCCAGAAATAAAAGCGGACGATCAGCGACATCAAGATCGGATGCAACAATTGTTGTATTACCCACCAGGCGGGCGCGAGCGGCAAGGAGTCTTGAATAGCAGAGATATGTTTAATCAGACCAGCATCTATGCTGACGATCGCTCCGCCGTAGACACAGGAAATGGTTTTGTCACGACCGAAACTTAAGATAGCCACATGTCCGAAAGTGCCGAGCGGGTGGTCTTTAGAGAAAGCGCCAAAAGCGTGCGACAGGTCTTCGATTAAAGTAAGGTGGTGTTGGTCGGCTAATTGGCGGAGGCCAGCAAGCGGCCCGGCGATACCAAAGGTATGTTGGACAATGATGGCCTTGGTGCGAGGAGTGATTTTTTTTGCGACATCCGCCAGGTTGTAATTATAAGTTGAGAGATCAATGTCGGCATAAACCGGTATGGCATGACGCCATAGGATAGGAGCGGGAACGGCCAGACAGGTGAAGGCTTGAATAATTACTTCGTCACCCAGGCCAATGCCGAGCGCTTCCAATGTGCGATAAATGGCGGTACGTCCGGAGGAGACTAAGACAGCTGGTCGATTAGCTAAGTGTTTAGAGAGGATGGGTAAGATCTGATCAATAACTTTTTTGTCCGACCAGCGCCAGGGCGAGAATAAAATTTGCATAGCCCGCCAGACATCATCGGATTGTGTATTGGGAGAAAGGGAAATGGTAATTGGCATAGGATTAATAGATATGGGTGCTAGGAAAGATGTAAGGCTTGATGAACTAAGGGCGGAATCCGCCCTTCGAGTAAAATAACTGTGCGGGCTGATATATTCTGGCAGGCTATTTTTCTAAGAGAACGAGGATTAGCAAAATATGGCTGGTCAAGCTCGCGATGCCAAGCGCTGCCATAGACATATACCTTAGCACCAGCTGCTTTGAGTGCTAAACCAATCCGCTCATGAACGGCCTTAGCGGTCGGTCCTAATTCAATTAATGGCACCATGATTACCCGTCGATCAACGGCGGAAAAACGCTGTAAGTGACGAAGCGCATTCAGAACGGATTGTTCGTTAGCTGAATAACTATCATCGATAATTTGGCTGTTGGAAGGGCCGGTTAATAATTGCATAGTGCGAGGATATGGCATAAGTAAGGGCAGGCGGCTAATAATATCAGCTGGCGGTGTCCCGACCGCTAAGGCCGTCGTCACAGCGGCCAAGAGGCTGGTCAGGTATGCCTCGCTCAGCAAAGGTACGGTCACGGGGTAGGCGCGAGAAAACAGGTGAAGCTGGAAAATAATCTGATCGGGCAAATAAGAGACGCGACTAGCATAGACATCCGCCGGTTTAGTAGCGGAAAACCAATAAATCTTGCCAGGATAGGAATGGGCCTGAACTATCTGGTTATGATCATCCGCATTGAGCACCGCAATACCGGAAGAAGGTAGCGCCTTAATTAATTCCCATTTTGTCTGGATTAGTTTTGGCAGCGACCCAAATAGGGCCAGGTGCTGGTTGCTAATATTGGTGATAACGCCCACGGTTGGCATAGTCAGATTAGTCAACTCTCGGATTTCTCCTGAACGGTAGGCGCTCATTTCCACGATATAGACTTTGGTCTGATCGGACAGTTGTTGCTGCATGTCTTGAGCGATAACGAAAGGAGAATTGCGGTGCTCACTGGAAACGACAGCCGAGGGCACCAGAACAGATAAAAGATGCTTAGTTGTTGTTTTACCATAACTACCGGTAACACCGACCACGGTCAAGTCCGGGAGACTGCGACGAAGAACGAGGCTCCGGGCAATAACGCGGCGTTTATAAGGGTTGGTCAGCCAATTCACCAAACCGACACAGAGGGCCGTCAAAGGAGTGACGATAATAATCAGGATTAATAAGTTAACTGCCTGACGACTAGAAGAGAAGAGAATTATAAGCCAAAGCAGGGAGAGAGCAACACCTTCAATGAGCCCGACCAAACGCGCTTTGTTTGTCCAGTCAGGACGAAAAATCCCCCGGGTAAAAAGGCGCCAGAGGTAGGGCAAGAGAAACAGGGCAAGAGAAAGAACAGCCAGCAAGGGAAAGTTTAACCACCAGGAGATGAGAGCCAGCACATAAGCCAAAGACATTATTAGAACAGATGCCGACAGCCCACGCTCAGAGAGTTCAGCGCGAACCCGGTCCCACCGATATTCTTTGCGCTGCCAGACATATATTTGTGATAGGGCAGAAAAGATTATAGTTGGTGTGGCCAGCAGAAGGCTAATTAAGGTTATGGTGTCCATGGTTGTATTTTGCGTATGGATGGGTTATACACCTTACGTTGAGTGAAGCAAGGGTGTGTTAGGAGTAATAAAGTGACGTAATTTTGACTAGGCCATATATTGAAAGGAAGCAGCATAAACAACAATTATGGAAAAAACTCTCACCATTCAAATCGTTGGCTGGAATAGTGCCACAGAATTACCCAAGGCTTTGAGCCAATTAGCATCTTATCCAGACGATATAACGATTCGGTATATCGATAATAACTCGTCTGACGAATCAGTGGAAACTGTCAAACAAATGTTACCGAAAGCAGATATTATATGTCTGGATCGTAATACGGGATTCGGCGCCGCCCATAATATCGGATTCAAGCAATGTGCGACAGAATTAGTGCTGCTACATAACCCGGATTTGGTGTTGGCTAAAGAAAGCTTGTCGATGCTACGAGCTGCTTTTGACGATGAAAAAGTCGGCGCAGTACAAGGCAAATTATTGAAGGGGAAAAATAGTGAAGGACAAGACATTATTGATTCCACTGGTATTGCGATGACCTGGACATTAAATGGCAAAGAGATTGGCGAAGGGGAAATCGATACAGGTCAATATCAACAAAGTCGTGAGCTTGCAGCGGTGACTGGCGCCGCGGGCTGTTTTAGAATGGCGGCCCTGCGAGACGTACGGGGCAACGATGGTCAGATATTTGATGAGGACTTTTTTGCTTATAAGGAAGATGTGGATTTGGGTTGGCGTCTTAGGAAGGCAGGGTGGCTATGTAAATATGTGGCCGTTACCCAGGGAGTGCATGCCCGGGGCTTCGGTAAAATAACAGCCGCTAATTGGAGAGAAGGGATAGTATTACTGATTAAGAAATTACGCGACAAGAGAACGCGATATGGTCTGCGCAATTGGTTGTGGATGATGCTAAAGAACGCGTCCGTTAAAGATGCGCTGCGGCATGAAATCTTTGTTGATATACGGTTACTTGGTTTTGTGGTGCTAGGCGCGGTATACTGGCCGTTACTAGCAACGCTGGTAGAGACAGTCATGGGCATCCCTAAAATTATGAATAAACGAATTAACTGGCGGCAGAATAACCACGAAGAAGATAGATAGTTTTCAAGAATATGGGCATGAAATTATCAATCATTATAGTCAACTATAATACCGGCCAGCTGACGCGAGCATGCGTACAATCGATTCTAAAGCAGACGTTATCGTGGCCATATGAGATTGTGATAGTGGACAATGCTTCGGCTGATGAAAGCGTGGAGTTATTGCGTTCTGAGTGGCCAGAAATAAGAGTGATAAGCAATGCCAGGAATATGGGTCTAGCCGGCGGAGTGAATGTTGGCCTGAAGGAAACCACCGGAGAGTTTAGGCTGATATTGAACCCTGATATCGTCGTTTTGGAGGGAGCGATTATGTCCATGATTGAATACATGGAAGCGAATCCGGCGGTAGGTATCCTGGGCGGTAAATTGTTTTCACCGAACGGCCGGCTGCAATATTCTTGTTATGAATTTTACCGGCCATTAACTGTACTATATCGGCGGACGTGGTTGGGTAAAACAAAAAATGGACAGCAGGCCGTTCGTAAATTTCTAATGAAAGATTATGACCATCAGACGCCCACTGATGTGGATTGGTTAATGGGTGCATGCCTGATGGTTAATGCCAGAGCTTTAGAGCAAGTGGGCGGCATGGATGAGAATTTCTTCCTTTATTTCGAGGATGTCGATTGGTGCCGGAGGTTTTGGATGAAGGGGTGGAAGGTTCAGTACTTGCCGACGGCTAAGTTTTCGCATTACCACCAGAGGACCAGCGAGCATGGGGGTTTGTGGGGACTAGCAACTAACTGGGTAATGCGGGAGCACATCAAGTCAGCTTTAAAATATTTCTGGAAATACCGCGCGCAACCGGCTGGGCGACAAGCCAATCAGTAAGCTGAGTATGTCGATCTTAAACATGGCCGTGGTTATTATTAGTTGCTTATTGGTTAGCAACCAAAGCAGTGATTGTCTTCAGGATAAAATGTCGACAACAGATGCCGGGGCGGTGGCGGGGGTAACTAATGGGCCGGTGGTGCCGATGAAAACTGGCGAGGCGATTGACGTGGTATTATCGGCTAGAGCAGTCTTGGTTTGGGATGAATCCACTGGGATAATTTTGTATGAAAAAAATGCTGATGAAAAACGACCGGTAGCCAGTCTAAGCAAATTAGTCACCGCTTTAACGATACGAAAATATTTGCCAATGAATACGATGGTGACCATACCACCAGAGGCATTGAAGGCACAGCGCATGGGCGCGAACATTAAGTTACCGGTCGGCGACGTGGTGTCGGCGGATGACTTATTAGCCGCTGGCTTAATTGCTTCGGCTAATGATGCGATGGTTAGTTTGGCGTATGGTTTATCAGGATCAGAAGATGAATTCGTATATACCGCAAATGGATTCATCAAACAAAACGGTATTTATTCGACAAAAATCAGCAACGCGACCGGCCTAGCTGGAGGTGAACAATACTCGACAGCTAGGGACATCAAAGAATTGTTTCAACTCAATTATCGGGATAAAATATTGCGCAACTTCTTGGTTTCCGAAGACGGTACACTAACGACCAAGAACGGAGCAACACGTAAATTCAAATCAACTAATCAACTGCTGGGTACTTACTTTCCGGTCTTGGCAGCTAAAACAGGATACACCACTGAGGCGGGAGAAAACCTGGTCGTCATGACTTATGGCGATAAAGGGCAAAGGATCGGGGCGGTGGTCTTGGGCAGTGAATCAAGATTCCAGGACATTAAAACAGTAGTGGAATGGGTGCAACGCAGTTATGAATGGCCGTAAGACAAGGAAGTAAAGTATGGTGATCAATTTTGTATTAAGCTATAGCTATGCATGAGTTTGAAAACATTGATCTAGTAATTGATGTCGGCCGGATTGTGATTATGGGGATCCTAACGTTTTTAGTAGCGTTTGGGATGACGCCTCTACTAACGCATTTTTTATATAAATACCATTTTGGGAAAAGCATCAGAAGCTCCGGCCAAACACCGATTTATTCGAAGCTACACGCCGCTAAGGCCGGCACACCAGTCGGGGGCGGGATAATTGTTTGGGTTTCGGTGACGATGATGGCCGTATTCTTTTGGCTATTAAGTATTATTTGGCCTTCATGGATTACGCAGCAATTAAATTTTTTAAGTCGGGCGCAAACGTTGCTGCCACTAGGAGCACTACTTGGTTCTGCCTTAGTCGGTTTGTTGGATGACTATCTTAATGTGAGAAAAATCGGCCCGGATGGCGGCGGATTGAATATGCGGCACCGTTTGTTGTTATATACGGCCGTGGCTGCGATTGGGGCTTGGTGGTTTTATTTCAAACTGGACTGGAGTTTGCTGCACGTCCCTTACTTCGGCGATTTTGAAATTGGTTTATGGTATGTTCCGATATTTATACTGGTGATTGTCGCTACGGCCTTCTCTGTGAATGAATCCGACGGATTAGATGGTTTAGCGGGAGGAATTCTATTATTCTGTTATGCTGCATACGCGGCACTCTCCTTTGGGATGGAAAGAATGGAGTTAGCTATTTTCTGCTCCGCCATTGGCGGCGGGCTGCTCGCTTTCTTATGGTTCAACGTACATCCCGCGCGGTTCTTTATGGGGGATACCGGCGCCATGAGTTTGGGAACGACCCTGGGCATCATTGCCATGTTGACCAATTCTGCTTTGGTTTTGCCGATTATCGCGTTTCCGCTCGTGCTGGAATCTATTTCTGTCATCATCCAGGTGTTGTCAAAAAAGTGGCGAGGCAAGAAGATATTTTTATCTGCCCCCATACATCATCACTTTGAGGCAATTGGTTGGCCGGAAACAAAAGTGACCATGCGTTTTTGGATTATGGCGGCGGTTAGTTCAGCCCTCGGTTTACTGGTTGGTTTGTTGGGAATGTAACGTATCGAGACGTAGAGTAAACGAGGCATAAGGAATGAAAAAAACATGAGACTAAATGATTGGAGCAAGATGAATGATGTCAAGGGTAAACGAGTGACGGTTGTTGGTTTGGGAGAACATGGAGGGGCAATCGGTAATATACTTTGGTTACATAAACAAGGCGCTAGGTTGGTGGTGACTGACCTGAAGAATGCAGAACAATTGGCGGAGAGTATCAAAATGGTCGGACAGGATAAGGGGATTGAATGGGTGCTAGGTGAGCACCGGGCCGAGGATTTTACTAGGGCTGATTTGGTTATAATTAATCCCGGAGTTCCCCGAAATCTACCATTCTTGTTGCGCGCTCGAGCAGCTGGGGTGCCGGTAGAGATGGACAGTAGTTTATTTTTCCGGTGGTTTGACCGGCGCCGAATCATTGGCGTTACTGGTTCGAAAGGAAAATCTACCACCACGACTGCCATCGCCGCATTACTAGGTATTCCGGCAATCGGTATTGAAGGTACGTCGCCATTACTGCAACTTGAGCAACTTAATAACGACAAGAAAGTTGTTTTTGAGTTATCAAGCTGGCGGTTAGAACCTTTGGCGGCACAACAAATCAGTCCGGGGACAGCAATCATCACTGCCATTTATCGAGACCACTTGAACACGTATGCCTCCTGGGAAGAGTATATGGATGTAAAGAAAATAATTGTTAAATGGCAGCAACCGACGGATAGGGCGATATTAAACTTCGACGATGAGAGATTGCGCGCGTGGTCAACCAAGCTGATCAGCCAAGTCATAAGTTATTCAATCAAGGATTACAAAACCAGAGGAATTTTCATCAAGCATAATCATGTGATGGTACGCGAACTGAAGGGTGAAGAAAGGCTGATGGACACAGACGAGCTACCCGCCAGATATGAACACGAAATTCGTAACTTATTACCAGCCATTTATTTGGCTTGGCAACAGGGGATGGACAAGGAACAAATCATCGGCGCACTTCGAAAAGTAAAATTGTTACCGCATCGCATGGAGACAGTAGCGGTGATAGGCAAGGTAGAATTCATTAATGATTCCGCCGCCACCATGCCCGATGCCACAATCGCAGCCTTAGCTGCGCTGCAAGGAAAAACCATCGTCCATATTTTAGGAGGTAATGATAAGGTACTGGAGTTCGCACCCTGGGCGCAGCAAGAAGCGATCGCTAATGTCAGGCATATTATTTGGTTGCCCGGAACAGCGACGGAAAAAATGGCGCAAGCGTATGAACGGGCTGGCGGACGCAGCCAAGCCGAAAGTGCGACAGACATGGCGGACGCTGTACGCCGTGCGGCACAGATTGCCCAAGCTGAAGATATAGTACTACTGTCTCCAGGCGCCACTAGTTTTAGTTCTTTCAAGAATGAGTTTGATCGTGGAAATAAGTTTAAAGAGGCGGTCAGGAATTTGCAGAAGCATGCGTAAGGTAACTAAAAAAAATAATATAGCAGAACCAAGCATGCAAATTCATAAGCACGCCGGGGATCATTTGTTGTTGTTGGCCATTGCCGGCATCACGGTGTTTGGGTGGCTGATGCTGGCTTCGGCCTCGTCCGTATTAGCACAAAAATACTTTAATGATGCTTTTTATTTCGTGAAGCACCAGATGTTATATGGCGGCCTGATAGGACTAGGTACGTTTTTAGTAGGTTATTTTGTACCCTATCGATTCTGGAGACGATTGGCGTTCCCAGCTATTGTGTTGGCTTTGGTTTTATTAGTGCTAGTATTTGTACCTGGATTATCAGTATCGGCGGGAGGGGCATCACGCTGGATTGGTATTGGGCCTTTAACCCTGCAGCCCACGGAGGTAGCGAAGTTAGCGTTTATTTTATATTTAGCCGCATTGCTGGAGAAAAAGGGTGAGGATGTCAAGGATTTCAAGAAGAGTGTCATCCCTTTTTTGATTATGATGGCAATCCTTAGCACCTTAATCATGATGCAGCCGGACATGGGAACGCTCCTGTTAATTACTCTGATGGCGTCCAGCATGATTTTCGTAGCCGGTTTTAAGTTGCGCCATTTAATAATGATTGCCTTGGGTGGACTGGCCGTGTTCGCTGTCTTTTTAAATACAGCACGTTATCGCTTGGAGAGAATTATGGTTTATTTGCATCCCGAACTGGATCCGCAAGGGATTGGTTATCAGATAAACCAAGCTTTATTGGCAGTTGGGACTGGCGGTTTGTGGGGCTTGGGATTCGGGCGCAGCCGACAAAAATATTACTATTTACCAGAGCCGGCTGGTGATGCAATTTTTGCTGTTTTAGCTGAGGAGTTTGGATTGATTCGATCAATCTTGGTTATATTAGTATTCGGCTTAATTGGCTGGCGGGGCTGGTTGATCGCGCGGCAGGCCCCTGATGTTTTTGGGCGTCTGCTGGCGACCGGCATAACGGCTTGGATTTTATTGCAGGCTTTTATTAATATCGGGTCAATTTTAGCCCTGACGCCATTAACCGGCATTCCTTTGCCATTTATCAGCTACGGCGGTTCAGCGCTAGCGACGTTGCTATTCGCATCAGGGGTATTGCTCAATATCAGCCAATATACACAAGAGTAGAGCGAGTAAATAGCGAAGAAGGGATTGGGATCGATGATTTATATTGACAGGTTAATGAGGTAGGATGCAGATAAGGTGATATATTAAAAGATAAATTAGGAAATCAAGTATTATGCGCATTGTATTGACAGGCGGCGGCACCGGCGGACATATGATCCCCTTAGAACCCCTGGTGGAAATGTTGAGGACAGTTCATCAGGAAACCAAGGACCAATTACCAGTTTGGATTGACCGTGAACGATTAGATATCTACTTCTTAGGAGTGTTGGATAAGCAGAATAGTGAATTTTTTAACAGGTTGGGACTGAAAACAATTAACATACCGGCGGCAAAACTGCGCCGTTACGCGGCCTGGCAAACGGTCACCGACATATTGTGGCGCTTGCCGATCGGATTGAGTAAAGCCCTCTGGCAAATGTGGCGGATCATGCCGGACGCCGTGATAAGCAAAGGCGGCTATGGGAGTATACCGGTTTGCGTAGCGGCGTTTGTTTATCGTATTCCATTATTGGTGCACGAGTCGGATGCCGTTTTAGGTTTGGCTAATCGGCTGACAGCCAATTGGGCCCAAGTTATTACGGTGGGTTTCGCGGCGACGCGTCATGACATGGGTTACCACCAGAGAAAGACCATCGTGACGGGGACGCCCGTGCGGCCGGGTCTGGCGCGAGAAACGAGCGCGAGCGCCAAGCGTTTATTTGGTTTTGAAGAAACCGAACCGGTCGTATTGATTATGGGGGGCAGCCAGGGAGCAGCGAAGATCAATGAGTTAACACTGCAAATTTTACCGGAATTAATCACCCAGGCCGGTCTCATTCATTTAGCAGGCGTCACTAACGCAGCCGCCGTTAAAACCGAAGCTGATCGAATATTACGATCGGTTGGTCGGCAAGAAAAATATAAAATATTTGGCGCGTTGACGGATAAGATGGGCGCGGCTCTAATGGCCGCTGACTTAGTGATATCACGAGCCGGCGCCACCTCATTAGCGGAATTAGCACATTTACGAAAAGCAGCGATTCTCATCCCCCTGGCCAATGCGGCCCAAGACCACCAAAGGATAAACGCGCAAATTATGGAAGTAGCCGAAGCCGTACGGGTGATCAGTCAAGAAAATCTGGGACGTAATATTTTATTGCAAAATATCCGAAATCTATTAGACGATAAGGAGATCCGGGAAGTACTGCGCCAGAATATTGGCCGGTTTGATTATCCAAACGCAGCGCGAGATATCGCGCAGCTGACCTTCAGGCTAGCCAGGGGCTTGGTACCCTTCCAGTCCATAAGAAAAGCGATGAAAAAGCAGGCTGAGCTGGTTGTAAAAGACAAGGCATGAGGTTGGGCCAAAGCCAGAAAAAAGTGGGAATGGTGGGTATCGGCGGCAGCGGCATGCGCGGGTTGGCATATCTATTAAGCCAGCAGGATTTAGACGTCGTGGGCACTGATGCCAAGCTTGAAGAGACCAAGGAATTACTGAAGGACGAACCGTTCAAACTGGTTGATGAGGAAAAATTCAAACAGCAAATGAGCGGTTTTACGGAGGTGATTTTTTCAGACGCGGTCGACCAAGAGCACAGGCTGCGACAGGCAGCCCGTGATCTGAAGCGCGAAATAAATTACCAGGCGGCAGTCGGCAATTTTGCCAAAGGCTTCAAGCGCGTGGTCGCCGTTACCGGAACGCACGGTAAATCATCAACCTGTGCCATGGCAGCGCATATTATGATTGCGGCGGGACTCGATCCGACTGTGTTGATTGGCGCAGCGATGCGGGAATGGGGAGGCAGACACGCGCGAATGGGCGCGAACGACATTTTAGTGCTCGAGGCTGATGAGTACCGGGAACATTTTTTAACATTAAGGCCTGACTTGATAGCTATCACATCGATTGACTTCGACCACCCGGACTTTTTTAATTCGCTCGAACAAACAGAGGAAGCGTATAGCAAGTTTATCAGGCATAGAAAACAAGCTGGGGTAGTGATGACATTGAAAGGCATACAACAAAACCATCCGACCGTAGAATGGCCGGCCAATACGATTGTATTAGATGAACAAGAGGCTAGCCAGGTACAGGTAAGTACACCCGGGCAACATATGAAGACGAACGGCTTAATCGCCATGCGGATAGCAGGCTGGGCCGGCGCTGAGGAACAAAAGCTGGCGGGCTATCTGGCCTCATACACCGGCATCAAACGCAGGTTTGAAAGATTGGGAGACTGGCAAGGCATGGAAGTAATCAGCGATTATGGCCATCACCCGACGGAGATTGCCCGTACGTTGGAAGCGGCCAGAGAAAAATATCCACAACAAAGGATCGTGGCAATCTTTGAACCGCATACGCAAGAAAGATTGCGA
This sequence comes from uncultured Candidatus Saccharibacteria bacterium, assembly GCA_964371255.1. Taxonomy (GTDB): domain Bacteria; phylum Patescibacteriota; class Andersenbacteria; order UBA10190; family UBA10190; genus UBA10190. The sequence goes on along the minus strand of CAYJKV010000002.1, from coordinate 78,555 downwards.
AATTTCCTGCCGGAATTTCTTAGTGCCTTTAGGAAAGCTGACGGGGTGATTCTAACGCCAATTTTTATGCCGCGCGGAAGAGAAAATACAGACGCACAGGCCGGGCAGCTAAAAACTGATTTAATTAACGGCTGGCAGAAGGACAATATATTTATTGCAGAGGTTAAAAAGGGCGAGGCCATGAATAATGTCTTAACGAAAGCGGCCGGATCTTTCGGAATAGCCATTGCTTTTAGCGCAGGGGACTTAGACGGGATGTTGCGCACTATATTGCGTCCCAAATAAGTGTCAGAATTGTCTGACATATATCAGACAACGAAAACTGGACAAAATATAGGCCAATCACTATAGTGTGAGGTTGTGCAGAAAAGTACCTGCACAAAAACTTGACATATGGTCAAGAAAGGTCTATATTGCAAGCGTAAGGCAATTAGAGAGGTTATTTTATTAATGTTTATCGGCAATTTTAAACTTTATGGAGCAAGAAAGAACAATAAGCAAAGCAGGTGAACTCAACGAAATAGTGAGAGTTCTTTTAGGCATTTTAGATACCAGATCGCAGGATATTATTAAGCGTCGTTACGGTTTAGAGTCAGGGCAAATCGAAACATTGGACAGCATAGGCAAAGAATATGGCATCACGCGGGAAAGGGTGCGACAGATTGAGGCACAGGCTAAGAAGCTACTGGCCCGACGCGAAGATGTGTTAAAAAATGTAGCTAAAACCTTAGAAGCGCTGTTTGCTCAGTATGGGGGGATACTAACAGAGGATTATTTGATGTTAGTTGTCGGTCAGAGTTTCACCGAGGCGCCAGGAGCAACCATGGTGATGTTCTTCTTGGATATTTTGCCAAATTATGAACGCGTGACCCGTTCCGACAAATTTCGCCCGCATTGGTCTCACCCCAAGTTACATCACACTTATGCCGACCAAGTAGTCAATGCGGCAGATAATATTTTGCGCAAGGCAAAAAAGCCAATCATGGAGAATGAGATGTTAATGAAGATCAGAGAACAAGTCGGCGTATCAGAAGAAGTTCTACCTGATGCTTGCGTGAAAGCCCTGCTAGAAGCTAGCAAAGAACTAAAGCGGACAGTTTTCAGCGAGTGGGGACTAAAGGATTGGGTAGAAACATCACCCCGAGGGGTTGGAGACAAGGCTTATATTGTTCTGCGCCGCAACGGTGAACCAATGCATTTTCGAGATATCGCCGCGCAAATTAATGAAGTGAAATTTGACCACAAGAAGGCTCATGAACAGACGGTGCATAATGAACTAATAAAAGATCCGCGCTTTGTGTTGGTGGGAAGAGGCATGTATGGGTTAAGCGATTGGGGCTTTTTGCCCGGTACGGTCGCAGATGTCCTGGAAGCAATTTTGAGCAAGTCTGGTAAACCGATGAAGAAAGATGAGCTGTTAGCGGAAGTGATGAAACAGCGCATGGTGAAGCGAACGACCGTCGTTCTCGGCCTGCAAAATAGTAATAAATTTGCGAAGGTGGAAGACGATCGGTACACGTTGAGGAATATCAGCACACCAGAGACTAAGTAAAAGAGCAGCAAAAATAAATCATTATTCTAAGCAGCCTTAAGCAATTAGCTAAGGCTGCTTGTGGTATTCAGGGTTGGGGCCCGGGACAGGTCTGGCAAAAGCTGGGGGTACGTTGCCAGTAAGGTTCGCCGATAACCTGACCTTTACGTATAATAGAGTCATGCACAGGCATCGAGTTAATATAAACCCCACAGGCATGATGGCCGCCAGCTTAATATCTAACCTAGAAGCCGGCACCAATATCATTTTCAGTTGGGGCTGGCTGGTGGTGGTGGGTTTAATGCTCTGGGTAATCTGGAAAATATATTTGTATATTAAGATGGTTGATTATGTATCGGCGATCAGCTGGACGTTCTTGCAAGTAACAGTACCAGAGGATTCAGAACAAACGCCGAAGGCAATGGAGAATATTTTCTCAGTCCTTGACGGCATTCATAAAAACCCTGATTTAGTCGAAAGATATTTTGAAGGATATTTGGAAGCCTGGTACAGCTGTGAATTAGTCTGCACAAAAGGGCGCGCTCGGTATATCTTAGTGGTGCCGACTATGCACAAAACGTTTTTTGAAGGTGTTGTGTACGGACAATATCCAGAAGCAGAGGTAGTAGAAACGCAAGATTATACCCAGATTTATGATTACAAAGACATTGATAAGACTTTTGATCTGTATGGTTCGGAGATCGCATTGACCGAAGATGATGTTTATCCGGTGAAGACTTATCATGATTACGAGGATGTCTTCGCTGAGGAAGAGAAGTTTATCGATCCGCACCAAGCCTTAGTGGAAGCGTATACTAATATCAACGAGGGTGAACAATTTTGGGTGCAAATATTAATCAGGCCGATCGACGGTAAAGATATTAGGAAATGGGCGGATAAGGGCGGCGAAGAAATTGATAAGTTAGCGGGTAAAGAGACAAAAAAAACCCGAGGCCTGTTGAGTAAATCCATGGAAGCGATGACCCAATTCCCAGCAGACGCGATCAAGGCCGGTGTCAGCGGACCCTTAGAAGCTGGCAAAGCCGCGGGAAAAACAAGCCTGGACTTTCCCAAGGTGAGTGCGGGCGACACAGCCAAAATGGATGGGATATTGAGGAAAGTATCAAAGGGCGGATACCGGGTAAAAATACGCGTGCTTTATTTAGCGCCCTTGGGCCAGCTTACTAAGCCTAATATTTCCAGAGCGATTGGCGGTTTTAAGCAATTTAATACATATAATCTCAACAGTTTTAAGCCCGATCCGAACACAAAAACTAACGGGCCAAATTACGTGATGAAGAAGACACGCCGATATAGACGAAAGAGAGAAATATTTTTGTCTTTTCAATGGCGTGATTTTTGGGGTTATGAAGACGGTTATATGATGAGTGACGAAGAGCTAGCCACGCTTTACCACTTCCCCACCAAGTACTCAAAGGCGCCAGCTTTTGAACGTGCTAAAGCGGGTGTCGGCGGAGCACCAGAGAATGTGCCATACGTATAATATTGACGACCTTTAATTGCAAATAATTCTATGGCAGACGACAGCGACATAACCGTAATGGGGGTGACCAAGTTCCGGGGACAGGAACGGCAGTTTGGGATTTATAGCGATGACCGACGACGGCATGTATACATCATTGGGAAAACGGGTGTTGGAAAAACAACGTTAATGGAAGGGATGATCAAACAGGATATTATGCGGGGTAAAGGCGTGGCCTTAGTTGATCCACACGGGGATATGGCTGAGGGCTTACTTGATTTCATCCCGCCGGAACGAATCAACGACGTGATTTATTTTGATCCATCGGACGTGGAATATCCGGTCGGTTTCAACGTACTGGAGGCGGTTGATCCGCAATATAAATACTTAGTTTCGTCTGGTTTAATTGGATCATTGAAGAAAATCTGGGCAGACTCCTGGGGGCCGCGGCTGGAATACATTTTAAGAAATACGATTTTAGCTCTGCTGGATTATCCCGCGAGCACTATGCTGGGAATTTTGCGGATGTTAGGGGATAATCAATACCGTAAAAAAGTCGTGGAAAAGATTCAAGATCCGGTCGTCAAATCTTTTTGGCTCAACGAATTTTCCAATTACAATGAACGGTTTAGAGCGGAAGCGATTTCACCGATCCAGAATAAGGTGGGGCAATTTTTAACGTCGTCGATTATCCGCAATATTGTCGCTCAACCCAAAAGCACGATCGATATGACAGATGTGATGGATAACCAAAAGATATTGCTGATCAATGCCAGTAAGGGAAGGATCGGAGAAGATAATTCATCATTATTAGGAGCCATGCTCATAACGCGCCTGCAATTAGCCGCCATGGACCGGGCTAAAATACCGGAAGCGCAGCGGAAGGATTTTTATTTGTATGTCGATGAGTTCCAAAATTTTGCTACCGAATCATTTGCCAGCATTTTATCGGAGGCGCGTAAATACCGGTTAAATCTGACAATGGCCCACCAGTATATTGAACAGATGGAGGATGAAATGGTACGCGGCGCAGTTTTTGGCAACGCCGGTACGATAGTTTGTTTCAGGGTAGGCGCGGCTGACGCGGAGTTCTTGGAGAAAGAATTCGCGCCAACATTCATGGAAACCGATTTGGTCAACTTGGATAAGTACAATGCCTATATCAAGTTAATGATTGACGGCGTCACGAGTAAGGCTTTCAGCATGCAAACTGTTGCGCCCAGTCGAGAAGGATTTGATAAGAAGGAAACTGTAATAAACGTCTCCCGGGAACGGTACGGACGACCGCGGGCGATCGTGGAGGATAAGATCGCACGATGGAGCGGAGTTGTTTTCAATGCTGCGGCCGACCATCGCACAGCCGGTAATCAACCACGAGGCAGGCAAACACAGTCGCGGCGGGAAGATAAGCCGATGTTGCCGGCACCCAGCCAGGCGGAAAAAGTATTACAGGAGATGCGGGTAGAAAAAAGCACAGAGGAAATCACCGATCTGGCCAGTTTATTAAAACCGAGATTAGTGCATGTGAAATGCGATCGTTGTGGACGAGATACGGACGTGCCGTTTGAGCCCAAGGCGGGACAGCCGGTTTATTGCCGGGAGTGTTACGAGAAACTTAAGACGGAGAGGCAGGAGGAGAGCAGAAAATTGCAGGGTGGCGGAAAAATAAATATGGCTGCCACTAATAAGCAGAAATTTAGCGGGGGGCCGCGACCACCGTCTATCAGGTAATCATGTTTCGAATTAGGAGAAGACTGGTATAATTTAACCTATGAAGGATACTGCCAAGCTGAAGCAAAAAGTCCCCATTGATAAGCCCTTTGATTTTGCGGAGGATGCGAATTGGCGAATCTTCCGCATTATGGCTGAGTTTGTGGATGGATTTGAGTTTCTTTATCCACTGCGGCGGGAAGTGACAGTTTTTGGATCGGCCCAATTGGAACCTGGCTCAACCTGGTATGAAGAAGCGAGAATGATGGGGAAAATGCTGGGAGAACAAGGTTATACGATTATTACCGGCGGAGGGCCAGGCATAATGGAAGCGGCTAATCGAGGAGCAGTAGAAGGGGGCGGTCAATCTGTGGGGCTTGATATTGAACTGCCAAGCGCACAACGCCGGAATAAATACGTTCAGCAAGGTATAGGCTTCCATTATTTTTTCACACGCAAAGTTATGCTGTCAGCCTCGGCCCAGGCTTACATTTTTTTCCCCGGAGGATACGGCACACTAGACGAATTTTTTGAAATGGTGACCCTGGTGCAAACCCAAAAAATGGAAGCGGTGCCGATTATTTGTGTCGGGCATGATTACTGGGAAGGGCTAGACAGTTGGATCAGACAGGTGTTAGTGCAAGAATATAAGACCATTGATAAAAGCGAATTGGGTTTGTACAACATAGTGAACAACGCTGCTGAGGCGGTCGAGATCGTATTTAAGTCAAAGGAAAGAAAATACTTTTAAGCTCTGAGTGAGGGTTGCGGCCGCCATAAGTCAGTGGCAGGATAAGTTTATGATTGAAATAAGCAGTCAAGAGCTGCGGGAGAAATATCAGGAATTTTTCGAAAAGCACGGTCATCAGCGGATTGCCGGCAGTTCTTTGCTTCCGGAAAATGATCCGTCTGTTTTGTTTACGACCGCCGGAATGCATCCGCTAGTGCCCTACTTGCAGGGCCAAACACACCCCCAGGGCCGTCGGTTAACAGATGTCCAGCTATGCTTGCGAACGACCGACATCGATGAGGTGGGAGATGAGACGCACGCGACGGTGTTTGAAATGCTGGGTAATTGGTCGCTGGGTGATTATGGCAAGGATGAAGCGATTAAATTAAGCTGGGAATTTTTAACCGACGATCAATGGCTGGGCATCGATCCCAAGAGGCTGGCGGTAAGTGTATTTGCCGGCGATGAGAACGCACCGCGAGATGAGAGAGTGGCGAAGAAATGGGAAGAGGTCGGCTTACCTAAGGAACGGATCGCTTTTTTGAATAGTGAGGAGAATTGGTGGCCGGCGGGAGGCAAAGAAAGTGGTCCGCAGGGACCCGATACGGAAATGTTTTATTGGACGGGAACAGCAGCCGCACCCCAGCAGTTCGACCCGAACAACAAGCAATGGGTGGAAATATGGAATGACGTTTTTATGGAATATACGCGGAGCAATGGGGGAAAGTTAGCACCACTGCAGCAGAAGAATGTTGATACCGGCATGGGATTGGAGCGGACGGCGATGGCACTGGGCGGTTTTAATAGTATTTATGAGATCGATACATACCGACCCTTGATGAAGTGGTTACGCGACGAGTATTGGCAAGGGTCGGCGGTGAACGAAAAAAAATTAAGAATAATGGCTGACCATCTAAAAGCGGTGACATTTGTGATGACTGATGAAAACCATGTTATTCCCAGCAATACGGAGCAAGGGTACGTGCTGCGGCGCTTGATTAGACGGACTGTAGTCACGGCGCAAAGCCTGGGCGGGCAGGATTTAACGAGTCTATTTGTGACAGGTATGGGAAAAGTGGTGCACGAGTACGAATCAGTTTACCCGCAAATGAGAAGCAATTTACCGGCCGCGCAAGCTGCGGTCGAACAGGAAATTATTAAGTTTGCGAGATCATTGAACAGGGGAATGAAGAAGTTCGAGGAAATTGAAAAAATAAGCCCGAATAAAATCAGCGGCAATGACGCCTTGTTGCTATTACAAAGTTTCGGTTTTCCAGTGGAGTTAACCGCTGAACTGGCAAGTGAAGTGGGCAAAGGAGTGGACCTCGAAGACTTTCAACGGCAATTCGCTGAACACCAAGCTAAGTCCCGGGCCGGATCAAGCAATAAATTCAAAGGGGGACTCACCGATGAGAGTCGGCAATCAAGAAAATACCACACAGCGACACACCTGCTGCATGCAGCGCTGCATACACTGCTGGGCCAAGACATAAATCAAAAAGGCAGTAACATTACAGCGGAGCGATTGCGTTTTGATTTTAATTTCGATCGTAAATTAAATGCGGACGAGATTAGGCGAATTGAGGAGTTTATCAATCAAGCGATAGCCGATCAGATCAAGGTCGAGCGGATAGAAACAACCTTAGAGCAGGCTAAAGTTATGGGCGCGGTGGGATTGTTCAAAGAAAAATACGAGAAAAATGTAAGCGTCTATAAAATAGGTGACGTGTCCCTGGAAATATGCGGCGGTCCCCACGCCGGTAACACCAGCGAGCTAGGGAAGTTTAGGATCATAAAAGAAGAAGCAGCGGCAGCCGGCATCAGACGGATTAAAGCTATCCTGGAATAAATGAGTCTACACAAGCTAAAACAAACGACGCGGACATAAGTATGTGATTGATGGGGCAATTTGAGATAGGATGTGAAGAGATAATATAATTATTAAAATATGATGCGAGATATAAAGCGCAACAGCGACAATAAGAACGAGACCGGGTTGCCGCCGTTGGATATTGGCAAAGTTGAAGAAATTGAATTATTTGAGGCCAGCCAGGCGAGCAAGGATAAGCTGAAGCAGTCGGCCAGTAGAGTTGGCCCTGACGGTGCGCCAAATAAAAAGACAATGGACTTGAGCGGCAAAAGCGTACCTTTAGCAAAAATCAGGACCGAGGAATTAGCCCAACCTAGCACAGTAACCGAGGAAGCGACACAAGCCGAAAGACGACCATTATTCGCCGCGGCACCTTTGGCAAAGAAACAGCGGGTGTGGATGGGACAGTCCGAGCGAAAGATTATGTTGGGATTGATTGGTTTAGTAATGATTGCCGGTTTGATCTCCAGTATTATTTTTCTACCGACCGCGGCGATCGATCTTAAATTAAGAACGGCACCTTTGCTGGCTGACGAGGAAGTATTGATCGGCCAAGCCAACAATAACGACCAAATCATTCCAGGGACTAGTTTTTATCGGGAAATTGCTGTGCGGGGGAATTGGCAAGTACAAAATCGTGAGATTATCGGCAGCAAAAGCAGCGGCGTTGTGGATATCGTGAACAACACGGGTACCGAGCAAAAGATCAAGGAACAAAGCCGTCTGGAGACTAAGGATGGCCGGCTGTTTTATATGCAAAAGCATGCCATGGTGCCACCGAACGGGCGAGTCCCGGTGGAAGTGCTGGCTGCCGAGGAAGGGGAAGAGGGGAATATTGAGGGACAGCGCCTTGACTTCGTGGCGTTTGATGAAGCATCACAACAAGTGGTCTGGGCGGAAGCTAAGCAATCGTTTAGCGGCGGAAGTGGGGAAGCGGTGGCGGTGGTAGGGAAAGAAGATCTGGCAGCGGCCAGCAAGGAAGCTGGGAATCAGGCCCGGCAACAAGCGACCCAGCAAATCAAGGACGAGTTACCAGAAGGATGGGAATTATTGGAGGAAAGTTGGAATACGGAAGTCGTGAATTTTACCAGCACCAGCCAAGAAGGGGATAAGGTGCCGGCGATGGATTACCAAGGACAAATAGTCGTCCGGGTGATTGGGTTTGAAAAGGCGCTATTTGAAATGAGGATGAAGGAAAAACTGGAGGGACGGTTAGACAAGGACTATATGCTGTTTCCTGGGCCGATTTCTTTCACTGTTAGTGTTAAAGACATAAACTGGGACGAGGCACAGGCGACCGTTGCCGTCCGAGTCACACATAGTACCGTGCCTAACTTGGCGGTGGAGACGTTGCGGCAAAAACTAGCCGGCCGCTCAATGACAGAGGCTCGTGAATATTTGGAAGGGCTGCCTGGAGTTAGATCAACGGAGATTAAACTTTGGCCTTTTTGGGTAAAATCAATACCGCGTATAGAAAGACGGGTGGATATTCAGTTGGAGTCAGAAAAGAAAATATAGGAATAAAGTGCGAAGTCGGGCGCGAGGGAAATCAGAAATAAATCGTGAAGGCGATGGCCGGAAATTCAAGCCAGCGGGCTGGTTGACGAAAATTCGGAGCGTGAGCTTTTGGCAGCATAGAAATTGACCGACCGAGGGTTTTGGGCAGTTGGTGGCCAAGAACGAATAGGCCCCGGGCGGCCTCAGTAGGCGGAAATGGCACCGGCGGCGGGAAAAAGATATTTGACAAAAGAGGTGTGTTTAACTAAGCTATGGAAATCGCACGCCAGGACTTTGGGTAAGCAGGTGCACCATAACAAAGCAGCTGATGGTCCCAAGTTTTATGGAGCGAGGGATAATTTTTAATTATAGTAATTTGTCTAAGCAAGATACTGTCACCGTCGAAGGGGATGTAGAAAAGAGCCTGCCGAACACGCAGTTCCAAGTCACGCTGGATAGCGGTCAGGAGATCATGGCCCACTTAAGCGGCAGAATGCGGGTTCATCGCATACGGATCTTACCGGGAGACAGGGTCCGGGTGGAAATGTCCCCCTACGACTTGACCAAAGGACGAATAGTGCAAAGAATGGAATAAATATGAAAGTGAGATCTTCGGTAAAAAAAATATGTGCCAAGTGCACTGTGGTAAGACGCAAAGGGAGAGTGCGAGTGTTGTGTGAAAATCCGCGGCACAAGCAAAGACAAGGATAATTTGATATTTGATTTATATATATGCCAATTCGTATTAGCGGAGTTAACCTACCAGACAACAAACAGATTGTCATCAGTTTGATGAGTATTTATGGGATTGGGCGATCTCTGAGCGGCCGAATTTTGGGGCAATTAAAAATTAATGAGGGATTGAAAACTAAGGAGCTAGGCCCGGAAGAAGAAAAAAAGCTGCGCGACTACATTGAAGAAAACATCCAAGTGGAAGGAGACTTGCGCCGCAGCGTCATGCAAAATATCAAACACCAGAAAGACGTCGGCACTTATCGCGGTACCAGACACAGCAAGAACCTGCCAGTGCGCGGCCAGCGGACAAAAACAAATTCTCGGACGGTGCGAGGTAATGTCAGAAAGACAGCCGGCAGCGGACGTAAGGCTTCGGCGGAAAAGACATAGCCTGATACTGCAGATTTTAAAAGCAATTACGATTCATATATGGGTGAAACAAAGGGAAAAACTAACAAGAAGAGCAAAAAGCCAGCAACTGTAAAGCAGGCGAGGATTTATATTAAGTCCAGTTATAATAACACCTTGATATCAGCCACAGATACGCAGGGTAATGTGCTGGCCCAGAGCAGCGCGGGGCACGTTGGTTTTAGCGGCACAAGGAAAGCAACGCCATACGCCGCCCAACAAGCGGTGGCTGATGTCATGGAAAAATTAAAGCCTTTTAACGTACAGGAAGCATGTGTTTTTGTAAAAGGAATTGGCAGCGCACGCGAGGCAGCCATTCGTTCCTTGAATGTGGCCGGTTTAACTTTGACATTAATTAAAGACCTGACACCGATTCCACACAACGGTGTGCGAGCGCCTAAAAAGCGCCGGGTCTAAGCTACGACTATGCCAGCAGGAGCACAACAACAGCAATCAAGAGGCCGGCGGAAACCAAAGAGCCGTTTCGGCGCCCAATTAGAAGAGAAACAGAACTTAAAGGAGATTTACGGGGTGGCTGAAAACCAGCTCAAAAATTATTATAAAGCTGCCAAGAAATCCAGCGCGGAAACAGGGCCGGCTTTAATAGAGCGGCTAGAAAGGAGATTGGATAATGCGATTTATCGCGCCGGGTTCGCGACGACACGAGCACAAGCCAGGCAGATGGCTAGTCATGGACTGTTTAGTGTCAACGGTCGTTCGGTGAACGTGGCGTCAATTTTGCTAAGCGAGGGTGATGTAGTGCAAGTAAAAGAAGGCAAGAGGAAAAAATCATACTTTACTAATTTTGATAAACGGATGCAAAACACACAATTAGCCGAGTGGCTGGAGCTGGATGTAAAAAATTACGGCTTCAAAGTCGTGGGCAAACCCGAGGTTGACCAAACCGGGATTGGTGTTGCCATCCAAGAGATTGTTGAATTTTTGTCTAGATAAGCGCTTAAATCTTAATTTATATTATGGAACCCATTTACTTACCCGAACAAATAAACATTGAGGAAGAGGACAAGAACAGCGCAAGTTTCAGCATCTATCCTTATTATCCAGGCTACGGCCCAACAGTGGGTAATGCATTGCGACGCGTTTTGTTATCATCCCTCCCCGGGGCGGCGATTACTAAAGTAAAGATTGAAGGGGTTGATCACGAATTTACGACTTTACCAGGCGTGAAAGAGGACATGATTGGATTAACGTTAAACCTGAAGAGAGTGCGACTGTCATCAAGCAGCGCTGAACCGGTAGTGATTAAGTTAAAAGTAAACGGAGAAAAGAAAATTACCGCGAGTGATTTTGAATTACCAGCAGAGGTTAGTATTAGTAACGGGGCAACGCCAATCGCGACTTTGACGGACAAGAAAGCAAGTTTAGAGCTGCGCTGCACAGTGGAACAAGGGCGGGGCTATAAGCCCTTGGAAATGCAAGACTCAGAGCAGGAAGTGATTGGAACAATCGTGTTAGATGCTATTTTTACGCCGGTAGTCCGGGTCAGTTTTAAAGTGGAGAATGTCCGGGTGGGACAGGCTACTGATTATCATAAGCTCAACATACACATCGAGACGGACGGAACTATTACACCGAAAGAAGCATTGAACCAAGCAGCGTCAATTCTCACCGATCATTTTAAGGAGCTAACGGGGGACTTTGAAGACAAGTTGACCGGCGAGCGCCCAGAAGTAGTGGAAGAAAAGGCAGAGGTAGATGAAGAGATGACCCAAACCGAGAATACATTGAATTTGTTGCAGCTACCTTCACGCGTACATAACGCGTTGGAGAGAGTTGGTATAACGGCGGTAGAGCAAGTGATTGATCTGTCCGAAGAACAGATTCAAGACATACCAGGATTGGGCGAAAAGGCAGTGCATGATATTATCGAAGCCCGTGATAAGTACGCCAAGACGCACTCAGAGGAAGACAGTAAATAATGCAGAGGGGGATATTAGTATGCGTCACAAGAAAAAATTTAAAACATTAGGGCGGACAAAGAAAGCTCGCTCAGCGATGTTTCGTAATATGTGCGTCAGCCTAACTACCACTGGTTACGTCGTGACTAGTGAAGCAAAAGCTAAAGAATTGAGAAAATATTATGAGCCGCTTATCACGAAAGCAAAGCAAAAGATTACATTGGCAATAAGAAGAGAATTAATCAGTGAATTGGGCAGCAGTGAACGCGCTACGGCATTAATCGAGCGCGCAGCCAAGCAGTCCAAACGCCAAAGCGGTTTTTTGAGATTGGCAAAACTGCCGGTAACGGGCAGCGATGGATCTAAAAAAGTGCGGGTGGAAATTATTGAATAAGGTTATGACATCAGCAACCAACAGCAAGCCAACAAATAGCAAGTACGTTATTATTGACGCGCAAGACAAGGTGTTAGGCAGGCTAGCTACCCAAGTAGCCGGCCTCTTGATGGGAAAAGGAGTCGTGGGAAACCGGAATAATAAATTGATGGACATTAAAGTGGTGGTCATGAATACCGACCACGTAGTGCTGACTGGAAACAAGGAGACAACAAAAATTTACCGGCATTACAGCGGTTACCCCAGCGGTATCAAGGCCAGGAGCGTAGCGGAACAGAGAAAACGGGATTCGAGAGTTATTATTCAGCAAGCGGTAGTTGGCATGTTACCCAAGAACAAGCTTAGAGCACGCATGATGACGAATTTATTACTTTTTAAAGGGAGTGAGCACCCTTACCAGGGAACAAATAATTAATTTTTATGACAGATAATAAAGTACAAGAGACTTTAGAACCCACCAAATTGTTCGGAGTGGGACGACGCAAATCGGCGGTTGCCCAGGTCAGGTTAACCGATAAGGTAAGTGAAAAAATTATAAACGGCGAAGCGGTAGAAAAATATTTTACCACGGTAGATATGCAGAAGATCGCTCTGGGTCCGATGGAATTAACTTCGACGCAAGAACAATACGGGGTGACCGTAAAAGTTAAAGGAGGAGGGAAACATGCCCAGGCAGATGCTGTCCGGCATGGCTTAGCGCGTGCCTTACTGCTGGCAAATCCAGAATGGCGGCTGCAGCTGAAGAGCAACGGCATGCTAACGCGCGATGCACGAGTAAAAGAAAGAAAAAAGCCAGGATTAAAACGAGCCAGACGAGCACCACAGTTCTCCAAGAGATAGAAACTTGAGTAAAAGTTAATAGCGGCAGTGGAGGCTTGAAGCTGATGCTAGGAAGACAAACAATCAGGTTATCCTAATTGAAATTTAGGGCGTAAGGGTCTGAATTAATGTGCAGTTCGCAGTGATCTAAAAAAAGTTGACAATAACACTACTATGTGATATAAAGGTTCAGGAAGCTGTTCTTTGAGTCTTTATTTAGTTTAGTCGACCTTGGCAGCGTGTCATGGACGACAGGGATGTTTTCTCAAGAGGAGTATTGCAATGTTGGTTTTGACCAGAAAGCCGGGCGAACAGATTAATATTGGTGAGGATGTTATCATTACGGTAGTTTTCGTGGGTAAGACTAGAGTGAAGATTGGTATCGCGGCGCCGAGCACCACGAGGATAACACGCGCGGAGCTTCCACCTGAACATTGTGGAGAGCTAGCGGGTCAGTAGGTACAGACGGGGTTCCATTAGTAAGTTCTTTATGACTATATAGCCGTCCCGCGACGGCTTTTTTTATACACCCCTGATTGTTTTCTACTACTGGTTTACTGCGGGATTCAATATGGCTTGGACTAAGCGATAGGCTTGGGCTGTCTTTTTAAGATAGAAGACAATATCTCCCTGCGCACCCACAGTAATATTCGCATCACCTAAGTTAGTCGTATCAACCAAGTAGGTCAGAGGTTGGTCCCGGGTATCAATTTCTGTGATCATGATTTCATCATCCACCTGATAGATAAGATGCCGGCCCCCGGCAAACCATTGCGGATTGCGGATTGGCCGAGAAAGCCGAGTAACGAGATGTAAGTCAAGCAAAGGAATGTAGCTGATCCGTTCGTCATAAACATTCATAATGTGAAGCGAGGTATCATCATGCTGAACTAATAACATTTGCTCGTCGGGTGACCAGCTCAACTTGGTGACAGTTTCGGCCACGGGTATCAAGGCACCCAGATCAGTGAGAATTGAGACACTGCGATCGGTAAACTGAACGGCGATATGGCCGCCCGGGGTGACGTGCAGTTGTTGAATTGTTTTGTCAGTTTTAAGGAGAGGGGAATCAACTAAGTTTCCTTGTAAGTTACGGATCTGCAGCTGGTTGTCATTATCTATTAAAAATAACAAGCGTGAACTAGTCGCGAAGCTAATAATGTCGGAGGCGATGAGTTGTGACGACTGATTAGAAACGCTATACGCTATTAACTCCTGGTGACTGGATACCATATACAACCGACCGGGAATCCGCTGATCCCAGGCTAACTGCCGGGCCTGGTCCAGCTGCGGCAAGCGTACCGGCCGGACAGCCGGATCGGTCAGGCTAATGAGTGATGCTTGCCCGGCTGCCATCACCAAAATAGAGCCGCTGTCAGGTGACCACAGTAAGCTGTCTGGCAGGCTGGGAAACATAATAGGGTTTACGACCGCGATGCCTTCAGTATCAATGACAAACAGTTGCTTGTCCTGGGTCAAGGCAGCGATAAGTTGACGATGAGGAGATAACGAAAAAGTATGGGTATTACTTTGGAGGTTGGTCAATGATTGAGCGCTTGGGAAAAGACGGATATCCCTAGCTTCAGTGACCTGCCCAGATTGAATATTTAGATGTTTGTGCCAGGGCTGATAGCCGTCATGGGCAACGGTTAGATCAATGCCGCCCGGGGGCAGATTGGTCACTGATTGAGGTGTGTGCCCGGCAGGCTGTCCATTAATTGTTAGGCTCGCTCGAGTTGGGATCGATTCAGTAATCAAGACGCCAACCGGAAGTGGATTGGTGATTAGATTGTTGATCCGGTAACCTAGGGCGTATAAGACTACCAAGGGAGACACACCAATAAACAGCAGGATCGACAAACCGAGTAATAGTTTACGATATATAATATTCATTTATGAGGACAATGAATGAAATAAATATTTTTGTCCAGTACCTTGACTAATAATATTTTACTGTTATAGTTCTTTAATGGCATCAATAGTAATTAATGGAGGAAAGCATCTAGGGGGTACGATTCAGGTGAATGGTTCTAAAAATGGTGCTTTGCCGCTGTTGGCGGCCAGTTTACTGACAAAGTATCCGTCAAGTATTGGCAATATACCAGACATCAGAGACGTAAAGAACTTATTGGAGATCATGACATTGATGGGGGTCAAAACCAAGAAGACTGATGGGACGGTTGCGATAGAACCAGGAAAGATTGATCAATTTAAATTACCGAACAAGTTAATCGGGGAGCTGCGGGGTTCAATCCTTTTGATCGGAGCACTAGTAGGGCGCTTCAAGGAAGTCCACTTACCCCCACCAGGCGGGGACGTAATCGGCTCGAGGCCTATCGATGTACATTTGGACGCTTTACAACAATTAGGAGCGAAGGTTGCCAGGCAAAATAACATGGTGCACGTTGATGGCCGATCATTGAAAGCGGGGAGGGTTGTTTTACGAGAATTTTCAGTAACAGCAACAGAGAACATTATGATGGTCGCATCGACCCTGCCCGGTTACACCACAATAAATATTGCCGCTAATGAACCACACGTAGAGAAGTTGGCTGAAATGTTAGCGTTAATGGGCGCGACGATTGAGGGAGCCGGCACGCACACGATACGGATTAAAGGCAAAAGCAGTTTACATGGGGCCACCATTGTTAATTGCAATGACATGCTAGAGGCCGGTTTGTTTATTTTGTTAGGGGCCGCGACCGCATCGGAATTAAGCATTACGGGAGTACCGCTTGATGACTTGGCGCTATTTTTTAAAAAGCTTGATGAGATTGGCGTTAAATATTCCAGCCACGGGGATACGGTGGAGGTGAGTCCTTCGCCGTTAAAGAGTTTTCACTTACAGACGCTACCTCACCCAGGAATCGCAACGGACTTGCAAGCACCCTTTTCCGTAGTCGCCACACAAGTGCAGGGAGCAAGTTTAATTCACGACCCCATGTACGAGAGCCGCTTTCGCCACTGTGACGAACTGGTTAAAATGGGAGCGTCCATTACAGTGTGCGATCCTCATCGTGTCATAATCGATGGGCCAACACAGTTGCACGGACAGCATATTAAAAGCCTTGACATCAGGTCTGGAGCGACGCTGGTGTTAGCCGGCTTGGTCGCAAAAGGACAAACAATTATTGATGAAGCGGAAATAATTGAACGAGGTTATGCCAATCTGGTCGAGCGTTTAGCAGCGGTCGGTGCAGATATCCAACGGGTGGAAGACTGGGAACCGCAGAGAAAAGGTTGGGCAGAAGAAAACGCCAAGCGGAAATTTAGCCTCTAAGGGGGGGGGCAGCATACGGCTTAGCTCTGCCATCAATTCAGACAGGGGATGAAACTGGGAGAGGGAATAATTTAATGCCAAACTAAGAATTTTTTGTAAATGGCCAACGAGGGCAGGAAAATATATACTAAAAGGTTTAGAAGTATAAAATAGAAAGCATGAACATTACACGTAAGATCGCAATTGATTTAGGCACAACCAGCACCTTAATGTACGTGCCAGGCAGGGGGATCGTATTGAACGAGCCATCAGTAGTAGCGGTGTCCGTAGACGAAAACGCCGTGTTAGCGATTGGCGAGGAAGCTAAGGAAATGATCGGCCGGACACCGGAAAGTATCGTTGCCCATCAACCCTTAAAAGATGGCGTAATCGCGGATTATCGGGTGACGGAAGCGATGCTGCGTTACCTGATCCAAAAGACGGGAGTATCAGTCAGGTTTTTGCGTCCGGAGGTTTTAGTGTCCGTACCGGCTGGCATTACAAGCACGGAGCGCCGCGCGGTAGTAGACGCAGCTATTTCAGCCGGCGCCCGGGCGGCGTATTTAATTAAGGAACCAATTGCGGCGGCAATCGGGGCCGGTATTCCGATCGGGGAAAGTTCGGGGCATATGATCGTGGATATTGGCGGAGGGACTACGGAAGTGGCGATTATTTCGTTGGGCGGTATTGTGATCGCGCACTCGGCTCGCGTCGGTGGTAATCGTTTTGATGAGGCTATCACCGAACACATCAGAAAAAGATATGGCGTGATAGTCGGAGCGCAAACGGCGGAAATAATTAAAAAGGAATTGGCTTCAGCTATCACGGATGAGGAAACCAGGCAAATGATGATTAGGGGCCGAGACCTCGTGACCGGGTTACCAAAAGAAACCACCATTTCATCAAGTGAGGTAACGGAGGCCTTAAGGGAACCATTGTCGGAAGTGCTGCAGGCGATTAAATACGTTCTGCAAGAAACCCCGCCGGAGTTGGCGGCGGACGTGATCGATAAAGGGATAGTGGTAAGCGGCGGCGGAGCACTGATGCGTAATATTGACCAATTAATCTCCCGGGCCTGCGCCGTACCTTGCTACATTGCCGACGATCCTTTAGTGTGCGCCGTCAAGGGAGCCGGAGCAGCCTTGGAGAATATTGATGCTTACAAGCGAAGTGTTTTGTTAACAAAATAAGAGGCCGAGACAGGTTTGCTTGCAGGATAAATATTGATTATCTATTCTGATCTGATGATCAATTTTAGCGATAGACGTATTGCTGTTGTCCATGACGAGTTCACCAGACGGGGTGGGGCAGAAATTGTGGTGGAAGAATTAATCAGATTGGTACCCCAAGCTAGCATATTCGCGCTTTACGCTGGCAAGCCATTAATATCAGTGGACGGAAACACTAAAACGATCAGCTGCTCTTTTTTACAGAGGTTGCCGGTTTGGTTTAGAAAACATCCCAGCCGTTTACTGCCGTTACTACCCCAGGCGGTTGAACAGTTTGATCTGGCTGATTTTGATTTAGTAATCAGCAGTGCCAGCGGCCTATGTAAAGGTGTCATCACGCGGGTGGATGTCCCGCATCTTTGTTACTGCCACGCACCGACCAGATATTTATGGGACAGCACGCACGAAGCCCTGAACCGAGCGTGGCCGGGAACAAGATGGTTGGCTCGTTTGGCTTTTCATTACTTGCGCATTGTCGATTTTGCAGCTGCCCAACGAGTTGATTGTTTTTTAGCAAATTCGAAATACACACAACAGCGGATCGCCACATATTACGGACGACAAAGCGAAGTTGTTTATCCGCCGGTTGATACTGCTTTTTTTACACCATCGACTGAGGAGAATAAGTATCAACTTAAAAGGAATGATCGATATTTTCTCTGTGTCGGACGCTTAAACGCCAGCAAACATTTTGATCAGGTGGTCAGAGTGATGGGCAAACTGGATTATCCGCTGGTAGTAGTCGGACGAGGGCCGGAACGGCATAAATGGCGACAAATGGCGGGGAATAACACGATCTTCGTCAGCCAAATAGATCGAATCAGCCTCCGCAAGTATTATCGGCAAGCTCGGGCGTTAGTGCAGCCCGGAGTAGAAGATTTTGGTATGGCCACCGCCGAATGTTTAGCTTGTGGGACACCGGTGATCGCGCTGAATAAGGGTGGAGCTGCCGAAATCGTCAAACACGGCGAGACTGGTATTCTTTATGACGATCAAAGCGAAGAAGGTTTAGCCGAAGCGGTGAGGCAGTTTAACCAGAGGGAAAAGGGGTATAGCAGGGAGCGGTTGCAACAGTCGGTCCTTAATTTTAGCCGGCGCCATTGGCAAGCGAAACTGTTGAATAAAATTTGCACGATGATACCCGAACGAGGCGCAGACGAGTGATTGTATCTTCTTGACGAGGTAGGATATGATGGGTATGTTCGTAAAGTTAAAATAATAAGTGAAAATATTTGCTGAAGAGAACATCAATGTGGCTTCGGATTAATAGATAGCCATTTTTTAATTATTAATGAATAATCAATGAAATTTAATTTATCGACGGAGCATATCACGCTCAGCGCGAATGATTTAGGATTGATAGAGGAGAAGCTGGAACGGTTGGAAAAGACGTTACGTCCCCCCTTTGTGGTAGATGTCAGACTAAGTCATGACCAGCACCATCGCCAGGGGAAAGTCGTGAGCTGCCGTTTGAACATTAAGCAGGGCGGGATGGTTTTTCACGCGGATCGATCGGCGGACACGGTGCAAAATGTAATTGATTTAGCAGTGGGAGCAATCAAGAAGGAACTGCTAAAATACCAAGACAAAAGAAAACAAGGTCGAACCAAGAGGGATAAAAAATAGCACAAGATTAGAATAGCAGTGGGTGTGATGAGTGTTTGTTCGTGTCAGACCCGCCTGCTTTAAGATGATTAAACCCGCTGGACTAAATGACGCACTCTTAGTATGTTAGGCCAATGAAATGGTTTAAATGGCTGGATAAGAATAAACGATACGAAAAGGCCGCGCTGGCATATAGCGGAGCGGTGGAGAGAATTAATGCGCTCAGCAAGGACATGCAGCAGTTATCAGACAAGGATCTGAAACAGCGAGTGAGACAGTTTTATGGCCATCAGACAGAAGAATGCTTGGACCATAAAATTGAGATATTCGCGGCAGTGAGGGAGGCAGCGGAGCGGACATTAAAAATGCGGCATTTTGACGTGCAGATAATGGGCGGGCTGGCTCTACTGGAAGGAAAAATCGCGGAAATGAAGACGGGGGAAGGCAAGACACTGGTGGCAACCCTACCGCTGGTATTATATGGATTGACGGAAAAGGGAGCTCATCTTGTGACCGTGAATGAGTATTTAGCAGCACGGGACGCAGAGTGGATGCGCCCGATCTATGAGTTTTTCGGGTTAACTGTAGGGATCCTGCGGCACGGCCAAAGCGCAGCGGAAAAACGGGCAGCCTATCACGCCAATATCACTTACGGGACAAACAATGAGTTTGGCTTTGATTATCTGCGTGATAATATGGCGCAGAGCGAGACGGAAATGGTACAACAACCGCTTAATTTCGCGATTGTTGACGAGGTGGACAGCATTCTAATTGATGAAGCCAGGACCCCTTTAATAATTTCAGCGCCCGATACAGATTCCACCATGCTCTACGGGCAGTTCGCGCGGCTGGTGCCGACGCTAACAGCGGAAGTTGATTATAATATTGATGAAAAGAGACGGGCCGCGACGTTAACGGATGAAGGGACGAGCAAAGTAGAAAAGGCGCTGGGAGTAGATAACATTTACGAAGAAAAGGGCATCCGATTTGTTCATCATTTGGAGCAGGCGCTGCGGGCGCACACTTTGTACCAAAGGGATAAGGATTATGTAGTTAAAGACGGACAGGTGGTGATTGTCGATGAGTTTACCGGCCGTCTAATGGAAGGGCGACGCTATGCAGAAGGATTGCACCAAGCCATTGAAGCAAAAGAGCAAGTCAAAGTGCAGCAGGAGAGCCGTACACTGGCGACTATTACCTTCCAGAATTTGTTTCGATTGTATACGCGCTTATCCGGAATGACCGGCACAGCGGTGACATCAGCGGAAGAATTCGAGAAAGTATACAACCTGGATGTGGTGTCCGTGCCGACTAATAAAACGCTAATCAGACATGACAAGTCGGACCGAATTTATATAAACGAAAAAGCAAAATTTGCAGCGGTTGTTCAGACCATCAAACAAAAGAATAAAGCGGGTCAACCCGTACTAGTTGGAACCATCGCCATTGAAAAATCGGAATATTTATCGCAGCTGCTAGCCCGAGAAGGGATCAAGCATGAGGTGCTGAACGCCAAGCAGCATGCCCGGGAAGCGGAGATTATCGCGAACGCCGGACAGCGCGCCGCGGTGACTATATCTACTAACATGGCCGGCCGGGGGACAGATATAAAATTGGGGGAGGGGGTTGAGCAGTTGGGCGGGTTATTCGTTCTGGGTACCGAGAGACATGAGGCGCGACGGATCGACAACCAATTGCGCGGACGATCGGGCCGGCAAGGCGACCGCGGTGAAACGCAGTTTTATGTGAGTATGGAAGACGATGTCATGAGAATATTCGGCGGCAGCAAAATTAAGGGATTGATGACGAAGCTGCGGTTTCCGGAAGATGAACCGATTGAAAATAAAATAGTGACGAGAGCAATCGATAGCGCCCAAGAGCGAGTCGAAGGCTACTACTTTGACATGAGAAAACAAGTATTGTCTTACGATGACGTCCTGAATAAACAAAGGAGCGCCATTTATAATTTAAGAAAAGGCGTAATCAGCCAGGGTGTGTGGCGAGAAGGAAAAGATAAGGAAGTGAAAATCCATGAGCACATGAAGACCTTAATTGAAGAACAGGTAGACAAATTGCTGGTGGTCCACACCGCAGATAATGAGAGTAAAAACTGGAATACGAATGAAATCGGCGAGTCGATGGCAGCATTGACCGGGCGGCAGCCCAATGATTTGCAAGCGGCTTATCAGGACTTGGTACAAAAGGAAAGCGGGCAGCGACCGGAAAGCATCCGAGAAAAACTAAGAGGGGCGGTGCGGCAGACAGGTTTGGATTATTGGCAAGCGCGAACAAAGCAGTTCGGCGAGGACGTAATCGGACAATTAGAACGAGCGGCGACACTGCGCGCGATAGATGTGCATTGGATGGATCATCTGGACGCGATGGATTATCTGCGAACAGGGATTGGGCTGCGCGGTTACGGGCAGAGAGATCCATTAGTGGAATATCAAAAAGAAGGCTATCACATGTTCCAAGGATTGCTCGGTACGATCCGAGCGTCGGTAGTGGAAGTGGTTTTCAGGGCTCAGCCCACATACGCAGCGACTGAACGGACAAGCGTGCCCACAGAAATCAGAGAAACCGGTGCTCAGGAAGGCAGCAATTTACATAAATTGGCCAGCAATGGACTCGTGGCAGAGACCGGTCCCATCAGCACAGGCAACGGAGATATAACAAACGGATCAATGACGACAAACAAGCCGGTCAAGGTAGGGCGGAATGATTCCTGTCCGTGCGGCAGCGGCAAGAAGTATAAAAAGTGCCATGGTAAGTAATATGCTTAAATTAGGAAAATATAGGCACTACAAGGGGAAGGAATATGAGGTGATAGGTATTGCTAAACATAGTGAAACACTCAATGAACTAGTTGTGTATCGAGCGCTTTATAGAAATAAGGATTTATGGGTGCGACCGTTGATAATGTTTAACGAAAGAATTGAAATCAACGGCAAGAAAATAAGAAGGTTTGAACATATTAACAATAAATAAAATCTTTTTAGGAAACCAAGCACTGTTTTGTCAGTGTATAGGCTTCCCAAAAAGGTTCTAGGCAGCTATAAACATATATAAGGACTATGATGCCAAAGAACAAAAGATGGTTAGCGATGGGTGCGATCTTGTTATTGCTGGCAATGGCCGGCTGGATTGATAGCCCTTGGCATCCGAGTTTAAAGGTTGGCCAGATGGAACGTGACTTGACGGTGAAACTCGGCCTTGATTTGCAAGGTGGGGCTTATCTGATTTACCGGGCTGACTTAGAGGGGATATCAGACACGGACGCGACGGACGCAATTGCCGGGGTCAGGGATGTGATTGAACGGCGGGTTAACGCTTTTGGCATAGCGGAACCGGAGATTAGGACGAATCAAGTGGGGGATGAATACCGTGTGACAGTCGAGCTCGCCGGTGTTCATGATCCCAACACAGCTATTCAAATGATCGGGGCGACACCGCAATTAGACTTTAGACGCGAGGTAGGCACAGATGAGGCCTTAGAACAATTTAACGTGGACGACCCCAGCGCCTTAACGGGTCCGGTCTTTGAAAGAACGGAGCTGACCGGAAAAAATTTAAAGCGCTCGTCAGTATCGTTTGATTCCGTGGTGGGACAACCACAAGTAAACTTGGAATTCGACGCGGCAGGCACGGAAATGTTTGCCAAGTTGACGAAGGATAATTTGAATAAAAGGATCGCGATTTATTTGGACCAAGTGCCCATTAGCGCCCCGGTGGTGCAAGCAGAGATAACCAACGGGCAAGCTGTGATTTCCGGAGGATTCACCCTGAACGAAGCCAAGGAATTATCGAGACGTTTAAATGCCGGCGCTTTACCAGTACCGATCGAACTGATCGGGCAACAAACGATCGGACCATCATTAGGCCAGGAATCGGCCGAGCGCAGTATAAAAGCCGGCGTAATTGGCCTGATCTTAATAGCGGTCTGGATGATCGGTTATTATCGCTTACCCGGCCTGGTGGCCACTCTCGCTCTCTTATTGTATGCGGCACTTTTCCTGGCATTGATTAAGTTAATACCGATCACAATGACGCTGGCTGGAGTGGCGGGATTTATCATAACGGTCGGCATGGCGGTTGACGCGAACGTGTTAATTTTTGAACGATTTAAGGAAAACCTGAGAGCAGGAAGAACTGTCCCGTACGCGCTGGATGATGGATTTAAGGAAGCGTGGGACTCGATCAAGGCGTCAAATTTATCCAGCTTGATTACCGCCGTTATTTTATATGCCATGGGCACGTCAATCGTGCGGGGATTTGCCCTCACTTATGGCATCGGCATAATCCTGTCAATGTTTACAGCGATCACCGTCACCAAAATATTTTTAAGCTGGCTGGTGTCCTATCGTTTTACTCACCGCGCGTTATTCTTGGCAGTCAAAAACATTAAGCAACTTTCATGATCAGACGAATAAAATTATGGTTTGTTCTGCCGTTAGTTACCATCGCGGTGGCGGCGGCCATAGTTATTATCATCAGACCGACATGGGGAATTGATTTTACGGGCGGTTCATTGATGGAACTTGATACTAATAATGCTGAGGTGGAAACAACGCGCGCCTTACTGAGCAAGGAAACGAATATTAGCATGTCCGTCCAGACCAGTAAGGAAAATCGTCTGATTATTAAGGCTGAGCCGCTGACAGAGGAACAGCATACGGCTATCATCAGTGTGCTAAATCGGGAAAATTTGCTGAAAGAAGAGCTACGCTTTGAGTCGATTGGGCCGACGATTGGTGCGGAGTTAAGGCGTAAATCGATAATTGCATTATCCCTGGCGGTGGTGATGCTAGTTGTTTACCTAGCCTATACCTTCCGACAAGTGTCTGGCTTCGTGGCTTCCTGGAAACTGGGGCTGGCCGCGGTGTATGCATCTGTTCATGATTTGTTATTCGTGCTGGCCTTGTTCGTATTGCTAGGCCAGTGGTATGGGGTAGTGATTGACACGATGTTCGTAACGGCGATACTGGCAATCTTGGGATATTCGGTAAACGACACGATTGTTATTTTTAACCGTTTTAAAACAGAGTGGCTGGCCAATCGGAGCGATGATTTATTAACGGTACTGGATCGCGCGAACAGCAAGAGCTTGACCAGGTCATTGAATACCGGATGGGCAACTTTATTAGTATTGTTTGTGTTATTAGCGATTGGCGGATCGACCATCCAGTGGTTTATCGTGGCCTTAATCGCCGGCACGATCATTGGCACCTATTCCTCGATTTTTGTTGCCCCGCCGGTGCTGTATTATTTGGCAAAACTTGGCAAATAGCAGGATGATGAGGAAACAAACTCAATGAACGGACAAGGCGAGCAAATCAAACAGTGGCTTCAAGCGGCTGAGGCTCAGGCACCTTTGTTGGTGGTGGGACAAAATGAGTCAGAACTAGAACAGATGATCGAAGAGGTAATTCAGCAGGCCACGGCAGATCAATGGGTGGCGATCAACGACATTGAAAGATTATCCACCACGACTCGCAGCATATCGATTAAACAAGTAAGAACTTTTTTATCACGCTTGAGACTAAAGCCGATTAAACAAAAGCGAATATTTTACATTAAACAGGCACATTTATTAGGCCAAGCGGCGGCGAGCATGCTGCTCAAGAACTTGGAGGAGGCGCCGGATTCGACCAGATACATCTTAACGACCAAATGGCCGGGCCGACTCCTAATCACTATAAGATCGCGCTGCACGCTGATGAGCGTTAAAAATATGTCCGACCGGACTGGGACTGACAGAAACCTCAAGCTACGATCTGAGCTGTCGGCAAAGCTGAATAGCGCGGATTCAGTAAGCCACGACGAGATCATGGGTGTGGCGCAATATGTAGACGAGGAATTAGCAGAAAATGGACCGAGCCGGGATTTGAAAATATTGTTATTACGACTAATTGATTATTATCGAATAAAGGAGAAAGGCGGTAATGAAAAATTAGCGAAAGAGGTTTTACTGGCACATTTAGGCGGGGAGCAGAAATAGAAGGTATAATTATCAGTAAGTAATTAACCCTTAAGAATTAATTACATATGTCACTAAAGGATAATTTAGGATCGTTTAGCCAACAGGAAGAGGAAGCAATGGAATGGTTTCAACAAGAAATTACACATATTCGAACGGGACGAGTCACGCCCGAGATGGTCATGCATATTAACGTGGAGCATTATGGAGCGATCACTCCGCTGAATGGACTCGCCTCGGTCAATAACACAGATGCCAGGACATTAGCCATTTCTCCCTGGGACAAAGGGGCGATCACGGCGATTGAAAAAGCGCTAACCGAGGCGCAACTGGGTGTGATGCCGATAGTCGACGGGGCGATTATTCGGATCGTTTTCCCTTCGTTGACAGAAGAAGGACGGGAACGGACGGTCAAGCAATTAAATAATAAGACGGAAGAGGCAAGGGTTCGGCTCCGGCAAGCGCGAGATGAGGAATTAAAGAAGATTAAAGAAGCTAAGGAAAAAGGCGACCTGACGGAAGATGAATTTTATGAGGGTAAGGAAAAATTAGACGAGATGATTGATCAATCCAACCAGCGTTTAGAAGAATTAGCGGCTAAGAAGGAAAAAGAAATAACCACCCTGTAATAGTCGGGGGAAACGGGCCGAGTAAATGGTATGGTATATCTTAACCTGGGGATTAAGGTAGAATAGAATAATTAAGTTAATTTTATGTTATTGATAACAATTATCGTCTTTGTGGTGATGCTCTTGGCTTTGGTGCTGGTCCATGAGTTTGGCCACTTGGTGGCGGCTAAATGGGCCGGATGCCGGGTGGAAGAATTCGCTTTTGGTTTTCCCCCCAGACTATGGTCATTTAAGCGCGGTGGAACATTGTTTACGATTAATCTGCTGCCGATCGGCGGCTATGTAAAAATTGAAGGAGAAGACAATCAAGATACCAATCCCGGACCGGACAGTTTTGCCAGTAAGAGTATCCCCTGGCGCATTGCTATCCTAGCGGCAGGAGTGGCGATGAACGTCGTCTTAGCCATAGTGCTGTTGACGTGGCAAGCTTTAGTCGGCGTGCCAACTTTAGTAACAGATGATAATTACCAGCAAGTGAAGGATCGGCGGACATTTATCGTGGATGTGGATCCCAACACACCAGCCGAGCAGGCCGGACTCAAGGCGCTGGATAGAATTGTCCGAATCAATTCTGTGATTGACCCAACACTGGAACAAGTCAAACAGGAAATTAGCAGCCATGCCGGACGCGAGATAAATATGGAGATTGAAAGGCAGGGCCGACATCTGGATATCGCCGCAGTGCCCCGCACCGAGGTCACACCGGAGGAAGGACCGTTAGGGATTGTACTACAGATGACCGGCCTGGAAAAAGTTGCTTGGTGGAATGCTCCCTGGGCAGGGATTAAGAGGGCTGGGCAGGCGACCTGGCTCATTGGCTCGGAATTCACGGCGGTAATCGGCCGATTGATTGCCCGTCAAGGAGTCAGTGAGGCTGTAGCCGGCCCAATCGGCATTGCCGTATATACCAACGAGATGACTAATTTGGGCTTGAGCTATATACTGGAATTTGCCGCTTTTATCAGTCTGAATCTGGCTATCATTAATCTTTTGCCCATACCGGCACTTGATGGTGGGCGGATTTTGTTTGTGGTATTGGAGGCAATTTTCCGCCGTCGGGTCCCCGCCAAAATTGAATACTATAGTCACCTGACAGGATTTGGCCTACTAATAATATTAATGGTCCTCATCACAGTGCGGGATCTAAGCCGTTATTTATAAGCAAAGATCATGCGATATTCGTCACTACTGATTAAAACAAGTAAGGATGCCCGTGAATACGATTCAGTAAACGCAACGCTGCTGCAAAAGGGTGGATATATTGAGCAGGCTATGGCCGGTGTCTACACTTTTTTACCATTAGGCTGGCGTGTCCTAGGCAAAATTGAAAATATTATCCGCGAGGAGATGAATGCGGTTGGCACGGAAATGTTAATGCCAGCGCTGGCGCCAAAGCAATTATGGCAACAAACAGGCCGAGAAAATATCGATATATTATTTATGGCCAGCGGAGCGAATGAAGCGTCCGTGAAAAGAAATAGCGCAAACTACATTATCAATCCCAGTCACGAAGAGGTAATTACCCCCATCGCGCAGAAGATTAAAACCAGCTATAAGGATTTACCGTTTGCTGTTTACCAGATCCAAACCAAGTTTCGCAATGAAGAACGGCCAAAGTCCGGATTATTAAGGGGGCGCGAATTCCGCATGAAGGACCTGTATAGTTTTCACGCGACGGAGAAGGACATGCTGGAATTTTACGAGAAGGTAAAAGAAGTATACGTGAAAATTTTCAATCGTTTAGGTATTGGCCAGGACACGTACATCACCAAAGCGACTGGCGGAGAGTTCACGGCTAATTTTTCGCACGAGTTTCAAACACTGTGCGAGAGCGGCGAGGATACGATTTATATTGATGAGCAAACTAACGAAGCCTTTAACGCGGAAGTGGTAGAAAACCACGCCCGGGGTAAATTGACGGTTAAACATGCTTGCGAAGTTGGTAATATTTTTCCGCTGGGAACAAAATATTCCAGCGCCTTTGGCTACACGTACACCGATCAAAGCGGACAGCAGCAACCGGTAGTGATGGCTTCCTACGGCATTGGCTCATCACGCGTCATGGGCGTGATAGTAGAAAAGTTTCATGATGCTAAAGGCATTATCTGGCCGAAAGCGGTAGCTCCATTTCAGGTACATGGGGTAATTTTGAACATGGACAATGCAGCGACCGTATCTCAAAGTGAACACTTTTTACGTCAGCTGGAAGAAAACGGGATTGAAGTGTTGTGGGATGACCGAGCTGATGTATCGGCCGGAGAAAAGTTGGCGGAAGCGGACTTGATAGGCGTGCCGTGGCGAGCAGTGGTGTCCAATAGAACAGCGGATAAAATTGAGGTGAAAGCGAGAAACCAAGCGGAACCGGAAATCATGAGTTTAAATGAACTGGTAGGGCGGGTAAAGGATAATGAGAATCACCGATAAAATATTTGGCGCTTTTTCTCAGGATATCGGCATTGACTTAGGGACAGCCAATACATTGGTGTATGTGCGCGGTCGCGGGATAGTAATTAATGAACCATCGGTGGTGGCCATTAATAAACGAACAGGCGATGTACTGGCGATCGGGCGCGACGCACAACGGATGGTAGGCAAAACTCCATCCCATATTGTAGCAGTGAGACCGCTGCGAGACGGAGTGATATCTGATTTTGAAGTGACGGAACAGATGTTACGCTACTTTATTCAAAAGGTGCATCAGGAAGGTTTTCATATCCTGCCGAGGCCGCGCGTAGTTATTGGCATTCCTTCGTCGGTGACAGAGGTGGAACGGCGGGCTGTAGAAGAAGCAAGCCTGCGAGCTGGCGCGCGCAATGTGTTTTTAATTGAAGAGTCGATGGCTTCGGCGATTGGCTCGCGCATGCCGGTCCATGAAGCGATGGGCAATATGATAGTTGATATTGGCGGCGGCACAACCGAAGTAGCCGTGATATCACTGGGAGGAATTGTAGTGAGCCGGACCATTCGCGTAGCCGGAGATGAAATGAACGAGAATATTATGCAATACGCCCGTGATAATTTTAATATGTTGGTGGGAGAAAGGTCGGCAGAAGAGGTGAAGATCAGAATTGGTTCGGTTGTGGAATTATCAAGCCCGCTGGAAACACCGATCCGGGGGCGGGATTTGGTAACCGGCTTGCCGAAGGAAGTGATGTTAAGCGATACCCAAGTCAGGGAAGCGCTGCAGCGTTCAATCAGCACGATTGTGACGGCGGTGCGGAATACGGTGGAGGAAACACCCCCCGAGCTGATATCCGACATTATCGAGCAGGGTATTATGTTAGCAGGAGGCGGCAGTTTAGTAAGAGGATTGGATCAGGTGATCAGACAGGCGACACAGATAAAAACTCGGCTGACTGACGATCCCCTGACAAGCGTGGTGCGCGGCACCGGCATTGTACTGGAAGACATCGAAGCCGTGCAGGAGATGCTGCTACCGAGCGTGCATGACGTACAACTGAAGTAAAAGGTATAAGCTTCGGTCAAATAGCTGACTGACTGTTAAGAAAAGCAGATAGTATTTATCTTGGCCGGAGACAAAACAGGCCTTTTCCTGGCATGACTGGTAGTAGTGTATAATTAGACACTGTTGATGGGGGCGCACGGGGAAGGATTAATAATAGTTTTCACGTTTTGAAAGAGGGCCGACGGGTCTGGGCTGAGGCGAATAACTCATAAGAATACTTCAACATGCTGGACTTAATATGAGGAGGATAGGATGACTAAACGAAGCAAGATATTTATTATAATTTTGGCGCTAGCGATCATAGTGCTGTTGTGGCTGCAAACACCATTAATGGATAAGGCCCGCGATATAGCCTGGAATAATTGGGTGGGTTTAATGGGTCGAATATGGCAAATTGGACCATTAACAGTCCCAAATAATGTGGCCGAACAGATAGGCAGTTTAGTAGCGGAAAACGCCCGTTTAAAAGCGGAATGCCAGGACTATCAAGAAATCATGAAACAGCTGGGCTCAATCCCCAGGGCCGGATTCAGGGAGATTGACGCGCGGATTTCCGCTCAACCGCTTGACGCCTATCACGCCCAACTGATTATAAATCGAGGGGCTCAAGATGGATTAATACTTGGAGCACCCGCGGTCATCCAAAATTCTATCGTGGTTGGTTTTGTGAGCCAATTATTTGAAGAGACAGCTGTTTTGCAATTACTGTTTAGCCCGCAATCAACCTTTCCCGCCGAAGTGATAGCTGATGAAGATAGCGGCAAGGGACTAGTTCAGGGCCGTTCGTATACGAGCGTCGAAATGATTACAATACCGCGAGATGTAGAGGTCAAAACAGGCCAGCAAGTAGTGACGGCCACCCAGGAAGGTCTTGTTCCTTATGGGTTGGTGGTCGGTCAAATTGGAGAAACGAAGGACGAGCAGTACGAGCCATATCAGCGCGCCCGCCTTAATTTACCATATGATACTTCAGAACTTCGAGCCGTAACTGTCCTCATAGCACCGTGAGAGAAAATATCCGCGAAATATTATATGTCATTGTACTAATTGCTTTAAGCACAGTCATAGGCAAAGTCGTCTGGTTGCTGCCTTTTATCATTTTTGTCCCGTTAGTTTTAACCTATTCTATTGATAGTCCGTTGGTTTACCTGGCCCCGCTGGCAATATATGCGGAATTATATTCGGTGACGCAGCCGGGCATTGGGAGTTTGGTAGTGTTTATACCCTACATAATTAAAAAGTTATGGCGCGGGCAAGTCGATTTTGGGACAATTTTTATAGGGGTAGTAGCCTTAACGGCTGTGATACAAACCTTTGTGTTGTTTTTGCCAGACGTGCTGGCTGCTTCCAGCTTTAGCGCTATGCCGTGGCTGGTGATAGCGCCAATGTTTATTATCACCACCACCGCGGCATTTCTCTCTATTATCGCGGTGCATTATAATCGATCATGGTGACACCAGATGAATAAAATCAACTATTTTACCGGCGGGGGAATGCGATCTGGGCAAAGACGCTCTGTGCCTGCCATGTCGATAATAGACAGTCTGAATGGCCAAACGGCGAAACGCGTGATGCGCTACAAACTACTGCGAGTTTTTCTAGTGAGTGCAGTGGCTATCCTGTTAGGGCGGAGCTATTACCTCCAAGTAATCCAGGGGGACGCTTGGCATGTGCAGGCGGAGGAAAATCGCGTCTCAATAATTCTGCAAGCAGCACCGCGAGGAATCATTTATGATCGCTATGGACGTCAGGTGGTAGAAAATATTGCCAGTACTGACTTGGTGCTTGATCCGTTATCCATGCCTAACCAGGAGAACGAGAGTGTATTAATAGAAGGTTTAGTCAAATACACAGATTTGGAACCGGCGCAGGTTAGAGAAGCTATTAATTTAGCGCGAGGTAACATCCAACCGGTCCTGCTAATAAAATCGCTGCCGCACGAGGTGGTCATAGAGCTGGAGCGGTCACTCAAGGAATTACCGGGGGTGCAATTAGCGTCCGCGTCAGTACGAAACTATTTAAGACCATACGCTTTATCTCATGTGATTGGCTATACGGGGCTGGCCAGCGCGGAGGAAATCCTCAGTAATGAATCATTGTTGATGAATGACATTATTGGCAAATCAGGAATTGAAAAAAAATACGATGAGGAATTGCGCGGTCAGTCGGGGGCCGCGTATGTAGAAGTTAACGCAGACGGTCATCCGCAAAAGGAGTTGTCACAGGCCGCACCTGAACCGGGTCAGGATTTAGTACTAACAATAGACGCGGACCTGCAAGATTTTATTTTCAATATATTAGCTGAAAAGAAACGACGCGGCGCCGTGATCGCGCTGGATCCACTAACCGGCGCGGTATTAGCGCTAGTCAATTATCCGGCCTATGATCCGAACGTATTTTCCCAACCAGCCCGTCAGGGGGAGTCGCGATCGGTGTTGCTAGATGAGCAACAGCCTCTGTTCAATCGCGCGATTGGCGGCAAATACCCGCCAGGGTCGACGATTAAACCGCTGATTGCCGCTGCTGGCTTACAAGAGAAATTAATTACCGGCCAGACTACAGTACTGTCCAGCGGCGGGCTGCAAATTGGCGAGTGGAATTTCCCAGACTGGAAAGCGGGCGGACATGGGCAAACTAACGTGACGAAAGCGATCGCGGAATCAGTCAACACGTTTTTCTATTTACTGGCTGGCGGGGATGAAACTAAACAAGGACTAGGGGTTAGAAAAATCACCAAATATTTGAACAGTTTTTCATGGGGGAAAATTACCGGGATTGATTTACCGGGCGAGGCGGCCGGTTTATTGCCGTCCCCGGAATGGAAAAGCGAAACCAAGAATGAATCATGGTATATCGGCGACACTTATCATTTGGGGATAGGGCAAGGAGATGTGTTAGTTTCTCCACTGCAAGTAGCCGTGAGTACAGCAGCGATTGCCAATGGCGGAACAGTATATACGCCGTTCGTGGTGGCGGAACAAAAAACTGGCAAGGAAGTGAATAATACTCACAGGGCAGTAAGCGCTAAATTGCCAATCACAATCAATAACCTGCAGATTGTCCAGCAGGGGATGAGACAAGCCGTGCAAGAAGGTTCGGCTCGCCGATTGAACAGTTTGCCAGTCGCCTTAGCCGGCAAGACTGGGACAGCCCAGTTAGACGCCAGGGAAGATGTCACACATGCCTGGTTCACAAGTTATGGACCTATAGAAAGCCCTAATTTAGTAATTACAGTGTTGCTGGAAGAGGGAGGCAAAGGGGATGTAGATGCGATCCCGGTGGCAGAGGAAATTTGGCAATGGTGGATCGAGCACGGTAAATAATCTTTACAAATTGCGGGTGACTTGGTAATAATAAACAACCTTACTTGAAGGAAAATTTATGGGCAGGGTCAGCGGAGTAAACTGTCAATTATCAGTGACAAAGTGTGAACAAAAATACTTGACCAGAATGGCTAGCCCTCATAGACTTTCATCCTAGTAAGCCAGTAACGATCATATTGAGTTTGATAGATTGTTTTAATCAATTCGAGAGTATATTAATTTTAAAGAACATATGAAAGAAACATACTTAACTAAGGAAGGGTTAAAAGACCTACAAGAAAAACTACAAGAATTGAAAACGGTCAGACGCCGCGAAATTGCTGAAGCTATTCATACTGCCAAGGAGCAAGGAGACTTATCAGAGAACGCAGAGTATGTAAACGCCAAGGAGGAGCAAAGACGCATCGAGACAAAAATTTCGGAACTGGAAGCGGCTTTGAAAAATGCTCATGTCGTTACACACGCCAATAAGCATGAAGTGAGCGTGGGTAATGTGGTCAAGCTTAATTGCAACGGTCAGGAAATTGTTTATCGCATTGTCGGTTCAAATGAAGCGGATCCAATGGCGGCTAAGATCAGTAATGAGTCACCGATGGGGCAAGCGTTGATGGGCAGAAAAAAAGGCGAAAAAGTCTTGATCCCCACCCCGGCCGGTGAGAAGGATTGTGAAGTTATTGAAATTTTATAGATTACAGAAGACAGGCAGAAAATCGGGCGGGAAACTTTGGCGGGAGTGTACTCTTTTGTATTTTCTAGTTACTCTTATTAACAATGGCGCTTGAACGATTACAAGAAATTAGGGAATTTAGACTGGCTAAACGGCAGGAGTTAATTAAAGCAGGGACTAATCCTTATCCGGCTGAGGCCCGACGAACCCACACGACAGCCGAATTGCTAAATAATTTTGACCAGTTGCAGGCAGACTCACAAGCAGTGATCATCGTCGGACGCGTCCTGGCCACGCGGCGGCATGGCGCAGTGTCTTTTATTGACGTCAGTGATGCATATGGAAAAGTACAAGTACAATTAGGACAGGATTCTTTGGGGGAAAGCTATGAACAGTCCGCTCTAATTGACACTGGTGACTTTGTCCAAGTCACGGGCAAGGCGACGACCACGGAACGGGGAATGAAGACGCTGCTAGCAGAAAATTGGCATTATTTGGCAAAAAATATCAGGCCATTACCAGACAAGCGGCACGGCTTAAAAGATCCGGAAAAGCGATATCGGCGCCGGGCGCTGGACTTGTTACAAAACGAGGAGTCACGCTGGCCAATCATTATCAAAAGTGAAACGATCGATTGGCTGCGGTTGTATCTAAAGCAGGCAGGCTTTTTAGAAGTGGAGACACCAATTCTACAACCACAGGCCGGCGGGGCAGCCGCGCAACCTTTCGTGACGCATCATAAGGCGCTGAATACGGACCTGTATCTGCGGATCGCGCCGGAATTATACCTGAAACGACTACTGGTGGGCGGCCTGGAAAAAGTATTTGAAATTGGCCGCAACTTTCGTAATGAAGGTATGGATCGCGAACATAATCCCGAGTTTACGATGGCAGAGTTTTATTGGGCGTATGCCGATTACGAGGACCTGATGGATTTTACGGAGCAAATGTTAAGCAAGATGGTTAAAGACATAACTAGTAGTGCTGATTTGACACATGGTGCTACTAAACTGGAGTTTGCTATGCCTTGGCGGCGAGTTAAGTATGTTGAACTCATGCAAGAGAACTTTGGGCTGGATGTGTTAACGGAAAAGGATCCGGGTGCGTATGAGGCGGTGTTTGTGAAGCGTAAGATAGACTTGCCGGCAGTCAGGACATTCAATAAATTAGTTGATGAGTTATATAAAGAAGTTGTTCGGCCGACTTTAGTGCAACCAACGATTGTGTATGACTATCCGGTTGAGTTAGCGCCGCTTGCCAAGACTAAGGCCCAGGATCCGCGAGTAGCGGAAATGATGCAGCTGGTTGTCGCGGGCATGGAATTAGTGAAGGCCTATTCGGAACTAAACGATCCCGTTGAGCAGCGGCAGCGATTCTTAGCCCAACAGGAAAATCGAATGCTGGGCGATTTGGAAGCAGCCGAGATTGACGAAGATTATTTATTGACAATGGAATATGGCATGCCGCCGGCGGGCGGTTGGGGTATGGGGATTGACCGGTGGGCGGCGTTGCTAGCAAACGTGCCATCGATTAGGGACACGATCGCCTTTCCTTTGTTGCGACCGAACGTAAATAATGAATAATTTTTATCCGACACTATGATTGATATTGAACTAGTGCGTCATAAAACCGATGAGGTAGCGGCTAATCTAAGCAGGCGCGGTATTCAAAAAGAGCAAATTTTGGCATTAAAACAAGCCGATGAAACTTGGCGAACACTAAGCCAGACGGCCGAGAAATTACGGGCAGAACAAAATGTGGCCACAGAAAGAATTGCCGCCGGTAAACCGGATGAAAAAAAGCAATTAATCAGCGAAATGCAAACGGTGGCGAAGCAGTCTAAGTTGACCTTAGCCAACTTGGCCAAGGCAACACAACAAAGGCAAGAGCTGTGGGAAGCATTGCCAAATTTAATCACACCTGACGTGCCACAAGGACCAAACGCCAGCGGCAATAAGATCTTAAGAAAAGTAGGCGAACCGCCAAAAGTTGATTTTAAGACTCTGGCCCATTGGGATTTAGGAAAGAAGCTGGGTTTGATAGATAGCGAGAAGGCAGCGGCGGTTAGCGGGACTAGGTTCGCTTATCTGATGGGGCCCTTGGTTCAGCTCCAGTTCGCCTTGATCCAATATGTCTTGGAGTTAGTCACGGATAAAAACAAATTGGCAGAAATAATAAAGGAAAAGAAATTGTCCGTTAGTGATAAACCATTTATCCCCGTGATGCCCCCGGCCTTAATTCGAGAGGATGTCTTAAGTAAAATGGCGCGACTAAACCCAAAAGAAGAGCGTTATTTTATACCCAGTGATAATCTATACCTAATCGGCAGTGCGGAGCATACTTTAGGCCCCTTACACATGGGTGAAACTTTGGCCGAAAAGACAATGCCGCGCCGGTATGTCGGTTATTCGCCGGCTTTCCGCCGGGAGTCAGGCAGTCACGGCAAGGACGTCAGGGGTATTTTGCGAGTACACCAGTTTGAGAAGATGGAAATTGAAAGTTTTAGCGTGCCAGAACTAGCCGAGGCGGAACAAGACTTTATCGTGGCCATTCAAGAAAAGCTGGCAGGGGATTTGGGACTGCCTTATCAGGTGGTGGCAATCTGCACCGGTGATATGGGAGATCCGGATGCCCGGCAGATAGATATTGAGACTTGGATGATGGGACAAGAATGTTATCGCGAAACACACACCTCCGATTACAACAGTGACTATCAGGCTAGGCGGCTGCAAACTAAGGTACGGCGCGAGAATGGCCAACGAGAAATGGTACATATGAATGACGCGACCGTGTTTGCGGGCCGAACCTTGATAGCTATCATGGAAAACTATCAGCAGGCGGATGGCAGCATCAAAGTGCCGCCAGTGTTACAGCGTTGGGTCGGATTTAAAACTATAAAAAAACCCGATTAAATTCAATCGGGCAGGCGACGCTAAATCGCGATTGAGAACCGGTGGGTTGTGATCAAATAGCGACGGGGGAAAGACCCGGGGTCAATTTCCTCAACGCGGGCACCGCACTGGATAATCCGCCACATAATCGTACGCAGCTGGGCAGCCGAGAGGGGGCGGAGGCTCTGCCAGACGGTTTTGAACTTTTCTTCCATAATGCAGGAGTGGCGCTCTACGAGTAAAAGAAACAGATCGGCGAGCAAAAGTTTGCGACAACCCTGAGCGGCACACCAGGCACGAAAAGCGGGGTCTTTGGCTGGTTCACTGTCAGACAACTCGGTTGATTCTTCTAACCAACGGCGATGCAGATAGGAGTTGTAGCTTTGGCTGGAAGTGAAGTCGGGTACCAGTTGATCTAAGAAGAAACGCCTGATACCCTTGCGTTCAGCGCGGCTAAGCAACCTAACGCATTGTAGAAAAGCACTCAGGAAACGATCACGTTGGGCTGACCGGCTGGGAGTGACAGCTTCCAAAAGAGCAGGGCAAGATAGTTTGTCCTGACAATTATTATCGGTCAGCAGGCGCAACAGGAGCGCAAACATAGCGCATTCGCGGCCGGCTAAGGCATTGCCTTGCCACAGATCATTAGAAGTAACAGGGTCAAACAAATGCTTGGGCTGGACCATAGTGTTTTCCTTATATGGTTCTCTAAGTTGTAAACGAGCCAGGAGATGGTCAGAAAGTTGATTTTGGTGTTCGTTCAACCAGACGAAGGTAATATATACAGACAATTGATCTATTAGTCAAACCCAAGTCCAGTTAAGCGAAGCTGGCATGCCCGAGGGAATCTGGGGGGGGTAAATGACTACAGAATATTTTGTGATGGATAAGCAAGTGGCACAGCGGGGCAAAAGCTGGCCGTCCGGGGTGATATCAGCAATACTGGAAAGATGAAATTGTGGCCGAATGCATGGCAAGGGCAGATAAACAGTAATAGGCGTAAACCAGGCGAGTCATTGGGACTAGTACAACGGGCGACTTCGCAATGGATAATTTTACGCAGTGTCATTTTGCAGTGGTTATCATTGGGACTGCTGATAGCTTTATTATTGGTGCCGCTGGGTTTATTTGGATGGCTGTTCTTTTTTACGGATATTTTTAATGTACAGGCCGTGGCAGTAGTCGATGCCCGAGAAGAAACGGCTCAGGAAATAACAAAGATAATCAACGAGGAAATTGCCAGCAGTACGCTAGGCAAAAATATTTTTTTTGTACAAACAGACGCGATCGAGGAGCTCATTATCGGACGATTACCGAAAGTGCGAACGGTGCATGTGGTAAGAAAATTACCCGGTACGGTTAAAGCAATTGTGCAGGAAAAGACACCCGTCTTATTACTATTATCAGGCGGAAAATATTATTTTCTGGATGAAGGCGGCATTGCTTATGAAGCGGCCCGACTAGACACCTTACCGGGCGTGGTATTAACTACGGTGAAGAATGATGACGAGGAGGCTCATGTCACCATTGGCGCGATGGCGGTGGATGCTTCATTGATCAGCTTTCTGCAAGTGGCTAATGAAGATCTGCCCCAATTAGTGGGAGCGCAAATTGGCGAGGTGCACGTACCATCGCTCGCAGCGCGCGAAGTAAAAATAATTTTAAACAATAACTGGACGGTATTATTTGATGTGACGAGGCCAGCGATTGGGCAAATCGATGTGATAAAGAAATTAGTACAGGATACGGTAAGCCCAGAAGAAGTGGCAGCGATGCAGTATATTGACGTGCGGATTCCACACCGGATTTATTACAAAACGGCGCTGGGTGAATAAGAGCGACTGACAATAAAAACAGCGGGAATTTATTTGCCTGTCTGATAATACGAGACAATGACATCGCCCTGATGGGCGAATACTTCAGGAAACGATTGGCTGGAAACACGCTGCCAGTCCGCCGGCACGGCTAGTGGCGCGGCACCAAATCCGGTCGTATCGATCACCCAGAGATTGCCGGGCTGCTTAAAAACATCGGGACCGATTAGATCATCGCTTTTGAGGATTGGTTCGCCGGCAAAATGGGCTAATTGATTAGTTTCCGAATAAAGTTTCGGGTCAGGCAGTGCATACTCCTCCTCTGCGTAGTGTAAGGCAGCAAAAAAGATAAAAGGGGAGCTGGCGATAATTCGATCGGCCGGCTGGAATTTCTCCGCGGCGACGGCGATGGCGGATCGAGCGCCAGGATGGCCGGGGATATTTAGCTCTTGCCAGTAGGCAAAATAAGCGACGAGAAAGCCAATAGTTACCAGAACGACCAAGACCGATCGTGTCTGGCGCAAGGGCAGCTTAAAGAGTAAGAGAGAGAGACCGATCAAAATAAAAATATGGGCAAAAACAAAAAACCGATCCTGGTATAAACTTTGGCCGATAAACGACAGTAAAATACTGGCAGCAAAGGGTGTAACTACCGAACAAAAAACCAGCCAGTTAACATCGCGCGGCTGCGTTCGATTCGGAAAAAGGGGTGGCAGTATTAAGATAATTAGCCCCATAATCGTAGCGATCAGCGGGAGCACGGCTAAGAGGATCCAACCTATGCCGCTGTGCTGCGGAATGCCGGCGGTTGGGGCTAACATGCGATAGAAAGTATCAGGAATGGACCAACCGCCTATGGCGGGGATCCAGTACGCTGCCTGAACTTGGGCATTTTGGGCGATGAAAGTGGGAAGCCAAGGCAAGAACAGTAAGAAGATCAAAAAGTAAGACAGGGCAGCATACCAGAAGAGGGACCACTGCAACACTTCACCAATCCGTCCCCGGGTGGCAATAATGAGATAACCGATAATAAAAATTATTTGTGCGGCAATAGAGAATATGGCGTAGTAATGAATATACAGCAGGGCGGCCGCGGTCAGAGAGTAGCCGAGCCAATCAAGGACACGATGGTGGCGAACACCGCGCAGGAGGAACCACGACGAAAGGAGGAGAAAAACGGTACCCAAGGTATACATACGCGCCTCCCAGGCGAACTGAATTTGCCAGCCGGAAACAGCCAACAATAAGGCGGCCAGTATGCCCGCGCCTCGGCTCCGTAAAGCATAAGCTGTAAAAAGGTAACCGCACCAAATGGTTAGTCCCGCCATGACTATTGAAAATGATCGTAAAGCGAGCAAGGAGGAAGCGAAGACATAAGCCCAACCTTTGAGCAGTAGATAGTACAGCGGGGGATGGACATCAGTGGCGGCTCGAGCAACCATTTCAGACACCGGAAATTGAATCAGACGCCAGGAAAAAGCCTCATCAAACCATAGGCTGCGGGCAGTTAATTGATAAGAGCGCAGACCTAAGCCAAGCAGGATGATTATACAAAGGAATAACCAAAAAGTGCGACGAGTCATACAGGCAGAGTACCACTAATAGATCAAAGTAGCTGGCAGATTATAAAAGATGAAGGTGATTTTGTTTATCATTGACATTAGTTTATCATGGAATAAAGAGGGGATAATTATTATGAAACAAACAGAAGCATGGAAACTAAAACAGACAATCGCACTTTAGCACTGATCAAACAAAGGCTGGATGAAGCCGAGCGTAATATTCAGTATGTGCGGCAAGCGCTGGAAGAGAATGAGGGATTAATGACCAAGAAGGGCGGATCCAGCCGGGGCTTTGAAGAGAGCGTGGGCGGAGAAAAGGTGGTTGAAGGCGTATTCGACGGACAGAACATGCAGGGTAATAATGGTGAAGAATATCCCATACCGCCTAACTATGCTTCGAAGTCCAAGTTAGTGGAGGGAGATGTGCTGAAACTGACAATTGGCGCGGATGGATCGTTTGTTTACAAACAAATTAATCCGGTGGAGAGACGGCGCGTCAGTGGACCACTGAGAATAGACGAGCATGGCAACTTTACGGTCGAGACGGCGGAAAAGAGTTATAAAATCCTACTGGCCAGCGTGACGTTCTATAAAGCGGAAGAAGGGGACGAAGTAACGATTCTGCTTCCTGAGAACGGCGAGGCAGAGTGGGGAGCAGTTGAACACGTTATACATCATTAAAATTTAAAACGAATTAGCGATCATGCTAAGAGAGAAGATTGATGAAATGGTTGGTAAATTACCAACCAGGTACCAGAATAGTGGAAAACAATTTATTAAGTTCGGGGTAACCGGAGTGATTGGGGCAATCGTAGATTTTAGCACCTACAACCTCCTGACGCGCGGGATAGGTTTTGTTATGTCTTATATGGTACTTGGTCAGCAAATTATTGTGGCTAATAACATCAGTGTGTTCCTCGCGATTATCAGCAATTTTTTGTTTAATAAGTACTGGACTTTTAGAGATACCAGCAAGGAAGTGGCCAAACAGTGGGTAGGATATTTTACGCTGAACTTTTTTACCTGGGTATTAAATCAATTGCTAGTTTCGATGTTTACTTTTCAAGTGCCGATGGTGCAGCAGCTATTCGGTGACCAAAAAGATAATGCGGCCAAAGTATTAGCTATTGGCATTATTTTGTTCCTAAATTTTGCCGGCAGTAAGTTTTTGATATTTAAGAAACCATCCAGGGTCTTGAGAGAAGTGAAGGCGTAGGATAAACTCGTTTTGTGACCACATTATATCGCCAATACCGGCCGGCTATTTTTAGCGAGGTGACGGGACAAAAACACGTGACAGAGACGCTGCAAGCAGCGATTGTGAAGAATCGCTTAACACACGCGTATTTGTTTTATGGGCCGCGGGGTACGGGCAAGACAACCACCGCCCGGATTCTGGCCAAGCGGTTAAATTGCGAGCAAGCGACAGAAGCAGAGCCGTGCGGCCAATGCGAGTCATGCCAGGCGATGGCTGCGGGGCGCAATATTGACGTGATTGAGATTGATGCCGCCAGTAACCGCGGGATTGATGACATCCGGGCGTTGCGCGACCGGATCGCTTCAGCACCGAGCATGGGCAAATACAAAGTATATATCATCGATGAAGTGCACATGCTCACACCAGAAGCGGCCGCGGCGCTGCTGAAAACTTTAGAGGAGCCGGTCAAGCACGCCATCTTCATCTTAGCCACAACGGAACTGCATAAAGTGCTGCCGACAATTTTGTCACGCTGCCAAGTTTACCGGTTTAAGCGGGCGTCCCGGGAGGAAATGCTGGGGAGGCTGCGATTTTTGCTGGCTAAAGAAAAGAGGCAGGCGGAAGATGGCGTCATGGATTTTATTGTGGAACGGTCAGACGGTTGCTACCGCGACGCCGAGTCTTTATTGGGACAGCTGCTAACTCTGCAAGACAATGAACTGAAAAAAGAAGCGCTGATGGAATTGCTGGGCCTGCCGCCCGATGCGGTCCTGGAAGATTTTTTGAGCGCAATGCTCAGGGGGGAAAGTGCAGCAGCATTGACGGCGGTCGACAGCGCCTGCAACGGCGGACATGACCCGGAACAATTTTTGCAGGAGAGTATTCGTCGGGCGCGAGATAAAGCTATAGCGGCGATAGAAAAAAATACGAGCGAGGCCGGGCGCTGGACAGCAATTATCCGAGCGTTATTACAAGCCAGACAGGATTTAGACTATGTACCACAGCCGCAGATTGCTCTGCATCTCGCGATATTGACCATATGCACGACACAGGGGCCCGTGCAGGGTACTTTACCGGCAGCTAAAAAAGAAGCGCCGCT
This sequence comes from uncultured Candidatus Saccharibacteria bacterium, assembly GCA_964371255.1. Taxonomy (GTDB): domain Bacteria; phylum Patescibacteriota; class Andersenbacteria; order UBA10190; family UBA10190; genus UBA10190. The sequence goes on along the minus strand of CAYJKV010000002.1, from coordinate 36,740 downwards.
GCAGGAGCCGCGGGCGGAAAGCAAACCGGCACCGATCACCAGCCCAGCGCCGGTTGAGAATAAAACTAATGGGCCAGGAGTAGAGAAGATTGCCCAAATATGGCCGCAATTAATCGAGGCGGTTAAAAGTAAGAATCCGGTCGCAGCGACTTTTTTGCGAGCCATTGAACCGATCGCCGGTAGCGAAGGCCGAGTGGATTTACGGGCCAGATATTCATTACACCGAAATTTTTTCAGCACAGCGCGGAATAAAGCCATGGTGGAAGAGGCGCTGGAAGCTTTATTGGGAGTCAAAACAGAAGCGGTGTTTATTTTAGATGAAGCCAGTCCTAGCAGCGGGCAGAGCAATAATGGCAAGGGAATAAGTAGGGAAGAGCAGTTTTATGAGACGGTGAAGGAAGTGTTTGGGTAGAATAGAATGACCAAGTCCCAATGACCAATGTCCAATCAAATCCTAAATCCTAATGACTAAAAGACGCGGGATAAGCAGTAAAGGTTGATAAATTAGGGTTTTTTGGGGTAAGTTGGAAGAGCTACGCTATTCCGGGATCGTCCTTCGACAAGCTCAGGATGAATCTAAGGATCCACTTCGCTAAAGCTACGAGGGGCGCTTGTTAAGGGAAACAAGGGCTCTTCATACTAAAGCCAAGTTTATTTAGTTTTATAATCCGGGATCGTCTAATGGCAGGACGGGAGACTTTGGATCTCCTAATCGTGGTTCGAATCCACGTCCCGGAACACTAAAAAACAGGTTCTAAACTCTATCATTTGCTATCTATGAAGAAACTATATTATTTTCTCCGCGAGTATAAGTTCGACATCCTGGCTTCTTTGGTTGCGGTGGTGACTGCAATTTTAACGCCTCGATATTCAGTTTTTGTAATCTTTGCCTCTTTACTGGCTGTCATTTACCTGAGAATACGAGATCGGGCTTTTTACTACCTGCCATTATCGCAACCACGTGAAAGGGATGATTGGCTGGGAAGCAGTAAATTTGAATATGAGAGACAAAGCCAAGCCTTCGTAGTCACCCAAGCAGACCCAGGGGTAATTTATTCTAAATGTCTAACTTGGAGCAATTACGAGTTTAGCTTTGACTTCAAAGCCATGAACACGTGCCTTGGCGTAATACTACGAGCAGTAAACCTGGCAAATTATGTGATGCTGCAATTTACGCTAGAGGGCATCCGGCCACATGTTAGAATCAACGACGGTTGGAGTATTTGGGAACACAAAGACGCAAAACTGACTTTTGAAAATTCTTTGTCTCAAGATAAGTGGTACAGGTGCAAGATAAGTTGCGACAACAAAAGAATACGAATTATTATTGCCGACTCAAATGGAAAGGAGCTATTTGATCGTGTTTGGGACATCCCATCAGGCGTCGTGATAATCCAATACAAGCATAGCGACGAGTATCCAGTATCACGAATTCCATTTCCTATGACGCTAGAGTATGGATCAATTGGATTTCGCAATTCGGGTCACGAAAAAGCGTTCGTAAAGAATGTCCTAGTAGAGAAATTATAGGGTTTGCTGTCCTGGTGGCTTCCTCGTCCAAATTGTCTTGGATTTCAAATACAGCGTGGTTGTGACGCCGGCCATAATCGCTTGTTTGTCCTCTCGCTTGCCTGTGAGGAGGATGTGCTTAGCGTAGTCGCGGATATCCACGTTGGTTGTTTTAATAGCATCATCGTTTTGCTTGAGCATGCTCTGCATAAACCCCCGGCAGCGGATGGCCGAATGGCTTTTCCTTCTGATTTCTCTCACCCGGACCCCGTCCCGTTCAGCCTGATCCAGCATTTCCTTAATTTGAGAATTGATAGAAAGGGTTTGGAGTTCGTCGCTTTCAGTCGCCTTTCTGGCGTAGAGACTGTAAGTAATGTCAGCCACAGCAGCAAGGATAGTGCCAGTTGTAAACTGTAGGTAACTTCACCAAGCTCGTGCTTGACATTAATATCGTTATATGCTAATCAGAGAGGTCGGTATCACTGTTTTTAGATCACCCCTGTCCTTTCCAGAAATAGGAGTAGACAAATGCCACGAACCATTTTTCGCCGTGACCAAATGGAATGTTTGCACAAGGGCTACTTCAACAGCTTTTACAAAGTGCAGACCGCAGCAGGGCCACGCGAGTTGGCTGCTCACAATGAAAACAAGAGCAACTTGCTCGCAGCCAAGATGATGGTCATCTGTCTGAATGAAGACGCAACCCTCATTCAGGAAGAAAGTCCGGCGAATACGTTACCGTCGTTCTTGAAAACGCTGCGCTTAACTGGTCTTGATAACTTTTCAACGCTGGTACTTGCGGCTGACCGTCCGGTGACCTACTTCGAGTACCCAATTGACTTGACCGTCAATTACCAACTCGAATTCCCCGGTGGCGTCGGTGAAGGCAGCGAGGACACGCTGGTAACAGGCATTCGGGAAGTGGTGGAAGAATACGGGCTTGATGGTGACAAAGATGTCATCCAGACAGCCCCGCTCGTAATCTTTCCGGCCGCTAATGATGCTGGCACGAACGCCGAGCTATATACCACGCGTCTAGCCCTGGTTCGCAAACCGGCCCAACCGCCTCAACGTGAAGTGGTTATCCCAGAGGCGTGCTGGTTTGGTCCTCTAACGCAGGTGCAAAATTTCCTGTTCGAGCAGGGTCAGCAAGGAGTCGTGATTGAGTGGCTCGCTTTGGCCACCGTTTTCCATCTCGGACTCGAACTCCACGGAGGATGGGCAAGTCTGAAGTAAGTTCTTTGACCTGAGTATGTCTTAAACTACTCCCACCAGGTAACTGGCGGTTTTTTATTTTTTCTGAGAATGAAACACTTATACTTTAATCATCCTTCAACTTTCTTGTTTTCAGCGAAATGTTACATTCGTAAACCCCCAAAAATCTGTAACATTTTGTTATATGCTTTATTAAATAACACCCCCTAAGGTTTTGTCATATCCCCCTAAAAACTCAAGAGTACGGTTCTAGACCATGGTGGCGAATAAATTTAAGACACTTAAACAAACTGGGGGAAAAGAAAAAGTCGCAGGGCGAACCGAGCGACTTTGGATTGAAGAGCGGCAGCGACTAATCAAAGAGAGTGAATGTCCTTGGGCTTAACTCGACACTGATCCGGCGCGCGGTAGAAGTTAGTGGCGAATGGTTTGCTTTTCCAGTACCGGACTAATTCTCCTTTTCGGTTTCGCTCATCGGGATCGTAAGAGCAGTTATATGTTTTGCCACCCCTAATGAACCGACCAAAGCAAATATTGCTCATGGCTTGACCCCTGTAAAATATGGTTTAGTTGCGGAGGAACCAGCAATATCAGAATTGGTAATGTAGCATATATGGCAAATATAGTCAAATTTATCGTAATGGTTCAATAGCTTGGCACCACCCCTCGGTGTCACACTATGACCATGTCATACTCACAAAACCCTCGTTTGCCTCGTATCCGGATGCAGGCGGTCCGCCTGTACTGGCAAGGCTGGTCGGCTCGTAAAATTGGTCGATGTATTCCCTCTCTCCACACCAGGTGTGGACCTGAAGGGGTCGCCTAGTGCGGACAGGATTTGTGTGTTGATAGTTTTATAGAATATATCTCCGACCTGGGATCGGCGCCGAACTTATTGCGCAATAGCTTTGATGTTTTCTCGCATCATTGCGACATAACTGTTTGTGTTCTTGGTCCCGCCAATCGGATCAAGCACTTTTATTTTCAGTCCTAAATCCTGTTGCAGAAACCTGGCAGCGCCAGTTGATTGTTTCTGCGGTTCGGTAAAGAAGGTATGAATGTTATGCTTGGTAATAATTTCTTGTAACTCCTGTATGTCCCGGATGGATGGTTCCCGTCCTTCGACCGGCTCATATGTTGCCACTAACCTGAGACCATAGTGGTCGGCGAGATACCGCCAAGCGTCGTGGATGGCGATAAACTCAGCCTGATGTGCTTGGTGTGCCAGAGCCTGCAGTTCGGCTTCTACCTCATCAAGCTCAGTTAAATAGTCCTGTAAATTCTGTGCATAATAACTGCTGTGCACTGGATCAGCGTTCTGAAGAGTTAACGCAATTGTCTTAGCAATTTCTTGAGCGTTAGGAACCGTGAGCCAATAATGTGGATCTATCGCTCCTGCTTCATGGTCGTGATTATGGTTTTCTTCCTCATGTTCTTCATCTCCGTCTTCGTGCTCGTGCTCATGTTCGCCACCGAATGCTTGTAATGCGATATTATTATCCACTACCACTGTTGGAATGTTGGTTGCTCTGGTTACAGTCGTTGTAGCCCACGTATCGAGATTATGGCCGATGACAAAGAGGGCCTTGGCGTTTTGAATGTTGGTGAGCTGACTGGGAGTCAGGGTATAGCTATGGGGGGAAGCGCCGGAGGGAAGGAGTTGGACCACAGTGATGTGTTGACCGCCAATATTTTCAGCGATGTCTGTCAGAGGGAAGATAGAGGTAGCGACGATAACCCGGTTATTAGGGAGAAGGGGATCGTGAGTTTGGTCAGTGATGATAAACCATGCTATCAGGGCAATAGTAATGATTGTTCCTGTTCCGATAATCATTGTGTTTTGTAAAGGTTTTTTCATAGGGTGGGCTAAATCGTTATTATGATTAGACGCAAATTATTTGCATTTGTGATTATTGAATATACTCTTGCATGATTGCGAATTATTTGCAAGTATAGTCATTACATGAGACAAAAAAAAGAATTACTAAAGGATCAATTAAGAGGAGCGGGTCTGAAAGCTACGCCTTCGCGAGTGGCGATCCTTGATTTGCTATACGCTTTTGATAAGCCGATGGATGTGCAACAGATTTTGGATGCTTTGAGCAGCACGTCTGAAAAACCTGACCAAGCAACCGTGTACCGAATTCTTGGTTCACTTGTGCGTGCTCGCTTACTACATGAGATATGCCTCAAGAAGGGCACTGCCAGCTATGAAGCCGCTGATAAGCCACACCACCATCACCTTGTCTGCGAAAAGTGCGGGCTGGTGGAGGCAGTGACGGCATGTTGTGAGGAACCACGTTTGGCGTTGACGTCGTTTCAGCAAGTGACTAGACACAACCTCGAATTCTCCGGGATCTGTAATAGATGTGCTCGGTAGAATCTTTTTGTTGATAGTTGTATTAGTTTGGCCCCGATGTGGTCTCACTCAAGGTACCTGATCTGGTTTTGAGGTAATCCCTAATGCAAAGCAGAGCCGACATAAAGTACTCCGCCCGTAAAAGAATTTGACTGGGGTGAGATATTAAATACATTCCCAATGTCCATACCAGTTGCGGACAGGAGGGGATTATTAATCGGACAGAAAAAGTTGCTGTACCTTTTTGAACACACTGGCTAACAGTAGCTGAAAGGGAAGGATAAAAGCAGCTCTACAGCGCTATGGGCCCCTGATTATGGTATTTATAACTTAAATTTAGCAGAAAAAAACCGCGCGAGGATTCGGCGGTGAAAGAGAAGGGGGGACAGGAGAATAATTGCTGCCAGTATTGCATGATTAAAACCGGCAGTAGGTAATGAGCGCTTTACTGCACAGCATGGGAGTCGGATTACGTCCGGGATACATGGCCTTCAGCTGATCAAAATTTTGTCGAGCCCATTCCTTGAACGGCTGTCTGGAATGCTCTTTGTTATGTATCGTGCGGAGTTGTCGGCACTTGAGCGTACGGCGCTGACTGTTAATTTTGCCGGACCAGGGTTTATCAGTAACATGGATCATGGCAGCCTCCTTTTCTTGTTCTAAATAGATATGAAAAGGTACAGGTTTCCCGCGTAAATATCGTCAATTCTTTCTATCACAGATAAGAGCATCTGTCATGAATATTTAGTATTTTTTTACCTGGCACATAAGGACGGCAGATAACTGACGAAGGATAGCGGACATTTGGCGCAAATTAGTAATATTTGTTGCTCCTTTGATACACTTTAGAAATGGGTATACAGGTGGAATTTAACCCGGATTTAGCGCTGAGGAATATCGCTGAGTTTGAGGCTGGACGGAGAAAAAAGGCGGAATGCATCCCGCTTCCGCTGGAGACTGGCAAAGTTTATCCGTTCCTGAAGAACGGCCAACGACTTTATTGGCTGCATGGGGAAATTCCGCTGCTGCAAACGCAGGGCGATGAAAAATTATCGAGACCGGTGGCAAGCGTTGTGATTAAATGGGCAAAGCATTTTATGGTCAGGGGAAAGTTATTTACGACAGGCGAGTTTGAAGTGATTGAAGTATTTAACGACGAGAAAATCCATTTTGAAAGTTACGCACGGACTGAATATAAAAAGTAAAAATAGCCCCAGCGATACTTCACAGCAGGGGAATATAGCTTGGCAACCAACCGCTAGAACTTGAATGGGAAATGTACGCCTAGGTTATTTAGCATACCAAAATGCCATTGTCAGTTTGGAGCGTGCATTCTCACTTAGTAGTTCTCAGATTATGATAGGGGAGTGAACAAAAATCTATTGATCATTGCTTGTGCCATAATATTACTTGTTGGATTAGCGGTTTTTTATCCGGTGGATCAGCAGCGTATTATTAATGTCGGTACGGATGAATATGCGGCGCATCACGCGCTTTACGGTAAACGTATAAAATCCCAAGTCATTACAGTGAACGGAAAGCTGAGGGGTGTTGGGTCAATTCTGGTGAATCTGCGACGCGCGCCACAACTCACGCCAGTCAAGGTAACCGTTTATACCCTGGAAAGTGTTCTGCTGGCTGAGCAAAATATCCCAGCCGAGAAAATTACGGACGATAGTTTTGTCTGGGCTGATTTTCCCGACCTGGAAATTCCAGGCAATCAGGTTCGAGTGGATTTTACTGCGTCGGAGGCAACGCAAGACAATCCGGCTGGCCTGCGGTTTGAGTTGGGTAGTCCTGATCAACTGGCTTTGGCAGTACGCGAACGAGTGCTCTTCTGGCAAGCGGCCAGGCAGTTTTTTGTCCAGCTGGTCACTGTTTATAATCTGGGACAGGCTATTTTGTGGGGGCTTACAGCAACGCTGGTGGTGGTGGCGATATTGATTGCCCCGTCGGTTATGGCTTTGTCCCGGCGCTGGCAAATGGGACTATATGTGTCTTGCCTGCTAATAATTTTCTGCCTGACGGTCGGTGTCCGAATGAGTATATCGCAAGGCCTCAAGGGAGTCAGCGGAGGAGATGCATATAATTATCTTTCTATCACCAAGCAAATTACGGAGCTGAAAAATCCTTTTGCGGTGGAAAAACGTTTGCCGGGATGGCCATTACTGCTGGTACCGGCATATTTAAGTAAGATTGATGATATTTGGTGGATGCGTTTTTTATCTATCTTAAGCGCCGGCGGCAGTGCAGTGATGGTCGCGCTGTTAGCGAAAAAACTGCGGCTGCCGTGGAGCGTGCAGGCGGCCGCCCCGATATTGCTGTCTTGGCAAAAAGATTTTTTCTTGACGTCACTGCGGCCGGAGCCATATACCTTCTACACTTTTCTTCTGTTATTAGCACTATGGCTATATTTGTCCCTTGAGCATAAATGGGCACAATGGGGACTGAGCATCACCTTGGGCTTCGCGGCGATGACCCGACAGGAAGGGTTGGCATTGGCAGCAATCCTTGTCCTGGGAACACTGGCACTGAAAAAACAATTATGGTGGAAAGGATATGCCCGCCTGATGATTCCGCTGCTGATATTTGTGTTACCGTTTTTTATTAATAACACAGTTACGTTCGGCAATCCTTTGTTCACGTCTTATTTTGAGGGAGGACGCAATCAACTGGTTGATTCCTGGAATACTTTTCAGGCCAGCGCGGCAACAACCTGGCAAGTCCTGGGATCGCTGTGGTGGAGAACCTGGTCCCAAGAAAAATATATTGAATTAAAAGACCCTTTCTTGCTGGCCGGCGGTGTGTTCGCGCTGATTTGGCTTTTTATTTCCGGAGGAACAGTCAGAAAACGCTGGCTAAACCAGTCGTGGGGGGTGGTGGGGCTGGCGACGATCGCGGCATCACTAGTGGCAACTTTATTCGTGATGATATTGCGATCCGTATCACAACTAGACGGACCGCTGATGGAGTTCAGTGATGCCGTTATGAAATTAACAGCTGGCGTGATGGCGGTGAGTGCGGTGCCTTTTCTCATCCACACGCGCTGGCGGGGATTAGTGATTGGGCTGGTGCTGGGGACGCAAATACTCATCGCGCTGTGGTTTCATCCGATGCCGAAACATTTCCAGCAGGACTATCCGCTGCTCATGCTGATGCTGACGACAGCTTTGTTCCTGCCGCTTCACTATATACAAGAGTACACGATCGGACAGCCCAGGAAATATAGGATACCAGCTTTGGTTGGCAGTTCATTGTTGCACTTCGCTCTCCTAGCGCCGTTAATAATTACGATCTTTATTTTACAAGACAAAATAACGCCCACGATTGATCACTTGAATGAAAATTCAGCGGTAGACTATGTGATTTATGAGGCTAATCAGGCAGCTAGGCTGATGGCTGGTCCGCACGGCTTTGACCGGTTATACCAAATTTCTGAAGTATATTTTTCAGACGATACCTTTTACTATCGAGATGACCCGTCGATAGCTAAACAGCAAGCGTGGATTGAAACCACAAACATTCGTACGTTAGTGGTTACCAACCTGGAACCAAGGTCATGGGAACCGATGGGAAGGTGGCGGGAAGTTAAGCATATTAGGAGCGAGGGTAAAAAGGAACAGATGATGGAAAGCTGGGTTTATGAGATTTCGCCCTGAGGCAAAAGATTAAATTACTCAACAATTAGCGAGCCAACCATGCCATTTTGACGATGCTGGCCGACCGAGCAATAAAATTCGAAAGTGCCTGGACGACTGGCGACAAATTCTATCGTGTCTGTTTGCCCAGCTGGGATGATTTGCGTAGTGGCGTCAAATTCGTCCAGGCGCCAGTCATGCATCATGTCGAGGCTATTAAAAACAATCCGTACGGTATCCCCCTGCTTGACGCGCAGTTCGCTCGGAGAGTACCGGAAGTTTTGTCCAGTGATGATAAATTCCTGCACGGTCGTGGGGAGAGTCGAGGCCACCATCACTGGATCAGTTGTGGGCTCCATGGTGGTTTGGGGTTCTATCGGGATGGTGTTGTCGTCGGGAGGAAGGATAGGCGGCTGGTTGATAACCGGTAATATTTCATTGCTGTCCGTCATGACTTTGTCTGAGGCAACGTTAGCTGGGTTGGGCGGTGTGCGGCGGAAGTAAATAATACCGGCGACCAAGCAGGCGGCGAGGATGATAAAAATAGTGACAGTGATAGTTGCACTACTTCTACTTGTATTGGGGAGGCGCGGTGAGGTAGAGCTAATCGGACTAGTTTTGTTTGGCATAAAAAATATTAGATATGAAAATTACTTAGGTTACTAGTATGCAAATATTTTTATATGACGACAAGATAATTAGGAAGATAGCCAAAAGACGGGTTGGCTGAGGTGGTTTTCGGCTTAATCCTACTAATATCGAGCAGGGCCGGGTAAAAATTTATTAGACGTGAAAATTGACGGCCATTAACCAGTGCCAGGAAACGATTTTGTTTTCGGGACCAACAAAATCGAACCAGATGGCAGGAAATTTTGCTTTCGGCAAACGTCTGGTGCCGCCAACTGCCGGATCTACGGTTATGAGGAATTTAGCAGTCACACCAACCACGACACTGTAATGGTCGCCGTCCTGATCAAACCAACCAATGATAACCGGTAATTTTTGTCTCACAACAAAATCCTTAATATCCGTGAGGTTGGCATTTTCTTGCACGACAGCCGTACCGCCTAGCTGCTCGATGGCGTCTACCATGCCAGTGTGTTCGGTACCCTGGTCGGTATTAGCGCCAGTAAGTTGGGTGAGATAGCTTTCCGAGTAGTCCAGACCGAAATATGATAGGGCAATCTTTAATGATGCCGGGCCGCACAAACCGGCAGTCTGACGAAACGGTGTAACTTGAAGCAGGTTAGGACTGGACATAGAAGGAAGAAAAATCGATTTGTCGCGAATGGTCTTCGTCGCCGATATAACTGCCGCCGACTGCGCGTCTGGATTCTTTCTCCGCGGCGCAAGCATAATCATGGGCTACGTCATATGTTTTGCCCTGGGCCATTAAGCTTCGTTCATAAGCTTCGTGCTTTAAAATGTGTGGCCACTCGTGCTCGTCAAGCGCCTGTTCAATCCAGACGGTCTGGCGAGGGACATAATGATACACAAGATCGTGGCCGCCAATAACAAATTGCGGATCAATAAAGCGTCGTACTTGGCTGCCGTCGATATATTGAACGGTTAAACCGTTTGGCTGCTTGTCCTCATGACTGACCAGATTTTTAGGCTGGCCGGAGCGGATGAACCGATCGATATAGGCGCGGCGACTGAAATCCTCCATTGGTGTCGTCTCCATCTCCAATAAGAATTGTTCTTCGGAGCGAAACTTATGGTCGAGCCAAATTTCACCAACGGGAATATACCATTTGGAAATGAAAAAGGCTGGATTGGTATGACGAAAATGAATAACATTAAAGTCGACGTCAAGTTCCTGTCTGATTTTGTAACCGTCGACGTATTTTATGCGCATAGGTTAATTATAAGTTACCGATTATAGGCTAAACAAATGGCTCATTATATAGATTCAATGTCATCACGTCAGGGTTTGGTTGAAAGGCAGAAGAGATGCCACTAAATTGATGATTTGGCAACTTTCTTGGTGAGCAGGCTTGTAATGTATTATAATACCCAAACAAAAACAAGAAACGTGACGCTCACTATATAGAGAGTAGCCACCTATGCGCCTGTAGCTCAGCGGATAGAGCGCTGGCCTCCGAAGCCAGAGGTCGCAGGTTCGAATCCTGCCAGACGCACTAATGAAAACAATAACCGTCACCCAATTTGTGGAAATGATAGATGAAACTCTGGATGCTTTTAATGGCGCGGTGGTAGAAGGGGAAGTGGACGAGTACCAACTGAGCGGCGGAAAATGGGTGCGGTTCGCTTTAAAAGATGACAACAGTACCGTCAGGTGTTTTATGCCGGTCTGGTTTTTAAAAAGTGAGATCGAGAATGGCATGAAGGTATTGGCGACGGGCCGCCCAAAGCTAACGCAGAAATGGGGTTTTAGTTTTAACCTAACGGGCGTTGTACCGTCGGGTGAGGGATCGCTGAAGAGAGCGTTTGAACTGCTCAAGAAGAAACTACACGAAGAAGGATTGTTTGACGCAGACCGAAAAAGGCCAATCCCACTTTACCCGCAGCACGTTGTGCTGATAACGTCACGAGAAGCAGCGGCCTACACTGATTTTCTAAAAGTATTAAAGGCCCGACAAGGCGGATTGACAGTTTCATTTATCCATACGCAGGTACAAGGTGAGAAGGCAGCTGGGCAAATTGTGGAAGCACTAGCTACGGCTAATACGGAATTGAGCCACGTGGATGCCATTGTATTGGTTCGAGGCGGAGGCAGCCTGGAAGATTTGCAGTCCTTCAATGACGAGCAAGTGGTGAGGGCGATTGCCGGTTCGAGATATCCCACGATCGTCGGTGTAGGGCATGAGCGCGATATTACCTTAGCGGATTTGGCAGCGGACGTGCGAGCGTCGACACCCAGCAACGCCGCGGAACTTTTAGTCAAATCGCGCGATCTATTGGAGTATGAAATATTGCATCTACGGGAAAGGTTACGGGATACCGTTTTTGAACAATTAAAACAGCGGCGCGCGACCATCAAGCAAATTGTATTAATTCTACATGGCGAGGTACGGGGGATGAAGCAAAGGTTAGTCCAATTACAGCGGGTTTTAGTGTCCTTGTCGCCCCTGGGCGTGCTGGAACGCGGTTACAGCATCACCAAGACGGCGGGCGGACGGATCCTTAGAAAGGCGGATGAGGTGAGCGGGGGCGACATGATTATTACCCGGTTGAGCTTTGGCGAAATTAAATCTACAGTAACAAGAGAAAAGCAATAAATATGAAAGAAAAAGAAAAATTCAATTTTTCCAAAGGATACAAAGAGCTGGAAGCGCTGGTAGCGGATTTCGAGTCGCGGGAAATTGATTTGGAAAAGGATTTGCCGAAATTTGAAAGAGGGTTGGAGCTGGCGCAAAAATTGCAGCAGCGGATGCGGGAAATTGAGAATAAAGTCATTGATATTGACAAGCGTTTTAATAATCATGATGATGAAATTGATGAATAAAAAAATGTATGCAGGGGCGGTGTTAGTACTGTTGGGTATGTGGCCATTAGCAAGTTTCGCGGGTGATTTTGTCACAAAGGAAGATAACGCCATGACAACCAAGGATGTGAGCGATGACTTATACATTGCCGGGAACAGCGTGACGGTTGAACACAACGTGCAGGAGGATTTGTTTAGCGCGGCTAATGACGTAGAAATAACAGGGAATGTAGATCAGGATGTCTATGCGGCGGGCAACTCGGTGCGGATTACCGGCGAGGTCGGCGACGACGTGTTTGCAGCCGGCAACACTGTACGCATTACCAGTGAACGGGTGGACGACGTGTTTGCAGCCGGCAGCGTGGTCGAGGTAATTAGTAAAAATATTTTAGGTTCGGTTCATGTAGCAGGACAAAAATTGACTATTAGTGGCCAGATAAACGGTGCGGTGCGGGCGGCCGGAGAAACGGTGACGATTAAGTCTGGAACAAAAATTAATGGTGATTTGGTGACTTATGGATCCAAAGAACCCACTGTTGAGGATAACGTGGTCATTAACGGTGAAAGAAGACATGAAATGGAGCCAACGAAAAAAGGTGTGGGCGCTGCGGCGACGGGCAAGGGATTAATCCTGGCCTGGGTAATGAGTGTGATGATATGGGGAATCGTAGCGCTAGTGGGATGGTATATGTGGCCAGCTTTGATTAATGATACGGTTCGAAATGTGTTGCAAAAGGGAGGACGGTCGCTGGGTATCGGTTTCATTTGGATGATCGCGTTGGTACCAGTTGTTGTTGTATTATTGGTGACTATTATTGGCTGGCCGCTGGCGGTATTAAGTGTCCTGGGCAGCATGACAGTATGCATTGCCGCAAAGGCCGTGAGTACAATCGTGGTTGGAGTATGGGTGATGCAAAGAATACAGAAGAGAGAGACACCGATCACCTGGCAGCATGTTTTGGTCGGGACGGTGGTGTTGAAGGCTGTTGAGATTATACCGCTCATTGGTTGGTTAATCGGACTGGTTGTGTTTATGCTCACACTAGGCGCGCTGGGAAGCAGTTTATGGGCACGTTTAAGAGCTAAATCACCCGAGCTAATGACTAATATTGACGTATCCTCCGTCAGATAAAGTAATGGAAGGAAAGGTGAAGACGAGAGAGGAAGCCTGGGAGTTGCTTTGCGAGTGGACACAAAACAAGAATTTGAGGAAACATGCGTTAGCGGTAGAAGCGGCGATGGTTGCTTTGGCGAATTATTTCCAGGGCGACGCTAATGAATGGGGGATGGTCGGCTTGCTGCATGACTTCGACTATGAAAAATATCCTTCGCTGGAGGATCATCCTTATCAGGGGCAAGAGATATTAAAGCAAGCTGGTTATTCCAACACGGTCAGGCGGGGTATTATGGCCCATGCGCCGCATACCGGAACGTCCAGGAAAACAAAAATGGAGCAGGCGATATTTGCGGTGGATGAATTATCTGGGTTTATCGTCGCGGTGGCGTTAGTTAAACCTAACAAAAGCCTGGAGGAAGTCGACGTTCAATCTGTCCGTAAAAAACTGAAGCAGAAATCTTTCGCCGCGGCGGTAAAAAGAGATGAGATAGAAATGGGTGCAAAGGAGCTTGGGTTTAGCCTAGACGAACACATTCAACACGTACTGGGAGCTATGCAGGGAATTGCGAAGGAGTTGGGATTATAGCGAGCGAGTGGCGGAATAAGAATAGTTTATAGAGTGACCATATTGTTTAACTCGTCTTTAGTCACGGCGCCGGGACGAATAATGGTAAAACCGCCCTTGTCCGAAAGGCGAATGATCGTGGTCGGTCGACTGGGGGATAACGTACCACCGTCCAGAATGGCCGCCAACGATAAATTGTAGGTAGTGCCGCTGGCACCACGCGGTTCATTCTCATTTAGTTCTTGATCAGGAACCAGACCAGGAAAGGCAGCCTGGATACAAGCCGGAGAGAGACAGGGGGTGTCGCCCGTGTGGTTGGCACTGGTGGCAGTCAGGGGAACAGACGCCGCACGGCAAAGTTGGTCCATTTGCGGATGGTCGATCAGCCGTAATCCAATCAGTCCATCTACAGCTAAGTGGGAGAGTAAGGGTTTTGGTTTTACCAACACGGTGAGGTGTTGTCCTGCCGTATGTGACAGAAATGTTTGCTCTCTCGGACTTAATGCCAAGTATTCAGGCCATAAAGTATTTTTTAGCATGATGGTAAAAGATTGTTCCTGGATGCGTCCTTTGAGAATACGCAGTCTCTGCAGGGCATAGCCTTGGGTGGCATCGGCAGCCAAGCCATACGATGTACCAGTAGGAAAAGCGACGACGCGACCAGCGGCGATAAAAGTAATGGCTTGAGTGATATCTTTGGTTAAGACAGTATAAGAGGGCTGGGGTTGGGTATTATTTGGCATAGGGGATGCTTGTGATGATAACTTTAGGCTATTAGCAGGTAAATTGAAATATATTAGCATTGTAGATAGTTAAACAGCGAGATGAAAAAAAGCACATTAATTTTAGGCGGAGTTTGTTTGATGCTAGGCGGGGCATTGGCCGGTACGGTGGCGGCACTGGGGCCTCGGTTAATAAAAAGTGAGGAACGGGTAAACCAGACAAATTTTGATATTGGCCTTAATGACGTGCGGACGGAAGGAAATAGCGACGTGGTCGAGTCGGCCAGCGCGCTGCTGTGGGACAGTGAAGCGCAGGTAATTAAATATGAGGTGAATGGCTTTGAAAGGAGACCGATTGCCAGTTTAACAAAATTAATGACGGCAATGGTAGCTTTGGATTTTGGGGTTGATTTAGATCAGGCAATGACAATCTTGCCGGAAGAATATCGGATTGGCGGCCGGTTGGTGTTGGCACCGGGCGAAAGCGTGACGATGCGTGATCTGTTACATGCTTCTTTAATGGGTTCCGCGAACAACGCGACCCTCGCTTTGGTCAGAGGAACGGGTGTGGACGAAGCGGAGTTTATCCGAGCGATGAACCGAAAGGCGATTGAACTGGGCTTAGAACAGACTGAGTTTGTCGAGCTGACAGGGTTGGATTTTCACAATATCTCCACGGCTTATGAGATGGCAAAAATAGCGGAATCAGCTTGGCGTGATTACCCGATTATCGCGGAGATCACAAGCAAGATAAAGTACCAGTATATCGTCGGCGGCAGCGGCCGCGAACATACTATAGTCAATACTAACAATTTAATGGTGGATTATGGCTATGAGTTAGCGGGTAGTAAGACCGGCTACCTGTACGAAGCCGGCTTCTGCTTGGCAGTACGCAAGGCAGCCGATCATGATTTGATTGCAATTGTCCTGGGCGCGCCGAGCGAATGGGACAGCATGAGCGACGCACGGACTTTACTGGAAAGAAAGTAAGGAACAGAAATATATAATAAGCGGAGATCATTTTGTTTTTATGGGTTGTTTGGTATATTGGTTGCAAATAACAAAAGTCGCGTAATTTAAGTATTTTTATTAATTAAGGCCGCTAAAAAGCACATCACTATGGCAGAATTTAAACCAAATATTTACCCAATAATGTACTGGGGTTTGATGTACGGACTAATCGCGGGTTTTGTACTATTCCTCTTATTTATAATGTCGCGATATATAACCTTATTATGGTTTCCGGTCTTTTTGATCGGCGTGATTTGGGGAGGGTATCGCAATTATAAAAAACAAAGAAGCGAAGCCGGGCAGGAGAGTCAGCCACCCAAAACACCACTGGAAGAATTTAAAGAAGCCGCCCGCGATATTGTCGGTGCGACCCGTGAAATGGTAGCGGAGCAAGCGCGGGAGTCGGTTAATGAAGCAGCGGCAACAGAGAACAGGCCTGACGAGGCGGGAGAGGACAACCGGGAAAGCGCGGAGATGGTCAGTGAGGACGATGCATTAGTCACGCAAGCGCCACCAGCAAATGATATAGTGTCAGCCGCGCCACCAGTAGCTCAAACACCGACCCCGCCGCCGGTTAGCAATAATGAACCCGGGGTAACGGAAAGTCTGGAAAACAAATAACGCGTCAGTGTTTAACGGCTAGGCGCAGATAGCGGCCGGGGCATTTTACCAATACCATAATAGACGATGCCCGCCCGTACGATACCGGGCATGTTTAGAGCGTTTCGTCCATCGATCACAATCTTAATACCGGCAGACTTTAAGCGTTGCGGGGTCAGCTCCTGGACCATTTTTGTGTGGTCGCACGTGAGCATAAGGGCGTTAGACTGGGCTAGCACATCAGAGAGAGATAGTAAGTCCGAACGTTTGGGAATAAACGGATCGAAAGTTTGAACGGCAATACCTTGATTTTTTAACTGCGCTAGCGTCCTGATGGCAGGACTATTGCGAATGTCAGAGACGTTCTTTTTATATGCTAAGCCCAGTAGTCCGACTTTTAACTGTTGAGCGGGCAGTTTGGCCTGCTGTGCGCCTTTGAGCAGCAGGTCCACCATATAGGAGGTCATGCCATCATTTATACGGCGTGCCAGTTTAAGGAATTTATGGTCAAACCCAACCTGCTTGGCACGCTCAATCATGTAATAAGGATCAACACTAATGCAGTGTCCACCCACACCGTTCCCGGGATAATGCGGCATAAAGGCGAATGGCTTAGTGGCAGCCCCGGCGATGACGTTGGTAATGTCAATACCCAGCACGGCAAACGAACGGGCCATTTCATTGATGTAAGCGATATTAATATCGCGGAAGGTGTTTTCCATGATTTTGACGGCTTCCGCTTCGGTGGGCGAGGCCATGATTTTAATGGGCGCTTCCAGAACACTGGTATAGAATTGCTTGGCGTTATTGACGCCAATCTTGGTATAGCCGCCCAGCACACGCGGAATGTTGCGCACCGACCACTTGGCATCGCCGGGATTAATGCGTTCCGGACAGTGAACTAAGTGAACCGCTGGCACGTCCTTAAGCAGCGGAGTGATTACTTCGTCCATGACACCAGGATTAACAGTTGATTCTACCACTATCGTCTGGCCCTTTTTAAGGTAAGGCTTAATATTGTCTATCGCCGAGGTAAGCGGAGTGAGGTCGGGATGGTTACTGGCATTAACAGGAGTGGGAACAGCAATAATAATAATATGGGCGTTGGCTATTACACTAAAATCTGTGCCAGCCTTAATGGGATATTTCTTGAGGGACTTTGAAAGTTCGGGATCATGGAAGGGGACTTTACCCGCTTGTATCAACTTGACCTTTGGCTCATTGATATCGACACCCAGGACAGACCAGCCATTCTCCCGAGCGAGAACTGCTAACGGTAAGCCGACGTAGCCAAGGCCGATAACGGCGACAGTTTTATTGTTTTTTGTCATTTGTTCTCTGGTTAGCCGAAGCAGGTTTTGCTATACTGCCTGGGCAGTTATTAATTAAACACAATTATGAATAAATCAATTACTATGTATAGCACCAAAACCTGCGGGTTTTGTAAAGCTGCGAAAGCATACTTTAGTGCTAACAATATATCATACACAGAAATCGACGTAGGGGAAGACCAGGTTAAGGCGAGAGAGATGATTGAGAAGTCAGGGCAAATGGGAGTGCCTGTTATAGTGGTTGGTGAAGGGGCGGACGCGGAAGTAATTGTAGGTTTTGATCAGGCACGGATTGAACAAGCGATTAAAAATTAGTCCGTATCAAAGTATGTATGACCTGGCAATTGTCGGCTACGGCCCGGCCGGTATAACGGCTGCCATTTATGCCGCTCGCAGAAAATTTAAGATTTTGTTGGTTGGGGAGGTCCCCGGTGGTGAAGTACTGAATTCGGGCGTGATTGAGAATTGGCCGGGGGTTGAGACGACTGACGGGATAACGCTGGCGCAGGAAATGGTTAAGCACTTACAGCAACATCGGCAGGAGGTAGAGATCGTGCAGAGCAAAGTACTGAAGATTAGTAAAGAGGGTGCGCTGTTCGTCCTTAATTATGGTGACAATAAAACCAGCCAGGCGAAAGCGATCATATACGCTGCGGGCAGGCATCCCCGTAAATTGGGCGTACCAGGTGAAAAGGAATATGCTAATTTGGGCGTAAGCTATTGCGCGACCTGCGATGCACCACTATTTAACGACAAGACGGTAGCGGTGGTGGGTGGGGGTAACACCGGCACGGAAGCAGTGATAGCATTGCAAGGCATCGCGAAAAAGATTTACTTGTTACACCTGGGAGATAAGCTCCCGGCTGATCCGGTGCTTTTAGATAATATTGCTAGCAATAAAAAGACCGAGGTGATTGTCAGTGCTAAAACAGTTAGGATTGTTGGTGATAAGGTCGTGCAGGGATTGGAGTATGAGGATTTGGCAGCTGGCGAAGTAAAGTCATTACCAGTCGATGGTGTATTTGTAACAATCGGTGCGATTCCTAATACCGAACCAGTGAAAGGGTTAGTAAAACTAGATGAGTGGGGCGCGATAGTGGCAGATCGTTACGGACGAACCGATCAGGCAGGATTTTTTGCAGCCGGGGATGTGACTAATACCCGGGATGCGCAAATTATTGTAGCGGCCGGACATGGGTGCTCGGCGGCTCTGTCAGTCAGTGATTATCTGGCCCGAAACCAGTGACGGACGATTAACTAGCTTGCTTGATCCGGGAGTGGGCCAGCTACTATAACGAACCTTGTCAGAGCAGTGCAGTTGTGGTAAAGTCCGCATTTGAAATATGAAGCTGATAAAACAAACGACAACTTTTGTCATTAAATATCTAATCAGAGCATTACTGTTCGTAAAGCGGCTCTTCCCGTCATCGCACTATGCTTTGCTGGCACTTTTATTTATCGTCGGATTGGAATTGATTTTCGCCTTGCAACAATGGGTGGTGCTGGTAGCCCAGGTTGTCCTGGTGGTTGTAATGATCGGGGTGGTCTTAGTGCGTATTGAAGAGTCAGGTAAGTTTACGTTGTCGAACGTGCTGCTACCGCTATTCGCAGCGATCGGCTTGTGCGGGTTCGCTTTTTTGCTGCCAACATCATTCATTTTGCATTTGTACATCGCCGCGGCCGGCGCTGTTTTATTCTTTATTCTCAAACACGGGGCCCGGCAAGCTTACCCAATCTGGAATTGGATCATTTCTTTGCTAATATATTTTTTAAACATTGCGTTCATCCTGGGCTTGCGTTTCCATTTGTATTTGCCGATTATATTCTTGTTATTCATGGTTTTTGTAGTAACAGCTCTGCTGGCGTGGCAAGCGTTGCGCAGGCTGGCCAGCGGGTCAGTGATTATGCTGCCCGTAGCGGTGATGGCTTTTGTCCTCACGCAGCTGGTTTGGGTGATGCAGTTTTTGCCTGTCCATTATTTAATTCAGGCCGGACTCATTACCTCGGGCTACTATGTCATGTTTAATTTATTGGGACTGAGCATTACCAGAAAAATAACGAAGCGGGACTACTTGGAATATGGGATAGTAGGAGTGGTGGCGGTGGCCATTATCTTATTGAGCGCGCAGTGGATATAAATAATAAACAAGCAATTGGCGTTAAACTTTCTTTTGTAGTTAAGTAAAATACGTATAAGTATGGATGATCAAACCCAACCAAATAAGCGGGTCGTGCAAGTATCACTGTTATGGTTGTTACTAGGAGCGGGCGTCATGGTGTTGTTGGGGATGGGCGGCGGAGTGTTAGTGAACCTAGTATGGTCCCCGACAGTGATGCCACTGACAGACGGCCAGGAATTAATCACGACAACCGTGCAGGAAGTGACTATTTCTCCAAATAAAGCAGCCAAGGAGATTGTGGAGAAAGCGGATAAATCTATTGTCAGTATTATTGACGTAACGAATAAATCAGTTATAGCCAATGGAGTGGTGGTGACGAATGACGGATTGATTGTAACCAGCGCCAGCTTGCCGAAGACTGACCTAACCGCCATTGATTATTTAGGCATGGAAGCACCTCTCAGCCGAGTCGGCGAGGATGAACTATACGGATTAACCTATTTGAAATTTAAGGAAGGAGTGGTGGGGCCGTTAGATGTACGCAAGGACTCATTGACTGCCGGCAGCGAGTTATTGGTATTGAGCCGGGCGCGATTGACATCCTTACCACAGGTTGATAAGTGGCAGTTAAAGGAATGGGTGTTACCACCAGAGATAAGTCCTCAGGGTATCCAGAGAGTGTGGCGGGGGACGGCCTTGGGTGATCCAACCGCAACAAGCAGTGCTTTGGTCGATGATGATGGCCGACTGGCAGGATTAATAATGAATGGGCCGGCCGGGTTAGCCATTACCGCCGATGATGTGTTGATTAGTTTGCAACGGCTGGCGCAAGGCCAAAGAGAGACAGATCCGTTGCGGGATTTTGGGGTCACATTACACTATGGCTTAGAAACCGGAGGGACAACCGGCAGGAAATTTGTCGCGCAAGTGACAGGCGTGGAAGCAGATACGCCAGCCGCGTTAGCAGGACTAAAAACGCAAGATGTTATTACTGGGATCAACGGTCATCAATTGAGCTGGGATAGAAGCGTGGTGGGTCTGATGGCCGAACAACCAATCAGGTCTTTGACCGTAAATCGGGGCAACAGAGAGGAAAGCCTGGAATTAAGCGTTAGCCCTAAACCACAATGAAAGCCGGGTGGCTA
The DNA here is from genome assembly GCA_964371255.1 of uncultured Candidatus Saccharibacteria bacterium. Lineage (GTDB taxonomy): Bacteria > Patescibacteriota > Andersenbacteria > UBA10190 > UBA10190 > UBA10190. Next base: position 15,960 of record CAYJKV010000002.1, on the reverse strand, counting down.
AAACTGGGATTAGCCGCCGCCGGTATTGTGGCTGTCTTAATTATTTTTTCTCTGGTCCAGGAAATGAACCGACGCTTGTCCGTGCAAAGAGAAATCGTTCGCCTAGAAAGTGAAGCAAATAAATTGGAGAAGAACTTAATCCAGATGGAAAACCTCAACCAATATTTTAAAACGGATGATTTTGCCGAGTTGATGGCCCGAGAAAAACTCAATTACCGCGCTGCGGGAGAAAAGGTGGTGTTAATACCGGAAACCGAAGCGGTGCGGGATGAAAGTGAGGAAGGCGAGGCAATAGATAACCGATCCATCCCAAAGAGGTGGTGGGACGCTTTTTTCACTAAACCAATAAAATAGCTGGATTTGTGGAAAAGAAGGCAAAGCCGTTAAGATAAAGGTATGGCTTTGTCCAAAAGAAAAGTGGTAGGAATTTTTATTATAATTTTGTTGAGTCCAGTGTTGTTGTGGACGATACTATGGATCTCAATAATGGTGAATCGCAATATTTATCAGCACAGCTTGAGCGAGTCAGGTTTATGGCCTGTAATTTGTTCAACGAGAGGCTGTGTGACCACCAGCGGTTGGCATAAACATTATCGCGCCCGTGGCGTATTTGCCAGGGAGACGGGACAAAACGCGCCGACACCCGAGGAGGCATTAACTACTTTAGCGCGACAACACTTAGTCGATAAAGCGCTAGGGGATTCACCGATCACCTTAGGTAACGCCAGACGTTATCGAGAAGAAGTATTGCAGGCGAAGGACGAAGCAAAGATTGTGGAGGCAACTGGTTTGTCGTTGGACGATTATGACAAGCTGGTTATATTGCCACTGCTCAAGCAAGAGGTGTTACGGCAAAGAAAAAAAAGTGCCAGTCTGGAGGAAATGTTTTCCCAACTAGCCCAAGAGAGAAAAATATGGGTACTGCCACGGGGGCTGGTATGGGATAAAGAGACCGCCGAAGTGAAACAAAAGTAAGGAGTAGACTAAATCCCAATGACCAATGCCCAAATCTCAATCAAACCTTAAACCCCAAGGACCAAGCCAAGGTTGAATTTTCAATTTTCAAAGGTCAATTTTCAAAGAAGGATCAAGTATTTAATTTTCAAACAACGCGTTTAACACTTCAATCACTAATGATCCAGCTTGTGCAGTGTGATTGCTCTGTAATTCTACGCGGCTACAACGAAGAAAAGACAGAAACGTTCAGTTATTTCTCGTTGCAAAACTGATTGTGGACAGATAAAGGTAAAGACATTACAAAGAACGGTAGGGTAAAGCGGGTATGGTTCAGTGGCAGAACGCAGCCTTCCCAAGGCTGAGATACGGGTTCGATTCCCGTTACCCGCTCCAGATGTGACAGAAGTCGCTATAAATGGATAGAAAGTTACTAGGAAATTACATAAATTGACAATTATGACTGATTCAAAAGTAATTAAGATGAAATTGAAGCTTGAACCTTTTAAAAAGACCAAGGAGGGAACGAAGAAGATAGAACTGAGATTATTTGATGAAAAAAGACAGTCAATAAATTTAGGTGATACTATTGTTTTTTCAGAGATAGACAATCCAAGCAATACGCTAAAGGTAAAAGTAATCGGACTTTCTCGTTTTAATAGTTTTGGAGATTTATTAAGATCTCTTGACCTAATAGCTTGCGGGTGGGAAAAAGTTCTGGATTTGGAGTCAATGATAAATCAAATGAGGAATTATTACTCGGAAGAAGAACTAAAATATGGTGTATTAGGGATTCACTTTGAGTTACTGTAAAGCTTTTTAAAACTCGGAATATCCATTCTGACTTTTAACAAATTAAGTTTTAAAATAAGATCAGGAGTAATAAGACTGTATAAGTTAAGAAAAAACCAAAGTGGTAGCGGCAGGTTCGAGCAAAGTACGGCCACCCGCTCTGACTATGAGAGAGAAGGAATCCTCTCCCTCATCGGAAAATTACTTCGTAATTTTCCTGCTCCCTCACCGCAAGGTAGCCTCAGTTCGCCACGTGAATTGGCGAATTCGGCACAAAAGAAAAAGACAACCGCGAAGATTTTTAGTTAATGTATTCATAACCGATTTAGCCGGAAGGCGAGCGAAACGACAGGTTGAGCTTACCAAATAAGCTAATGGAATGCCGTACGGCGAAGTAGAGCTGATAAATACATATAAATACCTGTCACCTTGCCCTCACCTTGACCCTCACTACTCACGGCAGGAATTGCATCTCAAAAACTGTAGCATCAGAGCAAAGAATAAGTTGAGAAGCTGGCAGTGTCCGTGATACGCTTGAATGAATTACTATGCCTAACCCCTTTGAGAATCGCTTTTCGCTTCCACCTGACGAAGAACCTAAACAGCCCACTAATAATGATGGTGCGGCTGCCTCAGACGGCTTGCCTTTTCGGTCCTCTGCCGAACAAACAGGTAAAATTGTAAATGAGGAAAAACCAGAGGATATTTTAGCCAGTTTTCCTGAGGACCAGCGAAAATCAGTAGAAGACTTGGCGGACAAGCAAGCAGAGTTTTTTCAAAACGCAACCGAACAACAACAAAATGTGATCCGTAACTTAGGGGATCGACAGAGACAAATGATGGAAGGATTAGGACAAGATCAGAAAAAAGAGATTCAATCCAGTGCCGAAGCAATAAATAGGGATATGGAAGCTGTGGCTCGGACTTTACACAAGCCGTTTTTCGACCAGCGGGCGCAGGAAATTATGTGGGAGTATGTTCACACAGGCGATGTGCTGAAAGAGAACCCAGAAATGCGGGAGATTGTTATGTCTGTTTTTGAGGCGCAATATGGCAATCGAGAACAAGCTGAATTTCGTGTAGAAAAGGTCATGTCGCAACTTGATAAGCTGGGTAATGACTCTGAAGATTTTAGTAAAAAGGTAAATGAGCTAAGTGAAAAATTGTTTCAGAACTACTATAAAGATGCTGCCCCAATGTACGCCCAAGCGATGGTAGGAGCCAATATTAACCGCTCATCAGGTAATGATGAGTTTGGTAATTTTCGCCAAAACTTGGACAGCTTTTTTGAGGGATATCACCAGAAGTTTGAGAGTCATCCCTCTTTTTCGGAGTTTAGGAAACTCAAAGAGAAACAGGCGGACTTACTCCGTCAGTTAAGCAGCTCACCATCGGCTGCTATGGACCCGAATCTGAACGCAGAAAAGCAGGCGCTTGATGAAGAGGTGGAAAAGCTTCATCAGCAGATTGAATCGGATGTTCTGGGAAAGTCTGGACCATTTGAGAAAAAACTCGAATCAACTCAACACGAACAGGTGCAGGAACCTCCTGTTGGCTACCAAGCGCTTGAGGCAACCAGAGAAGGCTATGAAAAAGTCAAAGAGGAGTTTGTCGGACATTTGGAAACCGCTACCACTCAAATAGAAGATGCTGGGCTAACCGAAGACGCCGATTATTTCAGAAGCCTGACTGAACAGATTAAGAAAATAAAAGAACCAATATCCCGGATGTCTTTGTGGTATTTTGATAAACGATTTAAGAAAGGCGGCGGCAGAATATTTGATGTAGACGGTAATGATGTATTGCGGTATCTAACACCTAAAGAGCTTGCCAAGCATCAGCGGGAATATGACCTAGAAGACCATACCGTGCTACCTAACTATAAACCCAGCCAAGAAGCTCAGAGGATTTTATTAAGGCGTCTAGGCGTTGACCAGCCTACTACCGTAGAGAACGGACATTTCAGCACTGCTACGAAAGCAGTGCGTGGGCATTACGAGCAGCTTGGTTCAGCAGATGACCCTTTTCTTGGCTACTTTCATTTTCTGGGGACACCTGATAACAGAAAGAAATAATGCGTGATACTCCCGAAACATCAGGCTTTGCATCAAGTAGCTGGGAGGCTAACGAAGCTGAGCCGCCTCAAAAACATGAAATAGCCATAGAGCACGATGTAGGTACGGCAGTTGCCAATCGAGCTGATTGGCTTGATGGTGTTTGGAAAGTTGATAATTTTGAAGACGGTCAAAACCAACAGCAAATGCTGGAAGACTGGAAAACGGATTTACCAGAGTATAAGGAGTTTATTGAGCAGTTTCCTTTTAGCGAGGACATATCCGAGATAGTAGATAGTGCATACACGCGGGGTGAGACGGGTCGGCTCAATAAAATGCAGGATCTATCTAAGGCCGTGCTAGCACACTATAGTAGCGAAGATGGCAGCAAGGGTTGGAACGAATTGCCCGAAAAAAATAAGCAGTACGTGCGTATAGCAGAAATGACCGTACTGATGATAGATGCCCGAAAACTTGAACGAGACTTTAAGGAGGGCAAAGTTAATCCAAAATCAGCCGCTGGGCTTATCAACAAGCTCCAATGGTATCGGGAGAGTAATGATGTGCCACAGAATTACAAAGAAAAGGTAATTGACTCTGCATTAAAACTTTTTGAGAAAAAAGATAAGAAACCAGAGCGGCAGAAGAAACCTCCTACTCCTCAGCAAAAAAAACAAATGGAGGAAATATTCAAAGAGATGATGAAAAGAAAAAGACAGGGACAAGAGCAACAAGGCGAAGCTGCTCGTCCTGATGTAGCAGTGGACGAAGATGCAATTGATACAGAGTTTAATCCAGAAACGGGTGCTTACGAACCAGTTGGCGAAGAATATGCTACGCCTGAAGCAGCCCCGGGTGAGCCTAAACGTTTAACCTATGAACCAAACATATCCCCTCCTGATACTGGACCAAGCTCCTCTTCAGTCAGTCCAGAGGCTCCTTCAGGACCATCGGGAGGCGGCGGAATGGAAGGAAGTTCAGGGGGCGGGGGTATGGGAGGCGGTGCTGGCGGTGGAAGTGCAGCAGGCGGTGGAGGCGGTGCAGTTGGGGGCGGGGGTGGATGAACGTACTCTTAATACCTAGACCATCATTGCTGCCATATCTCGTTGTGCCCGTTCTTTTTCTGGCGTCCAAATGGGCTTTTCCGTTGCCAGAATTGCGGTTCGCAAGTATCCCCGCGCTAACCACAACTAATGTTTTGTTATGGCTAAACACAATATGTTGCGGCATGCCTATGATATTCATAGGCATGCACCGCACGCTTCACGACGCTCCGTGACGGGCAACGAAACCAGCGTGCTGACGCACGCTGGTACGACGAAGAACGATCTCACCTTGCGCTCAATGGCTTGACGCCACTGGGGGAACTTGCGATGCTCAGGGGGGACAAATCTATGAAGTCAAAACAAATTTCTTGGCCGTATACACTAAATTAATCGTGATACACTTGAAATATAGTAGAGGCATAACAGCTTTAAAATGACTTCTATATTAATTTATTTCATTATGTTGAGTGCCGGACTATTGTGATGAAGCTGCGATAAGGCTCGGAAAATGTCCGGCGCTATATACGATAAAATATAATGTGATAAGCTCAGTAAAAATCATTAACTACTTTAAAAATATGGCTGAAAAATTATTTAATGAACCGGCGGCAAAAAAAGTAAAAGCCTATGATCTTTTCGATAATATTCATGAAAGAGAACTTAAAAATTTTAAATTTCGCCCCAGCGCTTACGGGATTTTAAGAGATGCTCATAAGGTTTTATTCAAGCGACATCCAGCCCTGGATAAGTTTGACCTGCCGGGGGGTGGTATTGAATTAGACGAGACGATTACCGAGGGATTGATTAGAGAATTCAAAGAAGAAACGGGGTTGATGATAAAAGTGGGTAAGTTGATTTCTGTGGAAGACGCCTATTTTACATACAACAATGAAGACGCTCATGGAATCTTAATGTTTTTCGAGGTGGAAAAGATCAGCGGTAAACTGACGCCAAATGGCGAAGATTCCGTTGATATTCAATTTTTGACGGCTGATTCTTTGTCACAAGCGAATGTACACCGGTCGTGCTGGAATATTTTGAAATACATTAAGAACATAAAATAAAGATTGGCTTGCGTAGAGACTTAACTCTTTATAAATTATTAAATATGAAAAAAGGGACTGATATTTTATGGAGCGTATTAGGGGGTGCGGTTGGTGGGGCGCTGATGATTATGCTTTACCAAAACAGTCCGCAGGCGGCGAAGTTTTTCCAAGGCAGCCAATCTTGGAATTCAAACATTGGTGTGCAACAAGAGGAGCCGACAGATGAATCATTAAGAACATCCAGCGACGAGGAATCGAGTGTGGTCAAGGCCGTGGAGAAGGCCAATCCGGCGGTGGTATCCATCGTGGTAACTAGGGATGTGCCGATTATTGAAAGATATTATCAGGACTCACCGGAAGTGCCGTTTGATCCGTTCAACGATTTCTTTGGCGGAAGTAATTTTTTCTCCCCGTTTAATCTGCGAGTACCGCAGTACCGACAGAACGGGACAGAGAAACAGGAAGTGGGCGGCGGATCAGGATTTATTGTGTCGGCCGATGGTTTAATTGTCACGAATAGACACGTAGTAGATCAGGAGGAGGCAGAATATACAGTGTTTCGCAACGATGGCACAAAGTTTGATGCGACGGTGCTCGCCAAGGACACAGTAAACGACTTAGCGATTATTAAGGTGGAAGGCAGCGACCTGCCATTCTTAGAATTCGCTGATTCAGATCACTTGAAGGTAGGGCAGACTGCAATTGCGATCGGCAACGCTTTAGCGGAGTTTCGGAACACCGTTTCGGTCGGCGTCATCTCTGGATTAGCCAGATCTATTACGGCTGGAGATAATATGGGCCAGTCCGAGCAGTTAGATGAAGTTATCCAAACAGACGCGGCCATTAATCCGGGAAATTCCGGTGGTCCCTTGGTTAATTTAAGCGGGCAAGTGATCGGCGTGAATGTGGCAGTGGCGTTAGGCTCCGAAAATATCGGGTTCGCCTTACCAGCTAATGTGGCTAAAGAGACACTGGAGTCTGTCAAACAAACGGGCAAAATTGAACGAGCTTATATTGGGATTCGGTACGCTATGATTACCCCGCCGCTGGTTGAAAAGAATAATTTAGCCGTCAGTAATGGAGCGTTAGTGGTGCGAGGAGCGTCAGCGGAGGAATTGGCGGTTATGCCAGGATCCCCGGCCGATAAAGCCGGCATTGTGGAGGGAGACATTATTTTGGAGATAGATGGAGAAAAGATTGAAGGGACCAAAACACTTTCTAGCTTGGTGCAAAAAAGAAAAGTGGGGGACGAACTTAGTCTTAAAATACTTAGTAAAGGCCAGGAAAAAACAGCTAGGGTGACATTAGAAGCCGCCCCTCAATAACGACGAGTGAGCTTTTTGTGATGCGTAAAGCTATTAACAGTTTCGCGGAACGGGTGAGAGCGGTGGTTAAAACAATTCCGCGGGGTAGGACAATAACTTATAAAGAGGTAGCGACATTAGCGGGAAATCCCAAGGCGTATCGAGCGGTCGGGAACGTTTTGCATAAGAACTATGACAGCGAGGTGCCTTGTCATCGCGTGATTTTGTCCAGCGGAGCGCTGGGGGGATATAACAGAGGCGGACTAAACAAAGCCAAGTTGTTGGCTCAGGAGGGGACTGTTTTGAGCGAAGGAATAAAAAAATAAATAGATGCGTTTAAGCAGTGGTAATTTTAGCCATAATGACTTGTTGCCGGCTAAGTATACGTGCGATGGGGATGATATTAATCCATCGCTACAGATTAGCGGGGTGCCAGAGCGCGCGAAAAGCCTAGCTTTAATCATGGATGATCCGGATGCGCCTGCGGGAATCTGGGACCATTGGATTGTGTTTAATATTTCACCCGATATTGTACAGATAGAAGAGGGGGCTGAACCGTCAGGAATACACGGTTTAGGGACGAGCGGCAATTTAAAGTACCACGGCCCGTGTCCGCCAAGCGGAGAACATCGATATTTTTTTAAGTTATATGCCCTAGATACGATGTTAGCCTTAGGCGAGGGAGCGTCTAAACAAGAAGTGGGGAGAGCGATGGAAGGACATGTCATAGATCAGACGGAATTAGTAGGGAAATATCGGAGAGAATAAGTGGTAGAGCCTAAGGCTTAAATCCGAAATCCCCCCTATGGGGTCCCCTAGGGAGAAACTAAAGAAATCCGAAACAAATCAAAAATAACGAAAAACTTTAAATCCGAAACCCATCCTTCGCATAATGCTTCATCCTACGCTAAAGCTATGATGGACCCTCCTTCGCCAGGGGACTTCGGATGGGCGCAGCAAGTCGGCGGGCAAGACAAATCTAAAATTTTAAAATTATAAATTCTAAACAGCGCGAGGAGACGATGGGTATATTTCTTGATTGATTGGCTAGGATATATTATAAAAGGGCCACGGTAGAAGTAGTCACATAAAGGCGCTGAAGCGCCCACGTGGCAAGCTTTATTTAACGTATATGCCGATGTAGCTTAGTGGTAAAGCAATGCTTTCGTAAAGCAGAGACATGGGTTCGATTCCCGTCTTCGGCTCAAAATAAATTAAATTTTTTTCTTTTCTGGAAATTTTAGGCGGGGCATGCATAAGTTCAGATACATATGAGACTCCGTAAAGGAGTCGGTAATGCAGCAATTCAACAAATTTAGACGTACCAAGGGATGGTTGATTTTGGGATAAGGATCATATAGGGTTTGTTTATGAACAAACAGGAAATACAGGCGCAAATTGCTGAACTCGAACAACGGCTGCAAAAAGTAGCCGACTCTCTTTGAGTTACGAAATAAGGAAGAAAGAATCAAGAGGATTGAGTCTGATTTAGATCAGACGAGTACTTGGACACCCGCCCTACAAGAGATACAAAAAGAATTATCGGAGATAACCGACGACGTACAGTGGTATAAGACAACAAAAGAAAGACTCAAGGACTTAAGCAGTCCCGATTGGCATTTATCTGACACCTCTGACGATCAAGCAGAAAAGGAATGGGCTAATTGGGCTGAGGAAGAATTAAAGGAAATTAGTGCAGAGATGCAGAGCCGAGAGAAACAATTGCAATTTAACGGACTACATGACAAAGCGGGGGCGATTATCACAATCCAGGCGGGAGCAGGGGGAACGGATGCGATGGACTGGGCGGAAATGTTGGAGAGAATGTATTTACGGTGGGCGGAAAATAAAACATGGCCGACGTTTGTATTAGACCGTGCAACAGGCGAGGAAGCAGGAATTAAACACAGCACATTCGAAGTTAATGGTCGATATGCTTATGGGTTATTAAAGGGTGAAAGGGGAGTACATCGGCTAGTGCGGCAGTCCCCGTTTAACGCGGATAAACTGCGACAGACTTCTTTTGCGCGCGTGGAGGTTATCCCACTATTAAAAGCAAAGGAGATGCCAGCCATTGATACGGCGGATTTAAAGATTGACACTTACCGAGCGGGAGGCGCAGGCGGTCAGCATGTTAATAAAACGAGCTCAGCCGTACGAATTACCCATCTACCAACAGGCATTGTCGTACAGTGCCAAAACGAAAGGTCGCAAGGCCAGAATAAAGCGCACGCCTTGGCAGTGCTGCAATCAAAACTGCAACTATTAGTTGAGGAGCAGCATGCAGAGGCAGTGAAGGAGTTGAAAGGGGATTACGTCAAGGCCGCTTGGGGCAATCAGATCAGGTCATATGTTCTGCACCCGTATAAAATGGTTAAAGATCACCGCACCAAAGCAGAAACATCGAATGTGCAGCAAGTTTTAGATGGGGATTTGACAGGTTTTGTGCCGGAATTTTAAAGGTAATGAGAACATTAAATCCTAGCGTGATAAGAGCATGTGGTATAATAGCAGACGTAAAGCAGTAAAGATTAAGTGGCGTGAGGTAATTCATATAAGCCAAGTAAAACCAGATGATTACATTTTCTAACGTATCGAAACAATATAGCCGGGAAAGTGCGGCGTTGCATGATATCAGCATCAAGATTCCGACGGGTGATTTTGTATCTATCGTGGGACAAAGCGGGGCGGGCAAGTCAACGATGCTGAAACTGATCTCGGCTGAAGAGCGGCCAACAAACGGCAAGATAGTTATTGATGGTTGGGATATAACTAAGATTAAAAAATGGCAGGTACCGCATCTGCGGCGGCAAATTGGCGTAGTGTTTCAAGATTTCAAGTTACTGCCGAAGAAATCTACCTATGAAAATGTCGCTTTCGCTATGGAAGTTGGTGGTGCCCGGACAAAGGAAATACGCGACTCAGTGCCTCATATATTAAAACTGGTTAACCTTACCAACAAAGCGACGGCTTATCCAGGTGAGTTGTCCGGCGGCGAAAAGCAACGGGTAGCGATTGCCCGGGCCTTGGCTTACAAACCACAAATATTGCTAGCGGATGAGCCGACCGGTAATCTGGACGCCTTACACTCATGGGATATTGTACAGTTATTAATCAAGATAAATAAACTAGGAACGACAGTATTATTAGCCACGCATAATAATGACATCGTGAACGCGCTAAAAAAGCGGGTAGTCACGTTAAGCCAAGGCAAGGTAGTCGCGGATAAAAAGGGTGGCACTTATAAACTCTAAATATGTTTATGATTGGCGTATCTTTTTTCCGAGTTAGCAAAGCAGCCCTGCAAAATTCATGGCGTAATATTTGGCTGACTTTGGCCACGCTGGTTATTATGACTATTACTTTGTTGGTAGTGTTATTGCTTTATTTCGCTAATGTCTTGGGTTTAGAAGTGATCAGGGACATTGAGCGCAAGGTTGATTTGTCGGTGACTTTCAAAGATGGGATAACCGAGCAACAAATTAACGAGGTAGCGAGTACAGTCAAGAGCCGAAGCGATGTGCAGGGAGTGCAGATCATCAACAGCCAGCAAGCGCTCGAAATATTCAGGCAGCGCAATATTAATAAACCTTTCATCGAAGAGTCTTTGCAGGAATTGGAGGATAATCCGCTGCCATCCAGTATGTTTATTGTGGCCAAAGAACCTAAGTTTTATGAAGCGATTGCCGGATTTTTAGGCACAGACAGGTTCGCGGAATTAATTGATGAGGTACATTTTGAAGATTCCAGATTAATTATCGAGCGATTAATCAGTTTGATTGAAACAATTAAGAACACTGGCATTGTGATTAGCTTTGTGTTTGCCAGTTTGGTTGTTCTAATAATGTTTAATACGGTGCGGTTAGCAATTTATAGCTTCCGTGAAGAGATTGATATTATGCACTTAGTTGGTGCTTCAAGGTGGTTTATTCGTGGGCCGTTTGTGATTGAGTCAGTGCTAGTGGCGGTGATCTCGGTTGTCATCGCGAGCGCGATTGCCTGGCCTATAATCAAAGCGGTCGCGCCAACGCTGACCACTTTCTTTTTTGAGGGGCATATACAGGGAGATCCATTTAATATTTATACATATACCGTTAGCCACTGGCCTAGCATTCTAGGGCTGCAACTAGCGGTGGCTGTGGGGTTGGCGATGTTTAGCAGTATTATTGCCCTGCAAAGATACTTGAAGACATAATAGTCAATTTTCAAGCTTCAATTTTCAAAACCCAAATAAATTCCAAAGTTATAATTTTCAAGTACGTCAGACGTTATTTTGTAATGGTTGTTAGATGTTACGATAACCTAGGAAGGATGTCATTGAGGGATGGGGGTATTTCCAATACTTTAATAAGGGGAGCCTGGCTAACCAAGTCGTACATAGCCGGCAGATAGCGCGCGGAAAATAAAGTGATGCGCAGTCGCTGTCCGGCGAATTGGTGTGAGGGGATAAGACGTGCTTCCAGAACACCGGTATGACGACGCAACTGACGCAATAAATCATACCGCAGACCTTCTACCCACACATCCACAACGCGCGGGCAAGACAAATCAAGCGAAATGGCATCAATCGTTCCTTGATGAACCAGCGTGCCGTGGTGCAGCAATAACACCGGTAAGTGTAGTGTGTCTGCGGCACGAGCCTGACGCGTCGCGATAATGACAGTCCGGCCAAGAAACAGTTCCGCCAGCAGACGGCGCATATATTTCGCACCCAGTTGGTCGGTAACATCATCAAGGAGAATAAGTGGGGCATCCGAGATAGCAGCACGGGCGAGGTTGAGCTGTAGCTTTTGTGTAAGTGACAGGCTGTCAGCCGGCCGATGAATAAATTCGTTTAGCCGCAGATAGTCACACACGTGCCTGATCCGCTCCGAGGCGTCGGCTACTTGATGCGTAGCGGAATAGGCTTGCAATACCTGAAAGCCGGTGTCGCGGCTATTTTCGGTTTCTTCGGCAGACACATAACCAGCCGATAATGATTTGATTTCGTCTGGCCGGCGGCCGTTAATTAATATACGGCCTCGGCTGGGCGCCAGTTGTCCGGTTAGCAGACGCAGGAGGGAGGATTTGCCGGCAGCGGTATGACCGAAGAGAGTACACTGGGTTGCTTGTGGTAATTGAAAGGTAATGTTGTTCAAGGCGGCATGTGTCGACTTATTTCCGCCAAAGAAGAAAAACCATGGGCGGGATAAAACATAGTCGAGGTGAACACTATGCACATCAATAAATGCTGTTTGGTCAGCCATACGAGGTAGTATACCATACCGAATATGAGTAATTTATTGGCGGAGCTGAATGAGCAGCAGCAGCAGGTCGTAACCGCAACCGATGGTCCAATTTTAGTGCTGGCGGGAGCAGGGTCCGGGAAAACGAGAGCGTTAACTTATCGCATCGCTTATTTATTAACTACTAAAAAAGCACAACCGGCACAGGTATTGGCAGTGACCTTTACCAATAAGGCGGCGAGGGAAATGAAAGAGCGGGTGGATAAAATAATGAATGGTAAATTGGCGAATCCACTCATGATTAGTACTTTTCATAGTCTGGGTGTACGGATTTTGCGCGAGCAAAGCCGGCTAACTGACCGACCACCAGGCTTTATTATTTGTGATGCCGATGATAGTGAAAAATTAATTAAGATGGCCATGAAGGAGCTGAATATATCGCGTCAGATGTTCAGTGCCACCGCCCTTAAACACAAAATCTCATTGGCGAAAAACAGCCGCTTAACACCAAAACAACTGGCGGAACAGCCCTCACCGGTGAGCGACGCAGCCGCGGCTGTCTTTGCCCGATACGAACAATTGCTGCGCAAGAATAATGCGTTTGATTTTGATGATTTAATTATCCGGCCAATAGAGATATTGGAAGCGCATGAGGAAATAAGAGCGCTTTACCAGCAGCGCTGGCGATATTTATTAGTGGATGAATATCAGGACACAAATCCGCCACAGGATCGCATGCTGGAGTTGCTGATTGGACCGGATCGGAATATTTGTGTGGTGGGCGACGATTATCAGGCAATATATTCCTGGCGCGGCGCCAATGTGGAGCATATTCTACAGTTCGAAAAGAAGTATCCGGATTGCCAGGTTTTTTATTTAACCCGTAATTACCGCTCAAGTCCGGCGATTTTGTCCGCAGCCAATGAAGTAATCTCGGAAAACATCCAGCAAAAACACAAAAAGCTCTGGACGGCGAAACAGGAAAGCGAACCAATCAGGCTGGTTACTCTGGATCACAGCCAAACAGAAGCTAGGTGGATTCGGCAGGAAGTAGAGCAATACGTGGAAGATGGCGGCCGGCGTAAGGATTGCGTGATTTTGTATCGGACGAATGCACAATCCCGGGCGTTTGAGGAAGAATTTTTACGCAGCGGTATGCCTTATACGATCGTCGGGGGTTTCCGTTTTTACGAGCGGCGTGAGATAAAAGACGCTTTGGCATTCTTGCAGTTCTGGGTGAACCGTAATTCATTACTGGCCGTGCAACGGATTGCGGCTGCTATGTGGCGGGGAGTGGGGCCGAAAACCTTATCGCGCTGGGATGAGGGGGTGGGGGAAAACCATAGTTTGGAGCAAGTGGTTGGGAGCGCCGCTGGTAGGTGGCCAGCTGTGCAAAACTTTATAAGTAGTTACCAATCGGCAGCCGGGCAAACGTTTTCAACAGTGGCCGAATTACTAAAATGGTTATTGAAAAAAAGCGGGTATCTGAAGATGGCAGAAGAATTGCCTGATGGCGATGAACGATTGGAAAACCTGGAAGAGCTGCTCAACGTGGCGTCCGCCTTCAGTGATCCAGGACAATTTTTAGAGGAAGTCGCTTTGCTGGCAGACATAGATACCTTAGAACAAGAACATGACCGGGTAACCTGTATGACGTTGCATGGCGCAAAAGGTTTGGAATATCCAATCGTCTATGTAGTAGGTTGCGAGGAGGGATTGTTGCCGCATGCGAATAGCCAAGACAAACGCGCCAATCTGGAGGAGGAGCGGCGGCTATTGTATGTCGGTATGACGCGGGCCATGAAGCGGTTAACATTATCTTGGGCTCGGATCAGATACCAGCACGGCCAAATGTTGCCGCAATCCATTTCCCGGTTTTTGCATAAGTTAAGTTCTGCGGTTGAGCAGATTGAAATAGACAGTACTCGGAGCAATGAAAACAAGATGAGGGAAATTGAACAGTATCTAAGCAACCACGAAGAGGCGGGGGAGGCCATAACAATTGACTTTGAAGAAGGCCACTTTGTTAAACATGACAAATATGGCCGAGGGGTTGTAGTGGAGATAAATGGCGGATCGGTAACTTGTGTCTTTGAGATGGCTGGCCTAAAAATCCTGCCGGCTAATCAGGTGCAGAGCGAAGAGTTTTCTTCCGGTGTTGCGTGATTCTGTAAAATAGGTATTGTCAGATTGTATTCCCGGGTCGCCCTTTGACAGGCGCAGGGTAATCTAATAGCCCCACTTCGTTAAAGCTACCAACCTTCGCTTAAGCTACGGTTGGCGCAGTGAGGGGCAAGGGTTATAAAAATGTGTAGTTGTGTAATAAAGTAAAATTACTTATAAGTGATATATTCCCGGGTCGTCTAACGGCAGGACATCAGGCTCTGAACCTGGTAATCGGGGTTCGAATCCCTGCCCGGGAACAAATTGTGATAAGTTAGTACAAACTTTGTAATATCTTGTTACACTTAGCGATATGAAGATTACCAAGCTAGGACACTGTTGCTTGCTTATTGAAGACAATGGGGTTGTTATTATGACCGACCCTGGCGCGTGGACTACAGAGCAGAATGAGGTTAATGGCGTCGATATAATACTTATTACCCATGAACACCCCGACCATTTTCACTTAGAGTCTCTACAAATGGTTCTCAAAAATAACCCGTTAGCAGTCGTTATTACAAATAGTCGGGTAAAAGAGCTCCTAGTTGAGAATAATATTTCAGCCACACTTCTAGAGCATGAGCAAAAGCAAAATGTAAAGGGAATAGAAATTGCTGGCTTCGGGACCGAGCACGCTAACGTATATCCCTCGGTTCCCAACGTTATGAACACAGGTTATCTCGTGCAAGGCAGGTTCTTCTATCCAGGGGATGCGCTCACAAAACCTGGTGTGCCAGTTGATATTCTAGCTATGCCTATGGCTGGCCCGTGGATGAAACTTGCCGAGGCCATTGATTGGGTGAAGGAAATTAAACCTGAGGTATGTATTCCCGTTCACGACGGCATGCTTCAGCCTCGTGAATGGATTTATCGTCTTCCTATGCAGCTTTTCCCCGAAGTCGGTGTTAGGTTTGATGCGGCTGAGTTAGGCAAGCAGGTTGAATACTCATAAATGCTGCAAAAAGGAAAGTTACTTCTCGACCAGCAGTACTTCAACAAGTTTGCCGAGATATATAATCGGGAGAACCCAAATCATACCTACACACAAACAGAGGTAAATGAATTTGCGTGTAATGTAGTGAAGTTTTTGAGACTCACCTACAAACCTATTCCAAAGGATAAACTAGACCTGTTTAACTCGTTGAAATAGACTGCTGCCAAGCTGGGTTTATCTCAAAAACAGGGATATAGAAGGAGTTCGTGAGGTAAAAGGTTCGAACGGCGTCCACACCCCTGAACAAATTGTGATAAGTTAGCACAAATTAGATACAATTGAATTATGAACGTAACACTATTTATGGCCATGTCGGCGAACGGAATTATTGCAACCGAGAATGGCAGTGAAGAATTTTTGTCGCACGAAAACTGGAAGTCAT
>CAYJKV010000001.1:0-247013 GCA_964371255.1 uncultured Candidatus Saccharibacteria bacterium | reverse complement strand
GGCTACTTAACCCCTAACGAAGCCTGGGCTGTTGCACTTCGGGGTTGAATCTACCTAATCCATGCTTGACAATTAGCCGTTGAACTGCTACACTAATAAATCACGGTTTTTCTGTTTGTTGTGATCCAGAAAGCACCTTTTTAGGAGATCTCGCATGGACGCCCTAGAACGATTCATAGACCACGGAGCTCTTATTTGCACCGTTCTGTGTTATATGGGAGCCTCGTTGTTTGCCTTGAGCATCCTTCTCGTCCACCAAATCAATGACTGGCTTTACGAAAAAAAACCCAGCCGTTGGTTAGAGGATATGGGATGGGCAATAATTACCGGCAGCACTTTTGCTTTACTGGTAACCGCTGCCCGCTCACTACTCAAGTAACGGTGATTCCACGCTAGGCCAGTCAGGGGCAGTCATTTTGTCTTCCCCTTTACATTTCAGGCCTGAACTACTTCTGTCCTGAAATGTGAATCAAAAAACGGTCAGTTCTTTCCATTTAGGAGAAACGTCATGTCACAATCTCTCGCAATGTACCAGTCTATGGTCGAGGGAGTCCTCGCGTCAAAGGACCTTGGACGCCTCATCTGCGCCAAAAGGGACCTGATCAACCTGAAGAGGGAGCGTTATGCTGATGTTCATTTCAGGAACCGCCTCTATGAGCTTATCCGTCGAATCAACGACGCGATAATATCGATCAATCTAACTGACATCCACATTCGCATCAGTGCAGCGCAAGAGAAACTCGCGCAAGCCAACAATATAGTCTGTCACCCCTTGCCTGTCAGTGCCTGCACTCAAGCCGACCAGGTTCGAAGATTGGCGGGCACTGCTGGCAACATCGTGGCTTTAATGGAACGTGACCACCACCTGTCTCCGCTTCTGCCGCAAAGGATAATCGAGATCAAGCGCCTGAAGGAAGACATCGACTCAATGAGCCGGACAACACTGATTGTTGCCGCCATCAAAGAACGGCAGCAACTACTGCGTGCGCAGGAAGAGGAACGACAACGGCAGAGGACCGCCGAAGCTCGACAACGAGAGGAACAACAACGGCAGCAGGACGCGGCCCGCGCTAGCGAACTTGCCAGGGTACGTAGCCAGTTCGACCTCGCGATCAACTGCTCCACACTGGAACAGGCCCGGCACGCGCTTTGGGTTATCGAGCAGGCACCTAAAAATATCCAGACTATCATGTTCGGCGGTCAAGACGCCAATATGATATTGGCGCGCATGCACCAGCAATGCGAATCTCTTCGTCGTGAGGTATATGGCCGGCACGGCATCCGCAATTTGGATACCCCCAAAGCAACCGCTGCCATTTCCTGACACCACGTGATCCATTTCTCCCATCCCACCCTCACACCGCGCCTAAACGCCGCGGTGTTTTTTTATATTTCGCCCAAATGAGTGTGACCCCATAGGGGGCCACCAATTTGGCGCGAAATAGCCCAGCTAATTTATCATCGTGTTTGAAAATTGATGAATTGATGGTTTATTTGAAAACCGAGCCTTGTCCCGAAGGGATCCCCTAGGGATCATTGGACATTGGGATTTGGTCATTGGTCATTTTAATCACTCTATGTCAGCACCCTCGGTCCATCTTTTGTGATTGCTACTGTATGTTCAAAATGCGCCGTCAAGTTCCCAGTTTTAACCCGTACCGACCACCCATCATCACCGGTTACCACTGTGGGATCGCCGATCGTTACCATCGGCTCAATCGCTATCACCAAGCCCTCCTTCAATTTCTCGCCTACCCCCTGGTTACCGAAATTTGGCACCTGCGGCGGTTCATGCACGGCAAAGCCTACGCCATGTCCCACCAATTGCCGCACCACTTCAAACCCATTACTTTCTGCGTATTCTTGTACCGCATGCGAAATATCACCAATTCTATTGCCTATTTGCGCCATCTCAATCCCCCGGCCTAAAGATCGCTCCGTCACCTTTAATAATTTCTGCGTGGACTTATTAATGATCCCCACCCCAACTGAGCGTGCGCTATCTAAAAAATATTTATTCCGATAGATTAACCCGAGATCCAAACCTACTAGATCACCCTGCTCAAGCAGCTCATCGTTCGGTAACCCATGCACCACTACATCATTAACTGACACACACAAAGCCGCCGGAAATGGCACGTATCCGCCTGGAGCATAATTTAAGAATGACGGTATACAACCGCGTTCGGCGATCAGCTTCTGCGCCAATGCATCCAACTCACGCGATGTCTTGCCTGCCTTAACCTGGTCGACCAGCACATCCAGCACTTCGCCTAGAATCTTACCGCCCTCGGCTAGATTCTCAATATCTTGTTGTGATTTTAGTCTGATCATACAAAGACCCCTGATATGAATTATTATTCCCTAGCGACTATCAACTTTAAAGGTTCTTTCCAAATCCCGCTGACGGATTTCTACGATTATTTTTTATCACTAACCTTTTTCTTTCCTCTTTCCCTTGTCTAATGGCCAACGATACCCCAAATTAGTGTTTCTACTGATATGATTTAACGACTTCCATTATCTGTGCATGCACTTCCTCAACACTGGGCATACCATCAACCTCATGTACAATTCCTTTTTGCCGATATCCTTCGACAACCGGATAAGTCCTGGTCATAAATTCATCCCACCGAGTAGCAAACTTTGTCGGATCATCGTCCGGTCTAGTACCAATTTTACCCCCCGCTTTCTCACATCTCTCTCTGTCCTCATCAGTCACCACCGGAAAATCACCCGCTATCCCCAAACAAAACTTACGAATGCTGTTGCGCCTTATCATCTCATTCTTATCTACCGCCAGATACATTATCAACGGTTTGCCATATCCCTGTTCTGCAAAAAAATCATCGACAACCTTGCTTTCTTCGACCGTCCTCGGTGTCCCATCAAATATCAGGCCTTCTCCTGCCTCAATTCTTGTTCTAACTGCCGCAATCACTATTTCGGCAGCCATTTCCGGCGGCGCCAAAAAACCATTATCAATTGTCTCCTTCACCCGTCTGCCCAGCTCGCTGTCCTGCCGAGACACTTCACGAAAAGCGTCGCCTGTACTAAACCGACTGTACCCGATTTTTTCCGCCAGCCTATGCGCCTGTGTCCCCTTACCTCCCCCCGGTGGTCCCATCAAATAAATGACCCTGGGTAATTTTTCTTTGCCATTTGTCATTTGGATTTTGACATTGAGATTTTATGATAAAAATCCTTCATATTCCCGCATGGTTAGCTGACTCTCCAGCTGCTTCATAGTTTCCAGCACCACCGACACGACTATCAATAAGGCCGTACCGCCAATCGTTAAGGTGGCCACCCCTAATAAACCTTGTGTCACCAGCGGCAGTACCGCAATTAAACCCAAAAACAATGCGCCCGTTAATGTTATGCGGTTAATAACATACTTCAAGAAAATGGCCGTCCGCCTGCCTGGTCTGATACCCGGCACAAAGCCGCCCTGTTTTTGCAGGTTCTCGGCAATATTGTTCGGATCAAATGTGACCGACGTATAGAAATAAGTAAATACTACCACTAACACAAAATAGGTGATGCCGTAGAACCACTGGTCTTGAAACAAATTGACCACCCAGTTGGCGCTGCGGGCCACTGCCTGGTTATTAACACCCACCAAAAAGTTCGCGATGACTCCGGGAAACAACATGATCGACAAAGCAAAAATAATCGGGATCACCCCAGCCTGGTTTACCCGCAGCGGTAAGTGTGTAGACGATCCCCCAAATACTCGCGATCCGCGGATGCGTTTAGCATAACTAACCGGGATCGCCCGTTGTCCTTCGGTAATTACCACAACCCCCGCTATCACCACCAGTGAAACAATCAAAAAAGAGCCGTAGGTGATCAACATGTCCGGTGTAAAAGTAGCCAAGGCTTGCGCCGTCACCCGGGGCAAGCGAGCAATAATCCCGACAAAAATAATTAAAGAAATACCGTTGCCTACTCCTTGCTCGGTGATTAATTCACCTAGCCACATCAGGAACACCGTGCCAAAAATTACCGTTAGTACTGCCACCGTCATTTCCCATGGCGTAAAACTAAAGCCAACACCACCGGCAACGCCTTGCCGGATCAAAATATTAATAAAGCCAAATGCCTGCATGCCAGCCAGTGGTACTGTCAGTAATCTGGTCCATTGGTTAATTTTCCTTCGTCCGGCATCTCCCTCCTCTTTGGCTAATTCCTCGAGCCGAGGCACAATCATTGTCAATAACTGCATCACTATGGAAGCGGTGATATATGGCCCCACTCCCAACATCACAATCGAGAGATTGGATAATCCACCGCCTGAAAATATATCCAGCAAACCAAACAGCTGATTACCGCCAAATAACGCCTGCAGACTCTCCCGTGGTACACCTGGCAGCGGAATTACTGCCGCCACCCTAAACACAATCAATAAGCCCAATACGACTAATAATTTATTTCTCAGCTCCGGTACCCTCCATATCTGTAATATTTTTTTCCAATTGAACATAGTTGTTTTCAGTTTATCGGCATCTGTGGCACCGTTTCAACTTCATCTTGTTCTCCCCACAGCCCAGCCCGATCTCTTGCTCACTTACCCCCCCCGCTCACCGGACTATTATTTCCACTTTACCCCCTGCTGCCTCTACTTGTTTTACGGCTTGCTTGGTCGCAGCATGCACTCGCACCGTCAGTTTATTCTTGACTGCTCCCGCACTGACTAACTTAACTGGTCTTTTTTTGCCGCTCTCTTTTATTAAACCCATCTTTTGTAACGCCCCCAGGCCCACCACGCTCCCGCTGGCAAACCTGTCTAAATCGTTTGTCATCACTTCGTGGCTTCTGACCATTAATTTGAATATTCTTGATTTTGATCCGCGTTTCTTGGGCACGCGCTGATACAACGGAGTTTGTCCGCCCTCAAAGCCGGCCCGCCGCGAATAACCGGCCCTGGACTTCTGACCTTTCATACCGCGGCCTGACTTGGCGCCTCGACTGCCAATCCCTCGCCCCCGTCTTTTCTTGCCTTTCTTAATCTTTGTTAATTTGTGTAGTCCCAATTTCATAATTGCACTGTTAAGCAAGTTTCCCTGTCTGGTCCTTTTGACGACGGTTTTTTCTGGCTGTCACTGCTCGCAAGTTAGACATTGCTTGTAGGGCTGCCCTGGCTGTATTTACTTTATTAGCGGAACCCAGCCGTTTAGAGACCAGATCATGGATACCTGATAAATCCGCCACCAGTCGTACCGTCCCCCCGGCAATCACCCCTGTACCAGGCCGCGCCGGCTTCAGCATGACTTCAGAACCATTGAATCTCGCTCTTACTTCGTGCACGATGGTCTTGCCTTGTAATAGAACTTTTTGCATGTTTTTAGCGCCGTTGCCATACGCTTTCTCAATCGCATTTTGCACATCCCGACTCTTCCCCATTCCCAGGCCCACGGACCCTGATCGATCACCCACCACGACACTGGCCCGGAAGCTAAAGCGCCGTCCGCCTTTAACTACCCGTACGACTCGCGCCACGTCAAGTACCTCGTAGTCATATTGCTGATGGCCTTCACCCGGTGCAAAGGTACGTCTCACACGATTATCCTGAGCACCGCGCTGCCCACCACGCGCTATCTCGCTGCCGCTGCCCGGTCGTTGATTACTATTGAATTTATTTTCCATATCTAAATGTAAGTTAGAACTCTAAACCGCTCTCGCGCATCGCGTCTGCGACTATCTTAATTCGGCCATGATATTTGTATCCCCCTCGATCAAACACGATTCTCTTTATTTTTTTCTGAGCCGCCTCCTTAGCTACTTGTTGACCGATCGCCGCTGCCAACTCTCCTTTACTGAGTCCCTCTTTCTTTACTTTTCGCGCGTCAACCGCTAATAGCGTCTGTCCGTCCATATCATTAACCAGCTGCACCGTAATCCCCCGGTTACTGCGGAAAACGCTGGCTCGCGGTCTATCCAAAGTCCCCTGCATTTTTGATCGGATGCGTCTTTTCCTGTCCTGCCGTGTGCTTCTTTTATGTAAATCACTCATACTTATTCTGTTACGCCAACGACTTTACCGACTTTGCGTCGAACGTGTTCTCCTTTATAGCGAATGCCTTTTCCTTTGTAAGGCTCGGGCTTCCGTACTTTCCTGATATCTGCCGCCACCTGTCCGACCAATACCGCATCGGGACCCTCTATTTTTATAAACTCTTTATCGACAGATAACGTGATGCCCGGCGGGGCCACAATTATTACTGGATGTGAATACCCCACTAACAGTTCCAAGTCTTTCCCTTTAATACTTGATTTATATCCTACCCCTTGTATTTCCAACTCTTTCACAAATCCTTCACTGACGCCTTTCACCATATTGGCAATTCGTGCTCGATTTGTCCCCCACAGCGCTGCCGTCATCTTGCTCTTCTTTTTCACAACGCATGTCAGGATACCATCCTTTAGCTCCACGCCAATATACGGATGCACTTTATATGACAGTTCTCCCCTCGCACCCTTCACTGTCACCATTTGACCGTCAATTTTTATATCCACGCCTTCCGGCACGACAATTGGTTTTTTTCCTATTCTAGACATATCAGTAATTAGTTATTACACCAAATTTCGCCTATCAACTCTCCGCCTAGCTTTTTCTTCCTGGCCTGATTATGGTTCATCAAACCCTGCGAGGTGGAAATAATCATTATCCCCGGCTGGTTACCGGTAAACGGCAACTCCTGCCTCGATATATATTTTCGGCTGCCCAGCTTGCTTACTTTTTTCACGCGCTTTATTTTAGGTTCTCCATCGTCGTACATGAGCTTTATGATCAATGACTTTTTGGGACTATCCTGCACCCGGCACGTCGCCACTAAACCTTCTTCCTGAAGCATTTTGGCCAGCTCGTTCGAAAATTTTGAGTATGGCACCACTACTCGCTCCCGGCCGATGCGCTGAGCGTTTACGATTGATGTTAACATGTTGCTTACGGTATCCATATAGTTTATCTGCGTCTTGTAATCTGCTTAACCTTAGTTAATCTCTTAATAATTTACTACCACGAAGACTTTCTAATCCCCGGGATGTCGCCCTTCTCCGCGTGTTCTCGAAAACATATCCTGCATAAGCCAAAATCTCGCATAAAACCCCGTCCCCGGCCACACTCAGCGCAACGGCGCACCATTCGTGTCCGCCACTTTGGTTTCCTTCGACTTTTAACAATTTGCGATAATTTAGCCATATATAAACAAGTCCTTAATATCTAACAAAAATTTCATTAAGTCAAATCATCTGCCGTGTCTTCCCGGAAAACAAAACCATGCGATTTGAACAACGCTACCGCCTCCGCTTGGTCTTTAGCGGTTGTCACGAACGTCACCTGCACACCAAAACTGATGTCAGTTTTATCCGCGTTTATTTCTGGGAAAGCCAATTGTTCTTGTAAGCCTATGTTCAAATTCCCATTCCGGTCAAAGGATTTGAGCAAGATTCCCCTGAAATCCCTGACCCGTGGCAATGTCACATTCACGAATTTCTGAATAAAATCATTCATTCTCTGGCCGCGCAGTGTCACCCTCAGTCCCACCAGATTACCTTGTCGCACATTAAAACCAGCCACCGCTTTACGCGCTTTCCTCTCTTGGGCTTTCTGGCCGGTAATCTTGGCTAACTCACTTTTGACACCTTCGATGAAATCTTTATCGTCCCGCTGCTTGCCAATCCCACAGTTTACTACCACCGTTTTAATAATCGGCATCGCGTGGACATTCTCAATTTTCAGCTCTTTCATGAGCTTAGTCTCTCGCGGTGTTAATTTTTTATTTACCTTCTTCATCTTCTTCACTTAAATAAATGGATTACCCAATCACTCCCTGACAGTGTCGGCAGGTCCTAGTTCGACTCTCGCCTTCCCGTCGGATTACCACACGCGTCGACTTCTTGCAGGCCGGACAAATGAGCTGCACGTTCGAAATATCCATTGGCGCCGCCACTGATACCCGCTGCCCTTTTTCACCGGCGCGCTTTGGTCTCACGTGTTTTTTAACCATATTCACTGCTTCGACTAGCACACGATTTTCAGACGCCAAGACTGCCATCACCTTGCCTGATTTTCCGCGGTCCTTCCCGGTCAACACACGCACCATGTCGCCTTTACGGATTTTTTGTTTTATCTTCTTGTTCATACACGCTTAGTAATTCAAATATTAGTCAATGAAACGCTTACCAAACTTCTGTGGCTAACGACACGATCTTTTTATAACCGGCATTTCTAACCTCTCTGGCCACCGGGCCAAAAACACGTGAGCCTACCATATTATCAGAGTCTTTATCCAAAATTACGGCTGCGTTGTCGTCAAACCTGATCGATGAACCATCTGCTCGATGATGTTCTTTTCGCAAACGCACAATTACGGCACGTACTACATCGCTTTTTTTCACTATCCCTCGCGGTTCGGCCACCTTCACTGTCGTTACGACGACATCGCCTAAATAGGCATAGCGCCGCCTGGTTCCGCCCAGCACTCGAATCACTTGTAGCAATTTTGCGCCAGAGTTATCAGCGACTATTAATTTGCTTCTTTCATGAATCATAAGTCTCCTCGAACGTTAACCTATTTATTTCTCCGTTACGATAACCCATCTTTTCCTTTTTGAAATGGGCCGGCATTCAGTAAAATTTACCAGACTGCCGATCTGCGCCATATCTTTTGGGTCGTGTACCATAAACCGTTTGTTGCGCTTAATTTTCTTGTCATATGGTCGGCGCTGCCATTCCCGTTTCACTTCCACCACTACCGTCATCGCACCTGCCTTGCGGATTATCGTTCCTTGCCAAATTTTCTTGTTTGAGTCTTCCATATACATTATTTATTCTCTTTCGTGTTTAATACAGTCTTAGCTCGAGCAATATCTCGCTTCAAATATTTTAGGCTCGCGTGATTTTTTTCCTTACCCAGTCGGACAGTTTCTCTGGCTGCTCGATATTGCTCCTGCAATTTATCAATTTTTTGGCGCAGCTCCGCGCGATCCAGTTCCCGGTATTCTTTTAATGAAGTATTCATACTTTAGATCTCCTTCTTGATAAACCTGGTCTTGATCGGCAGCTTGTGGCTGGCTAGTCTCAAAGCCTCTCGCGCTAAATCCTCAGTCACACCATCCATTTCAAAAATAATCCGGCCTCGCTTAACCACCGCCACAAACCGATCAACTGATCCTTTGCCATTTCCCATTGGTACCTCCGCTCCTTTTTTGGTAACCGGTTTATCAGGAAAAATTCTCACCCATATTTTACCAGACCGCTTTACAAATCTTGTCATCGCGCGACGGGAGGCCTCAATCTGACGCGCCGTAATCCAGCGGCTTTCCATCGCCTTTAGTCCAAACTTGCCAAAGTCAATCTGGGACGCCCGGGTGCTGACACCCTTCACAACGCCTTTCATTTGCTTACGATGTTTTACTTTCTTAGGCAGTAACATATTATTTTTCTCCTTTAGTGGCTTTAATCTTAGCGGAGGCCTTAGCCGCCTTGGCCAAGGATGTTCGATGAGTTACCTTCTTTACCTGTCCGCCCTTTATTTTCAAATCAGTCTCTTCTTTCTCACCGGCTTTCAGTTCACCGCGATTAATCCATACTTTAACGCCGATTGTTCCGTAAGTGGTATGAGCTACTTTATTCGCGTACGATATATCCGCTCTAAACGTATGCAGCGGAACATTACCTTCACCTAACCATTCCCGTCTGGCAATTTCGGCGCCGTTCAACCGGCCGGAAACTAACACCCGCACTCCCAGCGCTCCGGCTTGACGAGCTCGCGAGACCGCTTGCTTCAGCACTCGTCGGAATGGAAATCTACGTTCGAGCTGTTCCACGACTTGAGTAGCGACGGATA
Organism: uncultured Candidatus Saccharibacteria bacterium; assembly: GCA_964371255.1. Taxonomy (GTDB): domain Bacteria; phylum Patescibacteriota; class Andersenbacteria; order UBA10190; family UBA10190; genus UBA10190. The sequence continues at coordinate 237,159 of CAYJKV010000001.1, read as the reverse complement.
CTGCGTCCGTATCCGGGTTGCGTACCTCTTGCACGTTTATCCGAAGAGCCCCCTTGCGTATCTTTAACATCCGGCGGAGATCCTTTTGAATCTTTTCAATACCGGTACCACCCCGGCCAATGACCATTGCCGGTCTCGACGTATGGATGGTTAACACGGTTTCCTGTTGATTCCGCTCTATTTCTATGCGGGAGATCGATGTCGTCCGATGTGTTTTGGCAAAGTACTTTCGAATTACTAAATCAGCCAACAAATTAGACCGGAATTTTACCCGGCGGTCGGAAAACCACTTGCCGTCCCAACTCCTCAGTATATTACCGACTCGCAGTATAATTGGACTTGTCTTTCTTCCCATAGATTAATAATTATTCAATCAGTAAGTTAAAAATCTGTTCGTATACGGCAGGCACCTTAGATCGTCTTGCGACGATGCGTCTTCGCCTTATCGCCGCCCTGCTGTTGCATCTTCATTATTTGATAAGCCTCATTCTGCTTTGACGTACCAACATCAACCGACTTAGTACTTTCCTTTTTATTCTTTTCCTTGATCTCAATACCTTCATCCTTCGACTTGCTCGCTAATTCCTCGACTGACAAAGTTTTGATCTCTTCTTTCTTCTTAGCCTTTTTCGAAGTCGGCACAATCTCTTCCACCACTACCGTCAAGTGACTATTCCTCTTCACAAAGGGATGGGCTGACCCTCGGCTAACTGGCTGATGCCGCTTGAATTTGAAGCCTTCATTCACTAATAGCCATTTTACCCGCAAATTAGCTGCTTCTATTTCATGATTACTAACGGCGTTAGCCACGGCCGACTGCAAAAGTTTGTGTGTTAATTTAGCTGCTTTTCCACCAGCAAAATTAAGCTGCGCTAAAGCTTGGTCTACGCTCAAACCATTTATCAGGCTTATTATCGCCCGGGCTTTGCGGGGTGTAATCCGCGCGTTGCTTAAATGTGCTGTTGTTTCCATTATTCTTTATCTTTATCTTGCTCATTCTTAGCACTTGCTTGTAGAGCCAAGGCTGCTTCCGCTTCCCTTTGGATACGCCCACCATGCCTCACAAACTTGCGGGTTGGTGCAAATTCTCCCAACTTATGGCCGACCATATCCTCCGACACTACCACCATCACATGCTCACGTCCGTTGTGGACACCAAACCGAAATCCTACCATCTCTGGATAAATTGTTGACGCTCTGGACCAAGTTTTAATCACCATTCTGTCTCCTGCTCGCAAGTTTTTAACTTTCTTCAGCAGTTTGGGATCAATCCATGGGCCACCTTTTTTCAGTGAACGTGACATATTTCAATAATACAAATTAAGACTCAATAATAATGAATAAACGTCCTCCAGTCAAGAAATACGTCATCTTCGACTTTGGCTGGTTATTCATCATTAAATTCAAACGTGTTTTCATAGTAGCAAATTATTCAGCCTTATTTTTTCTCCGTTGGACAATAAACTTATTAGAATATTTTCCCCGCGCTCGCGTCTTTACGCCAAGGGCCGGCTTGCCCCATTTTGTTTTGGGATGCGTCAAGCCGATTGGTTGCAAACCTTCACCTCCGCCATGTGGATGATCAACCGGATTCATAGCCTTGCCTCTAACTTGTGGACGACGTCCTCGACGACGCATTCTTCCCGCCGATCCAACCCGCACCAGACGGTGATCAGGATTTCCTACCATACCGAAGTTCGCCCAAGCGCCTACCGGCACCAACCTAGACTCGCCCGACGGTAATTTCAACAAGCCAAATTTATCTTGGATATCCATCACCGTTGCGTACGTACCAGCTGATCGAAATAGTTTTCCTCCCCGGCCCGGCTGAAGCTCCACGTTATACACGGTTGCTCCTGGTGTAACATTACTCAACGTCAACCGGTTGCCTGGTTTCTCTGGCGCATCCTGTTTTATCAAGATCCTATCATCCTTGGTAGCACCTGCCCAAGCCAACACATACCTTCTCTCGCCATCAGCGAATAACAACAAAGCCAGCCAAGCTGAATGATTAGGATCATATTCCACTCGCTCCACCCGCGCCTCGATACCCTGCTTCGCCTGTCCATAGTCAATCATCCGCTGCATTCGTTTCGCTCCGCCGCCGCGATGGCGCACAGTAATCTTTCCCTGACTGCCCCGTCCGCTGGTTCGCTTCCGACTCTTGATCAACTGTTTGTGCGGTCGCCCACTATGCAACCCGCGGCGATCGACAATTGATGCCTGTTTTCTTGCGCCTCGATTTGTTTTATAAAATTTAATTGGCATAATATTTCCTCCTTATGGTCCGGTTACGATTTTTTGGACATCACTTACTTTGACATAGAACTTCTTCCAACCCTTGGTTTTTCCCACCGTCGCGCCTCGCCGTCTGGTTTTCGGCATAACGGTCATCGACCTTACTGCCATCACGACTGTGTTATAGCGAGCCTGCACCGCGTCTTTCACTTGCCCCTTCGTTGCTCCTTGTTCCGCTCGAAAGACAACATAACCATGCTCCTGCTGCATTACTCCTTTTTCTGAGACAACCGGCACCAAATTAATATTTACTACGCTTCTGCTTAATATTTTTTTATTTGTTTTAGTCTTTACGCTTTTATTGGTCTTGGTCTTTGTTGCCTTTTTGATTACAGGTTTAGACTGCTTTGTCTTACCTTTGCCTTCAACATATTCCTTTGCAAATTTTAATATCGACATATTATTTGCTCTCCTTTCTCTTCGTCACTGTCTTGGTTTTGTTATTAATCAGTGTCATCTTCAATCGATTACCGACTCTCTTCTCGAGTTCATTGACGGCTTCAGCTAACACCCACACCCGTTTGGCCTGCATTAAATTTTCCAGCGTCACCTGCGTTGTCGCTTCCACCGCCACGTATGGTAAATTACCAGCCGCTCGGCGAAGCAGCCCATCTTCAGCAGGGGTAATTATCAAAATCCTCTCCGTACGTCCAATTTGTTCAGCTAACACCTTAGTTTTTACCGGTATGTTTTTGTTGGTCTGAATTATCACTAAATTGCCTGCCTCAATGTGCCGTGCCAACACGTCCGCCAAGGCACTTTGCTTCATATCTCTTGGTGTAAAAAGTTTCTCTCGTTTAACCGCTCGCGGGCCAAAAGTAATACCGCCACCGACCCAAATTGGCGATCGGCGGGACGAATGTCGCGCTCGTCCGGTCCCTTTTTGTTTCCATGGCTTCTTGCCGCCACCACGCACTTCACCACGCCCCTTGGTATGCGCCCGCCGAATTCTCTGACGATTACGGTTGCTCTCAATGATCTGTGCTAATAGCCTGGTTGAAACCTTAGCCTCGTCTAACCCTTTCACTTCCATTTCTCCCAGGTTATTCCCGCTTAGGTCCTGAATATTCACCTTATTTTTTGAGATTTTTGCTACTGTTAATTGACGAGCCTTCTTTGTTGTAGTCGCTTTTTTCATATCCTGTAACCCTTACTCAACTGACCTTATCTCAACAACGCTGCCTCGCGTCCCGGGCACTGCTCCGCTCAAGGCTAATAAGCTCTGATCCTTATCTACCCAAACTACCTTCAAGTTTTTCACTGTCACACGATCGCCGCCCATCCGTCCTGCCATTCGCTTGCCTTTTCTAACATGTTGCGGAAAACGACAGCCGATTGATCCCGGTGCACGCAGCACATGACGGTGTCCATGACTAGCCGGTCCGCCCGCAAAACCATGCCGTTTGACCGCGCCCTGAAAACCCTTACCCTTAGATACACCCACTACTTCTACCAGGTCCCCGGCTGTAAATTGGCCAACATCAAACTTTACGTTTTCGTCTGCACCCACCGCAAATTCACGGGCGACTGCTACATTTTTCTTCCCCTCTTTACTGTTGGTAGGTTTCTGTTCACCTTTCTCTACTTTCTTGGTTAGAGCCAGCTGAACAGCCGCGTACCCGTCCCGATCATTATTGCGCACCAGCGCAATTTTGTTGTTTTGGCAGAAAATAAGCGTCACACCAACCCGCTCTCCGTTTTCCGAGAACGTTTGTGACATACCAATTTTTCGACCAATTATAGCTTTCATAAAAAACATTGTCTCCAACCCATCCCCAAGCCTTCGCGGACCCAGGTAGCTCATTCAACCCTTGTCTGTTGCAAAACAAACTAGGTTTTATGCAATAAAAATCCTTTGTATACATCAAAGGTTTAATCGGATAAACTCCCTGCCTATCAGGCAGGTATATCACAATATAGAAAAAAGAATTGATTATGTCAAAAAAATGCTCTCTTCGCCCGTCAAACTAATAACGCGCGCCGCCAAACACCTTAGCCTAACCTCAACTTAGCGTAAAATATCCTTCTGCCCCGTTGTTCGCCACCTAGACTATCTCGTATTTATAACTATGCTCTTGCTTAATGATAATATTTTAAAAAAGCCCTCTGCAAAACTTTAGTTTTACAAAGGGCCCATCCGAAGCGAGCAAAGCGAGTCGAAGGGCCGAAAGACCAAGACCCTTAGGAACAAAAGGTCAAAGAGGCCAAGCTATAAGGACTAACTTGCCCTGACAGCAGCCGGCCTAAAGTGGTACCAGTCACGATCGAGCCAGACGACGGCCGTCTGCCAGCGATTCTTATGGAAATACAGGCAGCGGACACAGGGTTCATTAGGGGCGCTCAAGAAGATGGTTCCCCAAAAACAGGTGTAGCAAGTATGTCCGTTTTCATCTACCTTCCACTCTTCCGGAATCAGGTGGGAATGACTGAGCAGATAATCTAACAAGTTTGCGTTAAAAACAGGCAAGTCAGCCAGCTCTTCGCGCAGCTTGTTACCGTTGATGCTTTTGTCACGCATCTGGCTCAAAGACAAGTACAGCCTGACCGCTTCGGGGTTCCAGATGAACTGGCCGCCTTTGCGGTGTTCTTCCACTTCCCATCTTTCGTAGGGGATGAGGGAGTCGGCATCGAGGTCAATCACGTATGTCATCCGTATCACCTCTGCTTGTCCTCGGACAACCAAGAGAATTCGCGCAAGCATGTCTCCCCCACACATCCGCTTGATATCACTTAGGGTGCAACCCGCGCGACGGCAAGACACCATCAGTTGCTTTATCTGATCAACGTCGTCTACCAGTTCTTCTCCCATCGTCTATCTCCTTGTGCCACAAAGTTCATCCGTACTACGTACCGGACCGTGAAAATGACAAAGAACATACCTCTAACTAACACGTCATGCTTATCCTTTACTGACACCTTGTCAACCTCGCTAATAGCGATTATCCTGCTAGACTTTCAACTAATGACCGCGAATATGCATTTAGAATTAAACACAAGCAGACTAGCATAAAATATTGACAAATAGTCCAAAAAGCCCATGATGCTGTTGGCAGTGTTTTGTTCCCTTTTAATTGAAAGACTAAGGAGATTAGTCATGACCAGAAATCCTAGTTACGGTTCATTGCCGCCCGAAAAACCCACTTGCCCAAACTGCGGCAACATCATCGCCTTGACTTGCGATACGTGTCTGCAATGTGGTTTTTCTCAATTCCTCATACGTGGTACAGGCGTCAGCAAAGTCGCGTGTACTGCTTGTGAAGGAAACGGTAAAAAAGAATGGTATGCTTATTCAAGTGGCGATTATTGCGATAATTGCAAGGGGAGAGGGTATACGCTTTCATATTCATATGACCAAATCGACTTGCGCACCAACAAAGTTACGGAAAGCTTCAATGCAAGCGATGCAGGAGACTTTTACCCACATGGCAACCCTGGACTCGGAATCTCAGCCGTTGAACCAATTCATCGAGGTATTATTCGCGAACCGTTCAGCTTTTGGAACCTATCTCATTCCGTATTCGAGTTCGTTGTCTATATTATCGGTCTATGCTACTATGCATGGCTAATTTTTATCTGGTCTGCGATTCTCTACCTTGTCTACCAAGTTTTTCAACTCTTATTTTCCTGACCCCATAACCCCGCATAACAGTATGCGGTTTTTTATTGCTTGGCACTTATTTCAATTTGCTTTGATTCATCGGTATGATTTAAATTTTTGAAAATTGAGTATTGTGTCTTATTTGAAAATTGACCTTTGAAAATTGAAAATTTGTATGCCTAGGATTTGGTCATTCATTGGACATTGGGCATTGGTCATTTGGACTTGATTTGTCCCTATGGGACCCCATAGGGGACGTTTGGACTTTATAATTTGGATTTTCTACCTACGCCAAAAAGCCGCACCCTCGCGCGACTTTCTAATTGGTTTGGAATTTCTGATTTAGGATTTCAAATTTGTTTTTCCCAAAGGGATCCCTTAGGGAGGGATTTCGAATTTCTCGATTATCCCGTTTTCATCGACACATCCACTCCGGCCGGCAAATTCAGATTCATCAACGTATCCACCGTTCTCGGCGTTGCTTGGACAATATCAATCAGTCGTTTGTGAATCCTGATCTCGTATTGGTCACGTGCTTTCTTGTGCACGAACGTCGAACGGTTAACAGTGTACTTCTTTTTGCTAACCGGTAATGGCACCGGCCCGGCAATCTTCGCGCCATCCCGCTCCACTGCTTCCACAATCTGCTGGGCTGATTGATCGATCAGCTTATGGTCATAGGCCTTCAGCTTAATCCTGATGCGCGGGCTAGCCGTTTCTTCCACTTCGACTGGTGCTTCAGTTTTGCTGGTCGCTTTTTTCTCCACTGCTTTTTTTCTAGCCATAGCCAATCTTGTCTATCCAATGATTAATGCCTGCCTACTCAATGATCTTAGTCACTACTCCGGCGCCGACCGTCTTGCCGCCTTCTCGGATAGCGAAGCGCATTCCATCTTCCATCGCCACCGCCGCTCCTAAGGCTACTTTCAAGTTCACTGTATCCCCCGGCATAACCATTTCCGCGCCTTCCGGTAATTCCACGTCACCTGTCACGTCCGTTGTTCGGACATAGAACTGTGGCTTGTATCCCTTAAAGAATGGTGTATGTCGTCCACCTTCATCTTTGGTCAGAACATAAACATTGCACTCAAACTTTTTATGAGGGGTAATGCTGCCGGGAGCAGCTACCACCTGCCCACGCTCGACATCTTCCTTCTTTAGACCTCTGAGCAGCACACCAGCGTTATCACCAGCACGGCCTTCGTCGAGCTGTTTATTAAACATCTCAATTCCCGTTATAACTGTTTTTTGGGTGTCTCGAATACCGACAATTTCAACCTCGTCGTTCAGCTTGACTGTGCCTCGTTCAATTCTGCCTGTCACCACCGTACCGCGGCCCTCAATACTGAATACGTCCTCGATCGGCATTAACAACGGCTTGTCTACCTCCCGCTTTGGTTCAGGTATCGCCGTATCTAATGCCTCAATCAGATCAATAATCGGTTTGGCATCCTCATCGTCTGCGCTCTTAGTATCCAGCGCTTTTAAAGCCGACCCGCGCACGATTGGTGTTTTTTCTGGATCATATTCGTATTTGGCCAATATTTCTTTGACTTCCTCTTCTACCAAATCCACCAACTCCGGATCATCAACTTGGTCTACTTTATTGAGGAAAACCACTAACTGTGGCACTCCGATCTGCCTGGCCAACAGTACGTGTTCTCGTGTTTGTGGCATCGGTCCATCGGCCGCCGACACCACTAATATTGCCCCATCCATCTGCGCTGCTCCGGTAATCATATTCTTGATGTAATCCGCATGTCCCGGACAATCGACGTGAGCATAGTGACGCTTCTCCGATTGATACTCACAGTGAGTTGTCGAGATTGTAATACCACGCTCTCGCTCTTCTGGCGCGTTGTCTATTTCATCTACACTCAGCACCTTGTCCGCTCCACCCTTCATCCCCATTACTTTTAGAATTGCTGCCGTCAGTGTTGTCTTACCATGATCAACGTGACCGATGGTGCCCACATTCACGTGCGGTTTTGTTCTTTCAAACTTCTCTGCCATAGTTATTACTATTTAATTAATTACAAAAAATAAGCTGGCCCATGTGGGCTTCCTCTTTAGTAGCACACACTCTACTAAAAGTAAAGATAATTTGCAACTCCGAATTCCATCTGCTAACTATTCCTGTAAGTCCGGGGGCAAATCACCTCGGATCGGCTCAAACCGAACTCTTTTTCGCAAACCATGATCTTCCGTTCCCTCTTGAACCTCATCAAAATCCATCATTTCATCATCGGACGTGTCATATTGGGTAGCCAGTTGTTGATTTACCTGATCAAGATACGCCATCGCGCTGCTCGGCTGATCCTCTGTTTCATTCCCGACCTCGAAACCCAGCTGTACTTCCGTCGTCGGCTGCAAGATCGCATCAAACTCCTTCTTGCTTATCAACACAAACTCTTCCCCCTCGGCGTTCCAGATGTAATAGCCGCCTAATTGCTTTAAGGCTTGCAATAATCCTTTGATTTTTTCGTCATTAACCATCTCCCAACCTTACTCTAAAATAGGTATTTCCTTCAATACCTTATTCTTTTCTCCTCTTCAAAAGCCCAGCGAATATAACTCCTGCGCACCACACTCTAAGTTTAATCTTTCCTCGCCGACGGCTTTATTTCGTTCGCTGTTAGTCTGCAACTTTTTTAACCTTGCCTTTATCATCCTGCGCTGTACCGATGATTTCTGTTTGAATATTTCGTGGCACTTCCTCGTAGTGATCAAATTCCATCACATAGGCCGCTCTTCCCTGGGTCATTGATCGAAGACTGGTAGCATAACCAAACATCTCCGCTAATGGTACTTTGGCATCAATTACTTTTGTCGTCCCGCGATTTTCAATGCCATCCACCTGTCCGCGTCTCGCGTTCATGTCGCCTACCACATCACCCATGTACGACTCTGGCGTCGTCACTTCCACCTTCATGATCGGTTCCAGCAACACTGGGTCGGCTTTCTTAAAACCTTCACGAAAAGCCATGGCCGACGCGATCTTAAAAGCGATCTCCGAGCTATCCACATCGTGGTAACTGCCGTCATATGCCACTGCCTTAACATCAACCACCGGGTAGCCGGCTAACACGCCATTTTGTACCATTTCCTCTACCCCTTTCCTAATAGCCGGAACGTATTCCCGCGGGATCACACCGCCTTTTACTTCATCCTCAAACTCTATGCCGGCTCCGCGCTCCATCGGTTCCAAACGCAGCCAAACGTGGCCATACTGACCGCGGCCGCCGCTCTGCTTGATATATCTTCCTTCTGTTTCCACAATTTTCCGGATCGTTTCTTTATAAGCCACCTGCGGTCGTCCCACATTCACCTCCACGCCAAACTCGCGCTTCATCCGTTCGGTTAAGACCTCCAGATGCAACTCACCCATGCCCTGCATAATTGTTTGCAATGTCTCAGGATCTGTCTTCACTCGGAAAGTCGGGTCTTCGTCCTGCAAAGACTTGAGGGCCATGCCCATCTTCTCCTGGTCGGCTTTCGTCTTTGGTTCAACCGCAATGGAGATAACCGGTTCCGATCCGACAATTCTCTCCAGCACAATCGGTTCTTCAGGGTCACATAATGTGTCGCCCGTCGTTGTGTACTTCAACCCCACCAAAGCGCCAATTCCGCCGGCCGCAATTTCTTCCACTTCTTCCCGGTCATTAGCGTGCATTCTTAATATTCGGCTAATCCGTTCTTTTTTGCCGTTCGAAGCGTTTAGTACGTATGAGCCTGATTTCAACTTCCCGGCATAAACCCGGAAGAACGTAATCTGCCCGACAAAAGGGTCAGTCGCCACTTTGAAAGCTAAGGCAGTAAAAGGCTCGCTATCAATCAATTTTCTTTCTACTTTTGTATCTTCGTCATGAGGTAATGTTCCTTCTACCGGCGGCAGCTCTGCCGGTGATGGCAAAAACTCAATAATAGCATCCAGTACTCGCTGCACACCCTTATTCTTTAACGCCGAACCGCAAAATATCGGTACTATTTCGTTCGCAATAACTGCCCGGCGCAGTGCATTATTCAATTCATCAGCTGTAATGCTCTGGTCATTCAAGAATTTTTCTGACAAAACATCATCTAATCCCGCTACCGTCTCCACTAACTGGGCACGTCTCATTTTGACTTCTTCTTTCATCTCTTCTGGTACTTCCTTGGTCTCGATCTTCTCGCCTCGCTCACCCATAAAATACCAGGCTTTTTCCGTTATCAGATCAACTAATCCATCAAACTTTTCCTCCGTCCCAATCGGCAGCGTCATCACGACCGTATTTTTAGTCAGCCGCTCATGGATAGAAGCAACTGCTTTCCAAAAGTCAGCGCCGGTGCGGTCTAATTTATTAATGAAACACATCCGCGGCACTTTATATTTGTCAGCTTGTCTCCAGACAGTTTCACTCTGTGGTTCTACTCCGGCTACTCCGTCAAATACTACGACCGCGCCATCCAACACCCGCAAGCTGCGTTCCACTTCAATAGTAAAATCTACGTGCCCCGGCGTATCAATTAGATTTAAGCGGTGGTCTTTCCAGAAAGCCGTCGTCGCCGCCGAGGTAATAGTAATGCCCCGCTCTCTCTCCTGATCCATCCAGTCCATAACCGCTGCTCCCTCATGCACTTCCCCGATCTTATGCGTCAGTCCGGTATAAAATAAAACGCGTTCCGACACGGTCGTCTTCCCGGCATCAATATGCGCAATAATACCAAAGTTTCTTACCTTATCGATTGCTACTTGAGGAAATTGTTTTTTGTCAGCCACGTCGTTTAAAAATTTGTTATTGAAATTTATTTGAAAATTGAGCCTTGCCCCGAAGGGATCCCTTAGGGAAGAATTGAAAGTTATTATCGGGCAAAGTGAGAAAATGCTCGATTTGCTTCTGCCATGCGGTGCACTTCTTCCCGTCGTTTCATCGCGCCGCCTTCTTTGTTCGATGCGTCAATCAGCTCCGCCGCCAACTTTTCCGCCATCGCTTTGCCACTTCTTGTTCGAGCCGCCTCCTTAAGCCAGCGCATCGCTAGGGTCTCACGCCTATCTCCTCTCACTTCTTGCGCTATCTGATAATTAGCTCCGCCAATTCGCTTGCCCTTTACCTCTAACACGGGCGCTACGTTTCTGATCGCCGCGTCAAACACCATCAATGGATCATCCTTTGTTTTTTCTGACACAATATCCAGTGCCCCATATACTACTTTCTGCGCAATCGACTTCTTGCCTCGGCGCATAATCTGATTAATAAACCTTGATAGCATCAAATTACCGAACTTGGGGTCTGGTTTTAAAAATTTCTTATTCTTATATACTCTTTTCTTTCGTGGCATATCTTGCTTTAAAACTTATTCTCTTTCTTAAAATACCCTCTGCCTTTACGCTTCTTTGGGTCTCTTAGCTCCATACCGGCTGCGCGCATTTCTCCGCGCTTCCACGCCGGAGGTATCCAACATGCCGCGCACTATAATATAACGCACCCCTACTAAATCCTTACGTCGTCCGCCTCTAACTAATACTATCGAGTGTTCCTGCAGATTATGCCCTTCGCCCGGAATATAGGCCGTTACCTCATGCCCATTCGTTAAACGGACCCGGGCAACTTTCCGCAAAGCTGAATTTGGCTTGCTCGGTGTCATCGTCTTCACTTGCAAACACACGCCTCTTTTGAACGGCGAGTCCTTATGAACAGGCTTATTTCTTAGCAGGTTAAAAGCGCTCCGTAAAGCCGGTGTCTTAGATTTCCTTGTTTTTCTTTTTCGCCCCTTGCGAATCAGTTGGTTTGCTGTTGGCACAATGTGACTTAATAAATAATTATCGCCGCCTGGCGACTACAAAAACCAGTTTATTACGTAATTAAACTCGCGTCTTCCTTTGCACCACCTTTTGATGCAAACCTAAATATAAACAATCTCTGCCCTACCTGTCAACAAAACAGACTTGGCATTTGGCTTTTATTTTTTAGATTTCCGGTCAAATGTTCTGCAATACTATCTGCAGCACTGCGGTACCCGCCGTTGCGTTTACCAGCAACAAGGCCGGAATGGAAATCAATTCTAATATTTTACCGCCAAAAATAATAAAGAATATCAAAATATACATTCCGTTGCGTTCTAAAATCTGAATAATATCCGGCCTTTTATCTAACAGCACATATAGTACTTTCGACCCGTCCAACGGTGGTATCGGCAATAGATTAAACATCATCAGCCAGCCGTTAACTACCGCCACTACTCCGAATAAATAAGGTAGCGAAGTCCCAGTTGGCGATATTCTGGCTAATATTCCCGTTACAACCAAGATCGCCAAATTCGTTGCGGGCCCGGCCAAAGCGACCATCATCGGCCCATATTTGCCATTTCTTAAGTTATAGTAGTTAACGGGTACCGGTTTCGCCCAGCCAAAAATAAATCCGCCTCCGGCGATCCGGGCAAACAATAAAAGCATCAGCGGCACCAGGATAGTACCCCACTTGTCGATGTGCTTGAGGGGATTCAACGTGAGCCTGCCGGCATATTTTGCCGTGGGATCACCCAGCCACAACGCCGCCACTCCGTGCGCCACTTCATGAAAAATAATTGCGACTGCTAGTGCAATCACCATTGCCCCAATACTGAGCGTCGGATCAATCGCCATCGCTTGTAACAACATAACTTTAGATTAAAGCTAAAAAAGCAAAAGGTGAAGTTTGATTAGCTTAACCACTTCAACCAACAAATCACGATTAGCATCCTCCTCACCTTACCAAGATTCCAAGATTTTGCATTGCTCTTTCTTGGTAGTTGTTCTTTAGCCTCCCGGCTTGCCAAACCTTTAATTATCGTCTATATATTATCCATGGCTAAATCATGTGCAATCTGTCAGAAAAGCAAATCAGTCGGTCACACCCGAGTTCTTTTGCGCGGCCACCGCAACGTCACCGGCAACCGGTTCTTCAAGCCCAACCTGCAAAAGACTACCTTCCTGGGGAAAAAAGTTTTGGCTTGCACCAAGTGCATCAAACAGCAAAACCGTAATAAAAAATAACTGCTGCGCTTTTTAGCGCCCGTGTCCCAGTTATTTCTTTCTCATAAAGAATTTCTCTATCTCGCTACCCACCCGCGCGACATCCTCTATTTTTGTTTTCCACGTTAAGGGCAATACCAGCACAGATTCATACAAAGATTTATTCAGACCCTCCATCGGTTTCACCGGTAAATCCCACAATGATCCAATCGAAATATTCCTCGCCGCTAAGTATTCAACTAATCGTTCATTGTCCTCGCCATAAACCAGACACGGAAAATAAGAAAGGTTTCTGTCAGCCAAAGGCGGCACATAGAAATTCTTGTGTTGTACTAACTTCAATTTTTCCAGATAACCTCTTGCCAGTTGTTTTTTATAATCTGTTAGTTTCACCAGATCGAGGTGATTCCACAAAGAGTGAAACACTGTATTACCTAAGGTTGGCTTCGCATCACTTCCAATCATCCCATCCAGCGCTTCAAAAACAGCATCACTGATCAAATGCAACCTTCTGGACTGGGTCCAGTAAGTCATTAAATTAATTAATTCCTGTAAAAACTTCATCCCGGTCACTTTTATTTTATACGTATTGATTCTTGATATTTTCTCCTTCTTCAAGCATTGCGACCGGTCCATCACATGACTGCCCAGCATGCCGGTTTGTTTCCTTATGCTGTCAATATAGAAATGGTTCTGATGTACAAATATTACGTCTTCCTTGGTCAAAAGCCGATGCGCACAATCCTCTATCACAATTATGTCCGGGGACGCTTTTAATATTTGCCTTACCCGATCATCGCATACGGGCGAGGAAATATAGCCATAGTTAATAATCATTCCCGGGCTGTACAAGCGAACAGCCTCTGTGTATGACTGAATATTTATCGTCAAATCATTATTGGTCTTATAAAATACTAGCGTGCCGTATTTTCCGTACAAAGCTAAAGTGTCCGGACAATAAAAGTTCGGTACTAATATGGTGCTATTTATCGGACTTAGGTGTTTCATTATTTGCTGCCAAGCGTCAGCAAAAGACAAGAAAAACCTATCCTCCATATCCCCTAGCCACCCACCCGCCTCCCACCTCAAAGGGAGCATTGCCACCATCTCGTTGTGCGTTACCTGACTTTTCACAATTATCCTAACGCTTCAATTTCAAGACGAACTTTACCCAACTCCTCATCATATATCCTAAACAACTTACGCCCGATATCATCTGGCAGATTATTAGTCGGATGGGCGCTGAAAAATTCCTGGCTGTATTTTCTCACCAACCTCTTATATCTTGGCAATACTTTCTTCGCAAAGACTCGCAGTACTTCCCCCTCTGCACCCCGCTTCATAGCCATATACATAGCTAAATAAATTTCTTCATCTACTGCATAAAATAAAGGGGAGTTGGTTGCATTAAACAAGTTTTTAAAGAGTTCATAGTGCTCTTTGTCTAACAAGTTTTCGGTAAATCCAATCCGACGCACATCGACATTTAAAGCCTTTAAAAAAGTATACATCACCCCGCACTTCTCACATCGTTGGCACCATCGATTTCTCTCCGCCCCTCGCCCTATTGCCAAACACGAGGTATGAAACTGGCCAAATTGCGGATACCTTCTATGCAAAATTGCTACTTCTGCAATCTCGTGCAATGGTTCCACCAAACTTACCACTCTCCTTTGTGCTCCCCCCATGAGCGATACCAACAAACTTTGTTGTGCAGTCCAATCTGGATGTTGATCGTAACCAGTCCAATGTGTCAGTACCCCCTCTCCGTTTAAACCAGCTTCACCGCAAGAATGTTCATTGCCTAAACCAACATACATCGCATCATAGAAATGAAGGAATGGTAACAACATCATTGCGTATTCGGTTGTTTGCAACCCCCACCCCAATTCAGTATCTTTCCCCCACAACCTGCCGTATCGCATCCTCCCCGGCTCGTTCTCCACCTCTTCTAATATTAGACCTGTTTTTCGGCTGAATGATTTTTTTAATCTTTTCTTATGTCTATGCTCGTGTAAATGTGCCGGTTCAATAAAATACACTAAATATGGCTTGATACCTATCTCCTGCGCCAGGGCAGCGGTCAACATACTATCTTTCCCAAAGGTGAAAGGAACCACCATAATATTTTTATTTGCCTGCCGGTGATTAGCATCGCATGGCTGGAGACGAATCTCATTATTCCTAAAAACCGCCACTGTGTTAAAAAACTTTTTTATGTAAGAAATCGATGACGCTCCATCCGTTAGTGCTGAGTTTGGCATGTCATAGATGCCATTCTTGAATAAGAAAGCCTCACTCACTGGTCGCGATGTATCATATTTTATCCGCTGGCTATCCATTATTTGCGGTACGAATAATGTGCTGCTTAAAGCCACGTTATCCCTAAGCACTTCTTTCGCCGGCTGGGGATAAGAACGCCAAACCTGATCAGGATACTTTAACAGCATCGCATGACCATCAACTATAACTTTGATGCCCGCTGCTTCTATCGTCGTGCTCACCTCAATTTCTTTGTCCATGCTTCTTTGTGAATATTAATACATCGCCGCCACCTCCGTCGTAAAATGTTGCCAGGTGTGCTGCGCCAACATCATGAAAAAGCTCTATCCATTCCTTTTCGGTTTTTATGGTCATTCGTAACTCGTCAGGGCTATGTTTTTGTGACGAATAGCGCGAATGCTTAAAACATGTCGTAAAAAATATTAAGTCGTTGGTCCATTTCACTAAATTGTTTAATGCCAACTCGATTTTCTCCTCCGGTATATATTCTAAAACATTGAAACAAGCCACCACATCAAATTCATCATTTTTAAAACCACCCCTAAGGATACTGCCCTTCTTAATTTTCCCGCGCACTCCCTCTATTGCTTCCTTTATTACATAGTCCGAATATTCCAATCCTTCTACATCACAGCCAATGTTCTGAGCTGCTGTCATCAAATATCCATGAGCACAACCCACGTCAAGAATCCGCGGCCTCGGCTTTTTGCTCGTCCTTTTTATCTGTCTTGCCACCCGTCCAGTCCAGAACCGCGCATTTTCCTCATAATTCTCATAATTTCCTGTCTTGAAATATTTCTCATTGAACTTGTCCGACCTGATAATGTTTTTTATTACTTTCTTCATAGCCTAAAATTTTCCTTTGACCAATCTTGGCATCCCATCAACATACAACATACCATTGCTTACCGCTGCGCCTCCTGCCGTGCCATCATTTTCAAAATCAAAATGTCCGCTATCCAAATCAACAAACTGTATCGGATAAGCCAGCGCCAGATAGGCCGCGGCTGTAATCGAAACATTCGACTCGTACATGCACCCCAGCATAACCAGCTTTGATCTTTCCAAAGCATATTCAATTATTTCCTGACAAGAACTCGGGCCGCCAAACTTCATCATTTTTATATTAATACCGTCGGCGTAATCTTGTTTCATTAATAGCTTCGCTTCATCCGCTTTGGTGGCCAACTCGTCAGCGATCAGCGGCAGCCGCTCCATTGCCCGCAATCTTTTGAATTCTTCCTTTTGCTTAGCTGAAATAGGCTGCTCCACTCCCGCAATATTCAAGTCGCCAATCGCTTCTAGTACTCGCTTTGCTTCAGCGTACTTATATCCCTGATTAGCATCGATAATTAACTTGATGTTAGCTGGTAAGGCCTCACGCACTGCCTGTATTTTTTCTATATCACCATCCATATCTAAGCCCACCTTCAACTTGATTGATTTAAACCCGTCTTGCACGCGTTTATTAACTTCAACTAGCGTATCTGGCAACGGCTTTATTCCCACCGTCACCACCAAAGCACACGACGGCCGGCATGTTCCAAAATATTTTTGCGGGCTTACTCCCTCTCGTAGCGCTACCAAATGTATCAAAGCTGTTTCCACAGCTGCTTGTGCTGACGGATAGCCATCTAGCTGCTGTCGAATTCTTTTTTCATACCATGCCCGATCCTCAAGAGCATGACAAAAGAAATCCAAATCCACGCGTTTTTCTAAAAGTGTTTTTATTTCGTCGATATTTTCTCCGGTCACTGTCTCGTCCGGTGCCGCGCTGCCCAGCCCTACATTCCCCTTCTCGTCTTCCAGTCCTAACAGAATTACGGAGGCGTAATCTACTGTTTCGTAAGCGATTGCAAATGGCTCCCGAAACGAAAGCTCCTGCTTCTCCACCTTTATCTCCTTCATAATCATTCTTCGTTTTTGTATCGCGTAATCGCAATGCGCACAATCTCTTCTAACAACTCGCTATAGCTAATGCCACTTACCGCCGCCGCACCAGCCACCCCTCCTTGCGGATGCAGAGATGGTAGCGGATCAAAGCAAATGATATGAGGATTAAGGTCTTTATCTACCCGGATTTTAACCTGGCCTAAATCAGAGCCTTCCAAAATATTATATGTATCGAGCGCCATTTCGGTAATGAGGGACTCAAGTTTTTTAGGAATGTTCCTAGGCGGATGTTGTATTAAGACATCGTTCGTTTCTATCTCAATCCCCCCGTTTCCCTGGACATGAATGGGCCAGACGCCTACCGGTTGTTCTTGAAAAATTAAGCGCGATAGCGGCAGTGCCCGCACGTTATTTTCATTACCCAATATCACCACCTGGTATTCATCGCCGTCAATAAATTCTTCAATAATCGCAGGTATATTAAATTTTTTGATGTATACATTCAATGCCTCCTGCAGCATCTGTTTATCCGTTACTACCGATTGCTGCCCAATTTTAATCGGCCCCCCCTCATACATCGGTTTAACAATTAATGGAAACTTTAAGTCTTCCCGTATCTCATCATCCAGCTCATAAACATAATCCCATTTAGGCGTCGGTATGCTATGAAACTGCAGCAGTTTTTTTATTCGCGTTAGGTCACGACACACGCCTAGGGTTGTCGGGTTCGGCCCTGTATATGGAATATCCAGCATGTCCAACAAGGCAGCTGCGTGCACTTCTCCATATTCTGAATCCAGCACCCGCGCTCCGGCATTGATCACCAGATTAACCTCACTGATACGCAACGCTTCAAACACATCCGCCAGCACATTGTAATCAAACACACTTGTCTTATAACCCAGTTCTTTCAATGTCTGCTCCATCATCTGAGCCGCTCCGGCTGGTTTTTCTGCCGATTGGTTACCCCCTTCCCCATCACTGTTATAAGCTATACCAATATTCAGACTGCGCAGATCAGATATCGATATTCGCTTGATATTCTCTTTTTTAAACGCGCGCAGCAGACTGTCTTTATTCAACCTAGCCGCTGAAAATCTGTTCTTTCGCGAGGTTTTACCAATAAAAGAATCACGGTCAAATCGCGCCACCTCAAAAGTCACATTTTTACTCAGGTCCCTGATATTGTCCTGGGTATCAATTGCATTCTCTCCGGCTACCGTCAGCCACCCGAGAAACTCATATCCCTCCGGTGGCACTAGAATTGGATCGCCAATCTTCTTGTTGAGATTCACTTCTTCCAAGTGATAATCATTTTTCATCTTCTCATTAATATCAAGCTTTGCCAGAATTCCAGAATTATCCGGTAAGAAATATTTTCCGGCCAAGAACTTCAGCGGTCTCTCCGGCTTTGGTATGTGACTGATATATATCCCACAGGCAATTTTTACGGCGTTCTCAATTAAGTCCACACCCCAAACTCCCTTGATAAACGAATAAACATAATCTCCACCCATCCGTAAGTTCACTTCGATCGGTACCGGTCCGTCTTTCGCGGCTTTGGCTTCAAAATGAATGCACCCATTCTGGATGGCTAACTTTTCCAGAACCTCTTCCGCGAGTTCTACTAACTTATGCTGCTCCCAAGCCGGCAAGCTGGAAGGTATAGCGTCTCCCGTTTCCACAAAAAATGGTTCCCTTGTTTGGAAATTATCAGTAATGGAGTAAAACTTCACTTTTCCGTTCTGCAATAGGATATCTACGTCCACTTCGTTGCCGTCAATATATTCCTCCACTAATATATCCCGCCCATTGGCTAAAGCCGATTCAATTTCGGTGGACATATTCTTCCGTATGTACTCAAAGGTATTATAGAGATCATCTTCATCGTCTACTTTGACAACGTATGCGCTCGAAGCGCCATATACTGGTTTGACCACCAGTGGAAAATGGAAACTCTGTGTCACCCGTTTGCAATCTTCAGTCGATTTTAACAAAGCGTGCTGGGGCGCGCGTATGCCGTTCAGTTCGCAAAATTCCCTAAACACAAATTTGTTTCGCGCTTTTTGTGCAACCCTATATGGTATACCGACCAGATTGAACGAATCTGTAATCTTACTGGTTAATAGGACATCGTCTTCCCAAAAAGTTATTGCCGCATCAAACAAACTTGCCGGATTATTCTTCATGTATTCACGCACAGCCTGAATACACTCTTTGAAATTTCCTGTGTCGGCGATAATCCAATCATCAATATAAGCTTGTGCCCAATTCTTTTCCTTGTTCAACACTACTACCACCAGGCCTAACTTTTTTAGCTTTTGTAAAACAAAACGCTTTTTTACCGATCCAGTATTCACCAGTAAAATCTTCTTACCGCGCAGCTCATTCATCGGCATAGCATTTTTATCATTCATAATACTGTCCATCAATCTCAAACATAAATTATACAATCATTCTATCCTTATTGCAGTAAATAAATAACATTTTATCTAGGCTTTTTCGTTCAAAAACAAAATCACTTCAATTTCAACTTTTATCAAAAAAATAACGACGACAGGCTTATCAGTGAAGGCAGTTGAAATTTTGTTTAAAGTGTAACAAATATTCGATGTATATAATTTAGGGACAAAAGCCGCACCATTCTATAATGGACGTTTATTTTATTCCCCCGAAGCAGAAGTGGCTGGACTTTAAGAGACCATATCGGAAATCGCGCCCCGCGGGCGCGGTTGAGATTGAGTGCGCCCCGCCACAGCGGGGCGACACATGTCTCGTGAAGCCAGCCACTTCTGCTTCACCCTCTCTGTCGGGGTGCCGGGAATCGAACCCGGGCTACAAGACCCCCAGCCTTGCGTACTGCCTCTATACTACACCCCGCATCATTTTGCCCTTAATTAAAAGGTGCTGTGATATACTTGTACCGCGTAAATACCACTTTATCAACCTGCCATATGGAGAAAATACACATCGAAGAACTGGCTAAAACTAATGACAGTTGGCAATTCCACGTCGATCTAGGCACCGACCCCGACACCACCTCGCACACCGTCACCTTAGATAAAAAATACTGGCAAAAATTAACGGCCGGTACCATTACACCCGATGAGCTAATTCAAAAATCCTTCGCCTTTCTCCTCAAACGCGAATCCAAACAATCAATTCTGCCCAAGTTTAACCTCTCGCTGATCAGTACCTACTTTCCCGACTACGAGCAAACCATCTCGCCATCAGCCCATCAATAAACCAATGAATATTTTTAATAATATTTCTGCGTCCCCCTGCCCTCACCCGCCCCTCTCCTCACCAGCCTCTCGCCCCATTCACCCGCAAACCACACATTACCCCCAAATCACATATTACGATATTACATAATATCGTAATGTAAATCATCACCCCCCATCAATCCACTTATATAAATCTCCTGACCGCGTCACACTCCTTCGGTTCCGATCTAAACATTGCCCAACAGCAAACGAAACAGGATAAATCGTGCATCATGACGAATCATCTGCCTTAATGTTCCAGGCATCGTCGATTCCACATGCCCCTTTGCGCGTTTACTGTCTCTTTCTCTGGCTCGCTTGGCATCTTTGCCTATCCTTCTCTGATACGCTCGTATCTCTCTGTATTCATAGGCTGCTTCAGTCAGCCACTTATCAACGATATAAATCGTTGACGTTCCCACGCCCAATTTACGCCTGATCTTTTCATACGTTAATCCGTCCAGCAGCAGTTCGGCCACTTCCAACCGGCGCATTAGCATCACCACTTCACTTTCTGTTAAAAGTCTCTCAAGAAAAAATCGTGCTTCTTCCTTTTTTCGAATGTGCGCGACTATATCAGCCAGCCTATCCAAAAACTCGCGCCGCTTCTCGGCAGACAATCCTCGATAATCAAATCTGCCCATCATTTAACACCTCCTTCTTTATTAAACCGCTTGTTCCCTGCCTAAATAATATTACGACATTATGTAATATCGTAATATTATCACCGGGTCTTTTTCTTTATTGAGCTCTATGATACACCTACAACAAACCTCTTTATATTAATACCTTATCATCCCTTCCGCACCCATGATTGAATTTAGTATCAGCCAACAATCCACCCAGAGCGACGCTCGTCTTGGCATTCTAAAAACACCTCATGGTGAAGTAGCCACTCCGACCCTCGTTCCCGTGGCAACCCAAGCTGTCATTAAAACATTGACCAGTCAGGAAGCCGAGGCAGCCGGCTGCCAAATGTTAATTGCGAATACCTTTCACCTGCATTTGAAGCCCGGCGAAGAGCTCGTCGATCAAGCCGGCGGTTTGCACGATTTTATGAATTGGCGTCATCCCCTCATGACCGACTCGGGGGGCTTTCAGGTATTCAGCCTCGGGTTCGGCCGTGACCATGGCGTCGGTAAAGTTCTCAAACAAAAGATCGACGAGACCGTTACCGTCGGCCAGCAGCCAAAAAATATAAAAATTACTGATGAGGGCGTCACTTTTCGCTCTCCCGTTGATGGTCGCCAGCTTTTTATCGGACCCCCGGAATCGATCGCCATCCAACAAAAGCTTGGCGCTGATATCATCTACACTTTTGACGAAGCAACCTCCCCGGTGGCCAATAAGGAATACACCAAAGCATCATTGGCACGCACCCATCGCTGGGCCAAACAATGCTTGTCGGCCAAAACGTCTAACCAAGCTCTTTTTGGCATCGTGCAAGGCGGCAAGTTTGCCGACTTGCGTCAGCAATCCGCCCAATTCATTGGCTCGCTACCTTTCGCTGGTTTTGGCATTGGCGGAGAATACGGTGACGACAAAACTATCATGCCGGAGATTCTCCAGACCGTTCTTCAAGAATTACCGCCGGACAAGCCGCGCCACCTGCTCGGCATCGGCCACCTCGAAGATATTCCAGCCATTATCAAAGCCGGCATTGATACCTTCGACTGTATTGTTCCCACCCACTATGCCCGTCATGGGACGGCCTTTACGAATAACGGAAAATTAAATCTGAAAAATGCCGTATTCATGAATGACCAAAAACCATTAGACCCCAAGTGCCCCTGCTATGTTTGCCAGGATTATAAACGAAGTTACATCGCACATTTGATCAGGGCTCAAGAGATCACCGGCTTAAAGCTCCTAACCTTCCATAACCTTCATTTCTTCAATAGTTATATCGCCGACCTCCGGCAACAAATCCAAGATAACCGCTTATGATTCTTGGCAAAAGAATCGCAGGTAATATCCGACCAGCAGATATAGCAGTCGGTTTGCCTGCCCCACAAAGCTTAAGCGCAGTAGGATCTACCCATCAAATCCTTGGTCAATGAAGACTGCTTGGTTCTTACCTGACTTGAACGCGGCCGCAGTTTCTAATTAATTAAGTTTATAATTTTGAATTTGTTTCACCTGCCTGCCTACCGGTAGATAGGCCGGCAGGCAGGGATTTCAAGATTTCAGGTTTCTCACTTATATTCACACTCCCACACCGCCACCGCATTATGCGTATAATCATTTTCTACTGGCCAGCTCTTTCCCAGCCGACAATTCTCATTAAAGAACCTGCGGGGCAGCACTTGCTCCGGTCCCGCAGCCATTCTGCCTCCATTCACAAATAGCACCTTTGTTATTATCACTCTGACTTGATCTTGTTTTATCTCTTGTTCCCGCTGCTCCATATTAAACCAACCATTTTGAAAGAATTTTATATTTGTATCTGCCGCTTGACGCCATATCGCTCGGTTAGCCCCCAGTGCCACTAATGGTGTCACTTCGAATGATCCGTAAATTTCTTCCCCTTCCGCTGTCTGGTCCTCGACATATTCAACAATCTCATCTAACGGCGCTATCACGGCCGCCTCCGCCTGCTCTCCTATATAACGAGCCATCATAATGGTAGAGACAATTATTAATCCGCCCAGCACTGCGTACACCAGCTCCCGTTTGCGCATGTTCTTATCCAGTTGCGTGATTATCCAGCCCCACCATAATGCCAGCCACGCCACCAATACTTTTAAATAAAGAAAATAAAAATCCGACCACCAGGTCATCCAGCCAACCAACGCGATCGTTGGCCACCATATCCATCCCGGTATTCTTTTTCTAACCAGCAGCCATCCGCTTGGTGCCAAAACTAATGCCCAATCGTGTCGTATAAAAAAGATAAATATTTCTTTCCGCGCTAACCCCTCGACCTTTCCCATGTGACTCAAAATCATTTGCTCGTAAAAGACATTTCCCACCCACCACCACATCAAACCCACGGCTACCCCTGCTACCAACGTACTGGCTAATACAAACTTCCCCGCTTCCCGCCACCTTTTATCTCCTAGTAAGCCGGCCACCCAGCCCACCAGCACCACTACCGCGTATAACTTCGCTAAAACTGCCAGCCCAAAAAATATCCCGCTAATTATCGGCCATCTTTTTTGTCCCGCCGCCGCGCCCAGTAATATTAGTGTCAGCACCAGATGTACATCGGAGTTAAAATCAGTTGTCGCTAAGGTCGCGAATGACAAACCATACAACACAGCCGCCGCTAAGGCCCCCAGGTGCGAACCGTTTTTAACTATCAACCAATAAATAACAACCGCGTCGACCAACGACAACCACAGAGGAATGTATCCAAACGCCTGCCAGCTAAATCCAAATATCCACCCGTATAAGCTGAACAAATAAGGAATTAATGGCGGCGAAGAATAAAAAAAATCCCGATAGGGGACCAAGCCTTGGCCCACTAAATATGATAAGTACAAATAGATGCTGCCGTCAGAAAACCGTGGAAATGAATAATTCAAACGCAGGATAATGAACACTCCCAGTGCCAGCGCTAAGCCGTATATCGTCCATGGCACTTCCCTCTCGCGCCAGTTAAAAAGCATGTCGATATTATACGATAAAAAAACGGGCCAGGCACAACATCTAGCTACAAGCTACCTACCTCCACTATGCTGTGCCTGACCCCTCCAACCACCCTTCCCTGAACGAACTAACATTCCCAACCTAGCAAGCCGGGATTTTTTAGTCAATCGAACAAAACAATCACCTCTAACACAAGTGTTGTTACGCTAAATTATTGCTATACGTGTTTCGTTTTGCGCTTTCTGTTATCTAGGTCGTGTTTGAAAGTTCTCTTCTTGGTTTTTCTTTGAAAATTGTCCTGAAGGGATCCCTTAGGGAAAAATTGGAAATTGAAAATTATTGTCTACGCTCCCCAGCTCGGATCATGCAGCACCTTATCCATGACGGTCTGATACTCATACAACTCGCTCTCCATAAACCATAAGGGTATCTCACGTTCCGCTTCCGCCACATTCCCTGACGCATGCATAAGATTTCGCACCGAACGGTTCTCGGTATCCGATTGCATAAAATCATCGATAGTCAAGTCCCCTCGAATCGTCCCTATATCCGCCGTCAGTGGATTCGTCCCGCCGACCATATTCCGCACCGACTGCACTGCTGTGTTTCCTTCCAGCACAAAAGCCAGTACGGGACCTGTCGATATGTATCTCATATTGCTCTCCCGAACACGTTGGCCAATTTCTAGTGCCGTCTTTTTCATCTCAACCCCTTTTTCCCGGGCATTTGCCAGCGCCCTCTCTCCTACCCCAGTTAAATATTCTTTATCATCAGCATAGTGTTCTCCGACCAGTTTCTTGTCTGGCCAAACCAATTTCATCCCCACGATCTTCAAGCCTGCTTTCTCAAACCGGCCGACTATTTCTCCCATCAATCCTCTTTGTATTCCATCTGGTTTTATAATCGCCAATGTTCTTTCAATCATCACATTTGTTGTTAAAAATATTAATGAGTAATCAGTACCTTAAATTCTTAAACATTTCAACTATTATTGTAATCTATTCTTCCTTCAGCAAAAACATTGCCTGCTTTTGCTGTAACTGGCACACTAATCGCATGCCCCGATCAAAACAACATCACACGGCCGACCCAGCCACAAAAAAGGATATCCGCCTGGCCGTAGACGAACTCGCCGCCGCCACACAAAAAGGATTTACCGAGGTTAATGAAAGGTTCACTAAAATAGACGAAAGATTCACTGAAATTGACGCTAAGATTGACACCATGAAGGAAGAAATCATTCATGAGTTCAAAGCCTTGGCCGAAAACATTCACCAGGATGTGGCCGGAGCCAACCATGACGAAATCTCGCTAATCAAAGAGCAGCTGATCCCGGACCACGAAACCAGAATCCAAATTTTGGAAAAACATTCCGGCATACCCGTCGGCCCTCACTACTAACAACTACCCCATGTCCACACCAGGTGTGGACATGGGAAAATAAAAAGAGCGGGACACGATGAATAACGTCATAGAGACACAAGCCTCCTCATCCCACTCCTAGTGTGCAGTGCTCCTTATGTCATAACGACAAACCATAGATCGCACACCCAAAGAACCCCTTGTTGATATCTCAACCCACTATTCCGTGCAAGCGTTTGGCTTCTTTTAGTTTTTCTCTGTTGTTTTTCGCTTTGCGTTTTAATCTCACGTTTGAAAATTGTTGCCTTGAGAATTATTTGAAAATTGAAAATTAGAAATTGAAAATTAATTTCCTGTCCTCACTCTCCACTCCCCCTTACTCCAAAAAAACTCCACCGCTCCGTCTATGTCCGTCCGCCAAACCGGTATATTCTTTAATCTATCCAACACCTCCATTGCCGGATGCCCGAATTTATTGTCCGCCCCGACCGAAACAACCGCTGCCTGTGGCGTCGTCACGTTAACCATCGCCGGTATCGTCGAAGTTTTGCTGCCATGATGACCAGCCTTTAACACATCTACATCCAGTAAACTAGGGTCGGTACGCGCTATCAGCATATTCTCCACTTTCTTCTCTGCGTCCCCCGTTAAAAGAAAGGACAGTCTCCTTCCTTCGGTATCTTTTTTTCCAAAATCAACCCGCGCGACCACTGACGCATCATTAACATTCTTGGCCGCAACTTCGCCATCAAACGGATGAAGAATATTTAACTCAATATCCCCCGCCGTGATCCTCTGTCCTGCCCAAGCAAACCGCCATGGCACCCTGTGTCCTTCAATCTTTTTTATCCACTCCTGCTGCATCAACGTATCTGTCGCCACTTTTGGTATTACCACCAAACCCACCTGATATCTGTCAATGACATGCAGCAATCCCTCCATATGATCTTCTTGCGGATGTGATAGTATTACCACCTCAATCCGTCTATCGAACCAACTCATTTGTTTTCCCAGTTCCTCCAGCACCTTCATTCCAGGGCCCCCATCCAGTAATATTTGATTACTGCCATCCTGCATTAAAATCGAATCACCTTGTCCGACATCTAAAAACACCACCTTTTGTTCTGTGCCCGCCGACGGTAATTCCCAAGCAAAAAAGGTGAATATAGCCAGGCCGATCAATAACGTTTTCATAGCGCTATATCAAAAAATACCACACTACGCCCACACTTCCCGCCATGATCTATTCTGCCGCCGCAATATAAAATGGATTAGTCCCATCAACCCTATCCAATATACCCACACCAGCCAAGCCTGTATCCCCAGTTCCGTCCAATACATCCCCGGCCATTGCGACAACATCCCGGTTATATCGACCAGCCAGCTGATACACCAGTGATTTACTGCCCCCAGAATTAATCCTCCCCCCATCCATGCCCAAGAGAGAGCAATGCTGGCGGGCGCCAAAATCAAAATAAACGAAACTACTGGTACTACTAGTAGATTAGCGAGCAAGCTCACTAAGGACACGTTTCCAAAGTGATACATAATCAAGGGCCAGGTTGCCAGTGACGCGCCTAGCGATACTATTACAAGGTTATACAACCAGATTCCAATCCCACCTTTACTGAGTCGCGGTTGGGTTTGTTTAGTAACAAACAATATTAAGAAAATCCCAACTACTGCTCCCACCGATAACTGCCAACCCACGTCCAGCAGCACTAATGGATCCGCTGTCGCAGTGACTACGACAGTTATTATCAACGCCGTAGGCAAACTGACTAATTTACTTAACCTCAGCAACACCATAGCCACTGTTATAAATGACCCGGCTCGCACCACTGACACCGGCGCTCCGATAAAAACTATGTATAGCCATAGTACTGTCAGCATCAGTCCGGTTTGCGTCCATTTCCGTAGCGGCAGCGGCGCGATTAAAAAATAGATAATTCCAGCAATAATCGAGATATTCATGCCGGAGATAGCCAGTATGTGGCTCACGCCCGTCGCCTGGAATTGCTGCGTTATTTCTTTTGGGATTGTCCCTTTTTGCGCCAGCAGCATACCCATCACCAGACTCGCGTCCGGCTCCACGAAGAGTATCTGTATTCGATCCTGAAATGTATTGGACAAATTTTGTGTGTTACCCCAAGACCACCAACCGCCTAAGTTGTTCACTTTCACAATTTCCACGTCCGGAAAAAACCAGGTCGCACTGATCCCCCGCCGGCTTAAGTACTTCGCATACCCGACCGAGAATTCTTTTACCTCTTCCAGCGATTGCTTTTTTCCACCGGTAATAACCACTTGGTCATTTTGACCGACGCTGAGCCACGGCGACACTGACACCAATATTCGGCAGTCATCAATTTGTGCGATAAACCGTACCTGTCTCTCCAAACTTTCTGGTCGATTTACTACGGTAGCGGCCCTATTCTCAACGTTTTCACACGCCGCAACCGATTTATGTCCCTGTCCCCATCCATCCACCCATCCTAACGCGAGCAATAAAATCATGGCCGTTACTAACGTCCATCGTTCTTTATTTTTTATAGCTGCTCCGATTATGCCTATTCCGAGTGCCATCAACCACCAACTACCCTCCTCGGCCACACCAGCAGCTATCCCTAGCACCCACGCGATAACTAATAACAACAAAAACTTGCGCACATACACAGCATAAATAATCCGTTCCGCTTCAGACAAGCCTCTCAAAGCACTCGTCATCTGCATCCATAAACCTTTCTTGATTTTTATTAAATAATAGCGTACCTCTATGTAAGTGCTTTTTCGGTCAGCTCTTTTCACTTTTCCCGGGAGTTTGTCAATGGAAACAAAAAAAATTGCAGTGGCTTGTTTTATGGGAGGTATTCTGTGTGTCAGTCTGGCTCTCTTGGTCTCTCCGCACTTATGGGGCATAGCCATTTTAGCTGGTATGGCCGCTGGGTATCTTTGTTATGATTTGCGCGATGTGCTAGCTGCCATCCCCCAAGCCTGGCGAAAAGCCTATCAGGAAGCACCAGTATGCTGGCACACTTTTCTAGGAGTTAGTGGGTGCGTGCTTGCCGAAATGTGGGCTTGGTTCAGGAAACCCCACCCCTTTTTATGTTTCGGCATTTTGCTAGATTTAGCCACTTTTTCTCCACTTCTACACTTGAGAATATTACCCGATTCGTGGGATGCAGAGCAGTGGTTCGCTGCAGCAGTTCTTTGCACCTTTTATGGTGTAATGTGTTGTACCATCATATACGGTTTGGCCGCACTGGGTGCGCATTTTGTCGAAACATCTTTCTGGCGTACCAGACTGATGGCTCTCAGTCCCTACCTGCTGAAAGCGGGTGGATTTAAAGAAAAACCGGTAACCTACCTTAACGTTCTGCGTTGGCTGTTAGAGGGACTTTTTCTGGTCATACCTACAGTAGCTATAGTTTTATTGGCTGGCATTTGTTTCTTCGGTATCCTCCGCCCTCTCTGGCTTACTTTCAAATTTGTCCACTGCCACGAACGCATACTGTGCGCCATCGACGGAACACTCGGCGGCCTGCTATCCTTGCTCCTGCTCCATTCCTACATCGGCTCATTTCTTGACGCAGGACTCGTGATAATCTTCGGTGGCCTTCTCGGTGCTGCCTTTGGCGTCATCAACTACGAGATTGTCGCTAAGCGTCTGTTTCACTTGCAAACTGCTTAGGTCTTGACGGCAAACCATTGAGTCTTTCCAAAACCTGCACCGCTAATGCTCTCAGCCTTAGCGGTTTTTTATTATTTCGCCAAAATAAACGTGCTTCTTGATCGCAAAGCGATTTTGCGGAGCCGCGCATTTTGAGTGAAACAATAACTTGGCCTACCGATAGACAGGCCTACCGGCTAACTTGTCGTCCGAAGCCCTGATCGAAGTTGAAAGACTAAGGCTGGCTCTTGGTGTTTTACCAATACGTTTTTTCTTTAATACAAAAAGCCGCGCCCGGCGCGACTCTCAAGCTTTGCGTCCGCAAGTCTCTCTTACACTTCTTCCCCTCGGCTCCTCGATTCCTTTTGCTCCCGCATCTTCCGGCGGATAAAAGTCGGAACATCCAAGTCTTCTTCTTCAACCCGACGATCCTGCGGCATTGGTTCCGCTGCTCTTGGATAGATGATGGTATGGGCCTCAGTTGCTGGCGGCGGCAAAGGCTCCATTGGACGGCTCAAAGGCGCAGTCGGCCTGGCCTGGCCCATCCCGGCCGGTGGCGTAAACTGCACCGAACCACTATACCTTTCTCGCTGCTGCCTGACTATCTCTGGCTTTTCAAACCCGGTCGCCACGACCGTAATCTTGATTTCTCCTTCTTCTACTTGTTCTGAGTCAATCACCGCCCCAAAGATTACTTTCGCGTTCGGATCGGCATTCTCGGTTATGACTCGCGCCGCTTCCTCCACTTCAAACATCCGCAAATCATTGCCCGCTGTTATATTAAATACAATCCCTCGCGCCCCATCTATTGTTACATCCATCATTGGACTGGCTATCGACGCCCGAGCCGCTTCTACCGCCCGGTTCTCCCCTGTCGCTCGGCCGATGCCCATCAAGGCTGATCCTGCATCCTGCACGATAGCCCTGATATCCGCAAAGTCGACATTAACCATACCGTGCTGTGTTATTAAGTCCGAAATACCTTGTACACCCTGCCGCAGCACGTCATCCACCACTTTAAACGCATCTAGCAAACTGGTCTTTTTGTCTATAATCTGCAGCAATCGGTCATTGGGAATGATTACCGAGGCGTCCACTCGGTCATTTAGTTCAGCGATCGCTTCCTCCGCCAACGTCATCCGCTGCTGTCCCTCAAAAGAAAACGGTTTGGTTACCACTGCTACCGTCAACGCTCCCGTCTCTTTAGCAATTTCACAGATCAATGGTCCTGCCCCGGAGCCGGTGCCGCCGCCGAAACCGCACGTTACGAACACCATATCTGAACCCTTCAAAACTTCGTGTATCTCTTCTCGACTCTCTTCCGCCGCTTGCTGACCAATAGATGGATTCATCCCAGCTCCGAGGCCCCTCGTTAGGTTCTGTCCGATATGCAATTTGGTCGGTGCGCCTGAATAGTGCAAAGCCTGCGCGTCAGTATTAACTGCCACAAACTCTACGCCTTTGATTTTTGCTTCCATCATGCGGTTCAAGGCTGCGTTACCGGACCCGCCCACGCCAACGACCTTAATGTTGGCCACGTTCTCGATTGTCGGTTTCTTTAAGGGCATCTAATCTTTAGTCAAATTTATTAATATACTGACTGGTTAATAATTCCTAAAAACTTCCTGATCGCAAATATCCCGGTCGCTATCACTGATATTTTTCATATTTGCGCAAACCGTGCTCATCAAGAACAGAGTAAAGCATCATTAAACTATGTCAATAAACAATATGCACACATATTGTGTACATAAAACTATTTTAACTAAATTTTTCTAACTTCGCGCTATGGCATGAACGACTTTAACCAGCTGCGCACTCGGCTCACAGTCACCCTCATATCCGGTACGTGTAATTTTGATCGGCGATGCGTTGATTTTTCCTGCTCCATTGCCCACAACACCAATCCAACCACTACCGCGTAAGCTGGGTCGCCAACCTGCTCACTCAAGCCCTCTAACGGTCTGATCATCCCGACTCTCGCTGGCAAACGCAGTTTACTTTTTGCCAATTCTACTACTCCGGGCAGACTGGCTCCTCCTCCCGTAAAGATGACACCCGCCGGTAATAAACCAGATCGTCCGATACTCTTCAGCTCCTTATCGACAAACGAGTAAATTTCATCCAGTCGCGCACTAATTATGTCCGCCACTTCTTTGCGGGAAACCGAATCTTGTTCACTGTCTGAGTCGATCATGATTGACTCCGATTTTTTTACCGTCTCCGCCAATGCTGTCCCGTACTGTTTTTTAATCTCTTCCGCTACTTCAATGGAAGTTCTCAGGCCGATCGCGATGTCATTGGTCACATGGGCGAAGCCAAGTGGTAAGACAGCGGTATCCAGTAACATATTCTCTTCATAAACAATTAGGCTGCTGGTCCCTGCCCCCAAGTCTACCAGGACGACGCCCAATTCTTTCTGTTTCTTATCCAAAACAGCGGTGGCCGCGGCCAGCGGTGAAAATACAAAATCCTCAATATGCACTCCGGATTGGTTAATAACTTTAGTAATGTTTTTAATAAAAGGCGTGGAGCCATCAACCATATGCGTTTCCACCTCTAGTCTGACCGCCGTCATTCCTACCGGATCCTTAATGTGCTCATGCCCATCTACCACAAAATTCTGGGGCAAAACATGTAAGACCTCCCGATTGCTGGGCAAGGACACAGCCTGTGCAGCATTAATCACCCGATCCACGTCTTCTTCAGTTATTTCTCCATCCGCCCTGCTCACGGCGATTACACCCCGTGAATTTTGTGAGGATATATGCGAGCCGTTAATACTCACATAGGCCCGGTCAATCGGTACACCCGCCACTCTTTCGGCCATATCCAGGGCGGTGCTGACGCTTTTTACCGCATCGTCCACATCATTGACCACTCCCTTTTGCATTCCTTCCATGGCTGCTTTCCCAACACCCAGAATTGTCGGTACATCACTGCCACTCTCAACTTTCGCCACAACGACCCGCACCGTCGATGATCCCAGATCAATGCCCGTTATATGTGTCGCTTGTGCCATCCTATCATTCAATTAATAAATAAATTGCCTTCTCCCAGTACGCTCATCCACCCTAAGCATAAAATCTACTTCCAATATTTACCACGCTAATTGACTAAACGTAACAGTAGCGGGGGAACAATCAGCAACAAACCAACAATAACAGCTGCTATGCTCGTAATAAGCACTGCTCCAGCGGTAAAGTCCTTAATCCGCTCCACCACCTTGCTATATTGAGGTTCCACTACATCAGCAAAATGCTCTACTGCCGTGTTAACCATTTCTAAAGCCACTACTACCGTGGCCGTCAATATAATCATCGCGATTTCTAAAAAAGACAATCCGACCAGAACAGCCACGACCAGAATAATCACATAAATAACCATTTGCAACTTTAAATTCCTCTCGCTGGCAAAGGCGGTTTTCACTCCGTTCCAAGCATGCTTGCTCGCTTCGCCAAACCCGTGACTCTTATGGTATCCCGTCGGAAAATTTTCCATCCCATTGTTTTGATCACTCATATATGACAGAGTAGCACAAAGTTAGTCCTTCAATCATGTTCTTTTTTCGCCTCTTCCTCTTACAAATGCGTTGCTCCCCACCCTTGTTCCCTTACTATCTTTTCCTCCAAACCTGCCATCGTCTCTGCTTTTTCCACTGACGCTTCATGATCCACTCCCGCTGCGTGTAATAATGCATGTGTTACCAATAAAGCCGCATAAGGCTTTAAATCCATTTTGCGATCCCGAGCTTCTCTTTCCGCTACTGTTAAACAAATAGCTACATCATGCTCACCTTCTCCATACGAAAAAGTCAGGACATTGGTCGCTTTATTCGTCTGCCGATATTTATTATTCAACCGCTTAATTTCTGCCTCGTCTACACTTTTGAAGCTAATTATGTCATCCGGAGTACGGCATTCCCGCTGTACTGCTTGCCATATCGCATCAATTTCACTTTGGCTTAAAATAAAATTATCCTCAGCAATTATTATTGGCATAAGCGTTCTCCCCTTCTATAAACAAAACTTTAACAACAACCCAACAACTTAAAATTGAACCGTGTTTTATTCATTAACAAGGCTCATCGCCTTATCAAGCCTATAACTTATCGCCCGGTGAAGGAATCAGCGGATTATAACCGTTCTGTATCTCATCACCATCGCTGTAACCATCACCATCGGTGTCAGGATTGAAAGGATCGCTCCCAAATTCTCTCTCTTCCGGATCCGCAAATCCATCATTGTCCGAGTCTAATTTTCCGGGTCCCAGCGGATCGTAGCCCGAGCGAATCTCTTCACCATCATTAAAACCGTCTTCATCCGTGTCGGCCTTATTTACATCCGTACCATAAAACCTCTCTTCCGCCGCTGTTAATCCATCTTGGTCTGTATCAAGCACCTCTGCATCTGTCCCGGTTGTTGGCATTAAAGTCACTCCCGGTGATGCTGTTGTTGCGGGCTCAACGGTGGGTACTGTCGGCAGTAACAAGTCTCCTTCGCCGCTAGGTATCGTGTCCGGTGTTTCCTCCGCCGTCTCTTCTGCTAGAGGTGTTGTTGTTTCTGAATTTTCCGCTGTCCCTAAATTAACCATAAAAAACCTTACCGCAGCATACCCAATCGCGGCCAGCATAATAACAATCACCACTATACCCACGATTAACGCCGCTCGCCTTCGTCCTTTGCGCGGCATCTCTGGTTCTCTAAACGCAGTCGGAGCAATCGGTTTTGCTTCGTCTATACTAGGAGGTACGGCACTAAAACTATCCGGCATATTCGGGTTACCGCCCTGCCAAGCCGCCCCGCTGATTCCTTTTATTCCGCTTGGTGTAGTTGCGGCCCCTTGCTGTCCACTGTCTACCAACGGTTTGCTCGGCACAGCAGTTTTACCTGTTCCACCCGTCATGAATGGATCCGGTGCGTCTACCCCTCCGCCCGGTGGATTATTTGGAACACTTTTCTCTTGTTCTTTTATTAACTGCGCAGGCAAAGGTGGCCGGCTGCTCGGTACAGGTGACGCCTGGGGAACTACTGGCGTACCGGTAGGCCGCGGCATCGGCTTTGGTCCAAACTTGCCTGGCTCCATGCCTCTCCCTCCACCAGGTTTATTATCACCGCTTGATGACAAAGGTAAATTAGGTGGTGGCACTTGGGCTGTCATAATATAAAACTTTATTGCTTATCCTCTCCCTGTTATTAATATAAGCAATTATACTATACCCCTCTCACAACCCGCAATTAATAATCATTTTCTCTCCTGCCGCACTTCCACGATCAGCAGCGCGTGAAATCCATAAGACACATCACACCAAGCACTCCTTCAGTGTAGTTAATCAATACCCTTACTACTTATCCAACTTTTTGTCGTCTGAACGCTTGCCGCCATTGTCAAATCCAGGGCTGGCCAAACCAGCCTACGCTGTAATCATTGCGACCCTCTTAACGTCTCGGATACCGCTGTTTTTGTTGTGGATACGCAAACTCATCAATCTCTCCCAGTTTAATCAGGCGATCCCTTTCCGCTTTTAGGCCCGCTCGCCGAATAGCATCCTCACGCATCTTGCGTCTTCCTTTCTTACGAATATGAAATCTAATTTTACGCGCTTGCAGTAAAACACCACTATGTTGCACCTTTCGACTAAAACGACGCAACAAATTATCCGTGCTTTCATTATCACGTTTTTTTACCTCAACCATATTGTTGTACCCCGGCAATCACCGAAGCAATTTTTACACCTCCCACCAAATAAATAAGAATTAACCTTCATTCCTATCCTGCCATCACATTATGCAAATGTCAATGGTCTAGGAACACCCAACACCAAAGGACGTCACACCATTCATTATTACGGCTCAGTCCTGCTCTCAGGTACTATGATTAGTCAAAATAGATTAAGTTCTCCAATAGACTTTTGATTTCAGCATTTCTGTACAAACCCAAAATTGTTACTGCCAAAACATTGATGATTAAAATAGCTGAGACAATGATAACAAAACCGACTAAACCGCGAGTTAATGTTAGCTTAGCTGCATTTAATTCTTGCTCAGGCTGCTCATTAAACCAGTACATGGCCATTCTGATGCCTGCCCATATGATCACCAATAATAATACCAGTGCTCCCGCCGACAACAAATAATTAAATATATTTATTGGCACTGCTACTAAGTCCAATAATGTGCAATCAAGGCCGCTGCATCCCACAAAAGACGCTTGGTACGCTATCTGCGGTGTTAACTGCAACAAAACTAAAAAAAGGGCGAAGGCCAGATAATGCCCAGTCAGTATCTTGCCCTTTTTCTTTGCGTTTTCCATAACAATTTTTTAATTTAAAACATTAGCCGTTCTTAGCAACGCAGCGGCCCCAATCCCTCTCCACCCAGAATATGCCAATGTAAGTGTTTCACTTCTTGTCCGGCATTACTTCCGACATTAGTGATTACCCGGTACCCACCCTCATCCAAATCCAACTTCTTTGCCACAATAGTAATGTCTCTTAATAGACGTGCGGCTAACTCAAAGTTCTTATCGATAGCTTCCGTCAATGAAGTTAGGTGTGTTTTCGTAATCCCAACCACATGCACCGAAGCCTTGGGTGATATGTCATGAAAAAAAATTGTCTCGTCGCTTTCATATACTACCTCCGCCTCCGTGCTCCCATTGGCGATGGCACAAAAAATACATTCCCCGCCTTGATCGTCACTCGCCACTGCCGTGCTAGACTTCATATTCAACAGTATAAATTCATATAGCGTGAAAACCAAGCCCCTTTTCTATTGTTCTTCCCTCTAATCAATAATATTCAGCCGTCTCTTCAGTTCATTTACCAAATCTTTTTGCGCGACTACTTCTTGCATTCCGCTATCCAAGTTTCGTAAAATAACCGTCTGGTCTAGCGCTTCTTTCTGTCCGACGACAACCACCCATTGGACATGCAATCGATCAGCTAGCTTTAGCTGCGGCTGCATACCATCCCGGTCAATGCTCTCAGCAAATCTAATCTGGGCTTCCTGCAATCCCCGCATGACTTTTAAGGCTGTTAGCTTAGCCGACTCGCTCAATTGCGCGATAAATACCTGCGGACCGTCCGTTAATGACAGCTCAATATTTTCAGCTTTGATCTGGTCAATGATCCTCTCAATACCATGCGCTGCTCCCAGTGCTGCTACTCTTTTACCGCCCAGTTGTTTGACCAGTCCGTCGTATCGACCGCCGCCGCCCAAACTGCTTTGTTGACTCACCTCGCCCGCTTCGTTCACAACTTTCTTTGGCATAATTTCCCATACTGTATGAGTGTAGTAGTCTAATCCTCTGACCAATGATGGCATTACTGTATAAGGTATTTCCAAACCATCCAATAAATGCGTCACCGTATTAAAGTGTGTCCTGGCTTCCTCTGATAGATGATCAATAATACTTGGTGCCGTCTTAGCTAGCTGCTGACATTTTTCCTGCTTGCAGTCCAGTATGCGCAGGGGGTTAGTATTTAAACGTTGCTTGCAATTCTGGCATAATTTCGATCGATTTCGACGATAATGTTCTTTTAGTAATTTAAGATACGTCTTCCGATCAGCGGCTTCGCCCAGACTATTGACGTGAAAAACATAGTCTTCCAAACCCAGCTGCTGCAAGAACCCATGCTCAATGTACATTAATTCCACTTCACTGATAGGCGAACTAGCCCCAAAAATCTCCAATCCGAACTGATGATGTTGGCGCCATCGCCCCTTCTGCGGTCGATCATATCGGAAGAACGGCCCAACATAAAACAGCTTGACCGGCTTAGGCCAGCTCCTCATCCCGTGCTCAATATAAGCCCGCACTACCGCCGCTGTTCCTTCTGGTCTCAAGCTATACTGTGACCCTTTGCCTCGCGATTTTAATTCAAACAGTTCCTTGCCCACCAAGTCTGTTTCTTCCCCCACCGCCCTGACAAACAATCTGGTTTCTTCTACTAATGGTGTATCGAGCCGTTGAAAGTCCCAGCCGCGCGCTACCATTTTCGCCGCTTCGACGACATACTCCCAATACTTCTGTTCCACCGGCATAATATCTTGCATACCACGCGCCGCCTGAATCGGCTGTGCTTGTTGCATCTTTACCACCTCATCCGTTTTGGCTGCTTGCTTTTTTTTTGTCTTTCCTACCATAAAAGTTAGTTCTCAAAAATTAGACGTTATCTCCCCCTTTGTCAACTTGTCTTTATAAAGAGACAAAACCGGGTCTCGCAAAATCAATGACACCCAGCCTGTCTACCGGAAAGGCACGTATCCATGCCCGGCCCACGATCTCCTCTTCACTTAACACGCCCCATGATCGCGAGTCGGAGCTGGCCGGACGGTTATCTCCCAGTACAAAATATTCCTGATCCTTAAGCTCCACCATAATTTGGCCGCCCGTCCTCATATCGTCCGGTAGATATTGTGCTTCATCAAGCACCACGCCTGAGGGGAAATCATCGTTCATTATTTCCACCCGTCCATTATTAATTCTAACGGTTTCGCCCGGCAACCCAACTATTCTCTTTATAAAAAACTGCGACCGGTTTTGTGGAAAACGAAAGACAATCACTTCACCCCGGCGCGCCTCCCGTAAGAAATATGACAGTTCATCCACTACTAAATATTCGCCATCGTAAAAGTTAGGCTCCATACTAGCGCCGCGGACAAAAAATGGCTGCACCAAGAAATAGCGAATCGGTACAATAATCACCATCGCTAATAAAAAGACTTTTATCAGCTCCCAAAAAAACCGTCCCGCCGCCCATAAAATGTGCGGCTTCATTTCTTCGCTGTTTATTTTATGTTCTTCCTCAGCCATCCTTATATTTTGTTGATAATTATATCTCTCATATCATCCTCGCTCCACGACTCAAAAAAAACCGTACGTTAACCACCTATAAGTATTTATTATATCCCAATCATTGCCCCTTGTATACTTTAGACCCGCAAAAATGGTAGTGTGAATACATATTTAATCTGACCTTGCTCAATCCTTATCTTTAGCCTAGGATAGCTGTCAGATATAATCCCTAAAAATCCTCATCGCCTCACCTTTATACCATGATTAGACAAACATCGCCCCACTCACGAAAAAGAGCGTTCGGCATCATCCGACGTCGCTATGGTCTAGACCAGCCTGCCTCTGCTTCTGCCCACCTATCAAACCATGGCCAGAAAGCCGTTCCAGCCGACCAGAGTCGTACCGCTTTGCGGTCCGACCAACGCCAAAACCTTGTCCGGCGCGGTCACAAAAAGCACTCTTGGCTTAAGCGCACCTCCGTTCTGCTCACCGTTATCATCATCATCGCTATGGGAATTTTTGGCTATAAGATCATCGCCGCAGGGGATAAGATCACCGTTACCGATCGTTCCATACTCGGCCAGCTAAAAGATCTTTTATTAAAACAAGGATCAATGCTTTACGGTGAAAGTGATGGCCGCGTTAATATCCTGTTAATCGCTGTTGGCGGTGACGGACACAAAGGAGAATCACTGGCTGATACTGTTATGGTAGCCAGTATTGACCCTTCTACCAATCGCGCTGCCCTATTGTCGATCCCGCGCGACCTTTATGTCCAGGTCCCCGGTCGGGATTACTTCAGTAAAATAAATGCCGTTCATGCCTATGGCGAATCACAAAAAATGGATTCCGGCCCGATCTTGCTCAGTGAATTGGTAGAAAATATTACCGGCCAGCCCATCCACTATTACGCTCGGGTGGATTTCACCGCTTTTAAAAGTATTGTCGATGCCATTGGCGGCGTTAACATCACTATCGATAATTCCTTTTATGACTATTGGCACAAAATATCTTTCCCCGCCGGCAAGGAAAAAATGAGCGGGGAACGTGCTTTGGCTTATGTCCGCGCCCGCTACATCGAAGGTCCCGAGGGTGGGGATTTTAAACGGGCCGCCCGCCAGCAACAAGTCTTATTAGCTGCTCGAGACAAAGTTTTTTCCGTTCAAACGGCACTCGACTTCACTAAACTCAACGCCATTCTTAACTCGGTTTCTGATGAAATCCGAACCGACATGCAGCTCTGGGAAATGAAACGCCTATATGAAATCATTCGTGTTGTTGAGCCAGCTCAGGTCCATTCGGTTGTTCTAACAACTGGTCCCAAGGGTGTGTTAGTGGGCGGGACTGAAATTCTGGGCGGTGTACCCGCTTCCATCCTGCGTACTCGCACCGGTGACTATTCAGAGATACAAACCTTATCTTCCACTATTCTTGATCAAACATCTGAGCCCGCAGCGTTGTCTGTCTCTCCTCCTGTTCCCGTGCCTTCACCCGATCCTTCCCCGGAAGCCTCCCCTACCCCCTCACCGGCAGTCAGCCCCGAGCCGGTTACTCTACCAACCATTGAAATCCGCAACGGCACAACGATAACCGGTTTGGCCAAACGCACCGGTGATAAACTCGCAGTTGAGGATTATAAAATCACCGCTGTTGGTAACGCGACCATTAGAAACGCACCGCAGACAACAGTCTATTACACATCACCAGACCAACAAGCCGCCGCCGCTCTAGTCGCTCAAATCTTGAACGCTAAGACTCTCGCCGCCTTTCCGGATGGTGAAACCGCCACGACTGCCGACCTGCTGATTATCTTAGGCCTGGACGCTGAGTAAACCCCCACACCCTGGCCTTTAGGCCAGGGCTATTTAGTGGATATTATAAAAACCATTCACCACCGGCTTTAAAGGCCGGCATTTTCTGGGTGTGGGGATAAAAACTGATCGATTAGCAAAATCGCCTGCTTGGTCATTTCCGCCACGGCCTCTTTCTCGTCCTGGCTAAATCGCGCCAAAACAAAATCGCTTGCCTCCATATTTACAGGTGGTCGGCCAATGCCCATTCGTAGCCGTGTTACTTCCTCATCGCTCTCCCAAACCTCCAGTACCGACCGCACCCCCTTGTGCCCCTTAGCGCTTCCGCACTTCACTACCTTACATTCGCCCAAAGGCAGTTCCAGGTCGTCATGGATCAACAACAATTCACCCGCCACCGGTTGCCTTTTCATTTCAGTCATCAGGTCCGGCCCGGATTTGTTCATGAATCCTAGCGGAAACACTACCGTTGCCAATCGGCATTCATCTTCCGTCGCCTGTTCCTCCCAAGCCGCTAAAGTGGCTGCACCCAAATTATGTCTGGTGCCGGCAAATTCTTTCCCGGTATTTCCCAAACCAAAAATTATCTTCATATCCTTATCATAGATAAAGTTTCTTCTTTACGACACTGGTTTTTACCTTTGTTT
This sequence comes from uncultured Candidatus Saccharibacteria bacterium, assembly GCA_964371255.1. GTDB lineage: Bacteria > Patescibacteriota > Andersenbacteria > UBA10190 > UBA10190 > UBA10190. The sequence continues at coordinate 196,950 of CAYJKV010000001.1, read as the reverse complement.
ATCCGGACAATCCCACTGACGAGTAACACCCAGAACTATAGGAGGGGTTGTTCTGGAATATTACTGCGCCGAGCGGGATCATCAGGACAAAAAGACATATTTCAATGAACATAAAATCATAACAAACTACCATTTCCCGTCAAGAAATCAGCCATTAATAAGTGCGCCATCTGGCAAATTTATACATCGAATAAAGACTGCATTAATAATGCTAACCGGCACAGACTGCTTAACCAACTTTTTGCTTATATCGGCTAACCACCTAATCTCCGCAATATAAAGAAAAAGGGTTCGTCAATAATGTTCCAGGCTGCTTTTTAACCTGATGGTTTTTAGGCAGTAAAGAACTTCTTGACGAACCCAACGGGGTGGTACCCCGGCCAATTTCAACAACAAAGAACAAACACAAACCCCATAAAGCTTATCAAAAATTTACCAATGCGCAAGAAAAAAGCCGTCTTGGGTTCTGGAAACGATTTGGATAAAGTATTCAAGATAATTCCAATCCAGAACCCAAGCGGCAAACAGAAAGCCCCTTCCCAGTTCTCTCCTTATTCTTTGGGAACACCGAAACAACCTCCTGTCAACTACATTGGCCGGGACCACAGTGGAGTGATTTAATGGACCATTTCATTGTCCTCCTCCTGTGATTCCTAAAGAGCAAATCACACACCTATTGTGTGAGCAGAAGCACCTTACTTCTGTACTATTAACTTAAACATCAATTCAAGCTCTGTCAACCTTTTCTGCACTTTGCCAAGCCATCTCAAATAAACTGCGCATTGTGTCAGCTATGACCTGACTATCTATTATCACTCCTCCGATTTTACCCACAAATATACCGATGGCCACCCGATCACGATAAATTGTTATGCCGCTAGCGCTATTATAATATTTAGCCGGTAAATACCGCCTCTCTACATATTTATCTTTCATTTCTAATAATTCTTTCTTCAAAGAATCAGACTTAGTGGAAAACAATGTTTTTGCCCGAATGCCTTTCACCACCCGCTGATCAGTATATGTAAGCTCTGCACCTCTGCCAAAAACGGCCTCTAGATGATCGGTTGGTGTGTAATTATACCAAACATCACCAGCCTTACAATACATCACCATCTCCTGTCTAATAGCCCTCAACCCGTCAAGCCCGCTGAAATACCGCACTGATGGTCGCCCCCCAGCCGCCTTGATCAGCACCTGCAATTCAGGCAGAATTAACTCTAAATTATGCTGTTTTTCATCAATTACTTCTCTCTCCTTTTCCAACAATCTTGTCAACTGTCTTGGTGGCTCCGCTGCAAATAATGTTTTTTTACCAACCTTATAATGTGTCACTAAACCTAGATGTGCTAGTGACTCCAGCACCACGTAAGTGGTTGCCCTGACCACTCGGGATTTCCTGGCAATAGCCTGCACCGACGCTGGACCTAATTGCAAACACGACAAATAAACCGCTGCCTCCTTTTCTTTTAATCCCAAGCTATTGAGTTCTTTTTCAAATACCATAGAATAACAAACTAGTCTACACTTATTCTACCTTAACGTCAATGAATATAATACTAAAAACCCCCTTATCAGACTCCGCCAAGCCGGAACGGCCACTGCTCAATTTTAGCGACCGCGTTGTTCGGTTATTAAAAACTCATCCGGGGATCATTCCTCTCAGCATCCCCTCAGAACATTTACCGTTATTTCTAGCCACATTCTATCAACCACATAAGATCCTTTTTATTGACCAGCCGCTTCATCAAGGCCAGGCGCTGACAAATTATCTAAATTTTTTGACTCAGCAGCTTAAAGGTAATGAGGCATGGCATTTTATTTCCGGCCAATTAACCGAACAGGAGATTACCGGCGACATTTGCTCCACCTTAAGCTTAGGTGTTCACCATTTATTAGCAGGTACCGCGCACCATCACTTTGTCATTCCCGTATCCTTAGCCGACCTTAATCTTCCCAGCCCGATTGACTATCAGCATAACCAGCTTATTTGGCATGTTAACGCCCGCGTTTCTCAAGCGGAATTGATTAAACAGTTGCAAGCGCATGGTTACCGCCGGCATCGATCCACCGTGGAGCCAGGCTCATTTATGATCCGCGGCGAACAAATAATGATTCAGCATCCGCTGCATCAAGGATATTATACCGTCACCCTGTACGGTCCCAATTTAGAAAAAATCGAGCATGATTCCGGCCCTCGCCGGCAAACATTGAATATGCTCAATCTCCCGCCGGTCGCTTTTCCCGATCAACTTTACCCTTTGAACAAGATAATTGATTTTGCCACGGTTATCCGTCCCTCCTATGTACAATTATCTGGTACCAGCACTGTAACCTACGATTCGTTATCGCCAGCTTTCCCGTTTCCGACCCTCTCTCTTCCACCCGCTCTCCAACCCCCCAACACTCATCAGCCTCGACCGATTTCCTCCGCGCGCGGGCTAGCCCTCCTTACAGAGCTGCAAGAAAACAAGCCAGCCGTGCATAGTGATCACGGTATCGGCATTTACGAGGGGATGAAAAAACGCACCATCAACGATTACACTAAAGACTATTTAATTCTTCGTTACGCTGCCGGCGATACGTTGTCTGTGCCCGTCGAACACGCTTATAAAGTTTCCCCCTACCTCGGCGAAACCACTCCCATTATTCATCGCTTGGGCGGTCAGATTTGGCTTAAGAGCCGCCGTCATGCCCAGCGCGATGCCGCGGCATTCGCGCGCGAACTTCTTAAGAATGAAGCTCTGCGGCAGCAAACTACCCGTCCTCTCTACTACTTAGACCCAGTTTTAGACGAGTGGCTGACCAATACTTTTCCCTACGAGCTAACGCCTGACCAAGCCGCGGCTTGGCGAGATATTCAAAGCGACTTAACTGCGGCCACTCCCATGGATCGATTAATTATCGGTGATGTTGGATTTGGAAAAACTGAATTGGCCATCCGGGCTGCCTGTCACGCGACCAACAATCATCAGCAAGTCGCCATCTTAGCCCCCACCACCATTTTAGTCCAGCAGCACTATGACCTATTTATTAGCCGTCTGCCTCATCAGGCCAGACAGATTGCCTCCCTATCACGTTTTTCCACGACCGCGGACCGGCAGGCTGTCCGAAATAAAATTGCGGCCGGGGAAGTGAGTATCGTCATCGGCACCCATGCTCTGCTGTCTAAAAAAACTACCTGGCATAATTTAGGCTTGGTGATCATCGACGAAGAGCAACGGTTTGGCGTTGCCCATAAGGAGCATTTTAAAAAACTTCGGTCCCGCTTAGACCTCCTTTCTCTCACCGCTACACCCATTCCCCGCACCTTATCCATGGCCTTGTCTAACCTAAAACAACTGTCAGTTATCAGTACCGCCCCGCCCGGCCGCAAAAACGTCTTTACCTGGGTCGGCCGGGACAGTGATGCTGTCATCAAACAAGCCCTGCATCGCGAGCTTAAACGCCAAGGACAAATATATATTGTCGCCCCCAAGGTGCGTCAGCTGGCTGCGCTCGCCCATCGCATCGCCGGCCTGGCACCGACTGCCCGCATCGCCTTACTGCACGGCCAAATGTCCAGCCAGCAAATCGCCACGACTATGCAACGGTTTGATCAGCGCCTGGTCGATATTTTGATCAGTTCCACCATTATTTCTAACGGGCTGGACTTGCCTCACGCCAACACTCTCGTCGTGACTCACGCGACTCATTTTGGTCTGTCTGACCTGTATCAGCTCCGCGGTCGCATTGGTCGCCGGAAGCAGCAGGGCTATGCCCTATTTCTTTACAACCAAACCGAACTAACCTCCATTCAACGCCAGCGCCTAACCGCTCTCACCGAAGCTTCACGTCTAGGATCGGGTTGGTCCCTGGCCCGTCGCGATCTGGAAATTAGGGGGGCCGGCAATCTTCTGGGAGAACAACAGTCTGGCTCCGTCAACGCTGTTGGCGTCCAACTCTATTTAGATATGGTTAATGACGCCATTGATCAAACCACCGGCGGTCCCGCCTTGCGCCACGATATTAATACGAACCTGCCCGTTTCTGCTCACATTCCGACGTCCTACTTACCGGATTTAGCCGAGCGCACCAGCTTTTACCAAAAACTATCCCGCTCGCGAACCCTGGCAGACTTAGCGGAAAATATGACCCAAATCACTCATCAATATGGCCCTCCGCCTATGCCTTTACAAAACCTCTATCGCCTACTGCAAATACAACACTTGGCCGCCCGCCACCAGGTTCTCTTGATCGACACCCGCCACATCACTCCGTCAAAGCGGCGGCCATTTTATCGGATAATTCTCTCCTTTGCGCGTCTCCCTAAAGGTGACGGCCTGACTCCACGTCTCACCGATGATTGGTCTATCAACAACAACGACCTGGTCCTCACTGCCCCGTCGATAACGCCGCACACATTGCAACAAATTATCATTATGCTAAACACGCTCGACTGAACCCGCCTTCGTCTTGAACTTTTGATACCAATTTGCTCGTGGGATTTTGTCTTAATTTTTCCGTGTTTTTGTCATTAGGGTTTTCTCGTCCGCAGCGGGCAGTGCTATGTCTAGGGCGGGGACACATGATTGGACCTTAGACTGTAATCACCGAATATTTATATTACTGAAGCTGTTTAGGTTAAACTATATTCATGTCCGACATCCAGACACTTACCCTCGACAGTCCTCTCTACCCCGCCCTGCTGAATGAAATTTCCGACCCGCCAACTCCACTTTTTTATCGAGGCAACGCCGCCATTCTTAATGCTTCTCCCCTACTCGCCGTCGTCGGCAGTCGTAAATCATCTTTCTATGGCAAACAAGCCATCGAGCGCCTGTTAACCCCTTTAGTTAAAAACGGTGTGCCGCTTGTTTCCGGTTTAGCCTACGGCATCGATTCTATTGCCCACAATTTGTGTCTCGCTAATAACACGCCAACTATTGCGGTATTAGGCTCCGGTATTGACGATGCTTCAATTTACCCTCGACTCCATGTGAAGCTCGCCAACGCCATAATCGACCACGGCGGAGTGATAATTTCAGAATTTCCTGCCGGCACAGCCCCGCTGCAATTTCATTTCCCCGCTCGCAACCGCATCATCGCCGGTCTGACGATGGCCACGTTAGTCGTTCAAGCCGCCGCCCGCTCCGGCTCGCTTATCACCGCCCGTCTCGCGCTGGAATACGGTCGAGATGTTGCTGCCATCCCCGGCAATATTACAGACTTATTATCAGCCGGCACAAATCAACTTATACAACAAGGCGCCACACCCCTACTGACTGCCGAAGATGTTTTCGCACTGCTTAACATTGATCCAGTCGTCGCCACTGCAAACCACGTTTTAGCAGCCACTCTCACCGACCAGCAAAAAATTGTCATGGCCGCTCTATCCTCCACCCCTCTGCATGTCGATCAGTTAGTATCTATCACCCGTCTACCCTCGCCCATCCTGTCAGTCACCTTAACCGAACTAGAATTGATCGACGCCGTCGACAACCTCGGCGGCATGAAATATGTGAAAAAATGACCATCCGCTCAAAGTTGATCCATCGATTTACCAATCCGCTTCTTGTTATCTGATTATTATGATATTACATAATATCGTAATAATAACCGGTTAAAATTATGCCAATTCTTTTCTCATAACATTACGATATTACATAATATCGTAATGTTATTCAGAACTACATATTCATAATTTGGATTTTGACTTTTTCATTTCCTATTTGACACCAGATACCATTTACATATATCAATACGCTATACTATTCAAATATTGATTAATTTATATTGCACTTCACCCGGTCCCTTCTATTTTTTTTAATTTATGAAATTAGTCATTGTCGAGTCACCGGCCAAAGCGAAAACAATTCAGAAATATCTAGGCACTGGATATAAGGTAACCAGCAGTTACGGCCATATCCGCGATCTGCCTAAAAGCAAACTCGGCGTCGATACAAAAAAGAACTTCTTGCCCACCTATGTTATTCCAGACAAAGCGAAAAAAAACGTCGCGGCGTTAAAAAAATCTGCCAAGCACGCTGCCGAGATTTACTTCGCCACTGACGAAGATCGTGAAGGAGAAGCCATTGCCTGGCATCTGGCTAACATTCTTGGCGCCGATCCCGCCACCTGCCAACGCATCACTTTCGATGAAATTACTAAGTCGGCTATTCAAAAAGCCATTACTAATCCCCGCTCCATCGATCAGAATTTGGTGGACGCGCAGCAAGCCCGCCGCATTCTAGATCGGCTAGTTGGTTACGAACTTTCCCCCCTGCTCTGGAAAAAAATCCGTCGCGGTCTTTCCGCTGGGCGTGTGCAATCCGTCGCGGTCCGCTTGATCGTCGAACGCGAAGAAGAAATCAATGCTTTCAAACCTGAAGAGTATTGGTCTTTGACTGCTCATTTATCCAAGAACGATACACCCTTTACCGCCGAAATATTTATTAATAACGGCCAAAAAGTGGCCAAGAAGGACCTTAAGTCCAAAACGGAAGTGGACACCATCTTAAAAGCACTCGGCTCAGCCGCCTACATTGTGAACGATGTTGCGACGACCGATAAGAAACGATCTGCTCCGCCCCCTTTCACCACCAGTACGCTGCAGCAAACAGCCTTTAGTAAACTTGGTTTTTCCAGTAAAAAAACCATGATGTTAGCCCAGCAGTTATATGAAGGTATCGAACTCGGAGCCAAAGGTCCCGTCGGTTTGATTACTTATATGCGTACTGACTCTGTCAGCCTCGCCGATGAGGCAACAAAACAAGCCCATGACGTTATCACGCAAAATTTTGGACCAGACTTTGCTCTACCGGAGGCTCGCAAATTCAAAAACAAGTCCAAGGGCGCGCAGGAAGCGCATGAGGCAATCCGTCCCACCAAACCGTCCCGCCTGCCGGAGCAAATCACCGCCTATCTCTCTCCCGATCAACTAAAACTATATCGGTTAATCTGGGAGCGCATGATTGCCAGCCAAATGGCTGATGCCAAACTAAAAATGGTCACGGCTTTAATTGACGCAGTTCCTGCTAAACAGACTGACAACCACTCATTTCAATTTAAAGCTATTGGCACCACTATCGCTTTCCCCGGCTATACCCGTGCTTTCTCTCAGGACAAAGCTTACTTTAAGGAAGCCTTGCTGCCCGCGCTAGCCGCTAAAGATCAACTGGATTTCCTCAAGCTCGCACCCGAGCAACACTTTACGGAGCCGCCCGCCCGCTACTCGGAAGCCACCCTCGTTAAAGCATTGGAACACTTTGGTATTGGCCGGCCAAGCACCTATGCCCCCACCATCGATACCGTTCAAAAAAGAGAGTACGTACAAAAAAATGACGCGAAAAGATTAGAACCCACCGAAATCGGTACACTGGTCACTAATTTATTAAAAGATCATTTCCCCACCATCGTGGATACTGACTTTACCGCTCTTGTTGAAGCCGATTTAGATCAAATCGCCTCCGGTAAAAAGAAATGGCAGCCAATTATTAAAGAATTCTACGGACCATTTCATAAGACCATCAAGCAGAAACAAAAAGAACTCAATAAGGATGAACTAACCCAGGAAAAAACCGGCGAGTCATGTCCTAAATGCCAGAATGAATTAGTTATCAAACTGGGACGCTTCGGTAAATTCAAAGCGTGCAGCAATTATCCTGACTGTAAATTCACCGAGAACATCGGACCGGATAAAGAATTGGAGCAACTAGCCGCTAAAGAAACCTGTCCTGATTGTGGCAAACCCTTGACTCTTAAGCGCGGCCGCTTCGGACCGTTTATGGGCTGCTCCGGTTATCCCGACTGCAAATTTATTAAGAAAATTGAAAAGACCGTCGGTGTAAAATGTCCTAAATGTAATGAAGGCGACATCGTCGAGAAAAAATCCAAACGCGGCCGGGTTTTCTACGCCTGCAACCAATACCCCAAATGCGAGAATGCCTACTGGAGCAAACCAACTGGCGACAAGTGTCCGATGTGCCAAAGTCTGGTCGTTTTTGCCGCGAAAAATACTGTCCGCTGCTCCAATAAAGAATGCAGCTACACCGCCCCGGCTCCAGACTAAAACACAACATCTGTCAGTGAGGTTGACAAACCATAGATTGGGCTGTAATACTATACCCTTGTTCACTATGCAATTCACCAACGCGCTTCCCACCTCAATCCAGCCTTGTGTTGCTGGATCAACACCAAGCAACGACACGAAGTTCTAGCACATGTTTTATCACCACTTTCTGGACTGGAGACTTAATATGAGCGAGTGGAAAGACCGAGCAGGTAGACCGCTGAGGACAACTAGCCTCTTTATCGGGTATGATTTTCCTCTTGAAGGCAAGAACCAAGAAAACTTCTACTCGAGTTATGGAGGAGGTGCTTACCTGAAGTTTCTTGGAACCTTTGTTGACCAGACCGGAGATCGTATTGTTGTTCTCCAAGTAGGACCTGGTCCAGCACTTACTGGTCCCGAAGGAGCGCACTACAATATTGGCAAGGAGCTGCCAGCACGCCTTTGTTATGGTTTTGCGCTGTTCACAGTTCTTGATGTTGTGCACGGTAACTGCCTTATGATTGCCGATGGCTATGACGGTAATCATCTAACGTGGCAGCATCGAGACGGGGTATGAGCGTGGCAGCCTTCGCAGCGTAAATGACTCTGTTGTTCGTTATTCACCGTCCTCGTTGGCGGTGTTTTTTTGTCCTAGGCCTTCCAACTGCATCGCCGTCCCTACCATCTATTTCCTGAACAATCGAGGTTGCCAATGATCGACCAACACATGACAGAGCCCATGCCGCTAGAGCTATTTGAGGACGGTGAGTCGTGGTGTTATTACCTCGACGGTCGACCGGTCAAAGCACGGGATACATTGTTACGCGACAAAGACGACGGAATCTAACTATCCTTAATAACATGTATGCCCTGATCATTAAGGACGTAACCTAAGCCATGCTCTACAATTCGGATCAAGGATTATGCGTTTCACTCTCAGCCCTGCAATACCGTAGGGGGGTTTTTAAAAAAGTGACACAATATAAGACTCCCCCGCTACCATCTTAAATTACGTAATCTAGTCTTCGTCTGCCTCAATCACGTCTTTATCTTGGCTTTCTTCTGGCAGCGACTCTGTTCCCGTTAAACGGCCAAGCAGCTGATCTATCTCATCCTTATTGAAGCATCGAAATACTACTTCATAACGATTTTTGTGCTCATCAAACCGCACCTTGGCATCAAAACCATACCGGTCTTCTAACACACCGCTGTACTTCATCTCAAACGCGGTCCTGCCCTTGCGCTTCCGACGCATTGGATCATCCAATCGCATCGTTCGCTGGATCCGGCGGGCTCGGGTTTCCGCCTTGCGAACCGTCAGTCCTTCCTCCACTAAGTGCCGATAGAAGCGCAATTGTTTTTCTTCGTCCGGTATCATCAAAATCGCCTTGGCATGTCCCGGCGAGATCTTGTTGTCAATTAGCCCGCGCTGTATTTCTTCCGGCAGCTGCAGCACCCTAATAATATTAGTTATGCCGACTCGGCTCCGCCCCACTCGCTCGCCAATCTCTTCATGCGTCATCCCGTATTCTTCATTGAGTTGCTTGTATGCCAACGCTTCTTCCACCGGATTCAAGTCTTCTCTTTGAATATTCTCAATTAACGCCAATTCTAAACGTGATGCCCCGGAGGTCACGTCCCGTCTGATCACACACGGTACTTTTTCCCAACCCAAATCCCTGGCCGCGCGCAGGCGCCGCTCTCCCGCCACCAATTCAAATCCATCCTCCGTGCGTCGCACCACTAACGGCTGCAATATGCCGTGTTGGGCAATCGAGCTTTTCAACTCTCCCATATCGACTTTATCAAACTGGCGACGCGGCTGGTTCGGATTTATCCCAATTTCATCCACTTTCACGTGTTGTACATCTCCCTCGTGTTTATCCCAAATATTTCCACTGGTCGGTTTTGCTGCCACACTCACTGGTGGATTGACGTTTACCGTTGCCTCTTTTTCGTCTCGCTTCACTTCCTGTTCCAGCTCTACTGTTTTATTTTCCGCTGCTGGCTTCTTCTCCCTGACCAGTTCTTCCTTTTTAGCTATGGTTTCTTTTTGCTTTACCGGTACTGGCGCACTGGCAGGCCGAGTCTTTTTTTGTTGCAATCTCAGATCAGGCCCTTCATCGTCATCAAAATCGATCCGTAGCGGCGTTACCTTCGGTGCGGCAGGCGCCTGCCATAATTCTTCATCTTCCTGCCCGCCGCCAGGCTTTTCCATCGGTTGCTCTTGTGTCATCTCTTCATCATCCCCTTGCTCACCTTCCACTTGAATTGGCAGCTTACGTCGTGGTTTTGCTTCTTCGGTTTCCTCTTCTTGGTCCAATTCATCTTCTTCTAATTCATCTAACACTTCATCAGCGTCCTGCACCTTACGGTTAGGTATTAATGATCTTAATCCCCCTCGAAATACATTTTTCATCATTTATATAGATTAATTAGTTCAGCGGATAAAAATTCATAAGCTTTCGCCCCTCTCGAATACTTAGCATAACCTAAAATAGACCGGCCTTTACTTGGCGCCTCCGCCAGCTCGGTATTTCTCGGTATGACACTTTCGAACACATGGCCCGGAAAGGTCTGGCGCACTTGCTTAACAATTTTTCGCGCCATAGCCGTTCTTCGATCATACATAGTCAGCAGCGCTCCCAATACTTGCAGCCGGGGATTCAAGTGAGCCCGGACCAACTCCACTGTTTCCAGCAACTGGCTCAGGCCTTCCACTGCAAAAAATTCACACTGGACCGGTATCAGCAAACGATCTGCCGCCACTAAACCGTTAATCGTTAATAATCCCAAACTGGGCGGGCAATCAATTAAAATAAAATCATAATATTCCTTCAGGGCTCTTACGGCCCGGCGCAATCTGTACTCCCGATAAGGCTTGTCCATCAATTCAATCGCTGCTCCAGCCAAATTAGTGTTTGACGGAATAATGTTCAAATTATCATGATCGGTCGCCTGCAAAGCTTTAGTCGCATCCACTTGGCCTGTCAGCACCTCGTATAATGTTGGTGTCTCCTCCGTGACCTTAATCCCCAGACCTGATGTGGCATTGGCCTGCGGGTCCAAGTCTATAATTGCCACCTTAGCTCCTGCCGCCGCCAAGTAACTGCCCAAATTTATACTGGTGGTCGTTTTGCCTACTCCCCCTTTTTGATTAGTCACCGCCAATACTTCACTCATATAACTTCATTATGCGCTGCGCTTTATGCTAAATAAGTAAGAAGGACACTATAAAATTAAAAATTTCCTCGTTTAATATATCCTAAGTGTAGACACATCCAGCCTTGAAGCACAACTAACTTAATCACAATTTACTCACACCTTAAGAGCGCTGCCTTCTGTTATATTACCATGAGCAGGCGCCTGCGGCACATTTTACCAGCCCATCGCTCAACCTAGCTGGAATTAGCCGACAAAACCATGTATTCTAGTCATCAGCCATCTTGTAATTTATGAACAAGCCGGGATGGCGGAACTGGTATACGCGCACGCCTCAAAAGCGTGTGGTCCTAGACCTTGTGGGTTCGAGTCCCACTCCCGGCACTAACCCCTGATACCATTTTGTTAATCCCATGCGGGTGTCTGCCCCGCGCGCTACGCGGTCCAAGGGACGCATCTCACTCCAGATACCACACCTTTCTGATAGCAAGGTTAGTTTTATATAAACACGAAGAAAAGACTCATCACCGCCGCCATCACGAACGCGATCCCTAATCCAGCCGCTGGCGCTGTCGTCGAAAATATTATGACCAAGACAAGCGCGCACAACGCCTTAAATATACAAATTAGCATCTCTAATACCGTGGCGTATAACAAAGGCCCCACCCGCCCTCCCCGCTGATAAAGTCGATACCACATAGGTAACTGCACCCCGACATAAGACACCTTCATTAAAGTGTCCGTGAGAAACACTCTCATCGCTCCACCGGCCAAAGGACCTAGCAGATAACCAATCACCATGAAGGGCAGATGAAACCGCAAAATCTTCCGTCTGGCCATCCGATCACTGGCTTCACCCACTACAAAACCTACCGCTGTCATCACCAAAGCATTCAGTGACGATACTAAACCAAGTGAACTGGCTGTCCCTAGCACAGTAAACATCATGATTGGCCAAAATACCAAATAAACTAAATCCGCCGCCCAGCCCGCCATTCCCCATCGCACCATTCTTAGACTGTCCTGACTCAACAGTTTCCACGGTGTGGCATATTTAATTTTCACTGGTTTAAGCCTTTCTTTCGTTCTCAGCAGAGGAAATCCTGCCACTAATGCTAAACAGGCTGCCATGACAAACAACACCGGAAAACCGAATATTGTCACCACCACTCCGCCGATCAGGGGACCGAACACGCCAACCCCGCTATTAATAGCCATCAACCAAGAAATTTCTGTTCCCAAGTTTCTCTGGTCACCAAACTTGCTAATCTCCGCATGGTAAGCCGGCCAGTAAAACGTCTTAAATAACGACAATAAGATCCAGGCCATATAAAAAAGTCCTGGGAAGGTTGGGATGGTGGCCAATGTTAAGAAATAAACGACAAACAGCGGCATGGAAACCGCCAGCGACCTCTCCATGCCAAACCGTCCGGCCAACCTGGCTCCAATCGGCAATAAAATCAGGTATAAGATATAATGGGCCGCGTAATAACCGGCAATCCAAGCCAAGGAAAAACCTTCGACAAAGAAGAAGACCGGCTCGAAAATCAGGATCAATGCCGCCGCGAAGGAATATAGAACAGAGAATCCATAGAGTTCCATCAATTCCCGTTTAGACCTTAGGGCAAATAAATTACGTAACCCCTGCATGTGCTGCAGTATAACACCCCGCCGCTCCGGCTCCCATATTTTTAAAAAAGCGAACAGTCACAGTTTAAGACTCAAAAATTAGTCTGTGTTTAGGATTTCGGATTTCTAACTTCTTGGTCATTAGGGTTTGGTCCGCCAACTGGCGGATTGATTGGACATTGGGAATTGGTCATTGGTCATTTAATCAAGTCAGTTAGGATTTCCGTAGTTTATGATTTAGGATTTCGTATTTACCTCCCCTCTTGCTCCCTCCCTCGACATCTGCTAACTTTGACGCATATCGATAAATCAATCTCCTCTAGATCTACAGTCTCAGTCCTCAAAGGCCTCAATCAGCCATATTAGCTCACTTCTTACCAACAGAATAAAAACATCTTTTATTAATCTTTAACCTCTTATGCCCAAAACTAAGTTTAAAAAACATCGTTTGTCATTCATCGGCGCCGGTTATGTTGGTTTGGTTTCTGGTACTGCCTTGTCCGAGATAGGTCACCAAGTCATTCTTGTCGACAATAACAAAGAGAAGATCGCCAAGTTGAAAAAAGGTGTTATGCCTATCTATGAGCCCGGCTTGGACAAGTTAGTCGCAAAAAATGTCAAAGCCAAACGCCTATCCTTCACTTCCAGTCTCAAAGACGCCGTAAACGATTCCGACGTCATCTTTATAGCCGTCAACACACCGCCTCTGCCATCAGGGAAAGCTGACTTATCTTATGTCGCGGCCGCCGCTCGCGAAATTGCCGAAGTAGCCACTAGCTATAAAGTTGTCGTCGACAAAAGCACCGTTCCAGTGCAAACCGGTGAAAGGGTAGCTCAAACAATCGCGCAATATACCAAGCGCGGTCTCCACCATCAAGGAGCAAAGATTGATTTTGATATCGTGAGCAATCCCGAATTCCTTCGCGAAGGATCAGCTATTAAAGATTTTCTCGAACCAGACCGCATAGTGGTCGGTGTATCCAACCAGCGCGCAGAAAAAATTATGCGGGAAATATATGCCCCGATTGACGCTCCATTTATCGTCACCGACGTCAAGAGCGCCGAACTCATTAAACACGCCAGCAACTCCTTTCTAGCGTTGAAAATCTCCTTTGCCAATGCCGTCGCCCGCATCTGTGAGCTCTCTGGCGCCAACATTGATCGCGTCGCCCAAGGCATGGGTATGGATTCGCGCATTAATACCCACTTCCTAAACGCCGGCATTGGCTATGGCGGCTCCTGCTTCCCCAAAGACGTCTCGGCCTTCATAACGATCGCGGAGGAGTTGGGTTACAAGTTTGGTTTATTGGAAGAGGTGGAAAAGATTAACAAACAAGCCCGTACCTTGTTCCTGCAAAAAATTGAGCAGGCTCTCTGGGTCATTAAAGGTAAAAAAATCGCAGTCTGGGGGTTAGCTTTTAAACCAAATACCGACGACATGCGGAATGCCCCTTCCGTGCCCATCATTGAACACCTTCACAACGACGGCGCCTCCGTCCATGCCTATGACCCTGAAGCAACCGCTACTGCGAAAGTTGAACTGGGTCATCAGTTACTTTATTGCAAGGACATGTATGAGCCTCTTAAAGACGCCGATGCTTTGATAATTCTCACCGATTGGGACGAATTCAAAACTCCTAACTGGGAAAAAGTGTCTTCACTTCTAAAAAATCCAATTATCATCGACGGCCGCAACATGTTCGATCCCGCCGACATGGCCACCAAAGGATTTGTATATCATTCCGTCGGTCGAGGCTAATATTGCCCAGAACAGCAAAAGCACACACTGTGTCGTCATGAACACTCGCCTCGCGTAGTCCGCTGATGAAGCGGACGCAGTGGGGTTTATCACTCAGTCGGCCAAGACTAGTTTTTTCTATTTTCCTTCCTTTTGGTTATGATACCAACCGAAGTTAATTCCTGCTATATTCCACTGTCGTTCTTCCCCCTGATAAGGGGGATTGAGGGGGTTTGGCCGTCACTGGCATAGCAGACATCAAGTTCGGTTGGTATGATATCCACTTTTTAGGTTTTTGATATTTTTAATCGTGTTGACACTGATTTATCGTTTATATTTTTTTCCTTGGACTTTTACGGTTTCATATTTGTTTAGGATTTCTTTGGTTTCGGCTTTCGGATTTCCTCTATTATTTTCTCCGCTTCTTCTAACTGTTCCTTATCGTTTATCGGCAACCAAAAATCTGCTTCCACCACTTTAATTTTCCTCCCCTGTTTAATTAATTCCATCCATACATCCGGCGTCTCATACTCACCCCTCGCCGATGGTTCAACGTCACTTTCAAAAAAAGATCTGTCCATAACCATCGCTCCATTCCATACTAGATCGGAAATAAATTCTTTCGGCTTCTCTACCGATCGCACCAAATAACCCTCTTCATCCGATACCAATACGCCAAAGTTTTCCGGATGCTCTACTCGCGATGCCAACACTGATAACTCATTCTCAACCAAACCTTGCATCCCGTTGGGACCAAAAATGTCATCACCGACCATGCCCAGCCATCGGCCTTCCACCAAATCTGCGGCGCACTTGAACGCATGCGCCAGCCCCAGTTGCTCTTTCTGCACCACAAACTCAATCGGCCTGCCCCCGTACTCACCTGCCGCGAAAAATTCCCTAATCTTCGCTTCATGCGGCCCGCCTACCACCATCACTAAACCGTCAATTTCCTTTGGTAGATTGTCCAGCGCATACTCCACTACCGTCTTACCGGCGACCGGCAGTAAATGCTTCGGCCCTTCATAATGCTTAGCCATCCTCGTCCCTTTTCCCGCCACTAAAACAACTGCTTTCATAAACAAATATTCTTAATGATAACTATTTTCTTTTTAACATTTTTACACACTTTAGCAACCCAGCAGCTACTTTTTATAATTCTACCTGTTTAGAATTTTTTATTTATTTCAGATTTGTGATTTCGGTTTTAGGATTTATTGAGGCCTTGGGGATTGAAGTTTATTTGGTCATTGGAGCTTGGTCATTGGGATTTCTAACCTATCTATCCCATCGCCATCATTGGTCTGACCTTCGGCACAACCGGCATCAAATCAGTTTGAATCTGCATAGCGGTATTTTGTTCCCGGCCTACCGCCACCCCATGTTTAGTGAAGGTGGCATAACCGGGCTTCGTCACCGTCACTGTATATAGACCGGAGGGAGGTAAGGCGAAAAATTTTCCTTGTCCATTGGTTGCCCTGGTTAACACCAATTTGTTTGATTTCTCTTCATACAGACGTACTACTGCCAGATCAAGTGGCACCCTAGAGATCGCGTCCCGCACCACTCCATAAGATGGGGTTTGTCTCACTTCCATCCAAACTTTTATCAACACTAGTACGATATAAATAATTTCAATAATCAGGCATTGCAGCTGTGGCACCCACAATAACAATATTGTATTCAAGCCTGACCCAGCTATATATACCGGCCATGCTAATAGGTGGCTTCGTCGTTGCACAAATTGCCAACTCTTTAGAATTGACATTCGCCAGGACTTAATTTCTCCGCCTGCTCGCTTCAACGGTACCAGAATTGTCATCGGTTCATCCTGCCGCTTCACTTGCAAATTACCGCCCGCGTAAACCACTTCCCCAGGCTGCACCGGGATTTTTGATCCCGCCGGAGTAAATGAATAAACATCCTCTTTTAACTGCACCCGATACTGACCGACCGGTAGCTGCATTGCCGCTTCTCCTTGTTCTGTTGTGATCGCCTTACTCCATATTTTGTCATCCATCCCTTTCACCACTAACTTTATACCAGCCAATCTGCGCCCGGTTTGCGCATCCACAACCCTTATAACATGCCCGCCGCGCCGTCCTTTCGTTTTTTTTCTCTGATTCATTACTTGTTTTATTTTCAGCATGAAAAGGTCGGGAACTCGTCCATGCCCCCCTACACCGGTCACAAAAAAAGATAGTAATAACAGGGCATAGTTTGCCGGTGCCAATAACCCGCTCACAATAAATGGGACGTCGATCATTTGCTCCTCGGGCGACAAATTTTGTTGTTTGGTAATAGGCGCCAATGGCGGTCTGGTAACAACCGTGACCGTGTCGGTGGCTACTCGTCCGCCAATGTCCCGAACGGTCAAGGCGAAGACATACGAATCGTCCTCATGTTCTGCTGTAAAGGACGGGGTTGCCGTATTGCTTGATGACAAACTGACCGGCTTGCCGACTACTTGGCGCCAACTATACACCAACGAAGCGCCTTCCGGATCCCTGGATCCTGTGCCGTCTAAAATTACCAACTGACCGCTATTCACCACCAAATCCTTACCCGCCTCCGCTCTCGGCGGCAAGTTTTCCCCTTCCGTTTCCGGTGTCGGTGAGGCCACCACGGTTGCCTCCGGCGACGGCTCCACGCTTGGTTCGCTGCTCGGTAAAGGTGAAGCTTCCGGCATCGGTATTGCGGACGGCACAACAATTGTGGTAATGACGGGCGATATACTCGGAGTTTCTATCACGGCATCGCTCCCGTCGGCAGTCGTCCGACCACTGACGCTGCCCAGGCTAGTCTCGTTCCCAAAGGCATCCTCCATAACCAGCTTAAAGGTATACAGTGTATTTGCTACTAAGCCCGTAACCGTTGTCCCCGTACTATCCAGGTCGCTCATTGCTTCATCGTCACTGGTATCCCAGATATCCGAGTCTTTAGTTAGCACCTTGGCGGCATCTGTTCCGTAATAGACTTGGAAACTCACCCCGCTACTGTCTGCCACCTTTCCCCAGTCCAAATACACAGAGTCGCTGCTTAGTTGTTCTACCGTCACCCCCGAAGCTGATGGCCCCCGGTTATCTATTTCAAAAACATCGCTGTCGCTTGTTGCCCCATTCCCTACCCCATCACGCGGAATAATTCTCAGGCGGACAGCTGATTGCTCGCCGCTAATTGGCCCGCCGGTGTTTTCCGCCGACTTAGTGTCCCATTTCATGGTGATCGTAACCGAGCTATTGCTATTTGTATCAATCGCATTAGTTGTCCCAACCTGATAACCGTGGCTGTTTTTTAAATTCACCGTTCCGGCGGACGGCGAGGCAGCGGTTAACCATGGCTTATACCAATTCACGCCATCAATCGAATATTGCACACGTATTCGTGTCGCATCAAAGTCCCCGTCTGAGATAGCGGTTGAAAAAGTAATAATACCTTTACCGTCAGTACTCTGTTCGATATTAGCTGGTTTACTGGCTACCGGCTTCGCCACCACTCGTTCATACCAGTACACAGTGCCCCGCATGTGATTACCGCCGATTACGTCTAAATCATTATCATTATCCAGGTCAATCGCTTTCACGCCGAAAATGCTTTGTAACCCCTCGGCAATCGTCCGTTTAGTGAATGAATCGCTGCCATCATTTTCCAGCCAAGCAATTTGGTTGTCATCCTGAGCCGCTACCAAAACATCACCATCACCATCTTCGTCTAAATCAACTGCCTGCACCGTCGCAGCATCAATGTCCGAACCAATATCAATCCGCTGGAATGCCCACTCATCTATGTTCCGATAATATATTACTTGGTTACCGCCCGGTTCCGCGGCTATGATATCAGTCTTATTGTCATTATTCATATCCGCGATCGCCAAATGCCTTTGGCCGGTATGCGCGTCATCCAAGTCTATCCGCGAGAATGTTAACCCATCAGACGTGTGCCAGCGCTGCAGACCCTGTGACCCGCTAGTCACAATATCCCGAAAACCATTGCCGTCTACGTCACCAATAGCTATCGCTTGCACCCCGCTGTCTGCCGACAATTGCGTTGACGTGAAAGTGCCGCTGCCATTGTTCATCCATCGTTCCAATACCACCAACGACCCTTGCGTAGTGGCCGCCACGACATCCAGCGCCCCATCACCATCCACGTCTCCCACCGCTGCCTTGCCATCCGATCCCGTCCCGATATTCGTGCCGGAGAATTCCACGTTACCCGTGTTACGGTACCATCGCACGCTCGGCTGCGTTCCCCACATCGTCAACAATAAATCGCTGGCCCCATCTTTATCCAGGTCTGCCACCACCACCCGTTCACAAGCTTTGTCGTCTATCAGCTTGGCTCCGAACGTCACGCCGGTAGACTGGGTATAAACTTTTAAACCGTCTTTGCCGCACGTGATAACGTCAATATCACCGTCATCATCAATATCGGTCGCCTCGACACTCAAAACACCTACGGCTGTTGTGTCACCACTCAACAAATGAGTGGTGAAATCTAATGCACCGGCCTGTCGGCTAGTCGTTAAATAGCGAAACCCGCCCACCAGCAATAAACAAAACAGTATTACAGTCGCACTCCATCGTAATGATGACCAAAGATATCCGGCCCGTGGACCGTATTTAATTTTCATCCTCGCTTTATGCACGGACATATTACCAGTGTACCCCATTCATTCTCCTCTTTCATTCCGCTCTTACCGCCAACCTACTTCATTTTATGCTTTGTTTTCAACTACAAAATTAAGCATGCGTCCTTCAATATAAATCACCTTTTTCACAACGCCCGCCCCTAAATGCTTCGACACATTTTTATCCAAACGTGCCATCTCTTCCGCCTTACTCTGCGCCATACCAGGCATTGCATCAATTTCGCCTCTCACCTTGCCATTCACCTGCACGGCCATCCGTTTTTTGGCATCAGCCAAGACAGCTTGGTTCAACTTCGGCCATGCCCGATATGTTAACGATTCCGGATGTCCCAATTTCTCCCACAACTCTTCCGCCAAATGTGGAGCCAAGGGTGCCAGCATGACCACAAAGTCCTCCAAGACAATGCGCGGCACCGTTTGTATGGTCTCCAACTTATTTAACATTTCCATTAAAGCGGCCACGGCGGTATTGAATTTGAATTGCTCAATTCCTTCTGACACACGCCTGATCGTATCGTGCAAAACATAATTCATTTCTCCCGTATCTTCTTCCGTCAGCTTATCGAGCAGCGTGTTAACCCTCTGCCATACCCGACGTAAAAATCGATTCACTCCATTCAAACTAGCTTCGCTCCACGGCATGGCATTGCTGAAAGGACCCATAAACATCACGTAAACGCGCAGCGCGTCCGCCCCCACTCTGCTAATGACGGTGTCAGGATTAATCACATTCCCGCGCGACTTGCTCATTTTTTGTCCATCCTCCCCCAACAGCAACCCGACTGTTCTAAAACGCGTGAACGGCTCCTCATGTGCTACCACTCCCTGATCAAATAACACCATGTTCCAAAACCTGGCATAGAGTAAATGCAAGACAGCGTGTTCCGCCCCACCCACGTATAAGTCTACCGGCAGCCATTTGTCCATCTCGTCCCGATTGGCCAATGCTGCCTGATTTTTTGGATCCAAATAACGCAGCCAATACCAGCTTGATCCCGCCCATTGGGGCATAGTATTCGTTTCCCTTCGGCCTATGCGCGGGCAGTTTGGACATTTGACTTTTATCCAATCCTCAGCCGCAGCCAAGGGCGACTCACCGGTTCCAGTTGGCTCAAATTCTTTAAGCTCGGGCAGTTTAACCGGTAACTCATCTTCAGGCACCGCCACCGCGCCACATTCTTCACAATGGATTATCGGAATCGGTTCTCCCCAGTAGCGTTGTCTCGAAAAAACCCAATCCCGTAGGAAATAATTGACCTTTTTCCGTCCCAACCCTTTTAGTTGCAGCACCTTAACCAATACCTCCCGAGCGGCTTCGCTTTTCAGCCCACTTTGATCACCGGCGTTAATCAAAATTCCCTCGCTGGTATAAGGCAACTGTGCGCCGCTCTGCGCTAATTTTGGTTGTATAACCTGGACAATCGGCAGCTTATATTCATTAGCAAACAAAAAGTCCCGTTCGTCATGAGCCGGCACCGCCATCACCGCGCCTGTCCCATACCCCCCCAGCACATAGTCTGCTATCCATACCGGCATTGGCTGGTGATTAACAGGATTAATAACGGTTACCCCCTTTAGTTCCACTCCGGATTTTTTCTTCCCTTCCGCCACCCTGTCCCGGTCGCTGCGGTCCTTTACCTGCGT
Source organism: uncultured Candidatus Saccharibacteria bacterium (assembly GCA_964371255.1). Classification (GTDB taxonomy): domain Bacteria; phylum Patescibacteriota; class Andersenbacteria; order UBA10190; family UBA10190; genus UBA10190. The sequence goes on along the minus strand of CAYJKV010000001.1, from coordinate 176,094 downwards.
GACGTAAGCTTGCGCCTCCTCCTTATTGGCCAACACAATCCCTTGCCCTTGATCGCTCAGCAACTTTATAACCAATTCATGCTCCGGCGCCACGACTAAATATGTCGCGCCGTGAATCGTATCCAGCCTGGTCGTGAACACCTTGATGGTTTCATCGCTGCCTTCCACTCTAAAATCCACTTCAGCCCCTTCACTTCGTCCAACCCAGTTACGCTGCATTTCCAGAATCGCCTCCGGCCAATCCAAACCATCTATTCCCTGCAATAACCGGTCGGCGTACTTGGTAATTTTTAGCATCCACTGCCTGATGGGTTTCTTGACCACGGCTGTCTTGCACCTTTCGCAAACGCCGCCTTCCACTTCCTCGTTCGCTAAACCTGTCTTACAGCTCGGACACCAGTTAATGGGTATCGTCGCCTCGTAAGCTAAACCCATATCGAACAATTTAGTGAAGATCCATTGCGTCCATCGATAATAGTCCGGATCAGAAGTGTTTATTTCACGTTCCCAGTCATAAGAATATCCCACAGCCTGCATCTGCTTCTTAAACCTTTCAATATTCTGTTTGGTTAAAACAGCTGGATGGATTTTCTTCTTAATGGCCGTATTTTCCGTCGGCAGTCCAAACGCATCCCACCCGGTCGGATGCAAGACATTCATCCCTTTCATCCGTAAATACCGCGATACCACATCGGAGGCAGTGTAAATCTTCACATGCCCGACATGCAATCCATCCCCCGATGGATAAGGAAACATATCCAATACATACATTTTTCTTCCCGGTGTTTCCTCCCGCGGTGCAAATAGCTTCTCCTCCTCCCACCGTTTCTGCCACTTAGCTTCAATTATCTTAAAATCGTATTCATCCATATGTAAAATAATAACTACCCCTCCACTATATACTAAAGCCCCATAAACCCACAAAATACCTTTCTTAAGACATTTCCTGTGGAGTTTTGAATCTTGCTATTAAATATCGCACAAAAAAAGAGCCCGCTGCAATTTTTTCAAATTACATCAGGCTCAAACTTGCTTACCGCAAAGACTAAGAACAAATTTCCCAAGGCCAGGGTAAAATACCAAGTCCAAAGAACTAACTTGCCCCGACAGCAGCCGGCCTAACACGACCCCAATCATGGCCGAGCCAGCCGAAGCTCTGCTTCCAGCGACCCCTATTGAAATACAGGCACCGGACACAGAGGCTACCGACGGAGTCCTGGTACACTGTTCCCCAAAAGTAGATGTAGCTGGTATCTCCGTTTTCATCTGCCTTCCACGCTTCCGGGATGAGGTGGGGATGGTCCAGCAGATAATCCAGCAGGTTGGCGTTGAACACCATCTGGCCTGCCAGCTCCTTGCGCAGTTCATGCCCCCTAATGCTCTTGTCGCCCCTTTGGTTTGGGAACAGGTACAGTTTGACCACTTCAGGATCCCAGGTGAACTGGCCGCCTTTCCGGTGCTCTTCCACCTTCCATCCTTCGTAGGGGATGAGCGGATCGGCATCGAGGTCGATAGTGTGTGTTACCTGTGTCATTTCGGCTTGGCCGCGAACAACCGGCAGAATCCGCTCGAGTATGTCTCCCTCGCACATCCGCTTGATATCTCCATTCGTATACCCCGCTCTTCGGCACGCCAACTTGAACTCATTCGCTTGACCGACATCGAGCATCAGCTCATTGTCCATAGTTCCGCTCCTTTGTGCAGTGCAACATTGTTCCGATGAACATCGTTGCGGATTCAGAAAACTGCTGTAAAGACAAGCCACATAACTTAGCCACAGCAGAGAACTTTTTATCTCGCATCTCTCCGCACCATGTTTCCCATGTCCACCCCGGAGGTGGACATGGGGAAAAATAAAGCTCTCGGCTGTGGCTAATACCACAATGAAATAAAAGGTACTGTCCAAAATTAACGCTAAATCATACTCTAATTATACCTACTTGTCAACTTCTTCGACGCTAATTAGAACTATACAAAGACTTTATATAACAATCTATTATTTCCAGTCTGCGCTATAGTCATTTGAAAAACCTCTGGTAGTCTTAGGTTTTACGTTGTTGCTTTGCGCTTGTCGTTTTGCATTTTCCCTTATTTTATATTTGTTTCTCCCGAAGGGATCCCCTAGGAAGGATTTAAGGTTTTAGGATTTATAATTTGGTTATAGATCGGTCATTGGGATTTGGGACTTGGAACTTGATTGGGAATTGGTCATTGGCCATTGGGATTTATGAAAAGTATTTCCCTCGCCTTATCCACTCTCCTCTTCACTTCCTTCTCAAACCCTTCTGTCCCCGGCTCATAATAAACATGCCCCTGCACCACATCCGGCCGATATTGTTGCTTAACAAGTCCCTCCGGCCAGTCATGCGGATACAAATAATTAACTCCTTTCCCGTGTTTCTTCATCCCTTCAATCGGCGCATTTGTTATATGCCCGGGCGGCACCGCGTTGCCATGCCGAACAACGTCCTGCTTAACTCTTTCCATGGCAACTTTCACTTTATTACTCTTCGGTGCGGCCGCTAAATAACAAGCCGCGTGGGCCAAAGCATATTCCGCTTCCGGTAGCCCCACCCATTGCAACGCCTGTGACGCACCCGCCGCTACCATCAAAGCATGGGGATCGGCATTACCAATATCCTCCGACGCGAAAATAAACATCCGGCGCATTATAAACTTAGGATCTTCCCCAGCCATTAGCATTCTAAACAAATAAAACAGCGCCGCGTCCACGTCTGACCCGCGCATACTTTTTATGAACGCGGAAATCGTATCGTAATGCGCGTCACCGCCCTTGTCATAATGCACGACCGATTGTTGTGCGGCTGACTCAATATCCTTTTGTTCAATTTTTTTGCCTCGTCCGACCAAAGACGCTCTCTCTAAAATATTTAAGGCTCGTCTCGCGTCCCCACCAGCCATAGTCACTAAGGCTTTCTTGGCCGGTGCGCTCATTACAATTTTTGCGTCTTCCGCTCCTTGCCTAAGCGCTCGGTCTATTATTCGGCTCACATCCTTGTCTGTTAGACGTTCCAAACGCACTACTTCCGCTCGGGATACCAGCGCGGCGATAACTTCAAAATAGGGGTTCTCTGTGGTCGCGCCAATCAACGTGACCAGCCCTTCCTCCACATATGGCAGCAAGACATCTTGCTGCGCTTTGTTGAAACGATGAATTTCGTCCACCAACAAAACTGTCCGCTGGTCAATTTTTTGCCATTCGATCGCTCGATCAATCACCACCCGCAGTTCCTTGACGCCGGCTGCCACGGCACTAATTCTTTCCGCCTTGGCTCTCATGTACTTGGCAATAATATATGCCAAGGTGGTCTTGCCCACACCCGGCGGTCCCCACAATATCAACGACCCGGCCGTTCCTTGTTCGATAGCTTTTCTCAGTCCCGTCCCCCGCCCAACCACTTTGTCATGACCGATAAAGCCGTTCCAGTCCATGGGACGGCTGCGGGCTGCCAAAGGCTTCATCTCTCCCTTTTCTGCCCGATTGAACCACCTTTTTACTCCTGTCTCATCACCCAGTTCTAATCTTGTTCGCTTCATTCATCTACTATACTAAACCAAAGTCGCCTCGGCTACTTATTTAGTCACAGCCTTGTCACATCCTCACTAGACGCTTCTACGCGCGTTTCTTTCCCGTTTCAGTCAGTCAAACTTCTTCTCTCCCAATCATTTTCCAAAAATTTCGCTCGGTGGTCAAAGCGATTTCCTCCCCATCCATTTCCTTCAATTGGGCGATTTTTTCCGCAATAAACCTCACGTACGCCGGTTCATTACGCTGTCCCCGACAAGGCTCCGGTGCCAAATAAGGACAATCAGTCTCAATCAACAGATGTTTCAGTTCAATCGTGCGCACGACATCTAATAGCCTCCCCGCGTTCTTAAACGTCACAATACCGGATATGCCAATATTTAAACCTAATTCCACGCATCTGGCTGCTTGCTCAACCGTCCCGCTGAAAGTGTGAGCTACGCCTCGTGGTCTTATATCCGCCGACAGACTGCCTAAATAATCAAGCAATAAGTCGTTCGCGTCTAACCCCTGGCCGCTCCTCAGATGCCACACAATCGGTTTCTTATGCTTAACAGCCAAGGCCACAAACTTTTCCACAATGATTATCTGTTTTTCATAGTTGCCGTCGCGATGAAAATCTAAACCAACCTCACCAATAGCTGCTACCTTTTCCTTACTCGCTAAGTTATCCAAAATTTGCCAGTCTTTCTCTTGGATCGTTCCAATTTCTTCCGGGTGCACACCAATACTCGCCAACACTCCTCCAGTTCGTTCCGCCAAAGCAATTGCTTCTTTACTCCCCAACACTGTACTGGCTATTTCCAGCCATCCGGTTAAACCAGCTTCACGCGCTCTTTGCGTCACGGCCAGCCGATCATCGTCAAACCTCCCATCTGCGACGTGGGCATGTGAATCAAACATAGCTATTAGAATTAGACATTACTATTAAAAAACTACAAAGTCCTGTTAACCTCATATATACTAACTTAATATTAGATTGCTTTTTGGCTTATTATTGTTAAAACTTTGGTATGCTCTCACTCGCTCACACTATTATTAGTCTTCCCTTCGGTCTCCTGCCCCTCCACCCCATATCCATTTTTCTTTTAGCTTTTGGTTTCCATTTTGTTTTAGATAGTTTTTTACATTGGAATATATATCCTCCCCGTCGTGGCCATTTCCCCTATTTTAAAGTAAGTCTGGATATTAGCTTCGGCCTGCTTGTCGCTTTCTTTTTACTGGGCGATAGGTTCCTGTCATGGCCAATCTTGGCCACTATCCTCGGCGGTAATATGCCAGACATCATACAAAGCCTCTGGTACTTTGCCGGGCAGCCCACTAAAGGCTGGTGGCGATTTGTCTATCCCTTATTTCATTTTCATGACTACATCCAATGGGAAACCACTAATATTGCGCTTGGTCTGATATCACAAATAGCGCTGATCACAATTGTCTTATTAATAGTGATTTAAAACAAAGCAGTGGTTCTGCCCTTAATTCGTCTATTTTTTAACCGCTGAGTTCCTCGGCGCTATCTATACGGGCAATATCAGACAAGAAAATTGCAATGATTGTTGCGGCTGGTACCGCCAAAATAATACCCAGCACGCCCAACAGCCTAGCGCCTAAAATCACGGCAATAATCGTTACCAGTGGCGGTAAACCTACTGCTCGTCGCATCACATTGGGAATCAAAACATGGCTTTCTACTTGCCCGATAATCACGTACACGATAAAGGCCGTCAGCCCGATCACCCAACCCTGCGTCAACGCCACCAACACTCCCGGCGTGGCGGCTATCAATGGACCAATGGCGGGTACCAGTTCCAACACCCCGGCCAAAATACCCAGCAGCAGCGCGTAGGGGACGCCAATCATCCACATACTGACCCCCACCAGCGATCCCACCAGCAAACCCAACACAATTTGCCCTACCACCCACCGCCCGACGCTTTTCTGCGCCCGCTCAATCATTCGTGCTACATAAGGATAGTGCTCAGCCGGTGTTAATAACTTCGCCAACTTCTTCAGTGCGTCTCTTTCTACAACTAAATACAAGGCGATCACAAACACAAATAAGAAGCTGACAAATCCAGTAATGACCGACCTGGTCCCGGTAAAGACGTTCCAGCTTAAGTTCGCAATATTCTCACCAAAATTCAGTAAGCCTGACTGGATTGAATCGATTAAGGCCGCCTGTTCAATTCTTGGTATCAGCGGAGTCAGATCGTTCAAACTATTAATCACGTTCGGCACCACGGTGGCCAACTGCCGCGATTGGACGGCCACGGGCTCTACTATTAAAGTTACCAATCCCGCCAGTAACAGCAGCACCAGTATGTAAAACACAATCACTGACAATGCCCTCGGTATCTTCCAGCGGTCAAAGTACTTCGCGATCGGTTCTACCAGCGAAGCAACAATAAAAGCCGCGAACAGCATGATGACAATATCAAATACCTGATAAATGAACCAACAACCCAGTAAGATAAGTATCACCCTGAAGATGGTGCTCGATGAAATGTCTATTTTTTTTAAGGCTTTCAATTTCATGGTTTTATTATACCCCACACCCTTCACCAGATGCGACTTCCTTATTCTTTAGCTTTATCCAGGCTTTTAGCCGCCTCCTGCCGCACACGCTCCACCGACTTACTTGATCCTAATACGGCTACGGCACGTTTCTTGTTTACAAATAATTCCCGCGCCAGTTGCTTAATTTGTTCAGCCGTTACCATACTGTATTCCTGCATTAACTGCTCCGGTGTTTCAACTTTTCCCTGCAACAATTCTTGTACCCCAGTAAATTGCGCCAAGGCATTAGTCTCCTCTAAATCTAACAATAGCCTTCCCTTGATCATTTCTAACGCCTTTTTTAACTCCTCTTCTGTTACCAATTCATCTTGTACCCGGTCATATTCTTCCATTACTAATCGCAGCGCTTCATCAGCTTTTTCACTTCGTACCCCTAATTGTGTCGCGAAACCGCCAGCATCCATATAAGCTTGCACTCCCGTCTGCACGGCGTAAGCCAAACCATGCCTTTCCCTAACCGATAAGAACAAACGGCTGCTCATGCCTCCTCCCAAAATTATCGCCAGTAAATTGGCCGCAAATCTTCTCTTATCCTCCAAGCTCACTCCTGGTACACCCACGATCATATGTGTTTGATCGATATTATCTCGTACCTCGGTGACAATATTCACGTGAGGCATTGTCTTGGGCGCTCGTTTTGGTGACGTTTCCAGACCTCCCGGCAATGCGGCAAACATGCTCTGCAACAAATCCATAATTCTGTCTTCATCATAATTGCCGGCCACCGCTACCACCGCATTCCTGGTATGGTAATGTGTGCTGGTGTACTTCATAAAATCACTGCGTTTGAACCTGGACACCGTCGCGATTGATCCATCTATTCTGCGCCCTAACGGGTGGTGACCGAACAATGCTTCTTGCCACAAATGGCTGATGTGGTGCATGGGAGCATCCGTATACATTCGTATTTCCTCAATTATCACTCCTCTCTCCCGTTCAATTTCCTCAGCGGGAAATAATGGATTCAATAGAATATCAGCCACTACGTCCATCCCTGTTGGTAATTGCGTGGCCGCCACTTTAACGTAGAACCCGGTGTATTCCTCACCAGTAAAAGCATTGAATTCGCCCCCGATATTATCAATTGCTTCCGCTATCTCTTTCGTGGTCGGGCGATTCTTTGTCCCTTTAAAAAACATGTGTTCTAAGAAATGCGATAAGCCAGCCTGCTTGTCTGTTTCATATCTTGAACCAGTGCCAATCAACACTAATAAAGTAGCCGTCAACACCTCCTGCCGTGGTATTAACACTGCCCTTAAGCCTTCATGTAATTCTTTTTCTTTGACAATAAATGATGACATATCAAAAAATAAAATAGTTAGTCAATTTTAATAAGGACTATTTAGAAACACTGTACCCCTTTAACTTATCGCCCAAGCGCGCGTTCACTGCTGTTATTGCTACCCTTTCCTGTGCCATCGTATCCCGATCGCGAATTGTGACCGCTTGGTCCTCCAGGGTATCAAAGTCGACTGTGACACACAATGGTGTCCCAATCTCGTCCTGCCGACGATAACGCTTACCGATTGATTGTGTGCTATCAAACTCACAGTGGTAATTTTTTGCCAATTGCTCAGCCAGCTTGCGCGCCTTGTCTATGAGCTCTGGCTTATTGGATAAAGGTAAAACAGCTATCTGGTAAGGCGCCGCCCATCCCGGTAACCCCAACACCACTCGCTTTTCACCTTTCACGTCTTCTTCACGGTAAGCTGACACCAACATCGCCAGTACCGTCCGCTCTACGCCAAAAGTTGGTTCAATGACATGCGGTACAAATCTATTGCCTGTTTTCGTATCAAGGTAATTCATTTCACGGCCGGACTGCTTAGCATGCATGTTCAAATCGTAATCACTCCGATAAGCTAAGCCGTATAACTCCTTCTGCCCAAACGGCCACACGAATTCAATGTCCACTGTGCGTTGGGAATAAAAAGCCCGATCCCCCTCACCAATCTCCACTTCCTTCACTAATTTATTATCAATCCCACACCACTCGATCCAAGCCCGCATCTCCTTCAGCCATTCATCAAACGCCGCCTCCCAGTTTTGCGGCTCAATAAAATACTCAATTTCCATTTGCTCAAACTCCCGCGTACGAAATATGTAGTTACCGGGCGTGATCTCATTGCGAAAAGCCTTGCCAATTTGCGCGATCCCAAACGGTAACCGCTTACGAGTCGAGGCCAAGACCGCCGGCCAATCGACAAACATACCCTGGGCTGTCTCCGGTCGCAAATATGCCACGGCCGCATCGTCTTCTTTGGGCCCGACAAACGTCTTAAATAAAAGATTAAAATTCGCCTGCTTAGTTAAACTTTTTTCCCCGCAGGCCGGACAGACACCCTCGGCTTTTAATTCATCAGCCCGCGACCGCACGTGACAGGTTTTGCATTCCACTAACGGGTCAGTAAACTCTTTAACATGGCCGCTCGCTTCCCAGACTCTCGGGTTCATAATGATAGCTGTTTCCAGCCCCACCATATCTAACCGGCTTTGCACAAACCGTTTCCACCACGCCTGCTTAACATTATTTTTCAATTCAACTCCCAACGGACCATAATCCCAAGTATTAGCCCATCCCCCATAAATTTCTGAATTAGGATATATAAACCCCCGATTTTTTGCTAAATTTATGATCTTTTCCATTATTAGGTAATCCTTTTTATCGCTTAACCTCCGTACAGTAAGTCTACAACACCATCCTGTCCAGACCTACTGACCTTTTCCTCATTCAACGCAGATTTAGATCCTTACCCTCTATTCAAATTTCTCATATATTCCACGGCCCTTGCATTTTATCCGGCAAGCCGCGGCTGCGCCGAATGTCCTTTTTAATATTTTTTGTAATCTGCCGATACTGTTTATCTCGCTGCATCCTCATTCTCCTAAACGTTTGTAACCATTGGCGATGATGTTTCTGCTGCACTTTCTGTTCGTAACGGCCATATTTACGCTGCGCTTTTAGGCTTGCCGATTCCCAACGCGCATCTGTCTTCCTCAGTTCTCCCACCCGGTAATAATTGGCAATTTCCTCTTTTTTCCTGTGCATCTGCCGCTTTAATTGCTCCTCTGCCCGCCTCTCCTCCACATGTTTTCTCTGTTTATCCCGAAAATACTGGTCACGTACTAACTTTTGCTGCTGCTGCCTCTCAAGGCCCAGTTGATCTTTCTTAAGAGGATCAAAACGTTCTACCAATCCCTGCAATCCCCCTCGCCGCGCCATATTCATTGCCCGCTGCCGCCGTTGCCGTTTCTCCGCTCTCTCCTTGCTAGCACTAGACCCACCAAACAATTGTGTGTTTAAAAATCCAGCCATTCCATTTATTTATTGTAAGAGGCTTATAATTTTCTCATCCCGCTAAAAAGTCTCGCCCACGGCTTCTTCAAGATTCCCTGCTATTGCACCATGCCTTTCCCTACCACCGCCGTTTCTGTGGATGGGAAATTCTTAGTCGTTTCATTTATACTCTCGTCCACGAACTGATCAGTCGCGACTAAGGCAGCCTGGTTCAGGAAAGCCACGGCCGCCCCGCGCAAATCTTCACCGGGCGTGATCGACACCTGGACATGAAGCTCTTGTGGCGGTTTAGTCCGGCCCACTCCTCCTTCCACCAACGGCAACGACCATACCAGCTCCCCTGTGCGATCGCTAAAAGTCATATCTCCGCCTGTTTTATACGATTGGCCTGTATACCTTATGCCATCAGGGAGCACTGCTGTCAGTCTCATGTCAGACACATCATTCAAGCTGCTGCCCACACGAAAACGTACAGTATACGATGTTGTTTGACCCACTTCAGGCGGCACCGGTCCTGTACTTTTAATACCTAATCTCCCATCATCATAAAACGCGTCTACACCCAAACTTAAATCTGTGCGCAGTGACAAAACGGCCCGGCTTGATACCACTTTCTTTTCTCCGCCGGCTGGGGTTGGGATATCGGGACTGTCCACCGTAGCCATACTAACAATAATGTTATTCTTTGATCCGACGCCCATCGCCGGATAGCGTGATGCTTCCAGCGTTTTAAATTTATATTTGATCACCCCTGCCTGCTGCGGTTGCACGACCGCCAACTCCGGCACAGTCGCCGCCGACCAGGTAATTGTTTGATCAGCCGAACTGTATGCCCCGCCGGATAACTCCAGGGTAGCGGGATCAAAACCAATACCTTCAAAACTTACTTTTACAATCACGCCTTTTAATCCAACCGTACCGACATTGCTATAAATAACCTCGCCATTAACCGTTTGCCCAGCGGTAATTACCAACGGACCAGTCTCACCGTTATACCTTTGTTCCACCAACACCTCACTGGCGGACACCGCCACCACATGCGTTAATTTACGCTGCGTAAAATCCTCGTCGTTTTGCCTAATCCCCGCCTCCACATCGACTATCCTAGTTTCCCCTGGTTGTCCGGTTAAATAAAATACAAAATCAAATTCTTTGCTCTCCAGAGAATTAAGCGTCGTTATCCGCCATTCGCCTGGCACACTAAAATAACCAGACGTAAATTCAGGGTCTTCTGTGTCTAATTCCACACCGTCGGCCGGTTTTAATCGTAAATAAATATCACCTAGCACATTATTGCTTAGGTTTCTGACATGGATACCAGCCCTCACTCGTTCGCCGCTCGCCGCATCCCTGGGTATATCTAAAGCCACTTCCAGAGGCAAAGCCGTGATCGTCGTTGCCATCACCGCTGACTTCACAAAACGTCCACTGGGAAAATTTATCGGTGTCACAATAATGTCCGTTTTAAATGTAGCCGTTTCATTTTGCTCGCCGATTAATTGTCCTCGCACATGCAGCTCACCGCCTTGGTCGCTAGTCAAATCACCTGGTCGCCAGATGACGTTTTTTCCCGACACCTCTACTGCCTGGTTGCTGCCACGGTAAATAAAACCCCTGGGGGGCGCTACCACCAACTCTACATTCTGCCACGCTACTCGACTATCATTTTTATAAATAATCTTATAAATAATCTCCTCACCGGCCGTGAATTCCGCCGGTGCCTCAATCCTGATACTGACTTGTTCCTCCGTTACCGTCACGCGTGAGCGGTACCACAATAAGGCCACTACCGCCCAGACCGCCAAGAATATTACTAACAATAATGATCCGCTAAAGCGAATAATTTTACCCCACTGCTTCGCTCTTTGCAGCACTAAATTCTTATATTTTGTTGACGCCAAAGTATCCCCGGTCTGTTCCAGGTCCCCGCGCGGATGCCGTGTAATACCCAGACGATGTAATTCCTGTTGTCTGGCTTTAAGCTCAGCCGGTTCATCTCGTACATACAAACCGCGGTGCGTCATCTGAATACCGCCTTCTTCACCCGGCCTCCAGCTCTCAGCCTGGTTGTTTTTGTTATTTTTACCTTCCGGTTTATTTGCTTCTTCAGCCATATTATAAGTTTACCGTAAATCTTTAACGCGCGCATCGCGCCATTGCGCATCTAACACACCGCTCACATATTTTCTCATCGCTTCTTCCAGCTGCTGACCCAATCCATTATCAATTGCCAGACGCAAGGCTAAGTTGGGTTTTTCTGCCAAATATTTAATAACCCTTAAGCCATCCACTGTGATAGAGTTATTTGCCTCTGCCAAGGACGACCGGCATGAAATACACGCCCAACCACCCAGACCTTCGTCTAAAACAATCGTCTCCTCTGCTCGTGACCGTCCGCACACTCGGCAACTCCCTAATTGAGGCTGATAACCAGCCGCTTTCAGAATCATTAAATAAAGAGTGACTTCCAACATCGACCCTTGCCCCTTTTCACAACTTGGCCAAATTTTCCAACTATCCCTGACCGCTTCATATATATGGCCTTGTGGCTCCTCAGGATGAAATAATCCAATTAAAGCCCTGGCTAAGAAATGCGCTCGCATCAACCCCTCTCGGTCCTGATGTAACTCCTGAAAGTATTCTTTGGTTTCCACGGCTGTCAGCCAGTATCTTCCTTCACTACCGCTCACCACCGTCAGTATCTCCGTAAACGGCTCAATATGACTGCCTCTTCTCGAAGGCATTACCCTCACTCCTTTAGCCATTACCTTTATCAACCCTCGATTAGCCGTAAATAAGGTTATCAGTCTATCCGCCTCCCCCATGCTCCGGCGCGATAATACCAGCCCTTCAATTTTCTCCCTTTTGATCATCTTATCATTATATAGCGCTTCCGTTCACTTTGCCCCGTCAATTTTTCTCTTTTCTTCCTGTTATATAGGTTTCTGATGCGTCACTAACCCGGCCAACGCCTATCTTTGCCCTGAAAAATCATTCCCTAGCCGCTCCTAAGCTGCTCCTATTGACAAAAATGTTCAAAGGGAGGATAATCACATGTTTTATCCATTATCAATAGCCGGGGGGGTTTAATCTCTAACTAAACATAAGTATGAAAAACCACTTTCAACACCAAAAACAATTGATCTTTGTTGTCCTAATCTTCATGGTCGTAGTAGCCATGGCCGGTACTTTATTTGCTTTACTAAGCCCAAACGACACAGTTGCTTGCGTCGTTCCTTCACCCAGCCCAACTCCGTCCCCCAGTCCCTCTCCATCACCGTCTCCCAGCCCGTCACCGTCTCCCAGCCCGTCTCCAAGCCCCAGCCCCTCACCTACCCCAACTCCTAGCCCATCACCGTCTCCCAGCCCGTCTCCAAGCCCCAGTCCCTCACCTTCACCCAGTCCATCTCCCGAACCAAGCCCAGAACCAGAGGACGATAATGATGAGGAAGCCAGCTTAACCGTCACAAAAACGGATCACCGCGATATCACTCGCCCTGGCAATTCCTTGACTTATGCCATCACTGTCAAGAATGACGGTGAAGGTACTATTGATGATCTTGAGATAACAGACACCGTTCCCGGTTTAGTCACAATCACTGAAGTATCCAGCGACGGCCGTGTCGAAGGCAACACAGTCACGTGGTCTGACATCGCCCTGAGCGGTGGTGAATCCCTAACATTCTTTGTTGAGGTTCGTGTCGACCGGAATGCCCAGGACGGAAAATCACTAGTCAATTCTGTCAAGGCTCGAAGCGAGAATAAAGGCTTGTCTGATACCGACACCGACACGACTATCGTCTCCGTACCAGGCCGCGTTGCAGCTGCCACTACCAAGCCAATCGCTGTTCCTGTCACCGCCGCTACCGGTGCAGGCACAACCAGCGCTGCTTCTATACTTATCGGCTCTCTCGGACTCGTGGTCTCCTTAAAGAAATATCTCTAAGCTTGCCTGACTTATCCCGCGACCGTGGGATAAAGCAAGCAAAAACTCCACCTGATCCTGGTGGAGTTTTTGTTTAAAAAACACGGACCCGGTCCGTGTAAACCCCTACACCCTGGCCTAAAGGTCAGGGCTTTTTAGCGGAGCTAATATCAAAACCATTCATCACCGGCCTTAAAGGCCGGCGCTTTCTGGGTGTGGGGGTAAAACAACATTCTTGGTCACGCCGCCTTCATCAGATCTATCCCCCGTTCATTCTCTGGCTGACTGCCAGTCCGACCATGCGCATCGCTTCATGCCAAACAATGCCAGCCGGCTCGCCTCTCGCTATGCCCAGTACATCTACCCACTCATGTTGCAGAAAATCTTCTGTCCTTGTCATTCTCTCTTTTTCCCCTGTGTCCAACCGCAGCATGTAATACATGCCTACCATGTGACAACCATACTCCGTTGGCAATTGGGCGCGAGTCGACCAGACAAAGGGGATGGTTAACTGCAAATCTTCGAACCGTTTCAAGGCTGAAATTTCCAAGCCAATCTCACGGTGTACGATCCTTCGGGCCGTCTGCTCACGCTGTTCACCCGGCAACATTCTGCCCCCACAGATCCACCAACCATGTTTATAAGGTTCGTTCATGCGCTGACCCACCAACATCCTCGCTCCACACATCACCGCCACATCGACACATGCTACCACGATATTATCCAAGCCTTGGCCATACTCAGCATCTGTCAGGCGTCCATGGCGCGCGATAAATCCCGGCTCCTGAAAATGCAACGACAGCTCATTGTTCATAACTAGTTCCTTAATTCAATTGGTCAAAGTCCAAAACGCCTATTTGTAATACATTACCCAGCCCTGATAATCAAGCCGGCATACTACTTTAGACATCACATCATGAAATGTCATTTATTAATAAACGCGGGTGACGCTTCGGGAGACCCCCGCCGAGCGCCTGCAGCCCTGAGCTTGTCGAAGGACGAAGCCATCGGGCGGGGGCGCAGAAGCAGCAAACCCAGCCTCCTATTTTAGTGACATTTCATAATGTCACTTCCCTTTAATGTCCTGCCTTAGCAGCTTTATTTTTTCACGCCTAAATATAATTTTTTCCCGTCTATCTCTAAATCCTGAGCCTCATCGGCTGCCACTTTCTTTTTTATTACCTTGTTTGCTTGCAGCGCTTCTAAAATATATTTCTTGTTGTCTATTAATACCTGTTCCAGCTCACTATCATCGGTCGCAAACACCAGTTCAATCCGATCGTCCAAGGCATAACCGGCTTCCCGCCGCAGCACCTGGCCGTGCCTCACTACTTCCCTGGCCTGCCCCTCGGATTTCAGCTCTTTGGTAATTGCCGTATCCAGCATTGCTTCCAGTTTGCCTGCCTCCTCGGACCTGACCAAAGACTCTCGGTCGGCCAGCTCTTTTACGAAGTTTACCGCCTTAACGTTCAATTCCTCGCGAATCATTTCTGTTAGGGTTTCACTCACCGGATCGCCTTTGACCAACAAGGCACAGAGTGGCTGACGTACTTTGATACCGCTTTTCGCGCGCAGCGCCAGCCCCACGGCCACGGCCTCCCGTGCCTTCGCCATTTCCAGCAACAGTTTTTGTTCCGTCTCATCTAATTCTTCTGGTTCCAATATTCTCTCTAAATGGACAGATTCACCATGCTTCATCAGGTTTTTAAAAATGGCTTCCGTTACAAACGGCATATACGGTGCCATTACTTTAGACACCTCAACTAATACTTCATGCAGGGTCCCAAATGCAGCTTCCCTTTCTTGATCATCAACGGGGCGCTGAAATCTATTGCGCGATCGTCTCACATACCAATTGCTTAAATCATCAATAAAAGGAATAAATTGGCGCGCTGCCTTATCTACCTGATACTTATCTGTGGCTCTGACCACCTCGTTCTTAAAATCTTTTAGTCTAGCTGTTATCCATACATCCAGCACATTATCAGATCGTACGGCCCGCTTGCTCGGCTGCCAATTGTGCGTGTTGGCATATCGTACAAAAAAACTGTAAACATTCCACAACGTCATATAAGTATTGCTTTGCATGCGTCTTAAATCTTTCTCGGCAAACCGATAAGGCTCTCCCAGACTGGCACTGCTCAGTAAATATAGCCGCAGCACATCTGCCCCAAATCTTTCCAGAGTCGGTTCCATCTCTGGATAATTCTTCAGCTTTTTTGACAGCTTGCGCCCGTCCTCAGCAAAAATTAATCCCGAACCGATGGCGCTCACAAAGGCTGGGCTGTCCTCCCCTAAACCAACCTGTCGGCTAACAGACTTATCGGTTAAAGCCAAGGCCAGCACGTGCATGACATAAAACCATAACCGCGTCTGCTCCACCGCTTCGACAATAAAGTCTGCCGGAAAACTATCCCTAGCCTGCTGTTCATTCTCGAACGGAAAGTGCAACTGCGCATAGGGCATCGATCCCGCGTCAAACCAAACGTCCAACACTTCTTCAACTCTCTTCATAGTCCCACCGCATGAACAAGTCCAAGTAATATCATCTACGTAAGGACGATGTATGTCTTTAACCTGCTCATTATTAGCACCCGATAATGCCTGAAGCCGTGCGATGCTCTCCACGCAAACCTGGGTGTCGCACTGCTTACAGTGCCAGACCGGCATCGGTACGCTCCAATAACGATTGCGCGATACCGCCCAATCAGGCGCTGACTCAATGCCCTTCCAAAACCTGCCTTTCTTGATGTGCTTAGGCGTCCAGTCGATTTTCTCCGCCGCCGATAGCATCCGTTCTTTCAATCCGCTGCCGTTAATTTTTACAAACCAGCTGTTCAGTGCGTAATAAATCAAAGGCGTATCGCAACGCCAGCAAAAAGGATAACTGTGCTGATATTTCTCTTTCTTAAATAATAAGCCCCTCTCCTCTAAATCAGTGACGATTTTTTCATTGGCTGCAAAAATATTCTCCCCTGCCCATTTTTTTACGTCGTTAGTAAATTTCCCATCCACGTCCACCGTTCTCAAGGTCGGCAGGCCTTGGCTTTTGCCAATCGCGGCATCCTCCTCTCCGAAAGCTGGCGCGATATGGACTAAACCCGTACCTTCATCCTTCACAACATGGTCAGACTTCACTAACGTATACATCTTCCTTTTTTCTACCCCTTCCATGTTAACCAGCACTTCCGGATATAAAGGTTCATAGCCTGCTAGCTTGGCCAAATCTGCCCCCGTCAGCTCCCTGACCACTTCAACCTGGTCGCCCCACAGCACTTCGGCCCGGCTTTTTTCCAAAACCAAATTGCGCTCGCCATCCTTAACTACCACGTAAGCAAAACTTGGATCAGGATTATAAGCGACGGCCACGTTTCCCGGTAACGTCCAGGGGGTTGTCGTCCACACCAGTAAGAATAAATTATCTTCTCCCGCCACCGGCAACATTACATACACAGCCGTATCCTTGGTATCTTTATAGTTTATCGTCACCTCAAAATTCGACAGTGGCGTAGCGCACCTGATGCAGTATGGCGTTGACCGGAACGCTCGATAAACCAAACCTTGTTCCCATAATTTGTTAAAAACCCACCATTCGGTTTCCATGTAATCCCTATTCACTGTCGCGTAAGCTTGCTCATAATCAGCCCACCGGCCAATCCTTTTCAGTGTGTTCGTAAAATCATCAATATAACGAAAAACCGTTTCCCGGCATTTGTTATTAAATTGCTCTATGCCGATTTTATCTTCTATGTCTCTTTTGGACTTGATGCCCATTTCCTTTTCCACCAACGTCTCAACCGGCAATCCATGGCAATCCCAGCCGACTCGCCGCGGCACAAAATATCCCCGCATTGTCTTGTATCGGAGGACCGTGTCCTTGATCGCGGATTGTAAAATATGACCGTAATGAGGCTTCCCTGTCGCATAGGGCGGACCATCATAAAAAGTAAACTGCTCTTTATCTTTATTAATATCCAGCGATTTCTGGAATATTTTTTGATCCTCCCAGAACCTCAAGATCCCCCGTTCCAGCTCATTCACGTTCACTCGGGACGGGATCTCCTCAAATTGTTGCCTTTTCTTTACCATATCATTAAGAAACCACATCAGCGCTTTAATGCCAAGTGAAGTTGCGGTTTCCCCTCTCAGTTGTTGCTATCTTTATTAACAGCTGCAGCACAAAACCGCCCCGCCTATTGCTCCACCTTTCCTCGTCGAAACTATTTCTTATCTGAACCTTTTTTCCTGTCTTTTTTGTCTAGTTTTTTCACCGGAGTTTTTTTGGACTTCTTCCGTCCTACTTCTTTATACAAGCCCATTAAATCCTTAACCCGCTTGTCCCATTCCACTTGCGCGATGTCCTCCGTGGCCATGACAATCACCTGCTTATTATCACAGCTATGCTTATCCAGCAGCAATGTTTTATCAGCCCCATTATTCACCACAATCTTTTTCGCTCTTTTACACAGCTGCGCAAAGGCCGCGCGCGCTCCTAACATAAATGTTCGGACAAATATGTTGCTTTCACTTTCGCCGGTCGGTACGTAATGAAAGGTGGTGACAATTCGGCCGGGATAAAGGAAAGGAATTAAACCTTCCGGCGAATGGAATACGTCCAATCTGGCCGCGGTCAGAAATGACGAGATGAGCATGTGCGAATACAGTACCGGCAAGTACTTGCGGTATTGAACAAACGGAAAGTGCTTAATTTCCACATTTGGCAACTCAAACTTTTTCAATTTCTTTGACCCCTTCATCCGTGCGTCGAAAAAAAGCACCCAGGTATGCTCAGCTTTTTTATCCGCGGCTATCAAATTCGCGATCAACTTCTCCGTATACCTGGCAATCTTAGGGTCATACCTTTTATGCTTGGCTAATATGATGTGTGCGTCGATACCAATTCTCATAGGACTTTAATATTACTTCATCTTCAGCATAAATCAAAAGGAATATATTATCGACTACGATTACCACTTCTCACAGCGGGCTCTTTATCTTTTTTAAAGCCGGATTTGTCACTTGCATATAAATTTGCGTCGTTCTGATATTGCTGTGCCCCAAACGCCAATCCTATCTATAGTTTGTATAACACACTATTAATGATACTTTTACCAAAGTAAGTATCTATATCAACCTGTTAAGTAAAATGATTTTCTGGGGCTACGAAACGATGTTTTTATAAAGAAGAATCATTTAGTTTTATATTATGGACAAACCAATCACAACTTTATTCATGCTCACTTCGGTTGATGGAAAAATTTCAACGGGAAGTAATGATAAATTAGATGTCGATAAAGATTTTCCTAAAATACAAGGGATCAAAGAGGGCTTGAAGCAATATTATGATATTGAAAAAACCACCGACTTTCACTCATTAAATTCAGGCAGAGTAATGGAAAAAGTTGGGGCAAACAAACCTCAAAAAAATCTCATAAAATTGCCAGTCAGTTTTCTGATTATTGACAATGAACCACACCTTAACAAAACAGGCGTAGATAATTTCCTTAAAAAAAGCAAGAAACTTTACATAATTACCACGAACAAAAATCATCCTGCCTTCAAGAGGAAAGATGCCGACAATCTGCAAATTATCTACTATAAGAACAAAATTGATTTTGTTGATTTGTTCAGAAAACTGAAACAGGATTATGGAATTGATAGAGTAACTATCCAAACTGGCGGAACGCTAAACTCGATTTTTTTAAGGAATAAATTGATTGATAAAATCTCTATTGTTGTTGCACCAACTTTAATCGGTGGAAAAGATACGTCCTCTTTGATCGACGGAAAATCTTTAACTTCTGTTAAAGAATTAAGTCTGATAAAAGCGTTGAAATTAACCGAAGTGAAAAAACTAAATGATTCTTACCTGCATTTGAAGTATGACATCATCAATAACACCAAAATTGATTAACGCCCCAGAAAATTACTCAAGCCCCGCTGCGCTCTCCCCCTACGGTCGTCGGGGCGTATAACACAGCATATGCGGTTCGGGACTCGGCTCGCCCCTCACCCAAATTTTTCTTCCACTTCGTTCCAGAAAAACTGCGTATATCCCTAACGTTAAGCAAAATTGTATTTATTAACGTTAAAAACTATGAAAAAAATAATTTACATCGCGATCATCCTGACGCTCGTTGGTTTTATTCCTGTAATTCATCAAGAGATAGCGGGATGTAGTGCTTTCGGCTATGATCATCTAGGCTCACCAGCAGTTATCACGACCGCGGATTCATGTTTTACGGGATTCTTAGCAATACCACTCATACCAAGTGTGCAGCTATCTCGACTCCTGTCCTCCGATTCGGCTTATGCAAATTATTTCTTCCTCGGGATAACTAGTATTTTACTTTACACACTAGCTGGATATATCGTATTAAAAATAAACAAATACAACATCACTTAATCGTGTGTATGCGGCTCGGCTGAGCCCTTACCCATATTTGCCAGCGGCCACCCTTCGGACATATTATACCGCTGGCAAACATCGCATATTCTGGGACGCTATGGAAAATCGCTTCGCCAGTACTTTGTGCTTTTCCGTTACATCACATCCGGCTTGCCCACTCCGATCAAGTCCAATATTTTCCCCATCACTTGCCGGGCTGCTAAAACCAACTGCAGACGATTCTTAATCAATTCCTGGTCCTCACCGGCCAACACCGGTACATGTTTATAAAACACGTGGATTGCCTTCGCTAACTCCATAGCAAAATAGGGCAGGTCATGCACCTCAAACCTATTGGCTACTCCCGCGATAACCTCCGGCAGGCGATACAGCTGCCTCATTAAATTCAGTTCCTGCACGTGCGTTAAGGCTGGGCTGTTCGACAGATCGAACACTTCGCCGACTTCATTAATAACCGCCCGCTCTTTCGCTTGTCGTAAAATAGACTGCAGCCTGACATACGCGTACTGCACATAATAGACTGGGTTTCTTTCACTTCGCTCTTTGGCTATGCCGATATCAAAATCCATGTGCGTGTTCAACGCGTACTGGACCATAAAAAACCGCGTCGCATCATAACCCACTTCGTCTATTAAGTCCTTTGGCGTCACTATCTGCCCTGCCCTCTTCGATAATTTCACAGACTTGCCGTCTTTAATCATGCGGAGCCACTGATTGGTCACCTGGTGTAATTTATTAACATCATTCCCCAGCGCTTCCATCGCTGCTTTCACTTTTGGCAAATGTCCCTGATGGTCCGCGCCGACAAACGTAAATATTTCATCGAAACCCCGATCATATTTATCCTGGTGGTACGCGATATCCGGTGCGATATACGCATACTCGCCATCGCTTTTTATGACCACCCGGTCTTCACTGTCCCCATAGTCAGTGGTTTTCAAATACCAGGCCCCGTCTTTTTTGTAAACCTTGTCGCTTTGCTTTAACTTCTCTATTACTTCCGCCACTTTCCCCTTCTGGCGCAAGTCCTCCTCTGACGTCCAGACATCAAACTCAATTTTCAAGTCCTCCGCGATTGTCCGCTTGATATCACCCATCAACCGCATCGCCGCTATGCTGCCGACTTTTTCTATCATCTGGCCACCCGCTAAATCTGCGTGCGTCAGCTCCTTATTCTCATTTTCTTTCAAACCTTCTGCCACCTCTTTCCCCAGCTCTATAATATATTCGCCTTGATATAAGCCCTCCCCATAATCCACCTGCTCTCCTGCTTGCTGCAGGATTCTCCGCATAATTGACTCACCCAATTTCTTCACCTGAGCACCAGTATCATTAAAATAATATTCCCGCGTCACATTGAATCCGGCGCATTCCAGTACCTTGCCTAAAGTATCAACACTAAACGCCGACCGCACATTGCCTAAGGTCAGCGGTCCCGTCGGGTTGGCAGAAATAAATTCCAGGTTCACGCTTTTCCCCTCTCCCGCCTTAACCGTATCGCACACGTTATCTTGAATTAAATTATTTAAGCGCGCCGTCATCCAGCCTGGGTTCAGCCAGATATTCAAGTACCCCGGTGCTGCCGCTTTGATCCGGCCTACATATTCCTTCTTCGGCATATGCTCGGCGATTATTTTTACGATCTCCATCGGCGGTTTACCGACGATCTTGGTCAGCAATAATGCCACGGGCGACGCGTAATCGCCTCGATCTCCCTTAGCTGGTCTCTCCACGACCAAACTAATATCATCAACACCATCCGGCCAGCGCAGCTTTTTTTTAGCCTGTTCCAGACCTTGCTTAATATCGTCCTTAATATTTTCTTCCAGATTTAACATATTTTATCTATTCTTAATTCTAGTATACCTAATTGATGAATAAACAAAGACCCAGTTTAACTTCCCGCCGCGACCAACAACAACAGCGCTTGGCCGGCCTTCAAGCTAAACACCCCGAAAAATTCAGCCGCCCGACTTCAATCAATCCAGATGACATCTTACAACACATTGGCATTACCGGTCTATCAGCTCGGCCGAGTGGTTATATCAGACTTTTTCCCACTGACTTTATCGTTGAAGAGTTATGTCACGACCACCAAACAGCCACTATTGAACCAGCCTCGTCTGACCCCGACGTCGATCTTACTTTGCCCACCCTGTATGCCGACTTGGTCAAAGTAGCACTCGGGACACCTGAAGCCGTCCAGCAATTGGCCATGGCCTTGCATGTCCAGCCGGAAAAAATTGGCTACGCCGGTATTAAGGATGCCAGCGCCATCACCAGCCAAAGAATCAGTATCCGGGGGGCCAATTGGAACAAAGTTAATCAAGATCTAATTACAAACTTTTTCGTCAAGCCTCAACACGCCGGGAAAGGAGCGATCGCTGTCGGTCAATTACAAGGCAACAAATTCACTATTTTAATTCGCACCGATGCACCTGCCAATGAACAGGCCCTGGCGGATCGAATATCTAATCTGGCGCAGTCCGGTTATGCCAACTTTTATGGTGTGCAACGCTTTGGCCATCGTCTTCTTAATCCGCAATTAGGCCGGCTGCTTTGCCAGGGACGTTTCTCTGATGCCATTAAAATGTTTCTGATACAACCAGGCCCCTTCGATACCCCAATCTATCGGGAGGTCAGACAAGCAGCTGCCAAATCTTATGGCGATTGGCCAGCCATGCGCCAAGCCTTTGATCTGCTTGCCTACTCCCTGCGGCACGAATGTACCGTCCTGGAAACATTAATTGATCATCCAGGCAACAACCTTAAAGCCTTAATGTCCATCCAAGACCAGGTTCGTTTCTGGATCTATGGCTACGTCAGTTTTCTAGTTAACCATCTATTATCGCATGCCCGCCAACAACCCAACTCGGTACCCTCCCCCCTCCCCCTGCCACTAAGCGGCCCCGAAGCAGACCAGTTATATCGCAGTTATCTGAACAAGCACGCCATCAACGATTACGCCAAACACCTGAGCCAGCTTCCTTATTTCCAACAAAAAGAAAGGAGCATCCAACCGTATATTAAACCCCAACTTCATCACATAAAAAGCGTACCCGCGGGTGTTATACTTTCCTTTACCCTACCGAAAGCATCCTATGCTACTACCTTTCTCCTATCATTATTCAACCTATACGAGGGCACGCCCGTCCCTTCTTGGGTCAAGCAAGACTTTGTCGACACTAAATCTGTGCTAGGCACTGGATCGGTTAAAGCCGCTCTTGATGTGTTACAATTCACACCCCAGTTACCATTCAACTCTTCCAAATAAAAAAACCCACCTTTTGGAAAAAAGGTGGGGGTATGTAACAACTCTACAAAGAACACAGGTCACAGCTCAGTCTATACTTCTTCCAGCGCCCAGAAACCTTCGTCCCACACGAGCCGAGCTTGTGGTGGAACTTCTTGACGATGAGAGCAGTTGACCGTACAAGTCGGACCGATGCCAAGTTTTGGTGGATTACTCCACACATGTACAAACCCGTAGCTCTCGCAGAAACACGCCCAGCACGCAGCAGCCGCCTTATCATCAATCTCATCATGCTCACCGAGCATAAATTCAACAGTCACCGTCGCCATGCCGCTTTGCGCATCCTTGTCCTGACGATAAAAGTGAGCGTCCGTGGTCGTATAGCCGACCCTCTCCAAAGACACCCACACGTCATCCACTGCTACACCCTTAGCGCCATCTTTTCCGAACACTGGCACACCGCTGTCGGCCTTGTCACGATATGCTTGGGGTTGTCGTTCCAAAGCCTGAGCTTCTGCGGAATGCTTGGCATCCAGGCTATTCTCATCACGCTTCTTCTCTCGCACCCCTGCTTTCACCAAAGCCTCCACTCTCTTCCGATTAATCCTCGCCTTCAATAAGATCACTCCGGGAGGCCCAACAAGCTCTGTGCCGTCGTGCTGCGCACAAACACCGTAACCACTTACCATGTGTCGGCACCGGCTTCCGTTCCCATTCCTTCCCCGACACGCTGTCTGAATATTCTGGATCAACATTGCAATACCCTTCGATAAGTTCAACAAGTTCAACACAGTTCGGACACAATAGACTTATTGCGAGCACCACCCATTGTCATAAAAAACGCTTGCGTGTGCTATAAGCGTAAAAACACACAGGTTTACTGCGTATCTGCCAGCCGATCTTCAAACCTTTAGCACCAAGGTCATTCAGCTCCCTTCTGAAGCAAAGTCAGCTGGACGTTAGGTAATTGACGGGACAGGCACAAGCTCGCCGCGATCATCGTCCACAAGATCGCTTTTATTAGCAAGAGACAAGTTGTCAACGAACAACTAAGTAGTATACACCATTACGATAGTTAAGTCAAGGGCTGATTGCCCAAATAATAAAAAAGGCTAAATACTCACATATTTAAGCCCCTCACCATATTTCTAAGTTTTGCAATCAGACAAGACAGAATAGGACATACTCCCCATTGCTTTCTACTTGGCCTCTAATTGAATCCGCCCTTTTGCAAAGATGCTAATTTCCTTTCCTCAATTACCTTGTATTGATTACGGTAAATCTCTTTTCGCAGCACAAACGGTCTTTTGACATGATCAAAATGTAACTCCACATGATTGCTGCCGGCAGTGTTAATGCCAATCACTCCAGTCCGCGTAAAAATTCTTTCTAGAAAAGATTCATTAATAGTGATATCCGTCACCGACGGCAGATCCGCCGTCACAAATGTTTTATGCAAAAGCCCTTCTCTCGTCATGACACGGCGATCAGTAATCGCGTAATGAATAAAATATCTCTGATAAATTATTGGCAGATAAACCGCGGCGGCCACCAAACTCAGCAATAAACCAAGCATGATATTAATTGTAGCAGCATAGCCGGCAATCACCGTCATCGTTACTGCTGGTAACAGCCAAAAGATAGTTAGATATGCGCTACTCACTCCAAAACAAAAGATCACATTTTCTCCCGGCAATAAAAAACGCTGCCAATATCTCTGATGTCGTTTATGACTCACGCCTTAAGTATGATGACATTCCGGTCCTGCGTCCATTGGCATCTAGCGCCTGGTTTCCCTGGGATATTTTTCCAATCGCCCGTTATACTATACCTTTAGCCATATGCACAAACCCATTGTCCTAATTCCCACTTATAACGAAGCCAAGAATATTAAGCTCATTATTGAGCGCACCTTTACAGTTAATCCCAACCTGTCCATTTTGGTAATTGACGACAATTCGCCAGATGGCACGGCCGCGATCGTTAAATCACTTCAAATAAAATATCCCCACCTGGACATCTTAGTCCGCCTATCTGACCGCGGTTTTGCTAAGTCTTATCTGGACGGGTTTCGCCGCGTTCTGAAAAGCAATGCCCATGACACAGTCATCACTATGGATGCGGATTTCTCGCATGATCCGCAAGAAATCCCGCACCTCCTTGCCCTGCTTGACCATGGGGCGGACGTATCCTTGGGTTCTCGTCACGCGCCTGGCACCACTTTTCCTGGCATTTCTTTATGGCGGCAGCTCCTTAGCCGTTTCGCCCAGCGCTATGTTCAAACCATCCTAGGTTTGCAAATCCGCGACTGTACCACCGGCTATCTGGCTTTACCGGTTCACGTTCTTCGCGCCATTAATCTTGATCAATTTCGCTCCGACGGCTATGGTTTTCTCTTTGAATTAAAATTCAAACTCACGCAACAAGGTTTTAAGCTCAGGGAGCATCCGGTTAAATGGCCAAAGCGCCACCAAGGCGAGTCCAAGATGACAAATAAAATCATTCTCGATTCTGTGTTGCTGCCCTGGAAAATTAAGTTTGGCTAGATCGCGCTTCGTTCGACGCCACCCATCATTACTATCAACTTATCACATCAAACTGGGGCAGCGGCACAATAAACTTGCCGCCTCCATTAAGCCAGGCTTGCTCCCTTTGCTTGAACTCCGCCATAAAATGCCAGGGTAATACCAAAAAATAATCCGGCTTCGCGGCGCGTGCCTCAGCTTCTGAAACTATCGGAATATTGGTCGCGACTGTCCTGCGACCCCACTTGTCTGGATTTCTGTCCGCTGCCGCCGTAATCAGACTATCATCTAAACCGCAATATTGTAACAAAGTATTCCCTTTTGTTGACGCGCCATAAACATATACTTTTTTACCGGTTGCTACTTCACTCTTAACAAAGGCTGTCACCTGCCGCTTTATATTTTCCACTCGGGCAGCAAAATCTAAGTACACTTGCCTGCTCCCCAGTCGCATCGCTCGTTCCGTTTGCCGCATTTGCTCTAGTCGCTCTTGCGCCCCCGGTTGCAGATGCTTCACTTGACCCCCCTGATGCGTAATATAGGTCCGGAAACTGCCCCCATTCACATCATTTAATTCCACATCAACCACTTCCAGACCATGTCGGCCAAACAAAGCCTCCATCGATAACAGAGAATAATATTCCAAGTGTTCATGGCAGATATTATCAAAAATATTATCTCTTAACATGACCGGTAAGTATGCTTGCTGGATCACGATCATCCCGTCGTCGGCCAGACAGCTTTTCATGTCCCCGACAAATTTATTCGGATCCTCCAGATCATAAAACATGGCGATGGCTGTTATTACTTTAACCGGACTGCTCAGGTTCAACGCGGCCACGCCTTCCCGGGAAAAAAAATCATTAACTACCCTGGTCGCGCCCTCTTTCGCATAGGGCAAAATTGAGCGGGCCGGTTCAAAGCCAATCGACTGTAAACCTTTGACGGAATAGGATTTCAGCAAAGTATTATCGTTGCTACCGATATCTATCACCACGTCACCCGGTTTCAGTGCAACCATTTCTTCAGTCCGGTGCGCGATATCTCCCAGTGCCGCGATCATCGTCTGGTTAACCCCCGAACGATACCAATAATTTCGGTACATCACTTCGTTGTCCACCGTATGTTTCAATTGTAATAAACCGCACCCGCCCGCTCCGCTATCACAAAGCACTAACTCCAACGGCGCTTTCACCGCTTCTTCATCCATATTCGTCACAAAAGTCGATACGCTATGCTCGCCCAAGGTTAAGACCGGCTGCATATTTCCCTGCCCGCAAACTCGGCAAGTTTCCCGTGTGCTTACATTTTCCTTAATCTCCGTCTGCAGTTGTATTTTTGTCATGCTGCCAGTTTCGCATATTCAATATATTCAATGCAAATAAGAGCAGCACTAAGAATATCCCTCCGTATGTTAATTGCACGGCTCGTGCTGCCATCGGCGATTTATACCTAAAAGATACTACATGCTCGCCGGCCGGCACCGGCGTCGCCCGAAACAATTGGTCCGCAATAAACAGCTTCGTCGGTTTATCATCCACGAACGCCCCCCACAATGGAGTATATGAGTCAGTCAGTACCAGCCAGCTCGCCTGATTAATATCCACGCGCACATCAATCCTTGTCGGCTCGTATTTTATTACTTTAACCTCACCAGATCCTCCCCCTCCCGCCATCCCGTCACTGACTGTCAGCTGGCCGGATGGATCTTCTAAATAAACCGTCTGACGGGGATCAAAACCTTCACGGCTCATAGCCGTTAAAATTGCCTGCTGATTTGTTTCAATTATTGCCTTCGGAACGATAAAAGCCCTGGGGTAAACCTGTTCGTTTTCATATAACCGGTAGGTAATCCCCCGCACTTTTTCTTCCTTCACAGTGCGAAAACCGTTATCCGGCATAGCGTCGGTTGCCCCTTCTTCCAGCCGCTGCGCGAAATGCGTCACGCCGGCTAAGTCGAAAAGTTTCCTGTTTCTCACCAGTACATGCTGGCCATCTCCGTCCACTGTGTCCCGATCGTTAGCAAACAACTCCTTCACAAAATCCCGATATCGCTTGATTGAAATTGAACCAATCCATCGCGCACTGCTAGCTCCAACGATGGCGTTCAAATGCCTGGTCATGAGCCTGTGCTCATCATTAGCCTCCGGTCCATATAGTAATTCCATTACTAGACGTGCGTCTTTCTTCGACTGTGCCAGTTGTTTCTCCGTCGGTTGTGCCACCCGTACCAAATAAAAAACCTCACCTTCCCCCGCCTGGTAGAACAACTGGACACGCCCTCCTTCCTGCAACGACCGGAACGTTATCCAATATTGACGGCCAGCGCTGTCTCTAATTGGTTCGAAGCAAATAGTTTGTCGCCCGGCGTCCGTAATCGCCGCCGCTGGCAATCTTTCCTGTCGGACCACAGCTAATCCATCTTGCTTCAGTATGCTCATCTCGATCATGCCGCCCGATATACGATCCGACTCAATCGCCAAATTCACGCATGACCAATCATTCTTTTCCGCCCGAATACTTTGCTGCACCCAAAGATTATTTCCCAACTCGCCTGTTCTCTTTATTTCGATCTGCGGTGCCGGCATCGCCCTGTCTTTTCGCAATAACACTTTATCGCTATATATTCGAGCCGGCACTATATGTTGTTTGTTATAATCGGCAACTTCTTCCGCTAATGCGGTTTGTTTGGATATCTCTTGCCGATCAACCAGCGGGTACAATTGCCACCCGAAAGACACCAACGTTACGGCCGCCAATCCCACCGCGATTAAGGACCACCATCTTACCAACAGCGGTCTGCTAACAATCACTAAACTCAAACCACCGACGATTAATGCCATTAAAGCCAATCCCGCCTCCCCCGCATTAATACTCTGCCAGTTAGTGGCATATTCGCTCATCCCCCAGGGCAGAAAAATTAGCAGGACCAATAGAATTCCTCCCCCAATTTTAATTAGCTCTTCCTTACTCCTTCCCTGCTCATAAAATTTATTTAATCCCTGTGCGCTCAGCCAGGCTAGTCCAAACACGACCAGCAGCAACCACCTGCTCGGCGCCGTAAATGGCGGCCACCAGCCTCTCTCGACCAGGTTGCGATATATCCACGAATAACGGCCTAGGATTAATAACACGCCCACCAACAATAATGTTGCGGCTGCCCACTTATCCCGATCACGCCGCCATCTGCCAACTGTTAATCCCATCCCCGCCAATAGCAGGGGTAATAATCCCACATATGCCCCCAATTCCAAGTAACTATTGGCGCCCCAATAACTCTCCAGATCCCCAAAGTATGTCGGCAGTACCAGGGTGATAGCGTGCCACCAGGGATAACTGAAATTATACAATTCCTGGGTAGTGATCCCGCCAGTCCTGTCTTGATAAGGCAAAAATTCCCATAGTGGCAACCAGGCCAAAGATGATAATAAAACACCCAATATTGCTGCTGTGGCCAAGCCCAAAATCAATTTCGCCGTCCAACGTTTAATCACAATCACACCAACCAGCATTATTAACAGCAGACAGTACAACGCTATCTGGGCGTGCGCGCTCAACACAATAACCGCTACCACCACACCCAGTAACGCCGTTCTAACTACCGTCACTTTTCTTATCAGTCCGTCTAGAGCGACTAACCCCCACGGCAGCAACATCACACCAATAAAAAAGTTAAGGTGCAAAATATGACTGACGTTATAGCCATTAAATACAAAAACTATTGCACCCAACGACGCCGCTAAAGAATGGCAGTGGCGCCTGCGCAACCATACGTACATCCCTAGTAACCCTAAAGCAAAATGCACCATCATCGACACTTGGATTACATTGAGTGCCTGTAATCCTATCTCTCTCAACACCACATGTACCGGTGTAAAAAATCCTAGCTGGCCCCAGGCGAGAAGCGGATGACCAAAACCGAATTCAGTGCTCCAAACCGGTAATTGCCGGGCATGCTGAAAAACTCCATACACATACTCCAAAGGATAAAAGACAACGCCAATATCAGCCTGGAAATATACCAGTCCCTGAAAAATCTGCCGCCAAAAAAATCCCAGCCAAGTTGCCGCCATCATCACCAGCGCTACCCCCTCATTCTTCCAGTCAATTTTATTTAACCATGCACCAGACATCATTCTCATCCTAACTTGACCACGTGAGTTAACCAAACAGACAGAAACTGGATTCCTTTATTTTCGTATTTTCTCACCTTGGTCATTGGTCATTAAGGTTTGATTGGTCATTGGACTTTGGTCATTGGACATTTGGATTTGATTTGATATTTGGATTTTGACATTTGAACTTAATTGCAACCTGGGACTTGGCCATTCATTAGTCATTGTGTCTTGGTCATTGAGATTTCTCCATAAATCCAAACCCTCTGGTCACCTCCCCTATTTATTTGTATGGTAGTTCATATCACCTTATGGGCTTATTTTTCACTTCCAACAAAGACAAGCTATCGCGTCTGGATATCCGCCATGCCTTAAATAACATCAGTATTCTTAGTAACGAGGACAAAAAAGCTATCATGAAACGTCTGCGCCAACGCAGCGGCGGCGGCATCACAGAAAGAGACGTTATCGAAGTCGCTCGAGAATTTAAGCAGAATACATCCGATTCAGTGGACAGCGCTGAGGCTGAAGCCGCCAAACGCGAATTGCTCGAAAAGCTCGCCGATTAATAACCTGTACGTTAGAAATAAAAAAGCCTCGTTAAACAACGAAGCTGTTTAGCTGTGCCCAGCCCATCCATCGTTACCAGTCCAAGCCTAAATAAGAAGCAAGGGATCGTCGTGACCCAGAAATCCTTCTTTGAGCGCGCAGAGCGGAAGCGGACTTAAAACCGTCCAACGATTTTCCCTCCTCTGCACATCGATGACAATACGTCCCGAACCCCTTATGTCCGCACTTGTGATGTTTCTTGCGTCGTCGCCGTTTGTGTCCCATTACAATATCCTTTCCTGCAGATATTAAACTAAGACTCCCGCCAAAACCCATCCCAGCCAATCCTTCCGGAAGTACAACCCCCTGAAAGACAAATCAGCGCCAGTTAACCTCCTTATTTACTCGTGAAACGAACTATAATAAATACCGCCTAAGCAACGTAAAACTAGTTCAGCGCCCAGTCAAGCACACTTCCTGCCACCCAAAACCACTTTCTCCAGATCATTGCCCCTCCTGCCAGTAATCATATTTATGATTATCGCCTGATTACTCCTCTCCCCCATACTCAAAACTTTCCCCGGGCAATAAATATTTCACACTCACCCCCCTTAGTTCTTTTACATAAGGCTTGTAACTTTCCTGTAAGTGCTTCATCGTGCTGCTTTCCAATTCTTCCCGCCCGCTCAGAAACTTATATAAATATATTGGTACCGCCACCCGCGGATTCACGTCACGAATATCATATGGATGAAGCTTCTACGCAGGCTGGATATTTGAACTTTGACATTTGGATTTTATCACAATATATATTTTATAGATAAAAAAGAACCATTGTGCGCTCCCGCCATTAGCGGACCGGTATGTCAGACACTATCAACGCACCTGTTTTTTCCAGTTCCTGCCTAACTTAAAGACCGGAGCCGTCCACCACCACGGTGTCTATCCCTCCCCAATCAAATGACTCAAACGTCCTTAAAGCCAGTCCTAGCCGCAAATCACTCACGGATCCGTACATGGTCGTCGCCGCTACACATATCGGCACCATCACCCAACAGTTGCTGTGTTTTGGGTAGAATCCCACTTTGGCTCAATAAAAACAAAAACAGTCCCCTTGCCCTCTATTGCGTAAGGAGTGCCGGGAACTATGTAAACCACATCGTGTGGTTTCAACTTATTTATCTTACCATTTAACGTAATAATAAAATCTCCTTGAACGATGAATATTGCCTCCGTGCAAACAACATTCTGACGGTAACCATCCGATGGATATCGACCTTCTTGTTCAACTAAGGCTGCCGATAGGCGTCCAGTAGAACTATGTGGATATAAATAACATTTCCCTCCGTCTATACTGTATTTTGTCGCGTCTGATTTAGAAAAAACAAACTTATTCATAGTATAAAACAAGGCTTAGCAAAATGATTTATATTTTTTTTCTCGCCTGCCGCTGTAAAAATCACAATATCTTCAATGCGTACCCCACCAATATCCGGGTAATACAACCCTGGTTCAATAGTAAAAACCATTCCTGGCTCAACATTGCGATCGGCATGAGCATTAAGGTAAGGACCTTCATGAATGCTAAGACCTAATGAATGGCCTGTGCCATGCATGAAGCCACATTCATGAGAAGCAGGATGTCCCAAGTCAGCAAAAGCATTAATGGTCAGTTGATGAACTTGTGCACAAGAATCTCCAACTTCAATACTGGCAGCAACTTTTTTTTGAACAGCCTCCACCGCCGTAAATAATGATTTAATTTTTTCACTTGGTTCTCCCTTAACAAAGGTGCGGGTCATGTCAGCAAAGAACCCTGTTTTTTCTGAACGCGGGAAAATGTCGATGATAATGCACTCATTCGGCAGTAGCGGACCTTCTCCCATATCATGCGGCCTACTTGTTTGGTCACCAGAAGCCACAATAATACCATCTGGACAGTCTAACTCTTGATCCAAAAGAAATTTTCTGATGATCGATTTCAGCAGTTCGCTAGTAAGCACTTGCTCACGATACATTAGTCGATTTCTTCTTATCTTGCTTTCTTTCAAGATATTCCAGGCTAATTCGAACGCCTGTTCATTAACACGCTGAGCATCAATAATGTAATTAAGTTCTTGGGAAGTTTTATGTTCCCGTTCTTTTTCGTACGAATAGACAGTAAGTTTTTTCCCTGCTGCTTCTAACTCATGAGCTATAACGTAAGGCAACGATGCTGATACTAATAGATTATCTATTTTGTTTTCCTTTAATATTGCCAATAATGTCGCGACGAATGGCCCAGCGGATTTTTTTTGTATTTTTGCCATATAGGGTTCTAATGCCTTAATGACAACACCATTTCTCAACTGATTTAATTTTTCTTTCTGTATGCCAAACTCCCGAGCATCAAAAAATACTACTGGCACCCCGTCCATGGGTGCAAGATAAATAAATTTATCTGGAGCTGTTAGACCACTGCGATGTCGTATCTCTGGTCCACGATCGTCTACGAGTAAATAGGCGGTAGATTTCATACATATAATATTAAAGAAAAACTGCCCGTAGTCTAGAATAACAACGGGCAGGGAACAAGAGAAGAAAGTTAATAAGCTCTTTTGGCACACAACGCTGGTACCGCCTGATACAGACAGTTAAAGAGATGCATCTCAGGCCGGTCGCCAGCTAGAACCACAATATTGCTGCCGAAATCCTCGGTGAAGATGCGAGCCATGGCTGAATATTCACCCCCCTGAGCGAAGACAATCCCACGCACTTGCTTATCGTCCATACCGCACTTATACCAACGCTCGTAAAAGGTCTGGTACTGCGCAGGAATTCGTGCAATAACGTTACTCAGACTGGGATAAACATCGACCATATGGCCAAAATCGTCCTGCAGGAACCGAGCAGTGGCCTCAGTCGCGTAACGACGAAACCGTTCACCACCCCGAGCTGCTGCGAATAGCTCGAGCTGTAATGGAATGTCGTTGGGAATCCTTTGTTGGAACGCATCGAGTGAACCCTGGCAGCGCCGAACAAATTCGTTGCGATCAACACCAACGCGGTCAAGTACTGCCTGAGAATCAGCCTCGAAATCGCCAATCGCCAGCACGATCTGGTGCGACACACCAAGCTCAGCGAGGAGTCGAGAGAAGCCAGGCACGATGCGCGCAAACTGCTGAGCGACTAGTCCGACACCTTGGCCGAGGCCATCAAAGGTGTAACGATAGGGAATCTGTGGATTCCCCGTTTCTTCATAGGCATAATCCGGACAAAAAGCCCCTACGACAGTGATAGACTGCCCCTGTTGACCAGCTTCGATCACTCTTGCTAGAAGCCGTGCTACCGTCGGGGGAGGAATCAACATTTTGTGGTTAAAGATGAACTCAGCCATCTTAATGCCCAACGCCTCACCCAAGACCTCTTGCAATGGAACGGCTGCCCTCATAACCTCTGCGGCAAACTGCGCCGGCTGAACACCTTTGTAGAGGTAGTGAACAGCCATTGACTGACCATCTCTGCCCAAAGGAAACTTGTCGAAATGGACCATGCGCCGCTCAGGATGGTTACCTCGGCTGGCCTTGCCACCCAAGTGGTAAAGTCCCGTAAACCGAGCCTGCAGAATGTCTGGAAAGTGACACTCAACCAGCCGATAGAGCAAGCGGTTACGCAAGATCTTCTGGCCGTCCAAAAGCACTCCAAGCAAGCCTGCCAGCTCGGAATTGTTGCGTGCATGCCTCCACTGACCGTTGCATTCCTTTGATGGCAACAACGCCTCCCAATACTGCCGTGCCTCATCGGTATCCATACCAAGTGACTCTAACGTCCTGATAAAATCACTCTGCCTACCCTCACGGTGGTACTGCCCAAGGTCACGAGCAATCTGGACGAGAACCTCTGTCTCACTCTTAAAGCCTGTCAGATTCAAACCCACAGAAGCCATACTCTTACCACTCCTTTCAGATAACGACACACAAACCTAACTTTCAAAGGTACAAAGGTACAAAACAAAAAGTCCCTAGCTATGTGCTAGGGGCTCATGTAAAGGTCTATTTATTAATTCTTCAGGCGCTTACATCAATACCTAGCACATGTTCGTTCATCACGAACAGAATAATCATCATAAACAGGCTGTACCAACCGAATTGTGCTAGTGCTAAATTCATATTTCTAACCTAACAAAAACCAGCAAGGAATGTCAAGCACTCCGCCAAACCACGACACAAAAGCTAGGCACAACTCATCAAACTTGATTTGATATAAAAAAGCGCCAGGAAATTTTGTAAAATTTACTGACGCGGACAGGAACCCACAAAAGGAAGAAAGCTAACCAGTCTCATCTTCTGGCAAAACCTCACTATCCCTGAGTTCTCGTTGAATCGCCTCGTATACCTCGCGCCTGTGCACAGGAACCTCTTTCGGTGCATCGACCCCGAGCCGAACCTTGTCACCACGAATTTCCACAACTACTATCGTGATATCATCGTTGATGACAATCGACTCGTTTTTTTTCCTCGAGAGTACTAGCATGATCTTCTCCTCCTGCCCAAATGGAATCCTGTCCCGATATCTAAAAAGAACACAACCGTAAAATTTATATACGAGTCTTCCTATAATGTCAAATCAAGACCCCATTAACTCCGGCGCTAATTGCCCCCGACGCTTCTCAATTGAGGCCATACCTATCTTGCCAACAATAAAAAAGAACCCTTAACGCACTCACCCTAAGCCATGTCAAAGGATGAAGGGGTTCTGACCAAGCGGCTGCAGCACGACGTTCTCAGGTGCCTACCAGAAACCGACTTGTCTCAACTCCATCTTGGTCGCGGTTCACCATGTCATCACCGTCAAGAAATACTTCATGGTGCTGTCGGTTGAAGACAAGCAACCCATCACTGAAATGGACCCGGCCACAGGCTGGACACGCGATTCCCTGACGAAACGCTGCACAACCCGTACGAATTGGAATTTCCCGCCCTGTACTCAAATCGCTGTTACAACCTTTTTGTTTGCAATTCATTTTTCCATTCCCCAGAGAAGATTTGCCAAACACCTAACATAAAGAGAACTATCTACTAACTACTGCATTATCCAGTCTATGTCAACAACAATCACCGCGAAGATTAGGCACAACTTTTAAAAACCGTCTACGGTGCTTGGTAGACGGTGACAAAGGGTTCTACTTCTCTAAGACAAAAGGCAGTCCACTAAAAGCGCACCCGATAATCATGCCCAAACAAATCAACCACCTTGTCGTTGATTGCCTGCAGCGCCTCCGTACTGTCGTCATTCAAAAACCGTCGCGCTGTTGCTTGGTATGCATCCCGATCATTACCAAGCTCATAATGGACATAATTAGCCGCCTCTCTCAACACATCATCATCCCAACGACTCATAATTAAACCCTTTCAAAAACCCAAAAGTACAACTCCTTCACCGAACCAGACATGTTAACACCTTAGCAATCCTCGTCAAACGGCCACTGTATTCTTACTGCTTATACCAATAAAAAAACCCACAGCAATTTATGTGGGTAACGTACTAGCTATTTCCATTCCCCTACTTGAGGTTCGAAAGAACCGATGCGCCAGTGCCTGACCCCAAAAGACGTAGTTCCACCCGATGGAAAGTGCACCTGCCCTGGGAAGCTCCCAGTCCCAATGAATTACGATTGGGCATAGTTGTAGAAGAGGAGATCGATAATCTATCAATCTTCCCCTGCCAAGAGTAGAGCGGCTTTCGATCGAGCTGGGTATCGATAGTTACAGTGTCCTTCTGGATATTCACGCTTATATCCAAACGGTAACGCTGGTTATTGACAATCAGGAACTTCTTGGCCAATTCATAATTTTCCCGCCAAGAGCCAGGATATGTTTCGTCAACAAGGCCTAGACCATGGACTGAATTCTCCCACCCACTCAGATAAAAAACGCAGCTAGTGGTGTGGACAGGCAATATCACAGTAACAGATTCGTTACCCGTCTGCTTGGTAAAATCGACGCTTATCTCATAGCTACCGTCTAAAAAACTAGGAACGGTTATTCGGGAACCTAAGGCCGGTTCTGTGCTTACCCCGTCTTTGTTACGAGACCATCTGCCAACGACGACATGTTTATTAACGTCGATCAATTTCAATAGGTCTATCCATCCCAAGTCCTCTGCTGATTTTATTTGCTGTCTGCCTGCCAGGCTTCTCCCTTGTCCCACATTGTCTGTTTGCAGGTTGTTAATTTTACGTTTTGCTGCCTGCCCCTCTTGATGGGCTCTCTTGAGCTCACTTTTTAACTGCTGGTCAGCATTGTCACGATCTACTGCCTCGACCTGAGCTTTAGAGAGGTTGGGCTCCTTAGGCGCCATAACACCCAACGGATCAACACCAAGGCCATACCACAGCATCAGGGTGGCAAAGAATAATCCTCCAATACCGCCCAACACCGTCTTGGTTACCTCCCACAAAACACTCTTCTTTTTGCGCCGCTTGGGTTGACCAGCTTGTCTAATACCTACTTGTGCCACACCTGATTTGACGACTACGGTCAGTTGGTCCCGTAACCCTTGATCGTATTCGGCTTTGCGCACGGGATCCAACAAACAAACCTTCGCTTGAAAAATCTCAGTTAGGACATCTTCACATGAATTGCCACGCTGGCCAAGTTTACAGGAACGGACATAAGCCGCTTGCCGATCAACTGCGCAGCTAATAACTTCACGATCTTCCTCAAATGGTTCAACCCCTAATAAACGGTAGAGATTAGGCGGCTGCTGATTTGGTGGAATTGATAGCCATTTATAGTAAGGATCAAACTCATCTGTCGAATTGCCAGCAGCCTCGAGAGGCGGATCAAATGTTGACATGGTACGATACTCCTTCTCCAGAACCAGACATTCTCGGTTCTGTCTGATTTACCTGAAAACCAAAAATTGTGAACGTACTGTCGTATCTACACAACACTAACCTGTAACAATATTTATCAATTCCGTCAAATTCTAAAACTCTTTGTAATCCCGCCTAACCTTGAGCAAAGAAAAACTCCACTTACTCTTGTTCTTTCCTATAAATCTGCTAATTTTAGCAGTCGTTCCTTACCAACACGATACGGACTTGCCATCTAATCCTCCAGGGGTTTTACGATGCAATGGGTACTATGGTCGTTCGGTGAAGCACTTACTAAAACGTTCACCAAAATCCTGCAGAAGTTAGTCGGTTACGCCAGCACTTTGTTTGCACACATGGTTCTGGCAGCGCTCATCATCAGCCTCGTGCAAATCACCATCGGCTATGGCGTGCTGCGTCGCCGCCGTATCTCTACCTGGTGTGACAAACGTTTGCTTTTCGGCGCACTAGCGTTCGGTATTGTCGCCTTCTTTATGACCGTGCTCGCTTTCAGCGTATTTCTGCCACGCTTCAACGGCAGTATCGGGGTTTCCACGTTCATCATCACTCTGGCGATTTTCCCCAGTGCCGTGATTGATTCATTGGTCTTCAAAGACCGCTTTAGTCTGCGCACCCTGGGTGGCTTCATCCTCGGCATTTTCGCTGGCTATGTCGTTCTGGGACTGCCAAGCCTCACGGAATTACTCTCCTTGCCTGCCTGGGTATGGTTGTCAGGCGGTGTCATGGTGCTCGGCGTGGTCAATGAACTTCTTTCCCGTTGGATCAAACAGATTCACCCCATGGCTAAAAACTTTTGGGGTGGTGTCGGAACACTGGCCTGTTGCCTCATTGCCTTGTCATGCTTAAATTCGTTTGCCATCATCCTGCCAACCACAAACAACATTCTGCGCATATACGCGTTCTCGTTTGTTGTCGGTTTGCTGGTTCTGGCGATGTGGTCCTTCAAGGTGATGAGCTACAAATCCGGTGCTGGCATTGCTCTCAAAAGTCTGGTCATGAACGGTACCTATCTTTCTACCACCATGATCGCGGGAATGCTCTTCTTTGGCGAGTCGGTAGCAATAAGCAAGTTTTGCGGCATCCTGCTGTACATCGTCGCCTTTTTCGTTTCCAACGACGCATCATGGCAGTACATGCGCTCGCGAGTGTCATGCCACCAGCCGATTCCGAAATCATAGCTGACAACGGGTTAATATAATTGCTCAAACAATTGTATCTAACCCGCTTTTTATTTTCGCCCAATAAAAAACCGCCACGGTCCCATGAAAGAGACTTGGGCGGTTACGTTCGATGGACGGGTGTGTCAGGCCTTAGTTAAACATCTACCAGGGACACCTTAACCTCATTCGGCAGCACGGTATCTGCAGTGATGATTTTGATATCAACTACTGCCAGAGGATCCCGGCCATTGAAGAACTGCTCAATCGGTCCAGCATATCCAAACACAACAGCGACATTGGCACCCACCGGAAACTCTGCGAGCTTGGCCTCAGCTACACCAATACTCAGAGCCTGTGCGATTCCGGCCAAATTACCACTATCGTCGACGCACATCGTCTGGCGCGCCAAACGGTTGAAGGCCTCTACTTGGCTTGGATCGAGAGCGATTTTCATAATCGCAATCCGCTCCTTAAAGATCCACCAACCCGTAACCCGTACGGCATGGCCAGTAACAGTACCTCGAATCGTGTGCAACCAACGCCGCCCTTCACGAGAATCACGCTGCAAACGAATTCCTCCTGGCATCTTACCCACCTTTCTGTAATGAACAACGCGAAGCGACCAAACAAACCTGAACCAACAAATCTAGATACTTACAGTCTCCATGTCAAGGATGTATGGTATTCACCACAAACATATGTCCTCGCAGGTCGTAGACTAGGGCATATGAAATAGTATTAAAGGATTAATCTTTAATTCATTTCCTTTAATTCATTCATTTGCGACGATAATTAACAAGAGGAAAAAAAAGGGGGGGGAAAAGGGGGGTCAAGTACATTTTAATTAAATCCGAATTTCCGGCTCCGCCGGAAACTGAGGACACCTTGTGGAATAGGAGCAGGAAAATTGCCAGGCAATTTTTCGATGAGGGAAGGGATACCTCCCTTCCCTCATATCAGTGGACATGGTGAGATCGAGTTGGAACACTTTGCGAAAAAAGTTGTTTGGTTTACTTGTATTACAAGAGCGATTTTAAAAAACCGCTGCAGTTACCCACGGCGGTTGTCTTGGATCTGTTCGATGTCGCTATCTAAGAACTGTGCGCTCGTCGATATGCTTCGCTTGCCTTCTAGCACACTAAAACTTGCGCCGATGTTCCTCCCCGTACTTTTCGACAACTCTGTCATTGATGGCTTGCTTGGCCGCATCCGTTGTCTCGTCTAGCCAGCGCGTGGCAGCATCACTATAACCGTCTCTGCCAGCCTGCGCAGCCGCGTGTACCTCTTCTGCGGCTCTGTTTAGCTCAAGATCATCAAACTGAGCCATGTGACCCATCCCTTCATAAAATTAGAAATGTAAGGTACCCCAACCAAAAAGAACGTCTGTTCTGTATAATGAGGCTATTTAGTGGCAAAATCAATGCCAGACTATGCGAAGGGGTTTATTTGGTCTGTTTTGAAAAAAAACAGCATTCCAAAAATTAAAAATTCAAACACCCGATGTTTGAATAACCACAATACGGCTTCTAGCCCTCATAATCTAATAGTAAGTGTAATGTATCAGCAATAGTCCTGGCACCATCTGCTCTACGGCACACATGCAGATATGTAAATATTGCTTGAATCTCAATTATTATACCGATAGGCCAGATATCGCCCTTATCGGCCTGGTCATGGCTTTTCAAATGTCGGGTGTTTGAATTTCATGAAGACGCAATATTTACAGCCTCACGTCTAATTGACTTCTAGGACTACAGAGAGATAATCACGGTATGTTTCGGAGGATAGGAATAAAAGAAATTATCGGAATATTAAAAAATATCAGTTTAAGAATTGATATAACTTTAGGGCTCCTCCTTTTCGTGGGAACAATTGGCGCTGGTATCTATGCGAGCATTGATGTTTTCTCTGAAGTTCAATTCAATCGCTTATTACAACTGATTGAAAAGTCAGCTCCCGTCCTGGAAAAACTACCCTGGCCATTAGTGGCATTGTTTGGACTCCTTTATTTTAAACGGGTTTTTGCTTATCTGCTCTTTTCACTCGATGGATTTAATTTTTTTGGGATTAAGGGAGGACTTCGCCCCGTTACTGAAGTAATTGAGGAAAAAGTCAGACTGGATAGGGAGGCGGAAAAATCACGAGAGACAATGAATCAATATATTTCCGACTTAACCCAATCTTTAAAAAGCGAGAACGTGCGAACAGGCGCCTTAGCTGATAGAGCCGTTAATTTAGCAGAACGTCTTGCCCAGGATAATATAAGAATGTCGAAGGAACTTAATCAAAAGAGACTAAGGGAATTTGCCATGTTTGAGCGGCCAAACAAAGGGGGTATTAAAGTTAGAGGTGCGTCTCCTACTATTTCAATCAAAAACGAGCCAAACAATCCAAACTAGAGTTAGAAAATTCAAACACCCGATGTTTGAAATTTAACTAAATCCGAATTTCCGGCTCCGCCGGAAACTGAGGACACCTTGTGGAATAGGAGCAGGAAAATTGCCAGGCAATTTTTCGATGAGGGAGGGGATACCTCCCTTCCCTCATATCAGTGGACATGGGCGGAAACGGTTGGAACACTTTGCGGACGGAGTTATTTCGTTTGTTTGTGTTACTAAATTAAGCAAAAAAAGCTCTCACTACAAAGAGCGAGAGCTGCAAGATTGTCATCAGGCAAAAAGCTGATGGGCTTTAATAAGGTAAGTTCGAGCCATGTCCCAATCAATCGGATCGAGAGCGTTCCCGCTCGGACGAAGTTTTCCTTGAGCATCAATGCTCAAATCCGGAAACACTGCGACAAGCGATTCGACCAACTGAATCGTTTCCGGTCCGAGACCACCAGCAACTCCAATTCCGAGCGTTGGAAAACTTTTCCTAATTGCTCGCACAAACGAGATGAGATTAGCAGCGTCCATGCCGAGCCCCCTCCCCATACTCTTGTCTAGCAATACGCGTTGGACCACGCCTTCATACTCACCTAGACGCTCAACAACTCTTTGCGGATCGTTGCCGACTTCTTCCAGTGCATTCTTGCCAATCTGGAGAATAACTTCGATCTGCTTACACGAAGTGTGAACTCCTTTTGCGATCTCATTCCGATCCGGCCAGGTCATGTCGAGTTGAAGGGCATGCATGCCAATGCCACCATAAGAGACCGCGGTTGCAAGACTTTTCCCGAGATCGGGATTGTTGTCGTAGTCCGCGTAGTGCAAACAGTTGTACACCTTGCTAGAGGAAAAGATGCTAGCAATCCGTTCCTTCAAAGGGAAAACATCTTGCCACTTGCTCAGGATGCCATGAAGCGTCTTGTAGCTCATCATCACACCCACATGTAACATCCGGTTTGATCCTAGCGGTTGATGAGCGGCAAACCCTTGCGACATTTCCTGAACTTGTCCGAAGTCCATGAAGTCGGTAATACCGATGTATGGATTCATTGCCCATTCCTTTATTGTAAGTTGAAATAACAGTCTTAACTGGACTGCCTAAAGTATAATTTTATTTTCATTATGTCAACGGTGTGGTAAAAAGGGGGTCAATAAAAAGAGGGTCAAGTACATTTTAATTAAATCCGAATTTCCGGCTCCGCCGGAAACTGAGGACACCTTGTGGAATAGGAGCAGGAAAATTGCCAGGCAATTTTTCGATGAGGGAAGGGATACCTCCCTTCCCTCATATCAGTGGACATGGGCGGAATTGAACCGCCGTCTGAAACGATATTATCCAATTTTCTACGTGTGTAGCTGGACTAATTTTTTTACACTACCTGGAACCAGCAGACCAGCCAAGTATTCCAGACAGTGTGAGATTTAGTGCAGTTTGTATATTAAGCCTCTCAATTCTCAATATATATAGCCGTTTAGGTTGACACCGTGAGAAGATCCAACGGCTGATCTAACACGATGGCTTTCGGTATTAAGCGAAAGCTGGCGCAAATGAAGGAGCAAAAGCTGCCTTCACGCGACTAAATAAGTTTGCACGTAACTTTGTGAACAATTGATTTGAGTGAGTCATTCACCCCTCACTACACGCTAATTGAACAAACAACATTCCATCGAAGCCTAACATGCCCTGTCGTTCGCGAACGACAGGGCATGCCCCTCATCGTTAGCAAACTACAGCGCCGGTCAGACTAACTACTCTCAACCTCTCCCTTCTTCACGAAATCCTAACAAATTATAAATTCAACAAACAACACCTTAGATTTTCTGTTTATATTTTGATATTAATTTGTGTCTATTATCTTTGGGATTTGGTCATTGATTGGACATTGGGAATTGGTCATTGGACATTTCATTCTTTCCCTCTTAAAAACCTTTGCGTTTCCCGGGCAATATCTTTCTCCTTCTTTTCCTTCTTCTTATCCACCATTTGCTTTCCCTTAGCCAACGCTATCTCAATTTTTACTCGAGGTCCTTTAGTATAGACACGCACAGGCACTATTGTCAACCCCCTTGTCTGTTTCGCTCCTATCAACTCTTTTATTTCCGCTTTGGTAAGCAATATCTTTCGAGACCGTTCTGGGTCATAATCGGCCGGCGCGTTAATCACCTGCCATGGCGGAATAGTCGCGTTTGTTAGATATGGTTCATCACCATGAAAAGTCACAAAGGATCCTTTGAGACTGATA
This sequence comes from uncultured Candidatus Saccharibacteria bacterium, assembly GCA_964371255.1. GTDB lineage: Bacteria > Patescibacteriota > Andersenbacteria > UBA10190 > UBA10190 > UBA10190. Next base: position 133,229 of record CAYJKV010000001.1, on the reverse strand, counting down.
TTCCCCGCCTTCACCGACTTTACTTCAGTACCCAACAAAACAAGCCCTCCTTCGTATTTTTCAATCAACTCATAATCAAACCTTGCCCTTTTGTTAACAACTGTTTTCATAGATTTAACAATAGCATCCCTCCCCTACTAAAAAAATACCGACCCTCGATAGTAAAAACTGTTTTATGATCATTTATGTTTCTCGAAAAAGGAGGATCAATTGAGCTTTGACTTTTAGGTTATTGGTCATTGGACATTTAGTTACCAACCAATACCTCATAAACACACTCAGAAACCATTCACAGATAAGGTATTCCTAAGTAGCTATTCATCCTCATATTGCCAAATGCGAAAATAACCTCTAATATACCCCCCAGATGCGCAAAACCGCATCACTCTAAAATTTAAGTTATACTTATCTCCTTTTGACATTTGTCATTTGGATTTTGAAATTATTCCACTATGTCATCTCGTCGCCGCCGTTTTCGTTCCAGGCCCAAGCCGCAGGTTAAAAAACCTCCCACCAACGAGGAAATTTTTGCTTCTCAAGTACGCCTGATCGGCGTCGACAGTGAGCAATTGGGCGTCATGCCCACCAGCGAAGCTCGCGCGAAAGCGGAGGAAGCGGGGACAGACTTGGTTGTCGTCGCCGAAAAAACCGATCCACCCGTCGCCCGACTTATGGATGTTGGCAAGCACATGTACGAAAAGAGTAAGAAACAAGCCAAACAAAAGAAAATCAGTAAGACCGGCAACATTAAAGGCGTACGCATTGGTTTCAAGATTGGTGAGCATGATTGGAACCTTCGCCTCACTCAGGCTGACCGCTTTTTGGCAGAAGGCAATAAAGTTAAACTGGAAATACGCCTTCGCGGCCGTGAACGAAGCCGCGAGCGGATGGCCGAACAAAAGCTGCATGATTTTGTCGTCGCCGTGCCCGGTGGAGCAAAAATCGAGGGCCGGGTTGGACGCTCGCCTCGCGGTTTATCTGCCCTGTTGACACGTTAGTATTTATCCCCTATCATACATTTTCCGCCTCTTTATCTGTTAATTTCCTGTTTTCTCCCTATTTTATGAAGCAAAAAACCAACCGCGCTGCCAATAAAAGATTCAGTTTTTCCTCACGGGGAAAAGCTAAACACCAGACGATTAACCAATCTCATTTTAATGCCAAGAACACTGGTGATGAAACACGCCGCAAACATTCTGGGCGCCTGGTTAAGTCAGCCGATAAAGCAAACTTGCACGATCTATTGCCTTACCAGTAAGATAAGTCCAATTAATCTTTTATACCCATATGTCACGCACCAGCAACAGTCCCCAGACTAAAGCTCGCCATCATAAGTGGCTCAAGCGCGCCAAAGGTTACCGCGGGCGACGCAGTAAAGTATTTAAGTTAGCCAAGGAAGCTGTCTTGAAAGCCGGCCAGCACGCTTACTTTGATCGCCGTAAAAAGAAAGCTGTGAAAAGGCAAGAGTGGCAAACCGATATCAATGCTGCCGCTCGATTGCATGGCACCACCTACTCTAGACTGATCCATCAGCTGCGCGCCACCAACGTCGAGCTGGATCGCAAAGTCCTTTCCGAAATAGCCATCAGTTACCCTGAGACTTTCCAAGCTATCGTCGAACAAGTGCAAAAAAGCAAAGCGTAACACAAAAAACGTCTTGACGAGCAGTCCTGGGACTGTTTTTTGTAAGTTATATTTTAATGTTTCGTTAGTGTTATTGCCGCTGCTCTCTTGCCGCCATAGGTTGTTAACCATACCGCTGAGGTCTTGCTTGGACCTTGGCCATTGCGCATTAAACCCGTTTTACTCTTTCCTTTATCCGTCTTATGTTTATAAAAGCATATGGTTATTCTAATTACCGGCGGGGCAGGCTTCATCGGCAGCCATCTTAGCGAACGTCTGTTGGCCGACGGCCACACGGTTATCTGTCTTGATAATTTTTTTACTGGCCAGCACCGCAACATTGAGCATTTATTAACCAATAAAAAGTTCACACTGCTTGAGCACGACATTATCGATCCGCTTTATTTAGATCAGCCAATTGATCAGATATATAATCTGGCCTGTCCTGCCTCCCCCGTTCACTACCAGCAAGATCCTATCCGTACCGTTAAAGCCAACACCAAAGGGGTGATCAACATGCTTGGCCTCGCGAAAGCCAAGCAAGCTCGTATTCTACAAGCCTCAACCTCGGAGGTTTATGGCGATCCCGAAGTTCATCCCCAACCGGAAAGCTACAAAGGATCCGTCAACTGCCTCGGCCCGCGCGCTTGCTACGACGAAGGAAAACGCGTGGCCGAAACCCTTTGCATGGATTATCACCGTGAACATAACTTAAGCCTCCGCCTGGTGCGCATTTTTAATACTTACGGTCCCCGCATGCATCCGGACGACGGTCGAGTAGTCAGTAATTTTATTCTCCAAGCTCTGCGCCGGCAACCCATTACCATTTATGGCGATGGCTCACACACCCGCTCCTTCTGTTATGTCGATGATAATGTCGAGGGCCTGATCCGGATGATGAATCAAGACCAGGAAACCGGGCCAGTTAACATTGGCAATCCGGAGGAAGTTACCATGCAAGAATTAGCGGACCAGGTCATTGCCCTGATCGGCCCGTCCGTCAGTCCAGTCTATAAAGAAATCCCGCAAGACGATCCAAAGCGTCGCCAACCGGACATCACTAAAGCCAAGCAATTACTGAATTGGCATCCGACCACTCCCCTGACCGTTGGCCTGACAAAAACCATTGATTACTTCCGGTCACTGCCCGACCTCGTCGCATAATATTACCCATCACATCCGTAAAAAAATACCGCCAACGCGGTAGTTCGGTTAATCCGCTGGCTGTTACTTATAAATGCATTCCGGCCCGGCTGGCAATAAAGTAAACTGCTCACTCTGCGCTAGCACTCGCTGGTCTTTGTTTAGCACCAACACGAACCTGCCTGCTTTATTCTTCTCTAGTGCTTCATACTTTTCACAGGGGACAGTCACGATAAACGTACCGTTCCCTAGCTCCGCCCTGCTGACCTCGCTAATCACAATGCTTTCCGTGGGTGTCCTAACCATTACCATTGAGGCATCATCCACCGCGTCCAGCTCAATCAAATCATAACTAACCGTAACCGGCGCACCCGGTAATATTTTATTACTGGATAACTCTAACTGCCCAATCCGGACCTGGCCGGAAGTACGAATTGCTGATCCTCCAACGCGCGATGCAACCAAACCCAAAACAACTAGTAATACTAGCGCAATTAATACCACCACCGTTATCTGTGCTCTAGTCATATTTAGTCCTTTTCCAAGTCCTTAAGAATAGTATACCTCAAACGCCTCTCGCGCAGCCAGGGAGCATAAATATTCCAGGGTGATTCAGTTTGTTTGAAATATTTCCGCATCACTATCATCGAGCGAGTTTCCGGTGCTCGCTGATTGACCAATATTTTGCCGTGCTGTCTGGCTATCGCAAAAAATTCCCGGCGGTTTATCCACGCGACTAATATCAGTAAGCACGGCAACAACATCAGCACGGCATAAATCGTCAAATTCAGCCCCAATAACAGATCATACAAACCATGCAAAAACCACGGCACAAGCAAGGCCAAAATGATCCACTGTCTTTTTTGCACTTTATAGATAGCAAAGATGCCACGCGCGAGCATTACCCCCATCAAACCTGCGAACGATATATGCGCCAAAGTTGAAATCATAAAGCGCAGGAAAAAGACAAACACCAGCGTATCGAAACTTCCTTGCGTAAATAAATTTAAAAAATATAGCGTGTTCTCCATCGTCGCGAAACCTAGTCCGGCCGCTATGCCCACCACCAAACCATCAAACACCTGATCAATATCCCGACTTTTTCTGTACCACAATAGCAACATCAAAAATCGCAAACCTTCTTCCACTGTCGCTACTACAACAAAAGTGCCCAGTGCCGGCAGAAAGACATCAGCCATTCCCTGCAGCGGCAGTACCGCCCCTACAAAATAATGCGCCGTCGCTGGTGACACCGCATACCAAACATCTGACGCCCATGCTTCTAACTTAAAAGCCGGCCAAACAAGTAAAAGACCAATCAAGAAAGATATAGCTACTGTTCGGCTGGGTACCGGTCTATCTACTCGTCGCAAATACCACAGCCAGATGAATAACCCTGCTGGCAACAAGCTCAGTAAGAAGGCAATTATCGCAATGGCGACCCCGGGTGGCAATGACACAACCTCATTCATGCTTCTTAGTATATCAGCTTGTGCTTCCGACAACAGAGTTAGTTTATCGCCATACTGGAATCCACTATTATCATCCTAACTAATTTCCACCAAACAGTACCCAGCTACCCTATCCGCTACCACCTCCTCCCTCCTGCCTCGCTCCTCACGGTTTTTGTTTGTCAACGCCCGCTGACAGATAAAGATTCCACTCACCATCCCCTACTGGCAAAATATGTCATAATATGATACAAGATAATGCTTCTTTGCTTCGATTCTAAATTGATTATTCTTATCTCTTATGCCCAAACGCGAACGTATTACCATCACCATCCGGGAAGACTTGCTGCACTCGCTCGATCGCACCATTGATCATCAGCGCATCCGCAACCGTTCCCACGCCCTCGAAGTGGTCCTAGGCCGTGCCCTGCATATCGACACGCATCAGGCTGTCATCTTAGCCAGTGGCCAGGGTGTCAAAATGCGTCCTTTCACCTACGAAATTCCCAAACCCTTAATCCCCGTCAACGGCAAACCGCTGCTGGAATATGGCATTACGTTACTGCGCAATCATGGTATTAAAAACATCTTGATTACAGTCAGCCACTTAGCCCATAAAATTGAGCATCATTTCGGTGACGGTTCCAGGCTAGGCGTCAATATTACGTACGTAAAAGAGCGCAAACCAACCGGGACAGGCGGTGCCCTGCTCGCTGCCCAACCGCACTTAGAACCAAGCCCTTTCCTCTTGCTCTACAGCGACGTGTTGCTTAATTTGGATCTGACTGAGTTCCTTCAGTTCCATTTGGCTAATAAGGCGGCAGTTGGCACGTTGGCCCTAACTTCGGTGGTAGATCCATCAGCCTTTGGTGCGGTTAAATTACGCGGTTCCCGAATTGTGGAATTCTCTGAGAAGCCTGTCATCGCCGACGATACCTCACGTTTGGTTTTCGCCGGATGCGCCGCCTTCGATTACTCCGTCTTCGACTTTATCAAAAAACAACCCCGCCCGCTGTCGTTAGAAAAAGATGTCTTTCCTAAACTAACCAACACTGGCCGCTTGTTTGGCTATCCATTCGAAGATCAGTGGTTTGATGTGTCTACACCAGAAGTATACGACCAAGTCCTCAAACAATGGCGTTCTTAGTTCCTGCTCTCCTTATTTTATCAGAGAAGATTTATATATTTTAGGACGATACGCCTTGAGTCTCACCACCTTAACATCCCCGCGGCCAATCTGGTCTAGTTCTTTTCTTACCGTTTCATCATCAGGTCGTTGGTCATAACCCAGCGCCAACACGTTATAAGACAATTCTCGCAATAATCCATATTGATCCTGGGCCGGCCATTCCTTCCCCAAGATCACTTTATCAACAATTCCTAGTTTTTGCAGATCACCTTGCCTTACTAGCTCAATCTTGCGGGGCTCCCTCTTTTTTACTGCTCTGATATAACTGTCTCGGGCCACTACCACCAAGAGTTTATCGCCGAATTTTTTTGCCTGTCGTAAAAAATATTCGTGCCCCGGATGAAGAGGATCAAAAGTGCCAAAGGCCAATACTGTATCTCTTGAATCCATTGTTCCAAGCTCAAACAAAACGCCGCTCGCCTTCGCCCTTAATTATTTTTCTCAGGCGCCACTAACACCCTGGCATAACTAGAGTAATCCAGCCTCTCTCGTCTTACCCGTTCTGCCCGATCGGTATTGATCGTTTGTAATGTTCTGATATCTAGACTAGGATTATTTTCCAGTACACTGACTGGCAACTCCACATCCTCTGTTAACGGAATGTATCCCCTGGTGAACGATAACCAGGCCAGAGCGAGCATCAATAATAACATTATAGTAACCCTCACCCATGAATGAGTAATAATTACTACCAGGTAATTGCCGCCGATTCTTACCCACTCTTGCCAAGAGCGATTTAATAGTTTGTCATTCGATTGATCCATCAGGTTGTCCTTGTAAATAAAATACCACCGTCATTAACAGCTGAAATTCGCTGTCTTCAACTGTCAGGTTTTGTGCAGATACTGCCGGTGATATCGTAAATTTTTGTATATAAGATAATTCTTGGACATGTTCAACCACGTCAATATATTCTACTAACGCTTCTGGCTTACCGGTTACTGTAACCGTAATAAATAATGGAAATACCGAGTTACCCGGTTTGCTATTATCTCTGGCAAGATCCGGCACCGGTTCGACCAAACCAGATTCTTCCGGCCCGGCTCCTTCCCCCAGTTTCAGCTCCGCCCCTTCATCAATCCGCGACACCTCTAACTTAACATTTAATCCTTGAGTTGCCGTTTCCAACCGCTCAATCACCTGCAGTGCGTTGCGACTCTGCGGTACGACAGAATCAAGTTGAGCCACAAATATCTTTTGGTTGTTATAATTATCTTCCATTTCTTTTGTTCTTTTTTTCACTTCTTCTATTTGTTCCGCTTGAATCCTCAATTCATGTAAAGCTATTGACCGATTTTTAACCCAGCTCCACAAAAATGGCTGTAAGCCGGCTAGTAGCAATACCGCCACACTCAAGACCACTAATACCTTAGCGGCGCTTGTCCCTTGGTTAGTGAAACTATTACTCATAAAGCCATCGCATCATCATTAAAACTTACCCCACCCATCGGTTTGAGCTTCAACTCGAAACTATACTCAGGATTACTTCTTTGTAATAAATTCTGTCGCGGCGCTGCCACAGACGCCACCCATTCTAATTGGCTTAGCCTTTCTTCAAAGACCACCAAGGAATTTCTTGTGAGCGCTTCACCAGAAAAAGTCACCATCCCGCTAGTTGTATCAGCTGTTAAAATATTAATTGTCGTGCCGGGCGGAACTTCCGATAGAAATCCCCCGAGATAATCCGACCACACTAACCTCTCTGAACCTAGACGATTAACTTGGTTCAGCACCTGATTTTGCCGAGCAATAATGTCCTTTAACTGTACGTATGCCCCCACTTGTTGTTCTAGCTCTGAACTTCCGGAACTTGCATAAGTAAAAGTCAAACCCCACAAACTTAATCCAATGAGCACTGCCCCACCTGACATCACTCCCAGCCCCATCAGCAACGTTTTCACAATCCGCACACTTGACACTAACAAAGCACCGCGTCTTAAATGCTCTCGACGTTCGACAGGTAGCAAGTTTAAATGACGAGCCATGTTTTGCTGGTTATATTAATAATCAACCTCGCGTAGTGCCAACCCGATCGCAGTCGTAAAATGCATGGCATCTCCGACCGTCAGATTAAGACCAATTCGCCTCTTTTCTTGTTGCAAATTCGTCCAAGGATTGCCATATTGCACAGGAATACCAGTGAAAACACTGCCAAACAGCTCCCGAATACCAACCAAATTTGCATTCCCGCCTGTCAGCAATATTGTTCTCATTCTCTGTTCACGCGGCAACTGTACTGTCATCTCCTGTACGGCTCTTTCTACCATGCGGGCTAAATTCAAGGTTGCGCTCTGTAAAGCTTGCGCTGCTGCCGGTTCATCCTTAATGAAGCCAGCGCCAACTTTTGCTTTGATTTCCATCGCCTGGGCCGGCTTTAAATTTAGCGCGTGCGCTAATTGCTGTGTCAAATCATCGCCACCCACTTGCACACTAGCTGTGAAACGCATTGCTCCCTGATCAAATAAAATAACATTCGTCGACGTGGCCCCCAAATCAACCACTAGAACACCTCGAATATCCCTTGTCTCGGTAATATCTCGTGGCAATAGACACCGCATCACGGCTTGTGCCTCAAGTTCTAAAGCCACCACGTTAAAACCCAAACTATCCAAAACTGTCAGCAGCGGATCCACCACATCGCGTTGGGCCGCCCCGACTAACACTTGTTTGTGCTGCGGCATATCAGACGCCAGGTCCAGTTCCTCCCAATCAATATAAACCCGGTCCAAATCAAACGGAATGTGTCGCCGCACTGCCCATTGTACCGCTTCATCCATTTCCCTCTCGGACATCGCTGGCACTTCCAAGACACGGACAAAAGATTGCACCTCCGGTATCGAAGCCACTACGTCACCGCCTTCGACGGGAATGGGTGAACATTTCGTCATCGCTACTTTCAAGGCCTCTGAGACCAATGCCACATCCTGCACCACACCTCGTCTTAGCAGATTTGGTGCCAAAGGTGACCAACACAAAGTCCGTAGCACAGGGTTCTCGTCCCCTCTGGTTTCAACAATTTTTATTGAACGATCTGATAAATCTATCCCGATCATACGTCTTTAATTAATCGGCATTTTAAATATTTCGCTGCGGTTAAATTCCAGTACTCTTTCTTTTTCCTTTTGACGCTCAATTACCCAATTACTCAAATCTTTAAGGGTGTCTATCTGCAAATCCCACTTTTGTGCATTATTCATGTTAATGTCGGTTGGTGGTTTAAATACCAATAGAAAGACTAAATAGGAGGCCAACAGCAGCCCCATACCCACCGCGATAATGTCAATAATATGACTATGTCTTATGAACAAGATGCGCGGTGCCTGATGCACTAATACCCGCAAGCGACTGCTGATCTGATACCAGCTTTTCTTGTCCGCTAAATTACTGATGCTTTGCCAATCAATTTTCATAATATTATTTAAGTTCTTCTACCCGCACGGTGAGAAGAAAATCCGCTTTTAAGGAAGACTGCTGCACTGTTTTTTGTTCTCTTTCTTCCTTGGAACCCGACAAAGCCGGTGCCAAAGCTGCTGGACCAACTGTGTTTACACTCTCATCTTCATTATCTAAAACAAATGACAGGGGATTGATTAAATAGGGCAAATTTTCCAAACTATGCAAAAAATTCATTAGTGCCAAGGGGTTACCCGTTGCCTCTACTTTTAAGCGGATCAACCTTGTCGGCCCGGTTTGTGGAACAGGGACACCACTCTCATCAAATTTTGGTTCCTCGTTAATTTTCGGTACCAGTACAGCCACTCCCCACTTTTTTGCTTCCAACTCCACCATCTCAATCACTTGCCCTATCCCATCACGCCACGGAACAGTATCAGTCACCCTCTTTATCTCTGGTTCGTATTGGACCAGTTTATCTGCTACCGCTGCCCGATGCACTGCATTATTTAAACTCTCCTCCAAGACTAACTGTCTTTCCGCTAGTTGAATTCTTATCCCTTGCACGAAGCGTCCAGCGACAATTACTAAACCTACCAACGACACGACAACAATCAATCCTATTAACCTCGTAATTATTAATTTTTTCAAGCGTAAAGATTTCATTGTACTCCCTTATCAACAATTAGGCTGAAAGAAAAACCGGCGTCTGGCCCTATCGCATAGTTTTGTAGCGGTGCATCCACCCGTTTCACCCAACTCAACCCTGCTAAAATATTTTTGTATTCCAATACCGACGCTCTTCGACTGGAATAACCCACCACCTCTAATGCTCCTAGCTTCTCCTTCACTTCCAACTTGCTAATAGTAATTTCTCTTGGCGCACTATTAAGCACTTCCTCACTGAATAAAGACCAGCTGACAAATTGCTTGCGCGTGTTATCTACCAAAGACAGCAACATATTCACATTTTGTGCTTGTTCTGTCGTACTCAGGCTTTGCTCATCGGCCTTCCCACTCTGATCCATAGTCTGATCTATATAATAGTGAGCGCCATACACGACTACTTCCCCGACAATTATAGCAACTAATAGCAAAGCAATCCGCTGCAGTAAGCGGCCAAAACCAAACAAATACGCCCGTCTTTCTCGACCTATTACCAATGGCTTAGGTAAGAGATTTATATCGTCCTTCATGCTTCAATTTTTCTTAACGCTAAACCGATCGCGGTGGAAAAATGCACCGACTCCTTCAGTGACATTGGCACCTTGCTCATTTGGCTGTGAGGTAAAATATTGGCCCACGGATTCCCCCGCTGCACATGAACATCATCAAAATACTTAGCAACGACTCGGTCTAGTCCTGGATAATTGGAACCACCGCCTGTCAGCAGGATTTCGGTCACCTCATGTTTTGCATCAATACCATTATAAAATTCAACAATCCCCTTAATTTCCATCACTAACTCTTCTTGTGCCGGTCGCATGGCCTCCGCTACACGACGAGCTAATTCTGGCTCAAAATCCTCATTGGTGGGCACTATCAGACCCTCCTTGTCCTTAGCTGGCAATGCTTCCGCTATCCTTCTGACTCCGTGCTGCAAACTAGCCGTAAACCTCATAGCGCCATGGTCATGGATAATAACGTTTGTTGCACTGCCGCCTAAATCTACCACAAGAATACCTTGCTTGGTCTGCAGCTCCGGTGAAATTAACGCCCGCACAATGGCCTGGCTTTCCAGTTCCAAGGCCGCCACATCTAAATCCAACTCCTTCAATACGACCAACAGTGGATCAACCACTTTTTTCTGGGCCGCTCCAACCAATACTTCACGAATTCCTTTAGCCGACTGATGACCACACGGTATCGGTTGCCAGTCGATGTAAACATTTTCCAATCCAAATGGGATATGTTGGGCTACTTCCCATCGTACTCCTTCATCCGTCTCTTCGTCTGTCATATCAGGCATCTCAATCACCCGCAGGAAGGACTGTGTTTCCGGAATCGATGCCACCACCGCATCATCTGTATCCACCGCTAAATGACACCGTTTAAACGTCTGCACTAAGGCCTGACTTAGTTTTTTGGGTTCCATAATTATGCCCCGCTCAATTACTCCTTCCTCGATCACATGCCAACAAAAAGACTGCACGGGGTCTCCACCCACATTCGATTTCTGTACCATCTTAATTGAACGATCTGATATATCAATCCCTATCATAAATCGATCCCTTCATTCCTGCAGATATAAAGCTAAATAATTAAACTTCCTTATCACTATACCTCGTTCGTCCCTTTTTCTGAACCACCCCCCATACCAAGCATTGAGCCTCAAGCCACCGACAACAATGCCAGCAACCAACCGAACATAGTTACTCAATTCACTGATTCACCTCTTTACCATCATTGATCTTCCTCCCAGGAAATTAGCTCATATTGGCTATTCGCAGGAAAATAAGGTGGCGGACCATAAAGCAAGTTGGCATCATATGATGCTTGCCCGGACCTAAAACCACTCACTACCGTTCCACCATCTAGCCAGGCCGTGGCTGGCACTCCGTTACTGGCTACCATTCCATACCTAGTCAAACTGGTTTTCAGACGATGTGCCGACGCGCCACAGCAATTGGGATAATAACGTCGGTGAAACGATCCGTTTTGTGCTACATACGCACCGTCCAGAAGCATGTTATCCGGTGCGCCCGACCAGGGAATCAGAATATGTCTTTGTGCCACTGCGGCAAAAACCCGCGTCCCGTCATGCACGTTGCCGTAACTGATATTTCCATTCAGTATGATATCAACATTAGTCGAGGGATTAGCTGGATAAACGCCTGCCGCAACCGTAATTCGATCACGTATATCTCCTTTTACCCAAGTCCTATCCTCTAAGAAAATAACCCCGCCCGCCGGCACTGTCTTAGTTTCAATCAGAGTCTTGTTACCCACGTCATGCGACGTATATTGCCAGTCTGTGTCACTAGTCCATGACCAGATAGACGGTCCACGACTTGTCACTTTATAAATGGAATAAGTATTATCACCGGCAAATTCTATCTGATATCCGAAACCGCCTGATGGCCCATAATGTGTATCCGTCTCATCCGCCGCGTCCCTCATGTCCAATAGATCTAAGGTTATTGAGGTGTAGTCCACGCTGGTCACCGGCCACTCCCATAATTCTTGTATCTCCCCCGTTCCCCAGATTCCCGGTTTTGTTTGATAAGGTGACGAACATCCATGATATGGTTGGCAAGCATATGTTTCCTTAGCGGAAGTCATTAAACTATCCGCTTGCCCATCCATACGAATTCCACCATTCGCATGCACCGATCCATAAATCGTCCCTCCATACCACACATCATTATTCGTAATTGACGCATACCTGGCCAACGACGGCCTCCCATACAACACCGTCAAATTCACTTGTCGCATCGGTTGAGTTAATGTTGTTCCCACCGATGTAATTCTGACAATTGAACTACCGGGTACCGGTTGTTCAAACGTTAATTCATACTCCCCCAAATCACCCGCCAATTGATCTGTCAGCACCCCTTCAGCCGCCGACAAATCATCCCCATTATGGGCCAACCTCCACCTGGCATAGTTCAAACCGGCCTCTGCTACCTGGAAAGCCAACTCGTCATGCGCCTGCAGAACCGTTTCATGATAAGTCCGGCTCACCATGCCAGAAATGCCAATAAAAATTACTAAAAACATGGTCACAAACACCAAAGTCATCACCAGCACACCGCCCGATTTTTTCGTCTCGGCTATCCTCCCGTCATGCATGCCATAATAATATCACATCCCTACTTATTTACTTTTATCTTGTTCTTATTTCTAACGAGTGTTTGTAGTTTTGCCTTTGGAATTTGCCGTCCAGCAGGACAGTCGCCTTCCGGCGAAACTCGCTGCAACAAGCCTCACCTTAAATCAAGTTTCGGATTTGTTACGTTTATCCCGAGGGGACCCCTTAGGGGGTATTGCCAATTTGCTTCTCCCCACAGGATCCCTGAGGGCGAACTTCTTCAGTTGCGTGCTTCAAGTTTCCTTTTACATCCACGTTTTAAACCAAAACAGTCCTTCCCGTACCCCTTCTCCCAGTAAAAAACCGTACGTCAAGGGGCTGAAAAAAATAAATGCGCATAGTATTATGCCCAGCACCAACCAATACCTCTTTGGTTGATCTATTGCCTCCTTTGGTGTAATCCAGCCAACTCTCTCGAGCCACAAAACAGTCACGATCAGGGAAAACAGCCAGGGTGTCAGGTAATGATAAAGAAATAAGACCCTGGTTACTTTCATCAATGGTATATACGATGCCGCGTATCCCATTAACGGCAACCACGCCTGCTTCAAGAATGACTGCTGCCATTGCTGTCGCATTTGGCCAAGTTCTTTCCTTCGCTTCGCCCACCTTGTAATATTATTCACTCCCGTAATCACTATCGCTAATATCACCACCACAAACAAGGCAGACGTCCCCCACCATAAAAACGGATTAGGTAAAAAATAAATTGATCCGGATCTGTTTGCCTCTCCCCCTTCACTAAATTGCCAATAAAAAACTGGTGTTCGAACCAGCGGCCAGGACCACCAGCGGCTCGCGTCATGGTGCTCCGCTTTCAATCCACTGTTGGCATCATACATTATTTTATGGATCATTTTTGTTTCGCGCCAAAAACTAGCCATGATTGGTTGTTCCCACTGTGGTTTCCGCCACAAATCCCCATCACCCGGTTCGGTTAAAACCATAAAATGTATCATCCACCCCAAGCCATACACGACTACTGCTCCCAATACGATCAAAGCGGTGGCTGTTATCCATCTTCTGATCTCAGTGTAGGTTCTTATTCTGATCAGCCAAACAACTAGTAATATTACGATCAACCCACCAGCCGTTAGCCCTGTAAATTTTGTCCCGACGGCCAAACCGACTAATGAGCCTGCTAGCAAAAACATCCATCCTTCTCTCTTCATCTGTGTCCTGCCCGTCAATGAATTCCACCAGGTGTTCACTCCAACACTCGACGAAATTAGCCCACTGCTTGGCTGCTTTTGGTTTCTGGCCGCTAAATACGCTGCCAGGGCACCAAATGTGGCCACTAGCAATAAACCGTCCAAAGCAATAATCCTCGTCTGTACAGTGAGGGCATTATCCAACACCACCAGCATCCCGCCCCAGAATGCTGCCGCTGGCTTAGCTTTTAATTGTCGCAGCAGGGCATAAATGACTAACGGCAATAACACACCAGTCAAGGCCGGAAAGACACGCAGCGGCCAAGCGGCTACATCGCCATAATCCTGTCCGATATGGTCAAAATTAACTCCCCCTCGATAACCAAACAAGTAAGCCGTACCGGCAATTAATAATTTAGCGTGGGGCGGATGAATATCAAAAAAACGCTGGTGTGTGCAGCAATACGCTGTCACAAACTTACCAAAGTGCACTTCGTCAAACACCACTTGCCCCGGATAACCAAACCACAAGAAATGGGTCGCCACACTGGCTGTCAATAACACTATTATCAACCAGGTTTTACTTGACCAGGTTCGCCATTTATAACATTTAGCCCATGCCTTCATTCCTATTGTTTAGCTTTTTTATTTGCTTTGGGCAAATACTTTCAAGCCCATCTGATCCCTTGCTAGAAGACGGGTGGTGATTCTGTAATTACTGCCGTCGGCGTTGGGGCAATACTTGGCTCTCCCCATTCGTTATCCTCGCTGGGACCAGGACAGTCCGAATCCGGCGGGAAACCATTACTGTCAATGCCTCCATCCCCATCGTTATCAAAGCCGTCGTGGCATTGTTTTAACACCGACCATTCGTTATTATCTGCCGCATTTTGACACTGTGGATCAGACGGAATAACTGCGTAACCCACCCCATCTCCCGCACAATCATTGTCTATACTATCACTGCACTGTGATACTCCTATTACTTGTGCCGGGGTACATCCCAAGCAATCACCTTCATCATTATCTGTGGGACCAGTACAGTCCGGATCCCCTGTTCCATTTACCCTATAGTCTTGGAGTCCGTCACAATCATTTGCTTGGCCATCATCGCACTCAGCCGTGCCCCACTCTGAACTGTCGGCGCTGCCAGAACAACCCGGATCATAAAACAGTCCTAGCACCCCATCACACGTCGCACAGTCCGCCGTCCCATCACCATCATTATCCACCCCATCATCACATGCTGTCGTAGACGGCAAACCACCCGGACAAACACATACACACTGTCCAGGCGCGTCTAAACAATTCGGCTCGCATACGGCTTCACCTCTCTGTCCTGCGCACTGCGTTCCGTTTAAACACGAGCGCACAAAATTAGTGTAACTGCCGGGACTAACACTGTCAGGAATCATATCCGGAGGCAAATACGTATCCGCGCATTCACATGTTGACCAGACCATATGGCTGCTCGAATCCCAATAAAACGCTACTGACCAAGGACAACATTGCCCGGCCGGCAAACTGGCGCTGCCCAAACAATATGATTGACACGAATTATACGCCTGGTCTGCGAAAGGATCCCCATCAGAATAGCGCTGCAAATTCAGCCCCGCCGCTACACATATTCCTGGATCCTCCACTCCGCGGGGTACCACATCAGTCACGATATCAACTATCGTCGGCTCAATGTTAATGTCCTCATCAATCTTCAGCTCCAGTCTCACCCGCAACACACTAGACAAACGAATCACCGGCGTGGTCAAACGCGCCGCCTCATTACCACTGGTAAAATACTGGAAAACAGGGACTGCCGGATCAGGTGTCGCATTTTCCAAACCAGTCAGTACCGTAGTAACGTTTTCTGGATTGGTTGAAAAATCACACAATGATGCACCGGGCTGCGTCACCCCGCGCTTTAACTTCTTGGTCTCACCTGTTGTGCCGACTTGTACAAAATATCTCACCCGTTCGGCTTCCACATCATCATCCACATTGCTTAAGACAATAATTTCAAAATCATTAGCGCCATACAGCCAATGTTCATCCGCGTCCGCCGTGTCTGCGTCCAAGTTGCAGTCTATATACTGGGCATTCCGGATTTCATCACTCATCCTTTCCAATTGCACCCTAGCCTTTTCCGTAATCGCGCCTTGCTCTATCTGCTGACGTGAGATGCGTGAAGTTCCCGACACGATTAACCCTAGCGTTACTATCAGGACAGATCCTACGCCAATAAATACTAATAACTCCACTAATGATAACCCTTCTTCCCGGCCTTGCGCTCGCCACTTTAATACCTGCCAGACTTTCCATCCGTTCATTTTTCTCATAACCTCAATCAGTCGATCAACTTAATTATGAACAAGGGTAACCCACTAAATGATCCCAATCTGTTAAGATATACCTCTCATTATCTACCGGTTGGCGTAGACGTACCTTTATTACTTGGCAGCGCTCGGTCAGTTCTGTGTCTCGCCCGGTAGAAGTAAACTCGATTTCGTCAGTGTTAGTGATTATGTCATTAATTGTAAAAGTACCAATTTCTGCATCCGAGTCGTCATATACAGCCCGGGTCGTTTCTGCGATATCGGCCGGAACTTTTTGCCCTCCAGCCGGATCTAACAACCAATAAACGTAAGCCACACCGCTATCCGCCGCGTTAAATGCTTGCTCTTCCTGCTCTTGATCAATAGTCTCGTGCGATTGTCGAATAACGTAACGCAAAGTAGCGCTCGCGATCACAATAAAAACTATCATTAACATTAAAACTAATAGCATCACACCGCCCACCTGATTATATCCAATATCATTCATTTCTTTTTTTCTAAACGTTATTCACGGGTACTCACATACACAAACATCGCTGCAATATCCTCCCACACATGAGTCTGGCGACACTGACCAATCACACCCCTCCCCGGACAGCGTATCTATTAATCCGTTCCCGCATAACGGCGGCGGTGCTTGAGTTTGACATAAGCACGGTGGCGCACCGCCCGTCCCACATTCCGCCGGTGAACATGAAGTACCCTCAGGAGGGTCACACGTCTCACCTATCTCCAACTGTCCGTTACCGCACACCGCTGCCGGACACTGGCAAGCGCTGCATAGCCCGGGACAATTTACATCATCCCCCCCATCACATTCCTCCCCTGGCTGCGTTATTCCGTCGCCGCAAAGACTTGGGGCGTAAGCACAAATCAAATGACTACAACCTGTTGTTCGGTCCTGTGACCACACTACAGTACTCGCAGCGCCTAACGGATCTGTGCAAGCCGATCCTGGGCCACCACCGCAAGTCGGACAGTCTAGTGTATGGCAATAAGAGATTCTTTCCGGTGGCGTACAATACTCACAATCCCTGGCCAGTGATGGTATACATATATTATTACGACATAAATACTTGCCATGTGCCCCGCACTGTTCGTCTGTCACGCAGCCAGCCGTCACACACTCCCCGCTCGCGCTACAATATGAACCAGCGCATATTCCTGGCGGACAGGTCACGGGTGGTGAGACAGACACTTCTTCTGCACAAGCTCCTGCCACAGTGGGATGATTGGCGTATCCAACCGGGCAAGGTTGTTTTGGCATGCAACGACCTTCAATACATAAATTGTCTATCGCGCAGCTTGGACAACCAGGACAACTAGACCCGCATTCGATGGGATTAATAGGCTCACAAGCATTCAGCAATCCCGACGCTCCGCAATTGGTTTTGCCATCCCCGTCAGTATCACTCCATTCAACCGTTGGGTTCGGATCAGTTGTGCAGGCACCAGTGGTTACTGACGGTTCACAATATATTTCACCTTCGACAGGCAACCACGTGACCGTCACCTCACCTATGGCCGGTAGGCACGGGAAAGCCATTGGTGCTGGGCATTCTTCCGTTAAAAGCAGTGGCGCCACTGTCATATTCGCTTTGTAACACAGGCCGCCCACACAAGATAATGAAGCTGGGCAACCTGCCCCGCAAGCCGGTGGGCTAGTACAAGTCCCCCCTAAACAAACTGCCAGCCCGCCGCATTGACCGTGATTTTCACATACCGGTGGTTGGCATTCGCCTCCTAGACAATTTAGGCTATTACAAGATTGCACCGCTGAACAATTTGGTGGTTGGCATTTGCCGTAAACACACTCCCAACTACCAGGACAAGTTCCATCCGCACAAACAGCGGGCATGCAGGTGTTCTCTACACACTCAAAATTAGCGGGACAATAGGCATCATCCACGCAAGTTGTCGGGTGACACTGAAAATCCGTACAGCTGTAACCAACTCTACAGTCATAGTTAGTGACGCAACCAGGCATCTGACACGACCCGTCTTGGCAAATCTGATCACCGTTGCATTCACTGTTATTTATACATGACTCCAAACACCATCCATATAAACACGTCGCCCCCCCGCAATCACCGTCGCTGGCACACTCCGCTACGCAATTACCTGCCAAGCATTGCTGGTTCGATGCGACACATTCAAAGTCATCAAAACAAGTCGCCAGATCGCACCAAGGGCAATCAGCCTCAACGCACCCGCAGCCATTCTCGGCACAGCTATATCCTTCCGGGCAAGATCCCGGATCACACCTGGCTAGACACCTCTCGTTGCAACATATCTGTCCCGCTCCACATGACCCGGTAATATCAGTTGGATCACACTCCACCATATTCAACAACGCTTCCGCTTGGCCTGGCACACTGTATGTCACAACTTTAACCTCCTCCGCCGCATCGTTGGCTGACGGGTACACGACACTTATCACCACTCTCTTATAATCAGCCGTCTCCTCATCTAATGTGCTGCCGTCACAAGTGCCACCGGCATCCACACAACCGTTCTCTGGATCATCCACTAGTGTTATATCCATCCTCATTTCATACACCTGGTTGTTAGTATCAATCACTTCACTCGCCGGAAATATACCATCCGGTACACTGCCTCCCGTGTATCCTACGTCCACATAAGGTGTTAGTTTAATCAACTCCTCCCTTTTATTAGCTATGGCTTGTGCCACCGTTCGTTCCTCACTCACAACCGCTGTTTTTGTTCCCAAGGTCGACACGCCCGCTAAAGCGATAGCCAGAATCCCTAGAATAAATGCCGCTATCAACACCTCGACTAGCGACTGCCCGGCTTGTCTGTTATTTATCCTCATCACTATTATTGTAGATTATTACCACACAATAAAAAACACTTATCCGACCACCTGACTAACCGTACCAGCTGATATTTAAAACTACGGCACTTCCACTACCTGACCTAAATTGGTCTTCAAGTTACGCAATTGGACTTGTGATCTCACCCGAATAGGCGGAGGATCAATCGCCTGGTCAGAATCTATTAACAAATTAATGGCAATATACTTGACTTCGGTCAGGTCGGTCGGTGTCAGTTCTTCAGTGTTAACCGGGTAATCACCGGTGTAATAGCTGAAAATTTTCTCCGCTTCATTCACCACCGTGCCGATAATTACAACCGCTACTTCATTCTCCAGATTATATGTCAATGGCGTACCCGTTGGCTTAGTCACGCCTCGGATAAGATCATGGCCGGATAACTCCAGACGAACACGTTCCGTCGCTGGGTCAGCATCAACATTGGCATAATAAATAATTTTCTGTGGTTCTGTTGCGACCAGTGGATAAGCACCGGTATCAGAATGCCGTGCTTCGCGCAAACTCTTCACCAGTCTTTTTAAGTGAATCCGGGCTGTTTCCGTTGAACGCTGCTGTAACACGGTAGTTTTTGATAACGGATAGCCGGCTACTAAAAAACGCAGCAATGCCATTAAGACAATGACACTGATCGACACTACCACTAAAATTTCCAGCAACGTCATGCCCAACGTCTTGTTTCTTTTTTTTTGCCTGCTAGTTTGTTCCATAGCAATTTATCGCCCTATCGCAGCAATTTAAGGACTGCTCATCACTACCCTGACCATCGTGGTGTCTTCCACGTCGACACTATCCTGCCATTCCACATAACCGGGTGCTGAAACCGTTAAATCAAACTGGCCATTGGCCGGCAAATCAGCCATTAAAACTTGGCCCCATGGTCCCGTGCCTAAGGTTTCGTCCACTCCGTCGCCCAATAAATGCACCGTGGCGTTATCCACTGGCAGTCCGGCCGTACCAACAACTGTTACTTGTAAAGAAACAGGCGTATGTTTTACCAATTTGACCGTCATGGCTAAGTCCTCTCCGGGATTTATGGTCACTGGCCGCAATAAGCTCGTCTCTTTAATATCACAAGCTGATCCCGACGCTAAATTAAACTCGTATGAATCCCATACGAGGTTCTCATGCACGCTTTGTCCGTTAACATCCGACACACCGGCATAGTCATACACATAAACCGGGTCCCCCGCCTCATCAATGCCAATAGTCTTAGTTCCTCGCAGTATATGCTCAACATTACCTAACTCCAACGGCGGCACGCCTTCACAGTAATTCTCCGTACTATCGCCACCTTCTTCAAAAGTAATCTCCAGCCGGCTGGCTAAATCAATCACAAAGGCTTTTTGTGTCACCTCGCCAATCAACATGGATAAATGCGTATGATCAGTATCCGGTACAAAATCCGGCCCAATATCATAAGTCTGCTCAGTAGTATAATTTGGCTTACTAACCGTCAATTGGTAATTTTGCGCGCTCTCTGGTAGCCCAGGCACCACTACCCGTCCCTCGTTATTAGTCTGGGTAGCATAGTTCACGACCGGCTCAACCTCATTGTTAACTAAAGTGACATCAGCCGATGGCACTGCCAAACCTTGGCTGTCCAAAGCTAGAAAGTCCAACGTGCCAAAAAGTTCTCCGCCCTCCACCCCACTCGGTGCTACTTTTGTAATTAATAGAATCGGTCGTGGCTCATTGGGGCTTGGCCAGGAGACCTCAACTCTGACTTGCTTATAGTCGGTATTCAGTACATCCGGTCCATTATACGTACCGTCGCAGTTGCCCATCGCATCCCCATGCAATAAATGCGCGTTTACCGCCGAGGCCGGCACGCACATGTCACTGCAATTGTTCGGATTGCCCGGGGGTCGATGGGCAATGGCCACACATCCCCCCGCCCCTCCTTCGCCCACCAAACCATCATAAGGGTCATCCACGTATCTAATATCAGTTTCTACCAGAAAACTGACGCTATTTCTCACCACCGACTCTTCCTGCAATATCGCACCGTCCGGTATCCCGCCCTGCGTTCCAACATCGACATATGGCAAGTTTCGGATCAATTCCATTTTTTCGTTCGCCAGGGCAATCGCCATCAGTCTATTCTCGCTTTCCCCTGCCAGGCGTAGTCCCAACGCAAACAAACCAAACACCCCAACGATCGCAGTACTTACTACAAAAACAGCAATCAATACTTCGATTATTGTAAAACCAGCTGACCCCAACGCTCTTGACTCCCTTCCTGTATACCAGGCACTAACCTCTGCTTCGTTAACAACTAATTGTTGTCTGGTCGCCCTAAGAGAGTTTCTTAGATCTTTATACCTATCAGACAACGTTGACCAGGTCATAAATAGGTGAAATTACCGATACTGCCAAAGCACCGACCGCTAACCCCACACCCACCATTAATATTGGTTCCATAATAGATGTTAAGTTCTTCATGGTTTGGTCTACTTCACTCTCATAAAACAAAGCTGTCTCCGCCAGCACCTGGTCTAAAGCACCTGTTTCCTCACCCACCTTGATCACATTGATGACTATCGGTGGAAACAGGCGCTGAAAATCAGCTAAAAAACTACTCAGTTCCTTACCTTGCCTCACGTGCTCGCGTGCCGCGGAAAAAACATGAGCATAACTTGGATGAGGCGTATTCTGGCCTAATATCTCCAATGCCCGAATAAAAGACACTCCGCTTTGTAAAAGAGAACTAAGGTTACGTGAAAATCTTCCCAGATTTACCTTTTGAATAATTCCGCCGAAAATGGGCAGATATAATAATCCCTCATTAACCGCCGCGTGGACTGATTTCACTCGCATTAAACCCCAGGCGCATCCCATCAGCATAAAAGCGACAATGAATATCCCGATCCAGTAATTTTGAAAAAAGTCACTAAACCATATCAGCACCCGCGTTGCTAAGGGCAACTCCACATTAAAACCTTCAAACACCTCCACCAGTTTTGGCACGACGAAAAACATCATGGCAATACCAACAGCAATCAAAGCCAGAATAATTACGGCCGGATACATTAACCCTCCCTTAACCGCCCTCTTCAACTCATATTCTTTTTGCAATTGACTCGCTAATACTTCCAACGATTCCTGCAGCCTTCCGGTTGTTTCCCCCACCTCGATAAAACTGATAAACAAAGGAGGAAAAGCCGCCGGAAACGCCTGCATACTCTCCGCCAAAGTCCGACCTCGTTCAATATCATGGTAAACGCTCTCCAGCGCCATCTTCAGGGGTTTACTACGTGTCTGTTGTTGCAATGCCTGCAGCGATCGTTTAACATCCATCCCCGCCCGTAACATCAGCGAAAAATAACGCGAAAACAAAACTCGCTCAATCACCGGCACCCGATTAAATATCATTGAATATATTGTCGCTCCCGGCAATCTTTGTAGCTTCTGTGTGTAGCGCGTCAGCAAGATTCCTTCCGTCAACAAATCTTGACCTAATAAAGCATGTGACTGTGCTTCCCGCAATCCTCGCACTACCTCGCCAGTTTTTTCACGTCGCCCTTCGAAGGAGTATATTGGCATAAAACCTATTTATAAAAACCTGAGTTAACACACAGAAAGCCGCCGACCAACAACACCAGCTTAACACAATGCACCATTCTTGATTAGCCTGCTGCCTGACACGCCTCCGTTGAACTCCACGTTACATCCTGATTATTTATTCTCTTGCCACCCTCAATACCTCTTCCAATGTCGTCATTCCTTCGACAGTTTTGATAATACCGTCTTCCAGCATACTGACCATCCCATTTTGTTCTCTCGCTGCTTGTTCCAATTGCTCAGCTGTCACAGTCGGCACTATCATCTTCTGCAGCTCAGGTGTTATCTCCATGGTTTCATATATGCCGATCCGGCCTTTGTAACCATCGTGACACATCTTGCATCCCACTGCTTCATAAATCACCACGTCCTTCCAATCTTCTCCAGCTTTTACCACTTTCTCCTTTACCAAGGTCTTAAATATTTCTTCGGAATTGAATTCTTTTTTTATGTCAGCAATCACAGCCGTGTCTAACTTACGTTCTTTCCGGCATTTCGGACACAGCCTCCTCACTAATCGCTGGGCCATAATCAAGTTCACAGTAGAGGCAATCAAGAAGGCTTCCACTTTCATATCTCGCATCCGCGGTATGGCTCCGGCTGCACTGTTAGTGTGTAAAGTCGTTAATACCAAATGTCCTGTCAAAGCAGCATTGATTGCCAGCGAGGCCGTCTCCTCATCGCGAATTTCTCCCACCATAATCACATCAGGATCTTGCCTGACTAGCGCTCTTAAGCCGTTAGCAAAGGTCAGACCGATTTGCGGTTTAACTTGCGTTTGGTTAATTCGGGGCATCCGATATTCGATTGGATCTTCAATCGTACTGATGTTAACATCAGCCGTATTCACTTCTTTCATCGCCGCATATAGCGTCGTTGTTTTTCCGGAACCTGTCGGGCCAGTGACCAGCACCATTCCATGTGGGCGCTGGATTATCCGCCTCATTAACTCCAGCGCTTCTTTCCGGATACCGATGTCATCCAATCCTAACTTTTTACCTGATTCGTCGAGCAAGCGCATCACGACTTTTTCCCCGTCAAACACGGGTAAGGTAGAAACACGAAAAGCAACTTTGTATTCGTCAGATTCAATCATAAAACGTCCGTCCTGTGGTAAA
The DNA here is from genome assembly GCA_964371255.1 of uncultured Candidatus Saccharibacteria bacterium. GTDB lineage: Bacteria > Patescibacteriota > Andersenbacteria > UBA10190 > UBA10190 > UBA10190. Next base: position 109,604 of record CAYJKV010000001.1, on the reverse strand, counting down.
CGATGTTCGTCTATTTTCAAATTGCTCAATACTTTTATCCGCGCTATCAAACCTGCCAAGACAGCTTTGGGCAACACTAACATATCATGCAAAATACCATCTACTCGATAGCGGATGACCACGTCTTTTTCCGTCGGCTCAATGTGAATATCAGAAGCGCCTTCCATAATGGCATGTTTTAAAATGGCCTGGGTAATTCGGACAATTGGTAAGTCTTCGGCTGCTTTACCCAAATCATCTGCTATCTCGTTGACCAGCTTCAACTCCTTGCTCACCACGTCATCCAATTCAGCTTCCAAGCTTTCTTGGTAATTGGACAATGTGTCCCGCACTGCGCCCGCTGACGCTACCGCCACTTCGACCGGTTGGTCCACTTTTTTCCGGACAAATTCTACTATTTGGCGATCGCTCGGATCGGCCATCGCCACCCGCAGCAGTTCCGGCGTTTGATCGTAAGCAATAATCATGTGTCCTCGCGCCGTCGATTCGGGGATAATATCTAAAACCGCCTTCGGAATCTGTTTTTCTCTCAAATCGATATACGGCAATCCTAGTATTTGCGCCTTTACTTGCGCCAGCGCTTCCGCTTCTACTACGTCGGTTTCTACTAAGATCTGTTCCAGCGTAGCGCCCCCTGCTAATTGTTGCTCAATATCACTGACTTGCTTCTCGTCTTTGATGATTCCCTGCTCGACTAGTGCATTTAATACCTTTTTATTATTATCATCCACCATCGCCTTAGTGTAACATAAAGTATAGGAAATATTTTATTATGACTACCCTCGCTCTTAATGTGCAAAATCTAGTCATCGAGCTGGATAAACACCGCATCATAGATGATGTTTCGTTTCAAGTACCTATTGGTTCGGTCACCGCTATCATTGGGCCCAACGGTGCCGGCAAATCAGTGCTGATCAAATGCCTCCTTAAGCTCTTGCCCAAGCAAAGCGGTACTGTGGAAATCATGGGTACCAATCATGATCGCTACCACAAGGTTGCTTCTCAAGTGTCATATATTCCTCAATATATCAACATCGACCGGCAATTCCCTTTAACCGTCGCTGGTCTTTTCTCCTTAAAATCTAAACGTCCTCTAGGCTTAAGCAGCGTGGAAAAACAGCATATGTATAACCTGCTGACAAAAACCAACACCAAGCACCTCCTGAATAAGCGATTAAGCGTCCTTTCGGGTGGACAGCTGCAAAGAATTATTCTGGCTTATAGCCTCATGGATCATCCTAAACTTCTGCTGCTGGACGAACCGGCGGCCGGTATTGACGTTGAAGGACAAGACACCATCTACACCCTGTTGTCTCGTATCCAAAAAGAAGAAAAATTAACGATGGTTCTCATTAGTCACGAACTGCAAATAGTTATGAACTATGCGGATCAAGTCCTGTGTTTAAATAGAAAGCTGCTCTGCGCCGGCACCCCGCAAAAAGTCCTCACCAATGAAACCCTGCAGCACATGTATGGCACGGAAGTCGGCCACTTTCTGCACAGCCACCATTAGGCAAAAAGTATGAAATCCGAAATTATAAATCCTAAACAATCACGGCATGGAAGAGGCAAATCACCAAACAACCCGAACGTCCAACACGTGTTTCTTATTTTTAATGCTTTAGATTTATAATTTGTTTCTCCCTAAGGGATCCCTTTGGGAGGATTTCGACATCTTAACTTCAAACTTATTTAACCTATGCTTGATCTTCTTTATCTCCCTTTCTTCCAGCGAACTCTTATTATCGGGCTCATCCTCGGTGTACTCATGGCCATCGTGGGTGTCTTCGTCGTCTTGCGGAAAATGTCATTTTTCTCCGACGCCATCGGCCATGCCGCTCTCACCGGTATCGCCCTGGGGTTACTCCTGCACGTTAATCCGTATCTGAGTGCCCTGGCTTTTACGTTAGTGATAGCCATCGGTATCTCCCTACTCGCCACCAATACCAAATTACCTTTAGACACTCTGCTGGGCGTTCTTTTCTCTAGCTCCGTCGCCTTGGGCGTCATCCTGGTACAGCTCACTCCTGGCTATCAGTCCGACCTTATCAGCTTCTTATTCGGCGATATTCTTGCCGTCAGCGAATTTGATATTTATCTCACAATTGTCGTCTCCATCATTGCTCTTATCATTATCATCTTTTCCGGAAAACATTTTATCGCTATCACTTTTGATCCCAATCTAGCACAAGCTGAAGGTATTAATGTCAGGAAGTATGAACTCCTTTTTATGCTGCTACTCGCCAGTTTAATAGCCCTGGCCATCAAATTAGTGGGTGTTGTGTTAGTGACCGCCCTACTAGTCATCCCCGCCGCCTCCGCACAAAATTTGACCCGCTCCCTGACCAGCATGTTCGCTAGCAGTGTAGCTATCTCCCTCTTTTCAATTATTTGTGGTTTGTTTCTGAGCGCTACCCTTAACACCCCCTCCGGACCCACAGTAGTCCTTGTTAGTTCTGTTCTCTTTGTCACTTCCTTACTCTTGCGTCCGTTTATCAAGTCTGTCTGATTCTTTTCTTTCCCGCTCCGACTTTGCCCCTAAACTTTTCAGCCACTGGGCCAATAACCTCACACCAAACCCCGTCGCACCCCGATTCCAATACGACAAATAGCGCTGCTCCATATAGGATGGGCCGGCAATGTCCAAATGCGCCCATGGTATTTCACCTACAAACTCTTTTAAAAACATCGCGGCCGCAATCGCGCCCCCGTAGCGTGAACTAGAGATGTTTTGCATGTCGGCAATGGTGCTATCAAGTTTAACTTGGTATTCCTCTGGCATAGGCATCGTTTCTACTTTCTCGCCCGTCTGATAAGCCGCCTGTACCATACTCTGTTTTAGTTCCTCGTTATTACTCCACAGCCCGGCCACCGTTTCTCCTAAGGCTACCAGACAAGCGCCAGTTAATGTCGCCAAATCTACTATTGCATCTGGTTCCTGCGCTGCCGCAAAAGACAAAGCATCCGCCAAAGTAACGCGTCCTTCCGCGTCAGTATTCAATATCTCAATAGTCTTTCCGTTCAAGGCTGTTACAACATCGCCTGGTCGGTAAGCCGTACCCGAGGGCATATTTTCACACGCGGCTATTAATCCATGCACTTCCACCTCCACTGCCATCCGGTCCAATATCGCAAATAAACCAAGCACCGCCGCCGCTCCTGCCATATCACTCTTCATTGCTTCCATATGTTCGGCCGGCTTGATGCTGAGCCCACCCGAATCGAACGTAATCCCCTTTCCTACCAACCAAACCTTTTTTCGTTTGATATTTTCCGCTGCCGGTCTATATGTCAGGTGAATGACATATGGTTCCTGCGCCGAACCACCCGCCACCGCCAAAAAAGCACCGAACTTTTCGCGCTGAGCCTGTTCTTTATTGAAAATATTCACTTCAATTAGCTCAGATTTTGTCGCTATTTCTTGCGCTGTCCTCGCCAGTTGAGCTGGTGACATATCCCCGGCTGGTCGATTAACCAGATCGCGCGCCAAATCCACGCCTTTAAGCAGTTGCTGAGACTGCCTCACTGCCCGCCGTACCTGTTTTAGCTTTTCCTCCGGGCACAAAATGATAATTTGTTTAATGCTGCTTTTCTTCTGCTTCTTGGCCAGCTTTCCCGAATAGGCAGTAAAACCATAACCGACCATCTCTATCCCCTCCACCGCCGCGGCTGCGACTTCCCACCCAAAACCGTTACTCAATAAATCAATCCCGACGGTTCCCAGGCCCAGTCGGCCGGCTTCACTAACTACACTGGCTATGCCGCGCCGCATGGCTTCTTGCTGTCGGGCGCTATCCTCATTTTGTCCTAAACCGATCATAGCCACTAACGCCATCCGCCCCACCCTGGCCTCTGCTAGAATTTCTACTTGGCCCCAGTTCGCCTGCCAGCCCCGCCGGCGCAACTCCTGCTTAACTTTGTCAGCCGCGCCCTTCGGCCAGCCTTGCCAGCCCAAATTTACATTTTGTGTGGGGATAGCCAACACCTCAACCGCTGCCCTGGACGATCTATTGCTCGATATTTTATAAACTATGGCCATAGCTAAACAGCTTGCGGCAAACAAACAGGCAAGTCAATATTTCATGCACCGCGTCCATAACTTGAGTCCAAATTCCGTACCCCAAAACATTCTCCACTTTGTGCCTCATCTGAAAATTTGCATTGCCTCACCAACCATTTCCCCACTGGTTGTCAGGTTAGGTTCTTTTCTAACCTCTCCTTGTTTTGGGTTTGGCACTATCGAATTTCTAATATTGCCCGCAGGCCATGCCTGCAGGAAAAGGTGCTCGTGCTTTCACTTCATTCCCTAGCTTACTTTCGGTTTGATCGGATATGGCTTACGTGCCCAAATAAAATAATGCAATTCACCCTGCGATACTAGAATTTCACAACCCTCCTCCACCAGCATGTCCTCCATCATCTTCCGCCATGGCAGAGAAGATGCCGCGAACATTCTTTTTAATAAGCCGCGGTGGTATTTAGGATTGAAATCGCCAATACCCAACAACCCCCCTGGTCGAAGTACCCTGACGAACTGTCTGACGGCAGCGCGCAGATCGAACGAGAAATGTAAGACATGCATAGCCAAAACAATATCATACGACTCTCTATCAAACGGCAAGTTCATGAGGTTTGCTTGTTTAAAAATCAACCGCTGCCCATATTTGCTGCGCAGGCGCTCAAACTTATTTCTAGTTTTTGGGTCTAAGTCGGACGCCGTCAATTCGACTTGTGGAAAAGTATCTAAAATCATTCGCGAAGACCAGCCGCTGCCCGCCCCCACCTCCAAAACTTCTCCTCGAAAAGGGTCCGGACATGCCCGCAAAACCTTCGGGACAAATCTGCGCACGTGCAATCGGTGCGGCCATGCGTTCAACCACCATTGCTCAAACTTTGATAATTTAGCCATCTTTTAACCTAGCATACTCCATTATCACTAAAATTATAATCGCTGCATCAGCCCAAATATTTCCCCAGCCAATCGCTATTACCCCGCTGACTAGCCACTATAAAAGTCGTCACGCACGTAGTTTTGACACGCCGCTTTCGAAGCACTACACTACTAATAATTTGCTTCATCGTTCCTTCACCAACTTCGAGGAAGAATGTCATGTTCAACAATAATAATAGTGAGAGTGATCACACCCGAACGTGCAACATCTGTGGCCAATCAATTCCTTGTCATACTTTTCTCGCTCACCTTCAAGCCTGCGCGAACCACCATATCGGATTATTCGGTGTACCTACCTATGGCCCAGGCCCACACGACGACCGATTACTTTGTCCAGAGGCTCAAAAAATTTTGCTCGATAACTATTAATCTTCCTTCACTGGGCATCTAGTCAAAAAATTTTGTCTAGATCGCTCCTTCTCCCCGTCTTGATATTTCATCACGGGGCTTTTTCTTTCTCCCTCTATACGATTATTCTGCGGTCACAACCTCACCTGTCATCCCTGCACAATTTTAACACCCCAGCAAAAATTGCTGGTTTGGATTTAGTTATTATCCCCACACCAACTAACACCTTAATACCATAAGGTGTTAATCCCTCAAAGACCACCAACCGACCACATGTTTAATCCGGCCAGCTGTCCCGGTTAGTTTGGCTTAGTGCTATCAAACGGCTGACTCTCCGGTTGGCTCTTAACCGCGGTACCATCCTCTTGTTTGTCGCCTGCAAACATGACCAGCGCCACAATCACTGACAGGACACCCACTACCACCTGGATCCATGGAAATCCGCCAGTCAAACCAGTTAGTCCTGAATATAAGCCAGGTATCAAATGCACTAAACCTCCCACTAGTAGCAACACCGCTGCCCACAAGCTGAGACTCTTGTTATCCACGACAATCACCCCCCCTCATTAACTTCTTCGCTGCCCTGCTCAAAAATATATCCATTTCGATTATTATTATGTGGTTAGTATATTACGAAGCATATCCATCAGTCACTTTTTCCCTTAAATCAGTCTTTTATCATTATCCCTCTTCTCGGGAAATCCATAAACTGGCGACCTACTTTAGCCACCTCTCGGGCAATCCTTTTTATCTCCGCTGACTGTGTCACTTGCTCCACTAATCGATCCCCCGTCAATTCTGACCACGGAGCAGCTATCTGCATCACTTGTTTTATCCAGTTGGCGATCATCTCCATTTCGGACTCTTTCATTCCACGCGTCGTCACCCACGGTGTCCCCAGCCTCAGTCCTGCCGGATTACGCGGCGGTGAACTATCCCACGGCAAAGTGGAAGCGTTGGTGACTAGTCCCGCCCGGTCTAAGATATATGCAAAATTCTTGCCCCAGACTGGCTGATCATTAAGGTCAATCAATAATAAGTGCTTATCGGTCCCCTTTGTTACAATCCTAAAGCCTTGCTTGGCCAGTGTTTTAGCTAAATGCTTAGCATTCTTAACTACTTGTCTGGCATAATCCGCGAATGCCGGCTGCAGTGCTTCCCCTAAGCCCACGGCAATGCCAGCAATATTATGGTTATGTGGCCCACCCTGTAGACCAGGCAGCAATCCCCGATTTATCTTTTTGATTAATTCTTGATTAGCCAGAATAATAGCGCCTCGTCCTGCTCGTAGCGTCTTATGGGTAGTCATTGTTACCACGTCTGCCACCCCGACTGGCGACGGTACTGCCCGACCAGCCACCAGTCCGGCCTCATGTGCAATATCCGCTAGATAATAAGCGCCCACTTTATCGGCGATCTTGCGCATTCGTCGATAATCTATGTTCCGCGGGTAGGCCGTCCCACCCGTAATAATCAACCGGGGCTTATATTTTACCGCTATTTTTTCTACCTCATCATAATTGAAAATTTTTGTTTGCTGCTCCGTTTTATATTGCACCACCCTATATAACCGCGATGTCAGATGCACCTGACGCTTACCACCCAGATAAACTAAGCTGCCAGATCTTAGATCAGCCTTGCGTTTGTTCTCGTCCGGTTCAAAAGACCAGCCATGTGATAAGTGCCCTCCGTCCGGTAAGTACATCGACATTAAAGTATCCCCAGCTTCCATTAACGCTAAGTACACGGCCAAATTAGCATTACTGCCCGACAACGCTTGCACATTCGCCGTCCAATCTTTCGGTATCCTAAACAACATACGCGCCCTTTCAATTGCCAAACTTTCTAACTCGTCGACATATTCGTTTCCCTGATAATAGCGCTCTCCTACGTTTCCCTCTGAATATTTATGGCTAAATACGGATCCAACCGCTTCTCGCACGCTCGGCGAAAAACAGTTTTCCGAGGCAATTAGGGATAATTTGTCCCGTTGCCTCTTTTCCTCTTTCTGCAAAATGGCATAAAAGTTTGGATCCGATCGTTTAAGCATATCAATGAATTAATAAGATTTAAGTAACAACTTGTAAAATTTATTTAGCTGACCTCTCCAGTTTCGGACGAATTGCCCCCCCCAAGATAGACCACCACTCACTACATCACACTTCTGCTATTCGTCAGTTAATGATTTGAATATTATGATTTCGAATTTATTTAAGATTTAAAGATTTAGGGTTTCGGCTTTACTTTCTTTGGTCATATCCATTCCAATAGCCATTAATAGAATAATCGTTTTAAACGATTCCCAGTCTGTTATTTCTTTCTGCGATAAGTTATCGCAGTAAACTCATCAAATTCTTCCCGGGCAAACTCCTGCCATTCGGTTTTATCGTACTTAGGAAAATAGACATCGCCAGGATAATCTCTCTTCACGTGCGATAAGTGCATCACGTCAACCATCGGCAACATTTGCGCATAAACATTCGCCCCGCCAATCACATATAGATCTGTCCCTATTTCCTGCGCCCGCTTCAGAGCATCAGCCATTGAATTACAAACCGTCGCGCCCGCGACAGGTTTCTTTTCTTGATCCAAAATAATATTTTCTCTGTTCGGCAATGGCCGGCCAATCGTCTCAAATGTCCGACGGCCCATCAGCACAGTTTTACCTGTGGTTATTTTCTTGAATCGCTGCAAATCCTCAGCAATATGCCACGGCAAACCACTGCTGTTCCCAATTACTCCAGCGTCAGTCAACGCCGCAATAAGATGAATGTCCATATTCATTTCTCCTGGCTCAAACAGCCACCGGAAATTTAATCGCATCATCCGCCACGTAGTCATGCAGGGTTACGTCTTCAAACGTCAGTTCGTCAAACGGCTTATCGGCAATCTCTACCCGCGGCAGTCCTTTAGGCTTCCTTTTCAACTGCTCCTTTAATCCTTCTATATGGTTCTCGTAAATATGAGCATCCAGCAGGGAATGAGCAAACTCACCGGGCTGAAAGCCCGTTTCTTTAGCCATCATCATCGTTAACAATGCGTAGCAAGCCAGATTAAACGGCACCCCCAAGGCTATATCACAGGAACGCTGCGTTAGATGACAATTTAGTTTATCACCCATCACATTAAAGCAAAACGTATAATGGCAAGGCGGCAGACGGCTCTCCGCCGCGTTGCCTGGATGCCACGCTGAGACCACCAGCCTGCGCAGGTTTGGATGTTCCGGATTTACTCTAATTTCTTTCAGCGAATCCATTATGTACTCAATCTGGTCAAACACTTTCTGCCCTGTTTCCCTGTCTTTTGTCACCCATTTAGTCCCCCATTTCTCGCCATCAATCCCTTTATTAGGCATCGGAAAACGCCGCCAAAACCGGCCGTAGGCTGTCTCCAATCGCCCTCTTTTGTCCGCCCAGGCATCCCAGATCTTCGTCTTCTTTCTTAAATTACGAATATGAGCTTCACCGGATAAATACCAAAATAATTCATGCACTAACGAATCCCAATACATCTTTTTCGTGGTCAACAATGGGAAGCCGGCCTGTAAATCAACCTTATAAAAATAGGCAAAACAGGCCAAAGTGGCCACCCCCGTCCGGTTAACCTTGCGCTCACCGTTTTTCAGCACATAACGCACCATGTCCAGATAATGTTTCATCTATATATAGTTTGGCGTATCTATTGTTGAGCGTCTAGTCAGAATAGTGTTATTGTCTTTCCGATGATCAATAAACAGCTGAACTACCTGAAGCGTCTGCAGCGGTTTGAAAAAATCAAACCCGGGCTGCAAACCATGCGTTCTTTAATGGCCGCGCTGGATAATCCGCACACCAAGTTTAAATCTGTCCACATCACTGGCACCAACGGCAAAGGCAGCACTTCCGCCTTGCTAGCCTCAATCTTGCAGCAATCCAACTATTGCACCGGTTTATATACCAGCCCCCACCTCTGCTCATTCCACGAAAGAATAGTGATTAATGGCCGCTCTGTTAGCAATTCTGCTCTCAGTCATCTCATCAGCCAAGTCCGGGATGCCGCCCATCAGTCCAATATCTCACCCACCTATTTTGAATTCACCACCGCCCTCGCTTTCCTGCACTTCGCGCAGCAGTCCGTTGACATCGCCGTCATTGAAGTCGGTATGGGCGGCGACCTGGACGCGACCAACGTGATTACCCCTCTTCTTTCAATTATTACCAACGTCGCTATTGATCACACCGCCTGGCTAGGATCAACCAAGAGGGCAATCGCGAAGCATAAAGCTGGAATCATCAAACCGCACGTACCGCTCGTCACCGCCGAAATTGACCCAATGACCTCTTCTTACTTTTACCGCCTTTGCGCGAAGCAATCATCTCCTTTTTACCCAGTGGCCACGCTTCTCGCGGCCACACCAAAGCATCACTCATTGGACGGGCAAAGTTTCACCACCGCTGGCCTGATCAATGGCAACTGGCAAATTTCTCTTTTGGGCCATCATCAAATAACCAATGCCTCCACCGCTCTCACCGGTGCTGTTATTCTTAAAAACAGCCTGCCCGCTATTAACCCTCAAACAATTCACCGGGGATTAGCAAAAACAGTCTGGCCCGGTCGTTTGGATATCATATCGCGCGATCCCTTTATCCTGCTTGATGGTGCTCACAATGATGCCGGCTTTGCTTCCCTAACTTCCGCCCTCGATACTTGCCCCTTTCCTCCGGCCGATACGTTGGTCATCGGTTGTAAGTCTGATACCGATCCGGGGCCAATCTTAAAGCATATCGCTCCCCGCTTTCGACAAATTGTTTTCACGCAAGCTAATTACGATCCCTTGCCGGCACCACGGCTGCGATCTTTGTTTGATCCACAAAAATATTCCTTACACACTATCCCCAACCCGCGTGCCGCCATCGCCTTTGCCACTAAAACACTTAACCCCTGCAGCTTGTTGTTAGTAACCGGCTCTCTCTATCTGATTGGCGACATTTTGTCCGCCTTAAAAAAACCGCCATGTTCTACTGGCGGTTAAAGACCAATCACCCTACGCACCCGTACCACTTCGTAAGCCGCTGTGAAAATGCTCACTGGCTCTTCCCCGACATTACCCATTCTGGCACTGGCATGAATTACTGACTGTCCGCCAAAAATTCCCACATGCCCCACCCCATCTGCGTACTCTTGTCCCTGCCTGCCTTTTGTGAAGATAAGGTCCGCTGCTCGCCAATCTTCACGCCGCCCAATTCCTTTCCCAGACCTGCTTTGCTCTCCTAATGACCGGGGCAGGACAAGGCCTAGCTGTGTGAAGACAAAATGCGTGAATAAATAACAATTCACTGAGGTCGGAAGACAAGCGTCTTCTTCCCGAAACGTATATTTCATCCTCTCCACCCATGATCTTGCCAAGCGCACCACCAACTGATTAACTGTCTGTCTATCAACTTTCATCGGCATCACGACACCCCTTTATCGATTTTTTTAACTTAAAAGAACCACCAGCACATCCGCCCATATTATCCGTTTCTGATGAGCTAAACAAGTTGCCTCTATCCATCAAACAATCCTCTTAAAACATAGTCCTCGCGAAGTCCCAATACGCGGGATTATTATTATTCACCTTTTCCCAGTACCAATACTCCACCCCCCACCAGTAAGCTTCATCCAGCTGTGTGCGTTCCGCGAACTTCTTTAATTCTTTAAACCGCGCCAACGAAAACGACTGCGCCCGTTCTTCCTCCGGCATATAAATATACGTCCCTGACCCCCATGGCTCGCCCTGTAGCTCCGAGATTATCGTATCTTTATTCTCCACTACTCTAACCATTCTCGCCTTAGCTCGGTATAACCACGCTGGAAAAATATAGTCGTAAGAAAAAGGACGATTGGTTCGTTGCGAATGCACCGTTCGATACATGGTAGTCCCCAGCACATCACCGTACTGCGCGGCGGCCAGCCACCAGTTGAGCTCACCCGAATCAGTTATCAAAATAGGGTGCGTCCCGTCTAACGCCGCTAATAACTTCTTCTCTCTCGCCAGAAACGATCGGTCTTCCGGTGGACAGCCGCCAAAATCAAGCAGCGGTTCATTCTCCAGTTGCCACATTCGCAGAGCTGGATGGTTCTGGTATCGGGGCACTACCACCTCCAGCATGGCCATGACTCTTGCCTGTTGTTGCGCTTCTGGCCATTCCTTAGCCCAGTCCGGCGTATGACATTCCGGCCAGCGCGGCAATTTTCTGCCCACGGCTAAAATAACCTGTGCCCCCTCCTCGGCTGCGCGATCCATCTGATAATCCAATTCGCTAAAATTATACTGCCCCTCTGCCGGTTCTATCATGTTCCAATAAGCCGACAAACGCAGCCGTTTTACTCCCAGGTCGTCTAGGATCGCGTCATAGGCCTCCTTCCATCCACCTATCACCCACTGCGCGCTTGGGGCAGAAAAGGTCACACCATATACCATCTTCTCGGTTTTAAGCTCCGGCCTTGTTAGCCCAACCACAATAATTATAAATATGGCCAGAGTCATTAGTAGTATCATTGGCCACAATTTTTTTCTTAAGGCATGCATCACGCCACTAGTAAGATTAAACCAATGCCAACCAGTCCCATCCCAAACAGTCTTTGCACTAGGGTCACTCTGGAATATTCTTCTTTCCACAATTTTGGATAGTACCGTGAGACCAGGGCTGCTAATCCCAGCAGGAATAAATATTGCGTGCCTTGCAGGGCGTTGACTAGGGTGACGCTGCCCAAGTTGATTGCGTAATTCTGCAAAATCAGCGCCAGCATACCAAATCCCTTACTAATAACCAGCGCTGCCATAATAAACATCGTGAACTTTTTTCCTTTTTTCTGTGGTTTAACTGTTGTCTTGGCCCTCGGTTTTCTGAGTAGCCAAAGCGTTAAAATTAGCCCTGCTACTCCTACCCCCATCCTTGTGTACGCGAAGGCAGGCAAGAAAAAAGGGAAGAACAAATAAACGTGCTTAACGACAGCAAAATATATCGCATAAAGCAGGCCACTTAACACTACCGCCCTAATTACACGCGAGTTCATTCGTGCCGCTTTCGATAAACGCAACGATAAGATCGCTCCACCCAGCACCAGCGTCAGTAGCGCAACTACGGTTAAGCCATCCAGCCGTTCTCCTAAAAACGAGATCGCTATCAGCCAAGTAAATATGGGGACCGCCGAGCCAGTCAGTGGCACCACGATCGACGGTTCACCTGCTTTCAGTGCGTCAAATGACAACCAGAGTGCCCCGACCCAACACACACCAGCCACCAGCGACCAACCGATCACTGCCCCAGTGGGCGCCATCCAGGCTAACGGTAATAGAAAAATAGCTCCTCCGGACAAAACACCTGACCAAGCGGCATATCTGATCGGTGAGCTGATTTTGCTATCAGTAGCTAACAGGCTTTTGTCCACAACAAAAACACCTGCATTCATCACGTGCGCTAATAGCGCGTAGACAAGCCACCACATAAACGCATTGTACATTACCAACTGAATCCATTCGACTAACTAGTTCTAAAACAAGTACCATATTTATTAAGAGCCGCCAGCGCTTGTTATGACTTGCCAAACATGAAAATATACTTAGCCTACAAATTCACCGGGGAAAAGCACGCGGTTTTAAAATCCGACTTAAATGCTATCATCCGAACGCTGGAAGACACCGGCCATACCGTCTTCTGTGCTTTTCAACAAGAAACACTTTTCCAGCAACACCACTACTCCGCTAAACAAATTATGGATTCGTCTCTGCCGCACTTGCGAGCCGCCGACATCATCCTGGCCTATATCAAAAACTCAGAGCCAAGCGAAGGTATGCTCTTAGAGATTGGTTACGCTTACGCCCTAAAAAAACCGATCTATGTTGCCATCAAACAAGGTGTCATCACGCATTTCATAAGCGCTATGGCGGCGCAGGTGATTAAATTTACCAGCCAAAAAAATCTGCTAACCCAACTCCGTTCTCTCCCTTCTGCCTAATGCAGCGATTCCTTCCGGCCTTGTTCAATAATACTTTTGTAAACGTGCGCACTCGGCCTCACCTGCCGTGCCATTGTTTTATAATCCACCGCTACTAAGCCGAATCGCGGCACGAATCCCAAGTCCCACTCATAGTTATCAATTAAAGACCAATGCAAATACCCACGCACATCCGTTCCGTTGGCTTGTGCCGCTTCCACCGCACGCAAGTGGTCTCGAATAAAATCACCCCTCAGTCGATCATTCGCGTCAGCCAAACCATTTTCCGTCACATAAATTGGACGCTCCAAGTATCGCAAGCTTTCTAATACTTGACGCAAACCATCCGGCGCGACCGTCCAATTAATATCTGTTTTTCCCCCCGCCACATCGCTTTGTCGGATCTTAAGCGGAAGCATCTGCCCTTGCACCTTCCTTTGAAAATAATAGTTAACACCCAAAAAATCATGTCTAGGCCAAGTTAAGCTGTAAAACCGGCGATTAAACCACCAATCTATTAACCGGCAGGCCGCGCGGTCTGCCCACGCCTCACTGGCACTCTGGTAAGCCACTAAGTGTTTAGCGATACCCACCTGCGCCCGGGGACTCTTTTGATGCAGTACCCGGTAGGCTTTATTATGAGCCGCGGCTAAATGACGCACGACCCGATTGAACTTGTAACCGCTGTGCTGCTGGGGCGGCCATCGTTTCTGCCAATATGCCAGGCTGCTCCACAGCACCGGTTCGTTTAAGGTAATCCAAAATTGGGCCAGGTCGCCCAAATGATCGGCCACCACCCGCACATAGCGGGCAAAAAGCTCAGCGGCATCACCCTTTAACCACCCCCCTCGCTCCGCAAACCACCTGGGATTAGTGAAATGATGCAAAGTGACAAAGGGTGTCATCCCCAGTTTATTCAACTCTTCTAAGACTTCCCGGTAATGCGCTAGGGCAGATCTATCCCATTCTCCCCGCCGCGGTTCAATCCGGCTCCATTCCAATGAAAAACGATGGGCATTATGTCCAAGCTGTTTTGCTAATTCCAAATCTTCGCGGAAGCAATTATAGTGGTCCGTGGCCAAACCAGATCTCTTCTCCGTCGGCCGGCCCATCTCCCAGGCCCACCAATCATTATTGACGTTATTGCCCTCCGTCTGGTGAGCGCTGGTAGCTGCGCCATATAAAAAAGCCTGACCCATACTGACATTGTATCATGCTTATAGCAACCTCTAATCCTTGTCTATGTGCTCAATACAATGCCGTATTAGCACCAGACATTTCCTAGCTATAAAACTGCTGCATTGTTTTTCTTTGCCGTAATCTCGACAATGCCACATTTTGCAACTGTCTGACTCGTTCGCGGCTGATCCCAAACTCTGCCCCAATTTCTTCCAGCGTAAATGGACGCTTCTTGTTACCCAAACCAAATCGCAGTTCCAATATTTTCCTCTCCCTTGGCGGCAACGAAGCTACCGCTGAACTTATCTCGTTCCGTACCATCTCCCGCTGCGTGACCTGATTCGGACTCATCGTTTCTGTATCCTCAATCATTTCTTTCAACTGAGTTTCTTCTTCCCCTTCTTTACCCCGCACCGGTTGGTCCAGTGACACCACCTCTGCTCCCGCTACCTCCAGCCTGTTTATAGTTTTTATTGGTAAACCCATTTCCTCCGCCAGTTCATCTGTCGTCGGCCAACGTCCAAGAATCTGATAAAGAGATTGGCGCATCCGCTTCATTTGCATTACTTGATCCACCACATTCTCCGGCAGCCGCACTATCCGCCGCGCCTTTAACGCCCGCAAGATAGCCTGCCTGATCCAGTACACTCCATACGTCGAAAAACGTGTCTTAAACTCCGGCTTAAAACGGTCAACTGCCCTCATCAATCCGATATTCCCTTCCTGAATAAAATCCAACAGCATTTCCTGATCTTGCGGTGCAGCGTACTGCTTAGCAATGCTTACAACTAATCGCAAGTTTGCTCTCATCAGCAACTGTCGCGCGTCTTCGTCCTGCTTTTCCTGGATTCTAAAAGCTAGTCGAGCTTCTTCCTCAGCCTTTAATAAAGGAGTACGGCCAATTTCTTCCAAGTATTGCCTTAAGGAAGAAACCTGTTTCGTTCTAACTGTAATACTATTACCCATTTTTCATTAATAATTATTGAGCAAATAACCTGCACCAAACTCTACCTTAAAATACTGTTATAGTAGTTTAACCTAACCTGTGGATAATGAAAAAGATCTGCCGATAATTTTTGTCTTACTAAAGCCCCTTGACTTAGCCACCAATATTTCATCATATTTCTCTATGCCAGCCATAATTAACATCAAAGGTTTAACCAAATCTTACCGAGTTCATCAAAAAGATCCAGGAATTTACGGCTCAATTAGGAGTTTATTCAAGCGTCGTTATAAAACGATCACAGCAGTTGACAATATCAGTCTTTCGATCCAGACCGGCGAGCTCGTTGGCTTTATCGGCCCTAATGGCGCTGGCAAAACCACCACGCTAAAGATACTCTCCGGCTTGCTCTATCCCACCGCCGGCACCGCCACCGTCATGGGCTATGTCCCGTGGGAGCGGAAAAAGGAGTTCTTGCGAAATTTTTCCCTCGTCATGGGGCAAAAAGCCCAGCTCTGGTGGGACCTGCCCCTCTACGACTCGCTGTTACTGCAAAGGGACATCTACGAAATAGACCAATCTGTCTTTCAGGCCAACTTGCGGGAGCTAACCGAACTATTAGACCTCGACAAATTCATTAAGGTGCAGGTCCGCAAACTCTCACTCGGCCAGCGCATGCGCGGCGAACTGGCTGCCGCCTTAATTTACCACCCGCAAGTCTTATTTCTGGACGAACCAACCATTGGCCTTGATATTGTCGTCCAGAAAAAAATTCGTAAATTCATTAAACAATATCAGCAAAAATACAACGCCACCATTATCCTCACCAGCCATTACCTTGACGATGTCCGGGAACTGGCTCGTCGCCTAGTCATAATTGACCATGGCCGCATCGCCTATGATGGTTCAACCGAGGATCTGATCAAGCAGCACGTCGATCATCGGCGTATCGTTCTAACCTTCTCCCAGCCTGTAGCCAGAGACGTCCTGCTGCCATTTGGACAGATTGTTAAATATCAGCCATTGCACGCTGTCTTACATGTCCCCCGCCACCAAACCACCGAGCGCGCTGCCCAGCTACTCACCAAGTTTCCAGTCGAAGACATTTCCATCGATGAACCATCACTCGAAAATGTTGTCCGTGAGCTCTTCACTAACCAGAATTATGCGTAAATTTTTTCAAAAAATCGGGCGGGTATATGCCATGGAATGGAGCCGCGTACTCGAATATCGCATCGATGTCATCGCTTGGTCTTTGGCCGGGGCCTCCATCCCCCTGGTATCTCTGGCTCTTTGGTATAATGTATCGCTGCACAACCCTACCGGCCCCTCCCCCCAAGCCACTTTAACTTACTTCCTGCTGGTCATCTTTATCAAACTCATTACCGATGCCTGGCACGGTTTCTTTACGGCCTGGGAGATTCTCAATGGCGATATCGTCAAATATCTAGTCAGGCCCTTTCCCATGATTTGGAATGATATTATCAACAATACCGTGGAAAAATGTATCAAATTACTTATTCCTCTCCCTCTTTTTATCTTTTTTCTATTTATTTTTCCCCACGCCCTTTCCCCTCAAATCTATATTCCTTCCCACTGGCTGCTTTTTATCCCCAGCCTTCTCTTCGCCCTTATTTTATCCTTCACCTTGGAAACCTGTTTTGGTTTCCTGGCTTTTTGGCTCGAAGAAGCACAACAAATCAGAAGTTTTAAGAACATTTTCGAACTTGTCGCTTCCGGTGTCCTAGTCCCCTTCGTCATGATGCCCCCAGCCGTCCATGCCGCTCTTAGTTTTCTGCCCTTCCGGTACATCGTTTCCGTCCCGGCCGAAATATTGCTCGGCCAAACCTCCTTTAACCAATCACTTCAATTATTGTCTTACCAGACTGCTTGGATCTTTCTAACAATCATGATCGCCTATGCTCTCTGGCAAAAAGGCTTGCAGCACTATGCCGTTCCTGGCCAATAGCCGTTACCTGTGGCGAGTTTGGCGCGCTAACGCCCGCGCCAGCTTTATTCGCGAAATGGAGTTCCGCTCTAATTTCTTTCTCGGTATATTACGACAAGGCATGTGGCTGGCCGCCTTCATTTTTCTGATTGAAACAATTTTTAGCCAGACTGAGTCAATCGGCGGCTGGCAAAAACCGGAGGCGCTGATTATTCTTGCCCTCTCTCGTATTGTTGAAGGTATTATGGACACTTTTTTCACCCGTAACATAGCCGACCTGCCAACCATTGTGCAAAAAGGCAGTTTTGATTTTTATCTAACCAAACCTAGTCCCGTGCTTTTCTACACTTCTTTTAAACAATTCTATCTGCATAGCACTATCGGCCACATCAGCGGCGGATTGGCTGTTCTCTTCTATGCGTTGTCCCAACTTAATTACCAGCCCAACCTTAGTGCCTGGTTAATGATGATTTTGCTGATCACCACCGGATTAATCGTTTTCTATAGCCTCCTCATTCTCCTTGCTTCACTGGTATTTTATATTGAGAGGCTGGAAGCACTCTGGAGTTTTCTGCAGTTAATCACTGAACCGCTCACGGTTCCTTTTGATGTATTTCCTACCGCTCCCCGTCTAGCCTTAACCTATGCCCTGCCTCTAGCTTTTATTGTTTTCGTCCCTGCCCAAGCCATCACCGGCCGGCTCCAATTATGGCAACTGCCTACCGCCATTGCCATCGCAGCCATCTTGCTAATTCTGGCCAATCTTGCCTGGCGGGCCGGTCTGCGCCGTTACAGCAGCGCGTCATCGTAATCAATTTCGCTAGTGCCCGCTTCTTGATAGGACCTTGGTCTATGTGTTCGTGCTAAAATCTACGCCAATACCGTGCTCCTCCATCGCTTCGATCTCCTGCGCCAGTTTCACATGGTCAGGGTGTTGCCGATATGCGTCGATCGCTCCCTGGTTCTTCGCGCGTACCAATACGACATGAGTATATCCCGCCGAGTAGCGAGAACTGTTTTGACCGGTGCTAATCTCCACCAGACCAGGTATTTTATCCTTGAGTGCCTCCACGCCTTTCAAGGCATGGTCAACATCCTTCAACTTAATGCCTGGTTTCCACTTAAAAAGAGCAATGTGCACGTACATTGTTACCTCCTAGAACTGATTACGTTGGTCATTGGGATAGGGGACATTTAGATTTTGAAATTTGAGCTTCCGTCCTTACGCTCTCTCCACGTATGTTCCGGTCCTGGTATCAATTCTGATCTTGTCACCCGTCTTAATAAATAGCGGTGCTTTTACTTTTGTTCCTCCTTCGATCTCGACTTCTTTCATCACATTAGTCGAAGTATCACCCTTAATGCCAGGCGGAGCAATCATCACTTCTCGGTCAATCTTAATCGGCAGCTCCACCAAAACTGGCAGCTGTTCAAACATCAATAACGACGCCTCCTGTCCTTCAATCAGCCACTTGCCCATCTCACCAACCACATCATCTGCCAAGCTAATTTGTTCATAGGTCTTCGGATCCATAAACTGCCAGCCGCTTTCGTCTTTATACAAAAACTGATATGGCCGCCGATCTATCTCTGCTTCGGCTACCTTGTCCGATTGCATAAAGGTATGTTCTTTATTTTGGCCTGTTTTAATATGTTTCAAAATTGCCCGTACTACCGGCCGTCGCTGTTGTTTCTTCAAAAAGTCCGCCGTCATAACCACAAACGGCTGACCATCCAGCACTACCATCTTACCTTTTTTTATGTCGTTCATTCCTAACATATGGTCTGTTTATCAGAAAATCACCCGGTTGCCAAGCCGCAATTGCCTCGACCGCGTGTTATTTGGTAGTTCCTTTTCCGTAAGCTAAGTCTTTTCCGATCCAAAAATCATTGCTATTGAGACACGCCCAGTGTTGCTGGTCGGACGCAATCATCTCAGCACAAACTCTCTCCGCCTGCACGCACCGATCACGATTGAAATCAATCGAGATAAAAGCACACCTTTGCTGAATTTCTTCCTCGCTGAGCCGTCCTACCCCCTCTTGCGCTTCTGGCGAAAACAAGCTTATCAATCTTGGTTCAATCTTCACCACCGGATAATCAATAAAACCTAATAACTGCCGCACCTCTTCCGCCTCTAAAGTCGGCTCTTCCTCTACCTTTGCCTCTTCAGTCACAGCCGGCTCGTCTTTCTTACCATCACTAGTCCAACTGTTGACCGATAGGAATCGGTCTAGATCAAACGCGTTCACCACAAAGACAACTAGGATTATAAACATTAATCCGATAGTTACGCTTGCCATTACCATTGCATTTCCACCTGTTATTGAAGCCATATGAATATTTAAGAATATCTTTTAGTACTGCAACACTACCATATTAGCATACTGCTGTCAATAGTAATTTCTGTACGAGCTCACAAATCTGAGCGGTGTCCCTTAAAACCCCCTTAACCCCCCCCCTATCATGGGGGGGACAAGTACGTTTCCTCCCCTGATACTAGGGGAGCCTGCCTGCCGGTAGGCAGGGTTAGGAGGGGTTTCTCAGGTTTGTGAATAGATACTAATTTCTATTTTCGTATCTACCCTATTTAGATTAGTATCGTTGCCTATCTAGACCGTCTATCTTGGTGTTTTCTCTTCTCTTACCAATACAAGCTTTGGCCCTTTTCCCTTAACCACCGTCGTCTCTCCTTATAATCCGGACAAACAGTGGACACACCGTCCCAGAAATCTTTGCCATGCCCACCGAATTTTAAGTGCATCACCTCATGAGCAATAACATAATTCAGCACCCCCAGCGGGGCTTGGGCTAAACGCCATTGAATAGAGATCCTTCCCTTTCCTTTAATACAACTGCCCCATTGGGTTCTGGCACTGGACATCACCATCTTTTTCAATCCTACCCCTATTTGGTTAGCCAGCCTGTCTGCCTGTACTTTTACATATTTTTCCGCTCTTACCCGATACCATCTGATCACCGTTTCCCTCACCGCTCCTGTTCGCGCTACTGTCACCGCCAGAACATTGCCTTTCTCTTTATAAGTAGATCGCTGCCTGTTCTGGTCCACCTCTATGCGTAATTGTTTAACATCACCCAGAATTGGCAGCCACGCTCCGCCCCTTAGCTCCACCAAGGGCGACGCTTTTTTTGCTTGCTGAACCTTAATCGCTTTAGCTAACCAGTCCGACTTACTGCGCACGAACTCTGCCGCCACTCTGGTTGCGCCGGACCAAGGCATTATTACCGTTATATCACCCATCTGACTTACTTTAATTATCAACCGCTTCGCCCGTTTGTTGCGCCGCAGACTATACTTATACCTCTGTCCGCCTAAGATAATTTCTCCTTCTTGCCTTTTAATCATCGCGGTTCATCATACAATAAAATCGTCAATTGCTTATCTCGTTATACACACCCCTACGAATTCTTGACGCCTTACTTCATTTTCTCTTTACCTTTTTTACCACTCGACTACAGTAAGACATATGTTTAAACTATTTTCCAAAAAAAGTAATCCCGGCGACACGCCATCCAAGCTTACTTGGGACGCTGCCGCTTCTGAAGCTTTAGCCAAAGCCTTGAGTCAAGCACCGGTGCCTGGTGCCCTCAAAGGAACTGTCCGAAAACAGCTAACTAAGGCCGCTGAAGATCACGCCCGCCAGGCTGGCCATACCACCGTCACTGCTGAGGACCTGATGCAAGGTTTACTGTCTAAAATGCCAGCTGGTCTTCGTTCCAAAATCGAACGAGCTGCACGCCAAGGACCAGCCGGCATGAAGGACCTGGAAGACGAACTGCGCCAACAATAACTTATTTAAAACCTCAACCTTCTGCTTTCCTTCTCTTTTTAATGAAAGACTTCCTCTCTTTCGCACCCAACAATCCCAGGTCCGACAGACAACCACCGCCTGATCCGCCTGTCTTGTTACATCCAAGAGAGCATGTCAATCACTGTCGTTTGGTATCAGTTAATTCCTTTGCTGTTTGAACTTTGGCCTTTAGCTTTTTAATCCTTTAGAATTTTCAGAGTTTCGAATTTATAATTTTTATCGCCTATCTCGGATTTGTTGATCCCAAAGAGATCACTTAGGGAGGATTTAAAAGCTTAGGGTTTCGAATATAAGTATCATTCTCCCTTAGCTGCCCGCAACTCCTTATATATTTTTTCTGCCCGGTAAAAATCCTCGGGTGTATCTAAGTCTGTACTTGTACGCGGATCCAGAACGTAGCCATGAAGGTTTTCTCCCCACACATTATCATATTCTAAGCATTCCGGACGCAGCACAAATCGGCGTCGTGTAATGTCAACCTGCCCGTCCTGCCAATAAATCGGCCACTGCTGTTGAATATATTGTCGCGGCTGGTCCGGGCCATGCGTCCGGCGAAAATCATTATCAAACACAGCCTGCAGTTCAGCCGCTTCGCCCACTGCTAATGACCGGTCATTATCCTCATTGCCGCGCGCTCCGCTATCCCCCGCAGTCTCAGACTTAAAAGTCCACATTTTATAAGGATGGATGGGTGCTGGGACCACACTCTTAAGCCCATCGGCTTGCGGATTATTCCTCATATATTTGACCATCGCGTCCACATCCCGCGCAAAACGCAGCGGACTGGTCGGCCGCAAATTAACGATCAGTTCCGGCTGCCACCCTTTTTCCTCTTCCATCCACTGCACCGCGTGGCTATACCACCCCGCATCGCTGCTGTCCGGCTGCGAATATTTTTTCGGGCGGGGGATTACTATCGCGCCTAATTTCTTTGACTCCCTCGCTATCCTTGCATCTTCCGTAGATACAAGCACTGCGTCTACCGATTCCGCTGCTATTGCGACTTCAACCGCCCAAGCCAATAAAGTTTTTCCGCCAAGCGGCTGTAAATTTTTGTAAGGTATGCTTTGCTGTCCTCCCCGAGCAGGAATAATTGCGACCACTTCTACGGTGTCCCTTTTCGGATTATTAGTCTCTTTACCCATGCGCTCTCTATACCACTTTATTGACCAATAACGCAAGCTATGTTAGAGAAACATTATTCCTACTTACTTATTGTTAAGTGGTTATACTAAAAACAAACATATGGCAATTATCGGCAGTCTGGACAACCTCGATCTGCTATACAAACAGCTGCCGCAGCCTGCTTGGCGCGCGGTGTTTTCTTGGCTGCCTGCCATTCCCGTTTCCGACCAGGACAATACTTTCTGTCATCCAGATTTCCCTACTATTCAAGCTCATCTCAAAACAATGGCAACCGCCCGGCCAGACCAAAACCGATACGAATCCCATTTGCTTCATATTGACATCCATATTTGTTTATCCGGCAGTGAAATCATTCAAGTCGCTCCCATTGATCAATTATCTCCCATCTCGCATCACCCCGCTGCGGACTATACTTTATATAATCCTCCCCGCAAACCATTGCGATCCGTTGTCATGCTACCCCGCTGCGTCGCCGTTTTCTTCCCTCCTGACGCACATCAGCCCGGCCTGCCCCACTCTGGCAATAACTTCGTACAAAAATTAATTGTCAAAATCCCCCTGTCGCTCTTAGCTTGATTACTTCTTTTTTGATGTTCTCTGCCATCTTCCCGATCTCCTCTAAACATTGTTCCCAATATGCTACGCTTAAACTATGACTACCGTAATACGCCCTTTGGGTTCAACTGTCTTCAATGTTTCGCCGATCGGTCTTGGTACTGTTGAAATCGGTCTGCCATATGGCATTGGGGCGACTTCACTACCGACCAACGAAGCAGCCGAGCGAATTCTAAAAACGGCTGTGGATTTAGGGATTACTTATTTTGATACCGCTCATGGTTATGGCGTAGCTGAAGAACGCATTGGCCGTTCCGGTATCGGTCGCCTGCCAAATATCATAATCGGCACCAAGTGCGCTCAATTCTTAGAAAAAGGCGCCGATCCGCGCGGCCGTGATTTGGAAAATATGATCCGGGTCGAGGTAGAAGAAAGCCTACGCCGGCTGCGGCAAGACTCCCTCCAGTTATTACAGCTGCACGGCGGTTCGTCAGAACAAATTGAGCGTGGAGAATTAATAGATATTTTGCGACGTTTAATCGAAGAGGGAAAAGTGCAGCATGTCGGAATTGCCACCCGGGGTGAAGAGGCACCACTCACGGCCATTAAAACCGGTTTCTTTTCCACCATCCAAACTGCTTATAGTATCCTGGATCAACGCATGGCTGCACATGTTTTCCCCTCTGCCCTGGCTCATGGTATCGGTATTATCAATCGCTCAGTTTTATTAAAGGGTGCTCTCACTAACGCCGTCCGGCATCTCCCCCTTGCCTTAAATCCACTCAAAGAAAATTCCGCGCAAGCCGCGGCTATCGCGGAAAAAATGTCCACCGACCTGCCCAGTTTGGCTATTCGTTTTGCCGCTGCCAATCCAGCCGTCTCGACCATTCTAATTGGTACAATCGATCCGCAACATTTACGAAGCGCTCTCTCGGCGATTAATAAAGACCCCCTGCCACCGGCAGTTCTTACTAAATTGTCTGATTTGGCCATTACTGATCCTCATCAAGTCGATCCGGCCCACTGGCCTTCTATCTAATTATCTTGACCGCCAACCGGCATCAACCACTAAAACCTCGCCGGTCATTCCCCGTGAACGGTCGCTGGCTAAGAATAACAATGCATCACTCACTTCATCTGGCATCGTCATACGGCCCAAGGAGGTATGTCGTTCATATTCAGCCTGAAATTCCAGCGACTGCTCTTTTAAAACGCCGCCGGGTGCCAGCACATTACACCTGATCCCATCCCGTCCGAATTGGGATGCAATCTGCCTGCTTAACATAATCACACCCGCTTTTGTCACTGGATAATCAACTGGTTTTTCTGTCCCCGCCGGGTAGATTTCTTGTCGTGGGGGCGTGACCCCATAAAACGAAGCCACGTTCACAATATTGCCAAACCCTTGTTCACGCATAATTTTTACAGCCGTCTTGCACACCCGCCACGTGCCTAGTAAATTAACATTTATGCTTTGCTGCATCGCTTCCTCCGGATAATTCACGAACTCATACTGATTCTGCTTCACACCCACGTCAAACTTAGGATCAATCGCGGCATTATTAATCATTACATCAATCTTTCCGTGTTCCTTTGTGATTTCCTCCAAACTCCCATCAATAGATTTTTGATCTGTCACATCCATTATCAAATCCGCCCCCTTCGTCACATCTGTCACAATCACTTTAGCTCCTGCCTCAAGCAAGAGGCGGCTAAAATATTTACCTAAAAAACCGCACCCACCGGTTAAAACCACTATTTTGCCTCTTATACTGTTATTGTCTTGGCTCATCTGGTCAAAGTAAAAATTAATGTAATAGATTAGAAGACTACTCGCCGTCACCTAAAAGTCAAGTATACTCCATCTTGTTTGGCGCTGCACTGCCTTGGTTCTTGCTAAAACGAACACTCCCAAAAAACTCCCAGGCTTTACTCGCAACTTCAAACGAATTAAGGTAAAATAGTAATTACTAGTTATCTATCTTTTATAGAAAAACTACGGGAGGTGATCCTTCATGAATGAGCAAAATACGATGCAGTGGTTAACCCTCGCTCTTCTTGTTTTCATTGCACTAACTCTCGGTCTCGCTGTCTTTGGCGGAGGTTTTTAATCTGATGTTATCAAACAAAAATTAGTCAACGCTTCTTTGCGACAATCACCATACCGGTCGAAGCAATCCATGGTGAAATAAGGTTGGCTAATTTTTTGATGGCCAACCCAAGAAAATTCAGATGATACGGCTCGCTGCCTCTTAACCATTTCCAATCAACGTATAAACCATAATGACTGTTACTGTCTGGCAACTCGTGCGGCTGCTCTGTGATAATAGAAAAACCAGTCGCTTTGAGCTTCCTGACCAGCTCATGTCGATCAAAAAAATAATTGGCAAAGACAGGTTCATTACCCTGCCATCCCTTTATCCGTCTTTCCAGCTCTTTTAGCGGAATATAAAATAGGCGCCGCAATAAGTTTGTAATCGGTACCTCCAGAAGAAATACACCCTCCGGCCCAAGCACCCGATTAACTTCCCTAAGTGCCTCATCCACTCTATCCTCCACGTATTCTAGGGCGCCCACTGCGACCACTCCCCCAAACAAGTTATCTGGATAGGGGATAGCATCTACGTCTGCTATCTTCACTTTTATTTCAGGGTCATATTCCGTCATTGCCCGCACCGTCCGCGCCGCGCTATCAATACCCTCGACATCAAAACCCTCCTCCTTTAAAAATATAATCCATCCCCCAACGCCGCAACCAGCGTCCAGTATTTTCTTATCTCGGGGTAAATGCTGCTTCATGAGCGGCCAAAAATCCTGCCGTCGAAACTCATCGCTGCTGCGGCCAGCAATATGCTCCTGTGCGTATCTATCTGCCCAATATTGCTGGGGATTAAAACCTGGTGGATAAAATTTTCTTAACTTGTACATATATTCAAACTAATTCCTTAAAATGCTTATTACAACCTGCTCCTCAAAAGAACAACTATTACCAATATTTTCGTAAATGCTCCATCCCTTGGAGAAAACCTTTGCCGCCATGCAAATGTCCCTGCCATATTTCCGGCACCATCGTATGCTTATATCCCGTTAATTCCCGCATAACATTCACCCAATCGATCGTCCCTTCGCCAATTTGCAATCCCTCATCTCCTATCCCGCTAGCGTCTGAAACATGCAAATGTCGGATGAATGGCTTCAATTCTCGCACCATTTTTACCAGATCATATCCGGCCGCATTACAAGCTAACGCCGCATGTGACGTATCAAAACACATCTGATAACCCGTCTGTTCCAACCATCGCTTAATCTCCTCGCCCAGCAGAAAAATATTCCCTACCCATTCTCCTCCGAACACCCATGGCCGGGGAGGCATATTCTCCGGCAGCAACTCCACCGTATGAGTTTTAAGCTGCTGTAAAGTATCGCCAAATATCTCTAATAATTTCGCCGGATTGTCTGCTGGCTGTGACGTTATCCCGCACGGATGGATTACCAATTTCACCGGTCCTGTAAAAGATTCCGCTAACTTTTCCGCTACCGTAATGCTCCGCTGCAAAGTGTTGATAGCAACTTTTCTTTCTTCGGCGTCTTCCGCTGCCGGATTTAAATATAACCGATGCATATACTCCGGAGCGTGCACTATCACTTCCTGACTGAACCGGCCGCGCGGCACCTCTTCTTCCAAATCTTTGTCGCTCAAGTGAAACTCAAACACTTTTGGCTCATATTCCAGGTACCGTTCAAAATCTTCTTTGAGCCGCACAATTGGACCCCACTTCCATGGCAATCCTTTGCCGTTGAAGGTTTTTAATATTTGATCAGCCGTCAGGTCATCCTCCGTCAATGCATCCCCTGCTGGAATATCTCGTGGCGCTTTCATGCCAATTATCTCCTGCATTCTTTGTGGCGACAATCCTTTCGCCGGACTCCTGGTTGTTAACAATTCCCTGGTGATAATCGCGCCATCACTGATAAAAGTTTTCGCTACGATACTCTTGCCCAATTGTTCCCGATTCATCTGCTCAATTCTTGTAAATTTTTTCTTACCATCCCCTAATGCTATCTCAACCTGTCGGATACTTTTAACCATTTCCTTGAATTCCATTGGCAGCAAACTGGCTTGGTGGTCCGGCCCCTCCAGTGACCGATCCACCGTTAAGTGACGCTCAATCACCGTCGCTCCACGCGCTACCGCCGCAATCGATATCGCGATGCCCCGTTCGTGACCAGAATAGCCGACTGGCTGACCATATTTAGCCAACCGGTCCATGAATTTCAGATTGATCTCGTCAAACGGCGCCGGATAAATGTTATTCGTATGCAGCAAGGCGAATACGGCGTGATGACTCTGCAGTAACGCCACCATATGGTCAATCTCTTCTTCCCGACTCATCCCCGTGGAAACAATCATGGGCTTACCGGTGGCCATAATAATTTCCAATAACTCATCATTAGTCATATCCGGCGATCCCACCTTATGCACTGGCATCCGCAAATTTTCCTCAATCCACCTGACGCTCATGGCATCCCATCCATTAACCAGAAACATTATTTCCAGCTCGTGCGCATACTTTTCCAGCTCCACAAACACTTCATCGGCCAGTTCAAATTCCTTTAATAAAGGTAGCAGATACTGATATTTCTGCTCCGCGCTATTAGGATTATCAAGCAGTTTTTTTTGGTACACTTGGTCCAAGTTACGCTTCTGGAACTTGACCGCGTCGGCTCCCGCTGCCGCGGCCGCCGCAATCAATTCGCGCGCCCGCTTGACGCTGCCATTATGGTTGACGGACGCTTCAGCAATGACAAAAACCGGCTGGTTTGGACCGATCCGCCGTTCACCAATTACTAACTCGTCTATTGGCATAAGAGATTGTTATAGTATACCATTTGCCATCTGTCCAGATGGCTTAATATGACCTCGCGTATGCCTCATGTCCTTCTCCCTTGCACAACATTAACTTACGGCTGGTCACTGTTATTTTTTAGCCTTTTTTATGGTTTATCACCTTGGCCGTTCCACCGCTCTAATTTCGGTATGCTTTTTGTAAACCATCCAGCTATCCAGCCAGGCCAGCCCATTTCTATTAATTTCCCCTTACAAAATTCTTGCATTTTCTCCGCCGTCCAGTCTGGCCCCGTAAAACCCCCGTTTAAATAACAATAACTGCAGTACTTGCCTGACTTTGTCCCGTCCACATTCGTTCCCCCACCCTGCGGATCCTTCTTCATCGGCATCCCGCAACTTTGACAACTCCGGTATGTTTTTCCCATAAATTAATTGTTTAAAAAAGTAATCGTTAATTGTAAAACCGTCGCAAAGCTTACCCATAATAAATAAGGAACTTGCAGATAGGCAATCCATCGCCGGTATGGATAAATAGCTGCCATCGCCCACCACAACGTCCCCAATACCAACAATATATCAATCGCCGCCATCGTATTATTTTTTAATCCAAATTGCAGCGGCGTAAAGGCAAAGTTAAAAACCAAGTTTAAAACAAACGGCCAAACAACTTTGCTCGGCAGTTGTTTTCTCCACACCAGATAAAACACCTTGCCGAAAGAAAAGGCGATTAAGCCATAAAGTACCATCCAAACCGGTCCAAACAACCCCGCCGGCGGCGACCAGGACGGCTTGATTAATTGGGCGTACCATTCATAAGTATTCATACCTGTTAATTATACACTACCGCTTAATATTACAGGCCAACTGCTCCCCCCCCTCCGCCTTCGATCCCAAAAACAACGAACGCCTGCTAGGCGTCCGGTCAAAATATAAAACAGTTCTACCAGCGATTTTTAATCATCGTCCCGATACGAAGAAAGCCAATCCATCAATTTTTTTCTGTGCTTATTGATCGTCCATTCACCATTTTTTTTAAAAAGCGTTGGGTATAGTGCTTGGAATTTTTTTAATATCTTAATCGTCGCCCGAGGAAAAGACGCTGGAATGTTCTCATTATAGTATTTAATGAAAACATCGCTCGTCGAGCCGATAAAATTAACATCGTCCTCTTTGTTTTTCTTTTGTTTCACCCTGATATAGTACCACAAAGATATGATATATACAAGAGTAGACGTCTACCTATCCGTCACTCCTGGTCTCCCCTGCCTAATGTATCCCTGCGTAAATAAATACCGGCGCTTTTTACTAAATTACCTCTTGGTTTATTAAAATTGACTGAACTATTTATTAGTCCTACTGTTATCGTGTTCTTTTCACCTGTCGAGGCACTTAATCAAAGGAGTAAGCCATGACTATTTTAAGAACCGACCTGACAGCTGCCAACCGTCATGACAACGCTACCTCTCTGGCTAATCTTATTACTCACACTCGCACCCCAATTGCTTTGCTGGGTGTTATGTGCGGTTTATATGGTTGGTCAACCCACATCCCTTGGCCTGCCGAAGTAGGCCTTGGACTGCTAATTATATCTGCTCTCACCGACACCTTCGATGGCTGGATAGCCCGCAACTACAGCGGCGTTTCAGAGTTCGGCGGCCTCCTGGATACGGTTCACGATAAAAATTTTTTAGTGGTTGTTGTTAGTAGCTGCCTGCTACCCCTCACTCTGACCAATCCTGGCCATGCCTGCTTATTAGTCGTCTTCCTCGCAGTTAATGTTTGGCGGGACAATTATGTTATGGCTTTAAGGTGTCTCGGCGCGGCCAAAGGTCTGTCTAGCCATGCCCAATGGTTTGGTAAAGCCCGCACTATTAGCCTGATGATCTTCAGTTGTTTCTTATTTACCTGCACTTTTAACAGCCGGCTCATCTCCTTTTTACCTGCCGCCATGTGCTGGCCAGTTTGCTATTTGATGGAAAGTTTCACCATCGGACTCACTTTCATCACCTGGTATGCCTACGTCAAATTCTATAACAACTAGCCCTAACCACCCCTCCCGGTGGTTTTTTAACCCCCTTCCAGACATCTCTCAAATTTGGTATATAATCATACTATCTTATGCTGACTTTATTTGACCACCTAACACTTTGGGGAGCCTTCTTTTTAGCTGGTTTCGTGCTGGGTTTTTTCATTGTCTGGACACTAGCCGAAGCCAGTAGCACCAAGGTTCGTTGACTACTATGGACATCGCTTTCTTATTTCAAATCCTCTCTTACGTTACTCTGTATGCTATAACTGGTTTTGGTCCCGGTATTATTCTCGGCATTATTGTCGGTAACGCTCTCGGTGCCCGCGGTAAAGCATCGATTAGTGACAAGTACGCCAAAAACATCAAGTCTGCCGCCATCCATAACGCGCAATGGCATCCAACACATAACAAATGGCACGGTAAAAAATAGCGCCTCACCGCTACCCCGCTTGGCCTCACCCTTATGATTTTGTGAGCATCAAGCGGTTTACTTATTAATCTCAAGAGTTTCTCCTTCCTCGGGTCGATCAACCTGCCAATCAGAATGGGCTGTTTGTAGTTGCTTTTTTAAATCATCCGCCTGGTGCGGCTCGCCATGCACTAATGCGACACGTCTCAGTCCCCTGATTTTTTCCAGATAACTCTGTAGTTGTTCACGATCAGCATGTGCGGATAGTTCATTCAACAGTTCCACCTGGGCTCTGACCCTTACCGGCTCACCAAATATATCGACACTCTTTGCTCCTTCCAGTATTCTTCGTCCCAACGTTCCCTCCGCCTGGTATCCGGTAACAAAAACTGTGTTCTTCGCATCTGATAAGTTATTCTTCAAATGATGTACTACTCGTCCCGCCGACATCATACCTGACGCGGAAATCACCATAAAAGGCCCTGCTTTACTATTCAAACTGACTGACTCATCGCGCGATGTCACATACCGTAGATTGCGAAAAGCTAATGGCCGATCATCTGCCCTGGGAAAATCTGTCCATGACTCTTCATCATAATCATCTCGATGATGCCGATAAACCTCTGTTAAGTCAGTTGCTAATGGTGAATCAACGTAAATAGGAAACCGGGGAATTTGTTTAGTATCCACCATCTTATGTAACCAATAGACTAGCTCTTGCGTCCGTCCCAAGGAGAAAGCTGGCACAATAATTTTTCCGCCTCGCGCGCATGTCCGGTTAATCGCCGCAGCCATTCTGTCCAGGGCTTGCTGCAAAGGTTGATGTTTGCGGCTGCCATAAGTGCTTTCACAAATCACAAACTGGATCTCTTCTTGTGGTACTTCCGGATCAAACAATAGCGGCATCCCGACTGAGCCTAAATCGCCGGTATAAGCCATGGTAAAATTACTCGACTTGAAACGAAGCACACTGACAGCCGACCCTAGAATATGTCCCGCATCATAAAACCTTAGGTCCGTCTCGTCGTCAATCGGGTACCAACCTTTGTTTTCCCGCACGTACGGCACCTCCACAAACTGCTTCATCACTGGCGCTACATCCTCTTCCTCAAATAAAGGCTCACGCTCGTCCGGCGCACCGATCCGATGTTTTCGTCTAAATTCCGCGTCGCCAGCCTCTATCCCTACCATGTCGAGCAGCATATAATTGACCACTTCTTTTGTCGCGGCCGTGGCTAGAATCGGACCAGTAAAACCTCGCTTCACCAAGATCAATAACATGCCGCAATGATCAACATGGGCGTGGGATAATACTACCCGATCAATTGTCTCCGGCCTGAAGGGCAAAGCGCGATTGCGTTCCCTCACATCTGACAAACCCTGAAAAGTCCCGCAATCCAACAAAGTCTTTTTATTGTTATGCTCCACCAGATGTTTGGAGCCCGTCACGCCGCCCGCGCCCCCAAAAAACGTTACTGTCACCATAATTATTGTCCTTCCTTCACGCCCTTTTTGTTCAACTCAATAAACCGTCTAACCTCACTCCACGATTATTTTTCCTGTCTGACTCGGAACTAAATGATCATGAAAACTCCATTCTCCTATCCGGTCAAATTGAAATTCAAAAGTATCTCCGGTCGCCACTCCATCCCCCGCATCAAATCCCGGCAAACCATCATGCGCGGGATGGGGATCGGAGGCCGGCCAATGCAACGCTTGTCCATCATTTACAAAACTAATGATCGTCCCCGCCTTTACTGTTATCGTGGACGGGAAAAAACCTGTGTCAGTCATTGAGACCACGACACCTGGTTGGTCCACCGCTGTCTTGCTAGCCTCGTTCACCTGCTTCGGTTCGCCCCCTTGGTTAGCGTCGCGCGCGCCGCTCACTGTTCCGGTCTTCTCCTCATCACTTTCCCCTACGAGCGTACTTTGTTCGACTAATTGACCTGCTTCCTGCTCCACCGGCGGCAGGTTATCCGGTTTCATTTGAATAAACTGGGCACCCGCTTGGTTTTCCTTTCCCTCGCTACTTACGCTAGGCTGCGTCCCCGGGCCGGTCGCCCGGTAGGACAGATAGCCCCCAAAGACTAATACTAATGCGACTACTAGCCCAATTAGACCGATATTCTTCATCGTCAACATTATATCAACTTCATTTTAATTTCACCAGCCTTGCGGCACGCGGTGCCAGGCAGTAATCGCACTTACCGCAACCGGCACCCTCATCCATAAACTTTAATGTCTTAATCTCAGCCCACACGCGCCCGATGGTATCCTTCAGCTCCGCCACTTCTCGCGCGGTAATCACGTACTCCAGGCGGATAAGTGTTCCCCGGCGCATACTGGGCTGAATAAAATCTAATTCTCCGCTCACCATCTGATAATTAAACCTTTTTGATTCATCACAAAGCAGTTTATAAAACACGAGTTGGCGATGATACTTTCCACCCGGCCGGCTTTCTTGATATGCACTGTCAGGATTGCCAGTCTTATAATCCACCACTTTCACCTGCTGCTTGTTCAAATATTCAATCTTGTCCAGTTGCCCCGTTAATGGCAACTCCCCCAGCAGCACACCATGCCGCCGAAAATTATATTCCAACTCCATTTTTTTGCCTGCGACAAAACCATAATACTGAAAATATTCACGCAAAACTTTTTCACCGATTGCTATGCTGTCCCGCCGATCCCTAACGGACAAAATCTCCCGTCGCAACCGTCGCTTAAACCGATCTACCAAATATTTCTCTGACACTGGTTTTGACTCTCGCGTCATTTGCCAAGCGTCATACAGCGCCCCGTGCATCGCCGTGCCAAAAGCTAAGTGTTTATTTTTTGCCGCTGGCACATGCAGAAAACTTCGGTAATAAAACATCCTGGGACATTCTAAATAATGGTTCAGATGCGTCACACTCATAACATAGGTTTTGAGCTTCTCCGCTGCCCAGTGCCTAATCATCTCGTCATTCAATTGCTTCCCGGCGCGTTCATGCTGCAGCAATGCGCACTCTTGGCTTTGCCTCCCGCTCATGGCCCAGTTCGTCGATTCAACCAACTCCGCGCTCACCTCGCCCCGAAACTGAGCCGGTATCTGCTCTTTTCCATTCGTATCAAATTGAGCGTATGACCAATATAAATGCTTTTTAGCTCGCGTTAACGCGACATAAAATAGTCGGCGTTCATCTTCATCATTTTCCTGTCCGGCGACGGGATCAAACCTTACAATCCCCGGCGGTAAGGGCAGCCTGGTCCGATTCCGTTGGTTACCCCAATGCCTATCAACCAGTTTTATAATAAAGACCTGCTCGAACTCTAAACCCTTCGCTTTGTGCGCTGTCATTAATCGTACCCCGCCGCTGCCCTTGAGCCCGGCTTCGGCCATTAATGGTAGCCGGTTTTCCTCCATTAAAGCTAAACGGTCCATAAAATTCTCCATCGTTAGGTCAGGTTTAACCGCACTCATTCTTTTCAGCTCCGCCCACAAGGAGTTCAGCGCATTTAAAACGTTTAATCCATTTGGTTCCTGCAAAATCCTCCTTAATAAACCTGTGTCATTTAGCAATTCATCAAACACAAAAACTAACGGTTGATTTACCAGCTGGCGTTTCCATTTAGCCGCCCTCCGTGCCCAGGCAATAAATTTATCTGGCTGCTCCACCTCTGCCTGCTTCAGCTTCTGTTCGTTCATCAGCACACCCAAAACCCCCATGCGCTTTTGGCCGGCGTAATAAATGATTTTCAGTACATCCAGTGGTTTGAACCCCCACCAATCATATTGCAGAACGTCGGCCAATCTGTCCTCTCGCTGTGTCCCCACAGCCCATTCTACTAAACGCTTAAATTGCTGAACCCTCACCTCCCGCAAAACATTGAATCCCACTTGTAAAGCCACAGGTACTCCCAGTTTAATTAGCACTTCACCCATTTCTTCAACATCGCGATTGTAGCGGCCCAGTACGGCAATTTCGGCCGGCTTTACCCCAGTCTCAATCAAACTTTTAATCCGCTGCGCCACCCCATATCTTTCCATTTCTTCTGTCTCAAACTTAATTTCCTCTATCTTGTACGCTTCATTCCCATTGGCCGCCGTCAACGCGACTTTTGTCCCTGGCACATACCGCGCCACCGTTTCCTGATTATGGTTGATCAGCTGTCCGGCCGCGTCCAGAATTAGTTGGTGGCTGCGATAATTTTTCTTTAGGGTTATTACTTTGATGTGTGTCTGATAACGCTGCCAAAAACCAAGTAAATTCTCCAATGAAGCTCCTTGAAAACGAAAGATCGATTGCTGATCATCACCCACCACAAATACATTAGGCGCTTCGTGCCAGCGGCTAATTAAATTAACGATTTCATTTTGTGCTCCATTAGTGTCCTGATATTCATCAACTAGTATGTATTGCCATTTCTCCTGATACTGAGCCAGCAATTCATCATCTCTTGCCAGGACAGCCAATACCTGCAATATCATGTCGTCAAAATCATATCGCCCCATCTCTTTTAGCCGCTTTTGATACCCTTGATATACTCGGACCAATTCCGCCTGTCGCGGTGCCTGCTTGGCCAATCCTTCTGTTATTTTTTTTAACTTATTTTTAAATTGCGTACGGGCTTTCCCTTGTTGCCGCTTATTTTCCGCCTGGCCCTCGGCTGTTTCATATTCCCTTATCACCTCTTGCGCGAGGCGCCAGACTGCCTGGCCCGCTTTTGTTTTTTGCTGCCGCCCTTTCAATGCCTCAATCAATTGATTAGTTGCCTGCTCGGTGCGGTCAGTTGCCCGTTGTTGAGCAAAACCATCAACCAATGGCCTAACTTCTTCTGCAAAAATCTGACTGCTTTGCACGAGTTGTTGCAACTCTTTCGCTTCTATCCCCTCTTTCTTGAGCCATTGCAAATTCTCAATAATGTCCGGTAAAAATAAGTACGGGCTGCCAAATGGTTTCAAGGAGCTATGCCCTGGCAATCGATCAATTTCCTGCTGTAACACCTCAATTCGTTCCACCTGCGCTAACGCCTGCCACTCCTGGGCTAAAGCAAACTTTTCCGGGTTGTCCTGAATAATGTCATTGCAAAAAGAGTGGAAGGTCCCTATCCGCACCCGGTAAGCGTCTGTACCAATTATTCCCAGTAATCTCTCGCGCATCGCCGCCGCCGCCGATTCAGTAAAAGTTAAGCATAAAATACTGCTGGCATCGGTATCCGTTTGCCGTAGGATATTAGCGATCCGCATCGTTAAAACTTGTGTTTTGCCTGTTCCTGGACCAGCCATCACCATTACCGGCCCCTCGATCGTATCAACCGCTTCCCGCTGCTCTGCGTTGAGCTGTTTATAAAGGACCGCAAAACGAGTAAGCAGAGTCCTTCTTTCTCTTATTTGCTCACCGAAATGTCGTTTTTGATTGATCATTGGTTTGGTTAAAATACCACCACATGCCAACTCCTGCCACTATTACCGGTAACGTAAACCACTGTCCCCGCGTTAATCCCCAGACGCTTGGCCAATCCTGTTCCCGCACATACTCCATCAAAAATCGCATTATTCCGTACACGACTAAAAATAGCGCCATCGTCTTTCCCGGTGCCGCCTCTGCCCGCCGTAGATGCCACCAGCATATTACGGCGATTAATAAATCTTTCCCTACCACCAAGAATTGGCTTAGCGGTGTCGCAAAGATTTCGTTATTAATCACATTCCCGATCCGCCCTAATAATAAACCCAGTGCTGCCGGCACCGCGAACACGTCGAGTATTTGCCAATAATTAATGTTTTGTAATCGGCTCGCGACCCATAACGCTATGGCCACCCCGATAAATCCGCCGTGGCTCGACATGCCACCCTGCCATAGATTGAAGATCTCTCTTGGATGCATTTGGTAATATTCCCATCCATACAGCACCACGTATCCCAATCGTCCTCCTATCAGCACCCCAGCCGCCGCCCAGGTTACCATTTCCAGCCACAGCCCAGCTCTCAGTTGCAACCCGCGATACTTCTGTAATTTTGGCAGCAGCCATAGACCCAGTACAAACGCAGCCACATATAATCCGCCGTACCAGCGCACCGACCATTGGCCGATACTAATAACAACTTCGCGGCTGGGTAATAGCTCAATCATCATTATAGTTCAACACATTTAAACCAAGAAAAAAAGGCGATTCCATTCGCCTTGTGCCAATGACATCGCCTGATGCACTATTTCGAGTTGCTTCCATTTTTCCGGGGAAGTGGCATCGCATGCACCAGAACTCTTCTGAGCACTATGCTGGGTCGTCTCCTGACTGTGCTGGGGGGATTATAGCCAATGCTCTCCCCTGTACCGTTTGCCACTGTTCGCTTCTCGGCATTATTCTGCCTGTTGTTTCTTGGCTTCTTCATCAACAGCTCCCAAGATCAAAAAAGAGTAATAATACCAGATATCATCTCACCCTCTTCAACCGCTACACCCCCGCCATAACGTTCGTACCGCTTTTCTTCCTAGTCCCTGATGAATAGCGATCGACCGTTTTCAGCTTCAGATTGCTAAAACCAGGCACCATCGTTTCCACGAGTTCTCTGGTTGGTACACAAGCCCGACGACCGTTGACACAATCCGACAAACAGAACTTCCGCGTTCCTCCGTCCACCACAATCGCCAGCCAGTCCTCCGGCTTAATCTGTTTGCCTGTTACGCAACACACCTGACGCCTGGCGATCTTCTGCACATCTGATGGCCGAATATCCCGAAACATCGACTGAAAAGAGAAGGTTTGAAGCATCACAAACGTCCTTGCAAAAACCTCGAAATAAAAAAGGAACCACACGTTAAGATTGTGCGAGCATTCAAAATTTTTGTCAAAACTAATTGACAAAAATTATTCTACTAGTTTCTTCTCTCCTTTAAAGTCAATATTCCTCAATCCGGTAACTTAGCCCCTTTTATAATTTATTGACATAGACCGTTCTCGTAGGATAGGCGATCTCAATACCGTTCCGTTCAAACGCTTCTTTTATTCCCAGTAATATTTGCTGGTTAATGTCCATGTATATCTCGTAGTCTTTCGATTTAATGTGATAGACCGCCTCAAAATTGAGAGCTGATTCGGCCAGCTCCTTGAGATGCACCCGGTCAAACTCCGTCTGCTCTTGAGCTTCAATTACCTGCCTGATTAAGTCTGGTACCATTTTTACCTTGTCCGTTAAAGTCTCATAGACAATACCAATGTTAAATAGTACCCGCCGCTCTTTCCGCCGCCCGATATTCCTGATTACTACTCCTGTCACTTCTCGATTGGGCACAATAATCTCCTCCCCGTTCAGTGCTCTGATCCGGGTTGTTTTAATTCCGATTTTCTGCACGGTACCTTTATTACCGTTCAACTCAATAAAGTCGCCCGGCACAAACGGTTTATCAAAATAAATCGCTATCGAACTGAACAGGTCAGCTAAAACATTTTGCGCCGCTAAAGCGATAGCAATCCCGCCGATACCCAAACCGGCGATCAAGGACGTCACGTTAATCCCGAAATTCTGCAATATAAACAAACCCCCCAACAACCACAATCCCACTCCCGCCAAACTATGCACCAGCTGGGTGGCTGCCTGTGCTCCTTTGTCAGTTTTGGATAGCCGCTGCTCCACATAAAAATCAATCAGAATCCTCAGGGCCAGCACTACTTGATACACCAGCCAGGTTATTAACATCAAATCCACCGCCTTGGCTGGCCAGCTCTCAATTCTTAAATATTTCAGCGCGATATAAAACGCCACGTACCAGTAAAATG
Organism: uncultured Candidatus Saccharibacteria bacterium; assembly: GCA_964371255.1. GTDB lineage: Bacteria > Patescibacteriota > Andersenbacteria > UBA10190 > UBA10190 > UBA10190. The sequence goes on along the minus strand of CAYJKV010000001.1, from coordinate 71,691 downwards.
GCGGCCGTATCGTCTTAATGATCGTGATCGCTGCGTCATCCCAGGCTGTTTCTGTTCGTCTGATCAACTCTTCAACTGATCGCAATGCCACCCATTGTAGTCCTTTAAAAACGAGGACAAACGACACAAATAAACCCACTGCCAGCAGGTAGTCGTATAAAGTATTGCCAAACAGCACCGCTTCCCAAAGGGGACTGCTAAACAACCAATCTTTCATGAACCTATTATATCACGACCCTCTTTCTTTATCTCATTTCCCCAAGCAGTCACTTATCCTAAATCACCGCTGCACCATTTTTAAATAGGCCATCGTTCCGCCGTCCGCCTACTGGCGGAGGCGGACGGGATGTGATCGGGATTCGCCGCCAACAGAGTCAGCCTTACCTGCAGACAGGTTTTGGCTTTCTAGCTTTATGTTAAGGATTCTACCTTTAGCGCATCATCAACCTTAAATCATTTTATGCTTAAGATTTATGATTTTTTTATTTAGAATTTGTTATAGGATTTAGTCCGCCATCTGGCGGATAGGATTTAGGATTTTATCCTTTAGCCTCCGGTCATGCTGGAATATCAACTCCTATTATTTTTATACCAATCCTCTGGTTTCAGTACTATAGAAACTTCTCTACCGCTACTTTAACCGCTTCGTAGGGTTGCGCACCTGACAAAGGCTCTTTCTCTCCATTCGGACCGATGATCACACTATATGGCGTTCCCTGCCCGCCAGCCGTCGCCGCATCTTGCACATCACTGGCGATTCTAGCCTCATACTTCTGTGACGACAGGCAAGCAGTAAACTGATTCACCGCCGGGACTCCAGCCTTTTGCGCTAAAGACGGCAAGTTAGCTTCCGCCAATTCCTCTCCGGTTTGCACTTTTTCTAACAAGTAATCCAGCATTTCCCAAAACTTGCCTTGTTCACCGGCACACTCCGTGGCCAAAGCTGCCACCTTGGCATTGGGATGCAATTGCTCCAGCGGGAAGTGTCTGTAAACCCATCGCACATCGTTCGGATATGCTTCTAAAACCTTCCTGATGGTTGGATGGAACCGTTTGCAAAATGGGCACTCGATATCCGAATATTCAATAATCGTGACTTTAGCATTCGCTGCTCCTCGTACATGGTCCTTATCATCTATTGGCCGGATATTGCCTACTTCCACGCCAGCCACTTGGCCGTCATCCGCTGGCTGTACGGCTGCCTTAGTTGGCCCGTTCACTACTGCGCCCCCCTCGGTTTTCACCGATGATCCGCCGAAGTAAATGGCCGCCGCAATTAATGCGCCTGCTACCACTATCGCCACCGGCACTCCCACCGCCGATTGCGTTTCGGTCGTTGATGTCGGTCTATCCTCGCCTTGATTCACCATAAGTCAAATATAATAAATAATTATCACGTTATTATACCCAAGCTCATTTAATACACAAGTTCGTAAAAGCTGTAACAACTCACCATCATAAGGAGAAAGTTATGATTTCCCCCTACTGTGTCCTGCGAAGCCTCGGCGATGTGGGGGGTTAAGAGAGAATAAGGGGAGTTAACTGGCACCCATTAACGAAAAACCCTTCTAACTCCCCTTATCCCGGGAGAACTCACCCAGAACCAGCGATTACAAAAAGCTGGGGACTTGGTGAAAAAGAGAATTTGTTTTTTAGGATTTGGGATTTAAGATTTGCTTGGTCATTGGTTATTGGGGCTTGGGATTTGATTGGTTATTGGAATTTATTTCGTATTTCTGATTTGGGATTTTATACTATTATTATGTTCCTCCTAATAGACATCGGCGGCACCAACACGCGCCTAACCACTGCGTCTTCCTCTGCTTCTTTCAATCCACCCGTTAAATTTCCCACCCCGCCTATTTTTGCCGACGCGGTCAGTTTGCTTGACGGCCAAATCCGTCCGCTCATTGCCGATCAAAACCTCCAAGGCGTTATAGTTGGTTTACCCGGTACGTTCAATAAATCAGCCGGCCGCTTGGCCGCTTCTCCTAACTTACGCGGCTGGATTGGCCAGCCTATTCAAGCCGCTCTGGAAAAAATATCCCACGCTCCGGTTCATATTATTAATGACTCTGCTTTGGCTGGTTTAGGCGAAGCTTGCAGCGGCGCCGGCCGCGGTTTTGCTATCGTCGCCTATCTAACCATCAGCACCGGAGTTGGCGGTGCCCGCATCGTCAATCAAAAAATCGATGCGAATACGTATGGTTTTGAGCCTGGTTTCCAGATCATTGATGCCAGTGGTCACCTCTGCCCTAACTGCCACCACCCCTCTACCCTAGAAGATTTAGTGGGCGGTGCCAGCGTCGCGCGGCGATTTAATTGTCACCCCAAAGAAATTAAGGACTCTGCTGTTTGGTCATTGCTGGCCCAGTCCCTCGCTTACGGTTTAACCAACATAACCTTTCTCTGGTCCCCTTCTGTGATCGTGTTGGGAGGTCCGATGATGCGAGATATTTCCATTAATCAGGTCAGCGACTTGACTACTCAACTCACTGCGTTCATACCCACCCCTCCCGCCATCAAACCGGCCGCGCTCGGTGATGACCGGGCTTTTTATGGCGCGTTAGCCCTCATCAGTGACTTCACGGCGCAGCCTTCTGCCTAAGCCAAAACTTCTTGATGGTCGTGTATGTGCCGCCGCCAGATTAGCAAATCAATTCCCAGTAACAAAAAACAGACTGCTGCTGACGACATGCAATACGGGCAAATAGCACCGATGACGAACAGTTGCAGATAAACTAGATAAAGCGATACCAGCACCCCCATCCCCGATAATCGAAGAGACAACTGCAACCAAGCCATCCGCCCGCCTTGCAAGTACGCCACTCCCAACAGTATTAATGCCAAATAATAAATTACTCCGAAGGACGCTGTCGGTAACCCGCCAACCTCAGCATATTTGCTGCCTAACACAGTATGGCAGCCATCAATAATTGAACAAGGCGGAAAAGTACCGCGCACATGCTCAGCCGCCAGAAAAGTAGCGATAAATAGGCCAATCACTGCCACCCCGATTTGTCCCCCCACTAACCACTTAGGTTTATTCCCCCAAGTCGCGTTTGATAAGCTGCTCGAATTGTTCATATGATCGGGCTTCTATTTTTTTGCCATTTAATATAAACGAGGGCGTTGCTTGTAAACCTAGTCTAATTGCCTCTGTGTATGAGTTTGCCACTTTTTCCCTAACCTCCGTGGACGTCATTTCAGCTTGCCATCGCTCTACATCCAAGCTAATCGTGCGCGCGTAATCTGTAAACATTGTTTCGGCCCGACCAACGTCTGACCAATCAGCTTGTCGTTCATATAATATATCATGCATCTCCCAAAACTTGCCTTGTTCTCCAGCCGCTTCCGCCGCATAAGCGGCTGCCTCCGCATTACGATGTATCTGTTTCAATGGAAATTGGCGGTAAACAAAGGCCACCCGATCTCCATAATTGTCGTTTAACCGCTTAACTATCTCTGCATAACTGGCGCACGCCGGACATTGAAAGTCCGCGTACTCTACCAAAACTACTTTGGCCTCTATCTTCCCTTTTACCCAATCATCAGTTCTGATTTGCCCTTCTAAAACAGCCTGCCCCGTTTCCCCCACCTGTTCTCTGCCCGCATCAATCGCGTACCAAAAAATACCAGCCAGTCCAACAACCACTAATCCCCAAACTAGCCCTCGTTTAGTTTGTTGTCTTCTGGCATCACTCTCCCGCGCTCGTTGCCTTTCTGCTCGGCGCTGCTGTTTTCTTTCCACCTTGGTAATAAGTTTATCTTCCTCTGTCCCCTCGTTCATAATTTGATCAACCATAAATCACTACAAACATCTTACTTGCAAAATTTGTCTTTCTTTAATAATCATACTCCCGGCAAGCTGCCCACCCTCGCGCCGAGCTCCTCATTCACACTCCACACTCGCCTCTACAACCCCAATAACTGCGCTAGCTTTGGTTGATCAAAGCCAATCACTGTTTCTCCATCAATATCAATCACTGGCACACCACTTTGCTGCGTCAGCTTAACCATTTCTTCGCGAGCCGCTAAATCAGTGGCTACATCCTTTTCTTCAAAGACCACATTATTTTCTTTGAAATAAGCTTTAGCGAGCTGACAAAACCCGCAAGTGGGCGTCGAATAAATGACTACTTTTGGCATAAATTATATAATTAATGATAAACTTCTATTTACTTGTTCTTGACGACCTCTTTTCCTCCAGCTACCAGCCGTCGCAGCGCCCGCACTAATTCTTTGTCCTTGGCTAAAGTGTAACAGCTCATCTGCCCCCGCCGTTCTTTTTTAACTAGTCCGCTTAATTCCATGATGCGCAATTGTTGTGAAGCAGCCGGCACAGAAACGTCCAGCACATTGGCTAGATCAGTCACGCATAAATCTTCATATTTAGCCAGTAATCGAAAAATCCTTAACCGGCCAATATCCGCCAGCGCCTGTAGCGATACTGCCAATTGGCCGCTGTCATCACCGACATCTTTTTTAATAATATCCGCTTGCTTCTTCGTTAACATCCTATTACCTTGATTAATAGATTAAGCAATCACTTAATAATCATTCTGGAACATTAAACATTTGTCAATCTTTTTTGTTTATTATTAACTATCATCCATGTCTAATCAATCCAATTCGCCTTTTTATAGCTTTACCTCCACCCTCCGTGAAGTCGGTCAGTTAATTGATGCTCACCCGGATATCATTGCCTTTCTGTCCGCGCCCCAAAAAGTGATTACGGTCGAACTGCCCATCGAGAAAGATTCCGGCGACATTGCTATCTATCAAGGTTACCGCGTGCAGCATAACAATGCGCGCGGTCCATATAAGGGCGGTGTCCGCTTCCACCCCAACGTTGATCTGGACGAAATGAAAGCCCTCGCCGCGTGGATGACGCTCAAGACGGCCGTGGTTAATATCCCGTTCGGCGGTGCTAAAGGTGGCATCACCATTGATCCTCAGCAACTCAGTGATCGCGAGCTTCAACGCCTCTCCCGCCAATACATCGCTCAATTAGGCAATAATATTGGTCCGACCAACGACATTCCAGCTCCCGATGTTAATACCAACGCTCAAATCATGGCTTGGTTTACCGACGAATATTCTCGGCTCAATAATCACCACGAACACATCACCGCGACCTTTACGGGCAAGCCGATCGACCTCGGCGGAAGTTTAGGACGGGAGGCGGCTACCGGTTTAGGCGGTTTAATCGTTCTCCAAGAATATCTCGCGCAAACCAAGCAGCCGTCATCTGAACTAACCGTCGCCGTTCAGGGTTTTGGTAATGTCGGATCAAATTTCGCCTTCTTAGCTGATCAGGCCGGTTTCAAAGTTGTCGCTATCTCCGATGCCGAAGGTGGTATTTATCATCCACAAGGACTGGACATACCATCCGTCATTAAGGCCATTCAGCATGGTGGGAAACTAGACCGTAACCTCTGCTACCCCAAATTGTCAGTCGAAAAGGCCGGTTCCTCCGCCGATGACACCTGTGAGCAAATTACCAACCGAGAACTGCTCGAACTGGCAGTGGATGTACTGGTACCAGCCGCTATTGAAAACCAAATCACCGGTGATAACGCTGACCAAATTAAGGCGAAGCTGATTTTAGAAATGGCTAATGGACCCACCACACCAGACGCACAAACCGTCCTCGACCAGAAAAATATTCCTGTCATCCCAGACATACTGGCCAATGCCGGGGGCGTAACTGTCAGCTACTTTGAATGGACCCAAAACATCCAGAATTTGTACTGGAGTGAAAAAGAAATAAACGATAAGTTGCGGCAAAAAATGCAGCAAGCTACCTGCGATGTTTTAAGCCAGCAGTTGCCTGCCGGCAATCTTCGCCAGGCCGCCTATGCCCTGGCCATTAAACGGTTGCAACGGACTATGTTATTGCGTGGCTGGGTGCGTCCTCGCCCACAAGACACGGCTGGCCACTCCATGCCTCATTAATCATCAGCATTCCAGCACTATTGATTTATGCCCAAAATATATCTAATTGTATTGTTGGCGATTGTCATTTCTGCCGCCGGCCTATTAGTTGGTCGAAGAATTCCTCGTCAATCTCCACCAACCTCCAGCCAACTGTCCGTCGCTGCGACAATTTTTCCCCTCACCGATATCACCCGGCAGATAGCCGGACCTTATGTTCAGGTAATACAAATCATCCCGAGCAACTCCGACCCTCATTCCTTTGCCCTCGCCCCTCAACAAATTCGCCAACTATCTGACGCCCAGGTTATTTTCGCTATTGGCCATGGTTTGGATAACCACGTCACCGACACTGCCTTGAAAATCAAACTATCACCAGTCATCACGGTTGATCGGAACATCACTTTACGCCCCTTTAGTACCAGTGACACCGACCATGATGCGCGCGCAGTTTCCGACCTTGATCCCCATTACTGGCTGACCGCGCCTAACGCCAAGGCTATCGCCGCCACTATCGCCACCGAACTCACCAGCCTCGACCCCGCCCACGCTGCCGACTACGATTCCAACCTCACTGCCTACCGTCAATCACTTGATCGGTTGGAAGCCAACCTGCAGCAACAATTTAGCCGGGTTGCTCAACCCAATTTTATTGCCGTACATGATGCCTGGTCCTATTTCGCCGCGCATTATGGCCTATCCCTAGTCGCCACCTACGAACCTATTGAAGGCCAAACTCCCACTATCAGTGACCTGCAGTATTTACGGCAACTGATCGAGCAGTACCATATAAAAACTTTTTATACTGAACCAGCCAAAACCTCCTCCACCGGTGTTCGTTTCATGCAGGAAGAATTCGGACTGAAAATCATGTCCCTCGATGACCTTGGTGGCATCGTTCCCGACGATAGCTACATCAATCTCATGTTACGTAACATGCAGGCGATAGCTGCTGCTGACTAAAACACACATTGTCTAAATCGCTTTTTACCTTTAGACTAATAATAATGTTGCTAAGACAAACTAATACTTGCAGAAACTTATCTTACTTAGAGGAGGTGATCTTTTATGGACGATGAAACAATGCCAGAAGAAACCCCGGCTGTTCCAGCCGAAGAGACTCCAGAAGAGACCCCGGCTGTTCCAGCCGAAGAGACTCCAGTGGAAGGTGATGAAGCAGAGACAACTGCGTAATCAAGTTTTCTAGTTGTCAGCAAACGCCCCAGTTACCACTCGGGCGTTTGTTCAATCTACTGCCAAACTATCTTATAATAAAACCACGCTAATTTTTACCTTAAACCTTACCAGCCAACCATGCAGTCAGAATTTGTCTTAATTGACTTTGATGGTGTCATTGTCGATTCGTTTCAGCTGTGCTTCAACATAGTCTCACAGATAAATCCCGGCGAATCCGAACAATTATTCCGACAAAGATTTGCCCGTGATAAATCTCGGGCCCAGCTGTTACAATCTTTTTCCAACGCCGGTTTTGATTTCTTTACCGCCTATGCGCAAGGCATTGTCGACCAGCCTATCGTTCCCGGCATCGTCGATGCCCTTGAGTTTATCGGCGCTAATTTCACTACCATCCTGGTCTCTTCCACTACCAGCCCCCCCATTAAACAGTACCTGCAACAGCATAATCTCACTCGTCATTTTAGTGCGATCTTTTCTAATGATATTCCCAATCTAAAATCCGATAAATTCTCGCTCCTCCTGCAACACTATCAGGTTCAGCCGACCGAGTGTGTTTTTATCACGGATACTCTGGGCGATATCATGGAAGCCAAACGTGTTCGCATCCCGTGTATTGGTGTTACTTGGGGTTATCACGACGAACAGTTGCTTCAACCAGGTCATCCGCAAGCGATCATCGACTATCCTTCCCAACTTAAGGGAGCGATTGAAGAAGCTTTGGATTTTTCACTCGAATACGACGAACACTAACCTGGTCATTAATAAAGTCTATTTGAGTACCACATGATTTAGTAGTCAATACTTGGGCGTTTTTTCTATTTTGTTATTCCGGAAATTTTGTACCCTCGCCAAGACATAGAGCAGGCTAGATAGACGGTTCAAATACGCCAAGGCTCCTTCCCCCACTATCAGTTCTTTTTTCTTCATCCCTTTATTTATCACCCGTTCTGCCCGCCGCGCGATGGTCCGCGCCACATCTAGCATAGCTGCGGCTGCCGTCTCTCCGGCTAGCACAAACCCTTTGATTGACGGCAATTCCGCGCTAAGTTTCTTTATTACTGTCTCCATCCGCTGCACATCTTCCCGGCGCACCGCTTTGTTCGCTCCCGCTATTTCAGCTTGTAGAATAAACAATACTTGTTGGGCATCTTCCAATATTTTTTGCAATGCCGTCTCTTCCATCTGCGTCCGACACCAACCAATAAAGGAATTTATCTCATCAACACTGCCCAACGCTTCAATCACATCGGAGTCCTTACCCAGACGCTTCGGCCCTCCGTACAAAGTCGTGGTACCGTCATCACCGCGGCCAGTGTACAAGACGCTCATTGCTAAATTTCACACGTGCCCGATACGCAAGCCAGTTCCGTCTTAACATCTAGCTCATCCTCACGTTCATAAGAAACTAATTTGGAATAGTCAATCTGACCTAGTCGCTTCACTTGTTCCTCGTATCTCTTTTCATCAATTTCTTCATAAGGCGCTAATTGATACACATGATCTGACCGAGGCAAGAAAGATAATCCGCCGGCAATCTCCCAATTTTCATAAAGCCAATTTGCCACGGCTACCCACTCGTCATTACCCACCGACACTGTCACTGAAGGATTATGCTCTGTATAGTTTATTTTTACCTTTTTCCAATGCTCCAATTGCTCCAACGCGGTCAGGTCATTCTTGAGGATAGCTCCCGCTGGCGCTTTGACCGGAAATTCCAATACGTAGGTAGTCGCGTCCTCTAATGACTGGCCCACCTCAGGATGATATGGCACTCCCTGGTCACGCAACATCTTAAACAGCGCATCGGTCGCTGATACCCGCACCCGTCGGATATAATACTTGGCATGTCTGGGATGCATACCGGACGCACAATCCGTCATCTGCGATACGTTCCCGGACGGCTTCACGCAAGTCGCGCACGATGATGCATTAATTCCAAACCGCTTAGCATACTTTCGATTTACTTTTAACACCTCTTCCCTGATCTTGTTCAACATTTCCGCTTCTCGCACCTTCGGACAATCCCACTGACCGGTAATCGAAACGCCTAACAATCGTTCTTCTTCACAATTCTTTCTCCATTCGCTCGACAAGTAAGGAAAGTTAGTCAGCGTCGACTGATAAGTGCCCAAGATCGCGGCGATCCGAGCTTTTCGCATTAGCGTCTCTTCCGTATCTTCCGCCCTCGCTACCACTTCCGATAAATTACAGAACTGTTTGGATCGCAATATAATTTCGCCGCACGGATTGGTTCCCCACTGCGGCCATTTTTTCTTCCTTAATAAATCAATCCGGCGTTTGGGCAACGTACTGCTAAGACAACCGCGATTAAAAATGCCTCGCTCACCTGATCCGCTCTTCATCAAAGCGATCCATTCATCAAAAAATTGTTCCGCTGTCGGTTTCTCATTATACACCGCCGAATTATTAGCCATGCTGCGTTGCGGCTCGGTCATAAAGAACTGGCCTTTCTTGGCGTCTCTCATTTCAATATCGTCCAAATCTGATAGGGATATTAATGCGCTCCGCCTTACCCCGCCGGCGACTACGCACTCGCCAATTTTGCAAATAATATCATGGGCGTCCAAATTAGATAATCGCTTACCTTGCTTGGCTAATATCTTATCGCGTGCGAACTCCAATACTTGCCGGAGCGGCTCTGGTCCCGAGCTTTTGCCGCCCATCGTCTTCAAACGAGCCCCCGCTGGTCGCAGTTTGGACAAATCAAACTCTATATCCTCTCCTTTGAACCAGGTATTCATACCCAGCTCCAAGGCATTGGCCCAACCCTCTTTACTGTCATCCACCACTTGGCTAGCCGCTTTCTTACCCGACTGATGCTTGATTTGCGGCAACGCTTGGATGTTCTGGCTTTCCACTGAATAGCCGGCACCGGCCCCGCACATTAACACATACATAATCTCGGAAAAATCCCGCACTTTCGACGGGGCAATATAAGAGCAATTATAGGCGCACACATTGGTCGCCTTCGCTGCCGGGCCGGAAAATTGCATCAGTCGCATCGACGGCATTGCTTCATGCTTTAAAATTGCCTGCCGGACTTCTTCGTACTCGTTCTCTGTCAGCTTCTTGCCTAAATTATCCTTCATATAGTCAATAAACCGCTGCACCGTTTCAATCCATGTTTCGCGCCGTCCTTCCTTATCAATCCAGCGCGCGTAGGTCCGACAGTAAACAAACTCGGCCAGTGAATTTCTAAAATATTTTTTGCTTTCTGCTACTAACTCCCTTACGTCTTCCGGCACTTCTCCCACTTCCGCCCGCAGTGACGCCCTTTTTTCTCGGTATAAAATATATGACTTGGCGGTCTTCACGAAATCTAACAACATCAGCTCTTCTTCCACTAAATCCTGCACCATTTCCACATTGGGCAGAAAACTTTTTTCCTGACTGGCTCTTCGTAATTTAAGTAAATCCCGAACCACTTTCCGCGCCACTAAATCAGCGTCTTTTTCATTCCCCTCGCCAGTAGTTGTCATGGCCTTCAGTACCGCCTGCGAAATCTTGGCAAAATTAAACGGCGCTACCTGTCCGTCTCGTTTTTTAATCTTAGCTAAATTTTGTAGATCCACTCTCGTTATGTTGAAATAGCTGTTCATGTTTTTATTTTTATTAAGGGTAAACGTTACAAAATAACCCAACCCTTAAATGGAAACGCGTGGAAAACGTTTTATTAAAGGATTAGCCAAAGCGAACTATTTTTCCGTTCGATTTGAAAAGTAAAACCAGTATACCAATCCGCTTTAGTCACCGTCAATATAATTAATTAACCTTTTCTCTCCTTATTTCTGCCTTCTGCAGTTTCATGTCTGTCTTGAGCGCCAAACTCTCGAACTGCGTCTTGCCTGTTAGCTTTTTGGTCACCCAACCAACTGCCGCCGGCCAACTATGCCACACTACAAACAAACTGCCAGTATAAACAATATCGCCTAGTAACGTACTGCGATAGAATGGCAAAGCGTAAAAATAAGACAGGATCAAACCAGTCATCGTGCGCGGATACAAGCCGTCAAACCACCACACGGCCGCATTCGTTATCAAATAAAATACCGTGGCCCCCAACATGGCCGTGCCGACAATTTTCGCCGGCCTAAACCGTTCCTTCACCCACCGGCCCATCCCGGCAATCAGACCGTATGACAGATAAACCGCTAACATGACCGGCCAGCTGGCCAGGCCGATAACCATATCGGCCAGCAACATCGCAACCAATGGGACGACCATCGCTCCCGGCATCGGCCAAACAGCCCCTGCCCATAAAGCGATCGCTGCGATCGGCACCACGTTGGGCATATGATCGCTAGTCCTAATCATTAAAACCACTACTATCAAACACACCGACCATATTATTTTTTCTGTTTGCGATCTCGTCATATCTTTATAAACAATCTAGCTACTGTAACACCAATCCCAATATTAGCCAGACTGAACACGGAAAAAACGAATTGCCAATCACGCTCATTTGGTTGAATAAATTTATTCACAACCTCCCTGTCGCCAGGCCCACGCTCGGTCTGTGCGCTACTGTCAGCTTGAACTGTTTCTTCCCTCGTACCTACTTCGCCTGGCCCGCTTATTTCACCTTCGTCTCCTGCTTGAATCCCAGCCACCATTGGATTAAGTGGCAAAGCAGTGACGATTGCGGTTGTGGGGACCGCCTTCAATCCTACTTCTGTTGTTTCATCAAGGCTTGTCTCACTTTCTATCGCCTGCTCCGGTGTTATGGGCCATGACTTCCCTAACAGAGCCGGCACCGCGTAAGCCGTCATAAAGCTGGAGACATCTTGATTCGCTTGCCAGCCAAAACCACCGTTATCATTTTGGTATCGTGCCAACGCTTGCCAGCCTGTTTTTCCCTCCGGATTTGGCCACTCTGCCGGGTTCTCTCCTAATGACACGACAGCTTGTATGCCCCAGGCTGTACTAGCTAAGTTTTTCCCCCATCCCCCGTATTCGTCCTGGTGGTTTCGCAAATATGACCGTGCTTCTTCAATCACTGGATTTACGTTGATCAATCCGCCTCGCTTCGCGTATTCCCGTAAACCTTGCACCGCCGCTGCCGTCAAATCAATGGACCCCCACGCTCCATTATCGTCCCGATTGGCTATAACCGTTCTTATTGTCTGCTCTACTTCACTCGAGTCAACCGGTTCACCAGCCGCCAACCAGGCTAACACTCCAAAAATATCATCGTTAATAATAGTCACCTCTCCTACCTGTCCTCCAATGAAATACCCCCTCAGTTCCTGAACCAGATTTCTGCCTTGCCAATCTCGCGGATTGCCACCGGTCGCTGCCACCGCCATTATCTGTCTTTCGATATCGGTGGCACTGGATAATTCGGCCGCCGCTAATCCAGCCCACAAAGACCCGCCTGGCCCTTTAACAGTGTCTCCCCGCTGTCCATCTGCGGCAAAAGCGATCGCGCTCCAAGCTGTTACCAGATCACCTTCAATTTTTCCATCCGCGCCCTGCTGGCTGCTTAGATAGTTAATTGCTGCCCTCGCCGCTCTCTTTCGTTCTTCGTCAATCAGCAGCTTACCGCCTGCTGGCGTCGGACTGGGCGGCGCTACCGTTATCACCGGCTCTGGTGTCACACTACTAGAGGGTGTCGGACTTATCGTCGGACTTACTATCGGAGATACTAGTGGAGAAATTGTCGGTGCAGGCGTATTTGTCGGCCCTACTGTTTCTTGCCCCTCTTCCACTATAACTGGCCGGCGCGCGCTTCTTACTAAACCGTCACCTTCCGCCCATAAATCAACTATTCCCGGACTATCTATCTTCACCGTCGCTTTCCCTTCTTCATCAATTACCGCTTCATTATCACCTATCCATAACCGGATCGTGCTAGCCGGCACCCACTGTCCCAGCCAATTATAGTTGGCATCATACTCACCGATTTTTTTCTCGACGGCCACCGTAAACGGCACGCCTGCCGCCACCTGCTCCGGCGCAGTTACCCGCAAAGGTACAGTCGGGTATCCGCTGAAAGCGAATAATATCTCATCCCCCTCCATGACTGGGTACGTATCTGCCCCGACCGCGGCTGGTTCCTCATTAACCCAAAATGACCAGCTTCTTGACCAATCCGCCGGTGTGATATCACTGCCTATGCCAGCCACAAATAATCCAAAGCCAAAGTCCTGCAAACTAAGCGCCATGGATTCGCTATTTGCCATGTCAACCAACCCGCATAGTGCCACCCCCGACAACGAATGTTCCGTGCCACCATCATCCTGTGCAATGCAATCTCCGATCGTCACTTCTCCTTCAAACAAGCGTTCTGTCTGCCCTTCCACCCTCATCTGAACTTTGGTCCCCTCTGTCGCCCCTGCCACCATCTGGCCAGCTAGCAAACCAAAACCCACTATTAACGTTATCGCCCCAACGCTTCCCAGCCATTTTTTCTTGTTTTTACTCATCTTTCTCCTCTTCATACTTCCAGGTTATGACATCACCAGCTTCAACTTGTGCTTGGCTTGCTCCCACCGGTGATAGCTGACCATTCACGTATAAGTACCAATACCGTTTCTGTCCGCTATTGTTCGCAATATTATTTATCGATTCAATCAATATGCCCATCGCCGCGCCATAATCTTTATACTCCATCGTTATTTTGTTCTCCGCCACTGCTGTCTGCAGCACCTCTGCCACCGACGCGGTTCCCGCCACCGGCACCAGTACCGTGGTCTTGTCCGCGCCGTTTTCCACTGCCAAAGAGACTGCCTGCTTGGCTACCTCCGACTCCATCGACGTTATTGTTTTCTCCACCGCCGCGCTCCCTTGATTTTCTTCTAACCCTGGCGATGTCGTCGACGGTGCCGGCACACCTATCTCCTGCCACGTAGACCACTTCGCCAATATCACGCCCAGCGTTAACACTAGCGGGACCAATATCGCCAAGATGATCAATTCGGTCTTGGCCTTAAGTAGCTTACTCAATACTTCAATCTTCATATCATTAGTCAATAAAAAAACTTCCTGCTAACCGAGCCTGGAAGTCTTACTGATCACTCTTAACTCCTGCTCGGAAGCACTCTCTCCATTAATTTAGGATCGGACTGACCAGCTTTTTGGCTGGAACACCGTTGCGGCACAGCGCGGGATTTACACCCGCTTCACCAAACTAATGACAAATTTTTAAAATTCATTCTTGTCTCGTCAGCCATCGCTGACTAACAGTAAACCAAGCTTACCAACCACGTTTTCTACTGTCAATAATATTGCATAACTTTCAAATCATAATTTAATGAAAAAGATTTTAAACAATAAGTATTAGGCCCCTGGAGAACATCATGAAACAACTTTAAGAGATTAACTGTATTCTGATAGTATTAATTAACTATCTATGCCCCTATTCAAAGCCTCTCCCCTCCTTGCCATCATTGGCATTCTAGTCCTTGCCAGCGCCTTCCTTATCTGGCCGAAACAAAACGCCCCGGAATTCATAGCCACTACTGAAAACTCTTTTCCCCCGTCTGAACCTTACCTAAGCCAATCTCCCTTTTCACCGTCTTCACCCCTTCTCAACACACCTTCCCCGTCATCCATCTCCCCTGCTCCCGCCCTGCCATCGGAATCTTTCGTTGAACCAGTCGAAAACTTTGTGCGGCGTGTCACCAAAAAACCTTTTGGGATTTATATTGATCCCAAAAACTCACCTGTTCAGCCGGAGAGATTTACTGGTTATCACACTGGCGCCGATGCCGAGTACACGGATATCACCGCCGATGTACCAGTCAGATCCATTACCGCTGGCACAGTCCGGTCCGCTCGACGCTCTAACGGCTATGGTGGTGTGGTAGTTATTGAACATATCATCAACAACCAGCCGCATCTCGGTATCTATGGCCATCTTGATCCGGCGCGGTTAATTAAAGAAAATAATCCCGTCGCTGCTGGTGAAACCATCGGTTACCTGGGACAGGATAAGAGCGACGCCACAGATGGCGAGAGAAAACACTTACATCTCGCTATTCTTGTTGGCACTAAACTTGACCTGCGCGGGTATGTTCCCAAACAGGCCGACTTGTCCGCCTGGCTAAACCCACTGAATATTCTATTTTCCACTTCTACTGATAGTCCTTGATTAAATAAACATCCCTGCCGGCACCTTCTTCTGGTTGTCCACCCCTATTAGAGGTTTCTGCCATGCTCCAGCAAATGCAGCCCCATATTTACCAGCATCAACACCACACTGAAGAATAATGCCCACCAAAAACCAGGCACGTAAAAACCTTGTACCAGTGCACTCGTTAGCATTATCAACGCGGCATTAATCACTAACGTAAAAAGTCCCAGCGTTAAAACATTGATCGGCAATGTCAGCACCAGCAATAATGGTCGCAGGCAGGCGTTAATTATTCCCAGCACCAACGCAGTCACTAAGGCAGCCCATAATCCCGACACCTGCACAGCCGGTACCAAATATGTCGAAATGACAATCGCCAAGGTAGCTACCAGCCAATTGATCGCCAGTTGCGTTATATTATATCTCATCATAATTATAATAAATTGCATTAATTAACAGTTTTATTCTCTAATTTACCATCCATACTAAAAAACACCGGCCATCTGTTACAATCACCCTTTTCCTTCTCCCCCTCTTAGACTGCCTGCTCCACTGTCGGAGTCGAGGGTTTTACCACATCTCTCCCGGCACACTCCTTGCATGAACTTTTATGCGTGGCTATTAGAATCACTCCTGCCACACCTACAAGCACGTAAATCAACCTTTCCAACCAAGTCACACTACCCAACACCAATGCCACCAGATTAAAATTGAATAGGCCAACTAAGCCCCAATTGATTGCTCCCACCACCACTAGCACAAAACTTATCACATGCACTGCTTTCATATTCAGTCACCTCCTTTCTCTATTCTTCAATCTTATGCCAGGCGTATACAAAAATAAAACTGCAATTGTCATTCATCATTAACAAATTACAGATAGTCTTAAGCGCATCTCCTATATCACCACCTAACCCCCGAGCCATGTCTTTATCAGTCAGTTTGCCATCACCACAATTACACCAACCACAAAAATCAGCAAGTACCCGGCTGTATAAACTGTCAGCATTAGTCCTTCTTTAACTTGTTTCTTGTCCCAAATCAAATAGACCGTATAACCCAACGTGATTAAGGCTGAGACCAAGGCTGACACCACAAATAACACCAGAAAAAGCAGCGGGCCCCACCAACTCATCGGTCCAACCCAATCATTGCCATCTAAAAATATCAGCGCCACTAATCCACAATATCCGATTAAGCCAACCGCCTGTAAGAAGGCAATTTTAAATAAATTTCTCTTATCTTCTCTTTGCTCCATTTGTTTTAATACCTGTTTATGGTTAGGGTTTTTGACCTTACGACTTAGTCAATGTTTGGTCATGGGCAATTGGTGATCCGGGGCGATTGTCCCTGCCGCTTCTCTATCTGTCATTATTATCACCTTATTATGTCCTTGCAATACCGAAGCCGGTACATCCCAGGACGGCTTTTGAGACAACATTCTCTGCACCACCTCCGCCTTATTGGCACCGCTGGCTAGCAATAATATTTCCCGGGACTCCATAATAGTCTCTAAACCCATAGTTACCGCTTTTCTTGGCACCTCATCTCTCCGCACAAAAAACCGTGCATTGTCCTGAATCGTCGTCTCGGTTAGCTCCACCACGCGCGTTTGCGAATCAAACTGCGACCCTGGTTCATTAAAACCTATGTGCCCATTCCGCCCGATGCCTAGTATTTGCAGATCAATGCCGCCGGCCTCCTTGATTGCCCGTTCATAACCTGCAACCTTTCTTTCGCTGGGAAAATTAGTCCTTCCACGATCAATATTCACCCGGCTGAACAAATGTTCATCCATAAAATATCGGTAACTTTGCGGATGGCTGGTCTCTAACCCGCAATACTCATCCAGGTTAAAAGTCGTTACTTGCGACCAATCAATTTCACCTTGGCGATACATCGCCACCAATCGTTCATACAAACCAATTGGTGTCGAGCCAGTCGCTAATCCTAAAACCAGCGTCGGCTTTTCTTTTATTCTCTGCGCGACTAGCTTGGCCGCTTGTTTGGACAATTCCTCATAATCATCCACTACAATTCTTTCTATGCCCATCATTCTTCTTTATAGCGCTCCATAGCATAAACCTCCATCCATTGCCCAAAATCATTCTGCGAACCAAAACCACTCACCAGTTGTTCCGGTACCGTCAGCGCACGGTATTCCAGCATCGTCTGGCTAATCTTCACAAAATTCGTCCGCGCTAACTGCGATGCGTGCGCTTTTATCGCCTTTATTTTCCGCGTCATTACTGCCTGATCAAGCGGTACCAGTAAATCAATCCGATCGGCCGCGAATAACGACCAGGGCGTTTCATAATAAACGAGGGTCGCTGGTGCAGAGCTTTTCTCTACTGCCTGCCAGATTAATTTTGTCAGCAGACTATGCCGCGGTTGGCTGTCATCCTTGCTCGGCAAAAAGATTATGTCTGGTTGCTCTTGATCAATTAGTTCCTTCACCGTCGCCCTGTCCTTATTAATATCCTCCTCCATTGTATTTTCATATGACAACAGTCTCAAAAATACTGGCGGTTTAATGCCTAACAATTGCGCCTCGGCTGTCATTTCCTTCTCCCGCCAGACGGTCGCTTCATTCTTGGTTAGACCATTACCTACTCCCCGCCATCCCGTAAAACCTAATACCGGCTGCACGTCATTTTGCTTGCCCAGTAGATGCAAGAATCCGCCAGCCGCAATACTTAAATCATCAGCGTGGGGCGAGAACGCTAATACCTTCCGTTCCGTCCAGCCCCTCAGCGGTCGTACCCGTCCCCATTGTTTCTCTGCGCTCGTGTATATATAAAGGTCTTTGGCCATAAAAACATTATACCAGATATATCATATCAAGTATTACCATATCATATATATTTATTCAACTCACTCATCCCTAGCTATCACACCTTCTCTTCAATACCCCCCCTAATTGTTATAAACAAACCGGCCGCCAAACCAGTCAAGGTTTTGGTAGCCGCCATGCCGTCTCAAGGCTAGATTTCCTCGCCTTCCTTTTCGCGAAAAACGTACACCCCAACCCCAAGCAATATAATAAAGATGACCACGATCGTCGCCAGCCTGCCCAGTCCCGGCGCCAGCATCCACACCTGAATGCCAGCTACAAAAAACGAGGCGATGCCACCCATCATTAATCCTGGCGCCACCGGTCTAAGCTGCACGATCAGCAAACTGCTCGCTACCGCTATCGCCCCACCCACCGCGAACACAAACAGTGACATTTGTCGGCTATCTTCCATTTGTTTTTCTCTTTCCCGTTCAAATCTAAGCGGCCCCTGGCAATACGCGCTGATAGTTTGTCCCTCCCTCACTGGTACTGCCATCTGTTCCGTCCCCACACCTTTACCTTCCGGCATCGCCACCCAGCGGCCACCCATCTCCTCACACTTTTGTTCTGTACTAATATCAGGATATGGTTCCGTCATTTGTGGTGGTGGCTGTTCGAGCTGCACGGCGACACTGCGTAATACTAGAACGTACAACATCGCCAGTGCCACCGCGAAAGCACCGCTAATAAAAGTTAAGCTCCATTTACGGACCGACTTCTTTGTTCCTTTTTCCATAACACTATTCTAACACGATCGCCCTGACCTGTCCCGCGTTCCGAACCAAATAAGTCATCGTCAATCAAGCAACACTCTTAGCCTTATAATCAGCGATGGCTTTATGTAAAGCCTCAATCCCCAACACCGAGCAATGCGTCTTAATCGGTGGCAAACCGTCGAGCTCATTTACTAGCACTTCTTTCGTAATATTCATCGCTTCTTCCAACGTTTTGCCCTTCACCAGCTCTGTCACCATCGAGCTGGTGGCAATCGCCGCGCCGCAACCAAACGTGCGAAATTTAGCATCGGTAATCACACCGTTTTCTACTTTCAGGTACATTTCCATAATATCGCCGCACACTGGATTTCCAACGGACCCAACCCCGCTGGGTTCGTCCATCGTTCCTACATTCCGTGGATTCATTAAGTGGTCTTTGACCTTTTCGCTGTATTGAAGCATATGAGCCTATTTTAATAGTCAACTATCCTGACACGCAATTTTTAGCTAGTGAGCGCCGACCATTATCTTCGGTTGGCCGGCCTGCGTCTGCACCAATGGCGACATAGACCGTAACCTACTCACAATCGGCGGTAAAACTTCCAGCACATAATCTATTTGTTGAGTCGTTGTTTCTCGCCCTAATGTAAACCGTAACGAACCATGAGCTACTTCATGTTTTAAACCCATCGCTAATAAAACATGTGATGGCTGTAAATTGTGCGATGAACACGCGGAACCGGTCGAACACATTACCCCTGCCGTATCTAAGTATAATACCATCCCTTCTCCCTCTACCCCGACCACTGAAATATTCAAATTATTTGGCACCCGGTCCGTCGGATGGCCATTGATTTTAATATCTGGTATGCGACTGACCAGGCCGTTCTGCAGCTTAGCTCGTAATGTAGCCATCCGGACCGAATCCTTCGTCATTCTTTCCCGCGCCAATTCTGCCGCCCGTCCAAAACCGACAATGCCCGGCACATTTTGTGTCGAGGCACGCCACCGATTCTCCTGCTGGCCGCCATGCAGCCATGGATCCAAAGTTACGCCCTTTCTGATATATAACACGCCCACGCCCTTGGGCCCGTAAAGTTTATGGGCTGATAAACTTAACAAATCAACTCCTAATTTTTTAACGTCGATCGGTACGCTGCCGCCCGTTTGCACTGCGTCAACGTGCAGATAAACTCCCTTTTCCCGCGTGATTTTGCTAATCTGCTCAATCGGCTGTAGGGAGCCGACCTCATTATTACCATGCATGACCGACACTAAAATGGTATCATCCCGGATCGCCTTTCTTAATTCACTTAATTGCACGACCCCCCACGCATCGACCGGCAGATACGTTATTTCAAATCCCTGTTTATTCAGCCAGCGACAACTTTCCAGTACGGCCGGATGCTCAATTTGTGTCGTAATAATATGTCGTCCTTTATTTTGCCACTTGAACGCTACCCCCTTGACAGCCATGTTATCGCTCGCTGTCCCGCTTCCCACGAAGACAATTTCATCGCGACTTCCCCCTATCAAATCCGCCACTTGTTGTCTGGCTGTTTGCAAAGCCTCTTCCGCCTCCCCGCCCATACCATAAGGCGACGATGGGTTACCAAACTTCGTTTGCCAATAAGGCTGCATCGCTTGCATCACCTCATTATCACAAGCGGTGGTGGCCGCGTGGTCAAGATAAACTCGCATATACTTTACTACTATGGCTATAATATATTTAAACGCAACCCTATTTATCTTTCATTATTTTTTTATGTCCAACCAAATAGAATATCTACGCAATAAAGCAGGTTCAAAAATCGCCAAGATCGTCGTCGACCGCGACTTGTGTATTGGTGCTCAATCATGCCTGGCACCGGTTGCAGCTGCTTATGAAATGGACAACGAGAATAAGGTTGTTGTTAAGGACGCCAATGCGCCTGATGATGACGCTTTAATTGCCTCGGCCCAAGCCTGCCCCACCAAGGCCATATCCCTCTACGACAAGGATGGCCAACTAGTTAGTTAATCCATGCCGGAATATAAATATGTAATTGTCGGAGGCGGTGTGGCCGGCACTACCGCGGCCGGTACTATTCGTCAACATGACTCCACCGGCACTATAGCGATTATTAGCGACGAGCCGCACTACCTGTATTCCCGCATCATGCTGTCGAAACCCAATTTTTTTCTGGGAAAAATTCCTTTTGACCAAATTTGGTTGCGCGATGAGAACTGGTATCAAGACAAAAACATCACTTTTATCGGCGGCCGAACCGTTACTAGCTTAGACCACCAAGACAAGCTGATCCATCTGGACGACAATTCTGGTATTAAGTACGACAAGCTACTCTTAGCCACGGGCACATCGCCTCGACCCCTCGCCGTGCCTGGTATTGAAAAACGCGGGGTCCATTATCTGCGCACCCTTGACCAAGGCAAAGGAATTATTGAATCGGTTAGCACAGTTAAGCGTGCCGTGGCCGTGGGTGGCGGTTTTATCAGTTTTGAAATGGCCAATATTATGCGTATGTCCGGGGCAGAGGTAACTATTATCATCCGGGAAAACCGGTTTTGGGAATCCATCCTGGATGAGACCGCCAGTCAGATCGTTGAACAAGCTATTGAACAAAACGGAGTTAAAATGATCCGACGCGCTCAGGTCACTCATATCGATGGCAACATTAATGTGACCGGGGTCACTTTGCAGGACGGCACTTCCATTCCCTGTGATGCAGTTATTTGCGGGATCGGTGCCTGTTGTAATATTGATTGGGTCAAGGATTCAGGTATTAAAATAGACCGTGGCATCCTCGCTGACCAACACTTGCAAACTAATCTGCCAGACGTTTGGACCGCCGGCGACGTATCACAATTTTCTGATCCGATTCTCGAAGAAGAGGTGCAACTCGGTAACTGGGTTAACGCCCAAGAGCAAGGCCGGATCGCCGGTTTGAATATGTTAGGCGCTAAAACACCCTTCACCTTCGTCTCTTTTTATACTTCTCACGGCTTCGATACTTCTATTACCTTTATTGGCAACGTCAGTCCGCAAAAGACGATTTCGACCATCATTCGCCACGGACTATCCGCCAACCAGCACGCTCAAATTATTACCGTCAGCGATCAAGTGGTCGGTGCCGTCTTAATCAACCAAACACCTATCCTGCAAGCCATTAGCAAAATAATCGCTAGTAATACAAACATTGCCGATAAAAAATCTGAGCTAGCCGATTCTAATTTTGACCTCAATAAGCTTATTCCCACCTAGGCTTCTATGACCAAACTAAAGCTTGCCATAATCTTAGGTCTGGTAACGGCTTTCATTTCCGGAACCAACAATTTTTTATCCAAGATCGCAGTCACAACCGTTGCGGATCCAATAGTCTTCACCTTCCTTAAAAATGCCATTACAGTCCTTTTACTACTCAGTGCTATTTTAATCACCAGTCGCTGGCGCGAAATTAAACTCCTGCGAAAACCACAAATTATTCAGCTGCTATTTATCGGTATATTGGGCGGTGGAGTTCCTTTTATTCTTTTCTTTACTGGCCTATCGCTCATTCCGGTCGCCCAGGCAGCTTTTATTCATAAGACACTTTTTCTCTGGGTTGCCCTGCTCGCCGTACCCTTCCTTAAGGAAAAGATTAGCTGGCTGCAACTGGGCGCCCTGTGTTTATTACTAATCGGTAACTTAGGACTATTTGGCATCCCGCGCTTTACCGGTCACATTGGTGAATTTATGGTTCTCGGCGCCACCCTGCTGTGGGCGATTGAAAATATCATATCCAAGAAAGTATTAAATAGTTGCTCCAGTTTATTGGTCGCCAGCACCCGCATGTTAATTGGCTCCATTGTCATCAGTCTAGTGCTAATTGCTCAACACAAAACCAGCGTCATTCTCACTCTCTCGCCCGCGCAATGGAGTTGGACTATTCTCACCGGCCTATTGCTTACCGGCTACGTCGTCACCTGGTACACCGCCCTTAAGTATGCTCCAGCCGTATTAGTCGCCAGCCTGCTAGTACCAGCCACTCTTGTCACCAACATCCTCACTGCCATTTTCATCACTCACACTTTTCCGTCCCTGCAGTTGCTAAGCACCGCCCTGATCAGTCTAGGCACCATCCTTATTATTTCCCGCGCTGGTAATTTACCCGCTCATCATCGCCCCCAACCTGATTATTCGCCGCACCCATGATCGCAAGACAGGCTGTCTCTTCGCGCCATCAGCCGGTCCGCGACGGTGTAGCCGTTTGCACGCGTTATGCTTTTGGTCCGAACCGTCTCCACCTCTGCGGACCGGATATGAACCAGGAAGTATTAAGCTACATCAACGCTGGAGCTGTCGATTCCGGACTCACCAATATCGTTGCCAAATTTCAGACCCTTTTTCCTTACCTCCAGCAAATTGCCGCCGCTAATCATATCAAAGACCCATTTGATTACCGCGTCGTTGAAGCTTACTGGCTGGGCAACCACTTGCTCGACACGATTCCCGCCAAAACTTTTTATCGACATATTACAAACCATCTCCGGCCCCTCCCCTCCGGTCCAGCCATGGATCGCCTTAAAGACAAACTCACGCGGGGTGCGCTCATGCATCATTCCTTTCATGTCTTAAATGTCTGGCGCCGTACTGGCCATCATAACGTCGACCACACATTAGCTAGCCTCGATCAGTGTCTCATTTCTTGGGGACAAGTAACGGCCATCAATGGTCCGCTGCTAACTATTACTCGCCAACCATTAACTCTGCATCACCAAAAACTATCTCTCGGCACCGCTATTACTCAGCAAATAGTCCGTCCCTTTACTGCCCTCCCCACCTTCGACCGCCTGCAAGTCAACGATATTATATCCTTACACTGGGATACGCCTTGCGATATCATTTCTGCCCGCCAACTAGCTAACCTCAAGAAATACACAGCCTTATCAATTAACCTCGCTAACCAAACCCTCTAATCCCTTCCCGATGTCCACACCAGGTGTGGACATCGGGAGTTTAAATCATTATGAAACGGCAACCAGTTTGGGTCTTCGGTAATCCCGACTTCCCCCCCGACGCTTTACCCCTGCGCATTCTGCCAACCCTCCAACAAAAACTTCCTCAATTTGAGTTCATTGTTAAGGACCCTCACGAAGAATGGACCCTACCCTCGCGGCTGATAATCATCGATACTATTAAAGGCCTGAAATCTCCTCAGACTTTTCGATCGCTCGACGCTTTCAAGCTTTCCCCCCGCGTCACGCTCCATGACTTCGACCTGATCACTAACTTACGTTGGCTCGCCAAGTTAAACCGCCTGCCACCGTTTATAATTATTGGTCTACCAGTCCGCATCACCCCGCCAGCAGCTCTAGCTGCTGTCATTAGAAAGCTCAATCAAGTCAGTTCCATTTAACTTCCAAAAAATGCGCCGCGCAGCTCATGCACGGATCATAAGCTCGGATCAGTTTTTCCATCTCAAATTGAATTTCATCCTTGTTTTTCCCCTCGCTTATCTTCTGCTCAGCTACACTCGCTAAGTCCTGTTCGATATTGATCTGATTCTGCCCGGTTGGTACGACGATAGTGCCTTGCGACACTTTGCCATCCGTCTCAATTTCAACCCGATGATATAATGTCCCCCTTGGTGCTTCCACTACCCCCACGCCTACACCCTCTTTTTTTGTCGGTTCGGCTGGTTTCTCTGCTTTAAACTTAGTTGTTCTAAGCAGATACTCGGCCGTGTCCATGGCATTTAATATCTCAATCGCCTGAGCCAGGTTATTGTCATAAATATTAGTGGACGGAAACCTTTCTAACGCTTTAGCCGCATCCTTTTTAGTGTCTGCGTGCAATGTTTCTTTGGACAAATTCATTCGGGCCAGCGCTCCCACCATAAAAGACTCCCCCTGATACGTATAGCCAGACGCTTGGGAGTAAGGCAGTACCACCCGTTCCAGATGATCACGGTATAGATCTTCCGGAATAACCTTGCCATGATTGTCTTTAATTTGTCCTTCCAAATAGCCATAGGGATTGCTCACTAACGCCATATAATTAGTCTGCCGATCAAAATGCCAGTCACACTTGGCAAACGTATTAATTAACCGCAGCACCGCCGGCCTGATCTCAACCAACGACCGAATTGCTTCATCTACTTCTTCCTGCAACGGTACTTTTAGAAAACCGCCAATCACCGGATTGATCGCGTGGACGCTGCGGCCAGCAATAATTTGCGCTAAATAATTCCCTGCTGCTTTGATGGCGAAAGCATCATGCAGATGCTGGTGTTGCTCCTCGTCCTGGTCGTCTAAAGACAGGAAATTGTCCTTGCCATACAGATCTGGCAAAGCGAATAAATACAGATGTAACGCGTGATCCCGAATTAATAAACCATCTACCGTCAAATTCTTCATAATCTTAGTTTGTCCTGATACGTCATATCCCAGCGCCTTTTCACAAGACTCAATGGAAGCCAGCAGGTGAGCGTTAGAACAAGTACCGCAAATCCTCATTAGCAGCTGCGGCAGTGACTTATACATTTTTCCCCGCATGGCCTGCGTGTAAAATCTTTTATATTCAGTAATCGCGAAAGTGCATTTTTCAACCTTGCCTCGGCGAACCTTCACTGCTAATTTTGCTGCTCCTTCCACTTTTGTCACCTCATCCAAGGACAAGTCTAAATCTATCGTATGCATATTAGTGCTTTGCTTTAAGAAACAACGCCAAAATGCTCCAGCGCCTTATTGACCACCGCCACAAACTGCTTCGGATCCATCGGACAACCTGGCAACTCCGCTTCCACCTTGACCACGTCCTTGACAGACATGACGTGCTCTAAGTGATGAAATCTTTCTAAAATAAAGCCAATTTCTTGTTTAGTTTTTTCGTCAAATTGGTTACGCTGCGCCGAGGGCATACCCACCACCGCACATGATCCCACGGCCACCACCCACTGCGCTTGCTTTCTAATCTTCTCTAATCTTTGCTTTTGTTCTGCCGAGGAAATTGCCCCTTCAATAAATGCTACATCTAACTCCCCCTCCGAGTTTTTTGCCTGCAAAATCCTCGCGTGCACAAAATCAATGCGCTTGCGCCATTCCTGCCAATAATCATTTAAAACTTCTGTAAAAACTATTGTCGAATCCTCACAGCAAGTGAAGGTAAACCATCCCACCCGCAATTTTTTGGTTTGTTCCTTCATGTGCCCTATCATAACATAAAATTTATCCAAGCCTGTTAACGCTCAAAAGCTGTCATCCTGTCAGAAAAATTATAATTATTGGCCGCACAGCTAAAACCCGGCCTCGCTTCCATGCGCAGAGATTTATCGTCCACCAGTTCAATTAACACGATTCTTTGTACGATTTGTCCCCGGTCATCGCGTATCCCCTGATAACAATAAACTTGCCCCTGCTCCGTCACCGTGCCAAAATCTCTGTTTACATAGCCCGTCTCCATTGTTTGAAAATAATACAAGCCGGCCTTCAAACCGCTCTTCCGCAGTGATGTCCCCATGCTAATTACAGGCTTCTGCGGCTCAATCTCATCATGCACCAGTGCCACATGCTGATCCTCCCCCACGCCCGGGGCCGTCTTTTCTGCTCGCCACCTGCCTTGCAAAGTGCCCACGATATTTTTGTCTATCCAGCCACAAACCGGCATGATTTCTCTAGTTTTTTGACCATCTCCCAACAATTTCTCCAATTCTCGCCGCACCCCTCCCCCGTAGTAATCCAACGGGCAAACTGTGTAATCTGCTTGATATTCCTTAGGCGTTGCACTCGCAAGATTAAAGGTTTTGCCTCTCTCGTCTGTCATACCCCAATCAAAAGCCTGGGAGCGCTCTGTTCCACCAACTCGACCCATACCCTCCCCTGCCCGCACTGCAATCTTGACTTTTGCCTCTCTTGATCGAACAGTTACCGCACCTGCCTGATCACTAACTTGTTCACTCCACATCCCTTTCGTCTGCTCATCGATATTGGTAGCCAGCATTTGTATGTGACTGAATTTAGCTTCCACTTCTCGACAGGGGGAAAAATAAAGCACAAAATCCCGCTCTGTCATTTTGTTACCAGACCACCACTCAATCTCCTCGACTTTAGTTATCCACCCATTACCCGGTGCCACTATCTGTACGGGCATCGACTGATCACCGTTGTTCGCTCCACCCTTACCCCCCGTATGCCACAACAGGCGATCACGAGGAAACACCATTCCGCTTTCAGGCTCCATGCTACCTAATGGTGTTATCGCCGATACTTTATCCTTGTCCGCTGGCCATTCGCTGAACAGCACCATTTCTACCCCACAGGCCATTAAATCCGGACTCATTTTTGTTATCCACCTCTCTACCGCCAGACCATCCCACGCAAACCACAGCGCCACTGACACTAACACTATTAGCGCAACCACTCCGCCTATTATCGCCCTACCAATTATCCGTCTGGTCATTATCTTTTTAGTATACCCCTAGCAGACCATTGTTTGCTGC
This sequence comes from uncultured Candidatus Saccharibacteria bacterium, assembly GCA_964371255.1. GTDB lineage: Bacteria > Patescibacteriota > Andersenbacteria > UBA10190 > UBA10190 > UBA10190. The sequence goes on along the minus strand of CAYJKV010000001.1, from coordinate 44,433 downwards.
AAAAAACCTTTCAGCCACCAATCCTTAACTAGCTACTAGTATTCCGATCAATAGCGAGCGCGTAAACTTTTCAGTTTCAGTATTTTTCTAGTCCTATATTTTTTACCCTAGATTTCCCAACACACCCATCTCAGTTTTTATTCAGTGGTCTGTCCGTCAAAATGTTCTTCTTTCTCATCAGCCTTGGTGGCCTGTACTACATCTTTCCTGTGTTCAGGTGGTGAATACAAAGTATAAAGTTTCAGCGGTTCCTTGCCAGTGTTAATTATATTATGCCACGTTCCGGCTGGCACAATAACCATCCAGTCGTTTTTAAGATCTTTCACCGTTTCGCCGTTATTCAGTACCACCTTCGCTTGACCTTCTTCAATGCGTATAAACTGATCTAGCCCATGCATCTCGTTCCCGATTTCTTCACCAGCTTGCAAACTCATTACAACTAGCTGAGTATATCGTCCGGTATATAAAATCCGGCGGTAATCTTTATTATTAATTGTTTCCTGCTCAATATTAGCGATATAGCCTTTCATATATAAATATATTAATAATCTTCCTTAACAGTTAGCCAATCTGCCGCCATTGTCGCCACATCCCTAAGACTCTTTCCACTAGCGCCAGCCACTTCGACCGGGCGACCTGGGGCAAAAACTGTGGATATTTCCACAGGTGTCTTAAAATATATTTTTGCACGAGTGAGTGCTCTAGCACTGAACAATACTGCAAGCAGTCGCTGCAGGGATAAGGTATCTTCCCAGCTAACCACTGTTGACGTAATCCCTGCACTTTTTCGCCCTGCCATATTTCTTTAAAATTCTGATCGTTAATGTTGCCCACCAGTAGCTCAAAGTCAGTATCTCTCGCCCAACACATTCCCACTTCTCCAGAGGGGCCGACCACTAAACCATTGTAGTATTGCGCGCACGGCCAAGTATTGTCTTTTTTCTTCTTGAACTTCTGGCCTTTCGGTAAATCCTCTTCCTTAACTTTGCCGGACCAGTTGTCATAATCGTCATTAAGCACATTAATCTTACTAGTATACCGCAGCATTTTCTGATAGAAAGGACTGGCTTTTAAATTAAAGCCCTTGTCATGCCTTAACCAAAGGCTGATGTCTAGCGGGTTGCCAAATTTATGATTCGCTTCCAGTAGTGTCAAAATATTTTTCATGGCTTGATCAAATCGATCAACCCCGTAGATGCGCTTATAATCTTCCCGGCCCTGTAAACAAGTCGATATCATCAACTGAGTTAAGCCGCTATTAACTATCTCGTCCGCTTTTTCATAACTAGCTCCAATCATGTTGGAAAACGTGTATATTACTTCGAAATAATTAAGCGATTTAGCATATTTAACCTTTTCTAAAAAACCCGGGTCTACGAACGGATCACCGATAATTGGTGTGAACTTTAGCTCCTTACTGCCCGTCTCCATAATTTGTGCTAAGGTTTTTTTGTACTGCTCAAAATTCATAATCTTGCGCTCACGCTTGCAATCTTTGTTCGCGCAAAAAGAACACAACGCGTTACATGCATTGGTTGGCTCAACACATACCCGTAGCGGCTGCTTCTCTAGTTCCGCTAATAATTCTGGTAATTTTTCTTTGATCGAGTTATTGAACATAGTCATCTCACCATAAAACAATCTATCTGTTCTTACCACCCCAAGCTTGAGCAGACACTTATTATTACACCTTCTCTGCCAATTTAACGCTAATCACACCCATCATTAATGGGATGATTTGTGTTTATTAGTTTTTACCGCTCCTTTCGCTAACGAATAGTCATCAAGATCGCACCAATCGTGATAAATCCCGCACCCATAGCCGTTCGCCACGTTAGCTGCTCGGCCAGAAAAAGCACCGCGAAGACTAGCACAAACACAACACTTAACCGATCGACTGCCGCTACACCGGACGCCGGACCTGTTCGCAACGCCACAAAATACATTAACCACGACAACGCCCCGGCTATTCCGGACAATGTGATGAAGAATAACGCTTTATTATCAATCGAAGATAGATACTTCACTTTGCCAAGCACCAAGGCTGTGATGAGTAAAAACCCTGCCATAATAACCGACCGGACCGTGGTCGCTAAAGTGGAATCAATGTCCTTGATGCCAATTTTTCCAAAAATCGCGACCAGCCCCGCGAAAGCCGCCGACAAAAGTGCATAAACAATCCATCCCGCCATACCTCTAGTATAAGGGACCTCACGTAAACATCCAGTCCGTATCAGTCCCAACTGGCTCGCTCTTTCCCCTCACGCTGCGGCGCCCAACCTATCTTCCTTGCTTGCAAGCAGTATAGTTACTATAGTCATCGCACCTCTTTATTTACTGAATTGTCATCTCAATTATGAAAGTTCTTATTGTCACCGATACTTACCCGCCGCACGTCAATGGCGCTGCTTATTTCACCTATCGTTTAGCCCAAAGACTGACTGAGCACTCGCATCAGGTCCAGGTCATCGCCCCCTCCCGATCAGGCCGCCAAGAAAAATATCTACAAGACAAAGTTACTACCCTCGGCATACGTTCAGTTCCCTTGTATATCAACAATATGCGCATCGCCGTACCGCGCCTGAATCAGCGAACCATCGCTTCTGCCATCAAACAGTTTCAACCAGATATCATTCATGCCCAGGGACATTTCTGGCTTTCCCAGGCCGTCGTTCGTCAGGCCAGAAAGTTACGTATCCCCATCGTTGGTACTAACCATTTTATGCCGGATAACTTAACTCATTATTTGCGCCTCCCCCCGGCTGTCGAAGCCCGTCTCAACGCTAAACTGTGGCAGCAATGCATTAATTACTTTGCTTCCTTGGACGCCGTCACCACACCTACCCGAACTGCTGCTAATCTTCTGATCGAACACGGTTTCACCAAACCTGTTCAAGTTATTTCCAATGGCATTGATCTGAAAAAATTTAATCCCCACTACGACACGCCAGCGGTTAGAAAAAAATACCGGCTGCCTAACTTGCCCACCATCATCACCGTTGGCCGCTTAGATAAAGAAAAAAACATCGACACCATCCTGCACACAGTGGCCCAAGTGCTCCAAACCAGGCCTATCCACCTGGTCGTCGTCGGCTCGAAAAATGGCAGCGCCGCTCATCACCTGCGTCACCTTACCAGGCGATTAAAAATCGACCAGGCTGTTACTTTTACCGGTTTTGTTCCCGCCCCGGATCTGCCTGCCCTCTACTGCTCAGCCCAAATATTCACTACCGCCAGTACCGCCGAATTACAAAGCATCGCCACCATGGAAGCCATGGCCTGCGGTCTTCCCGTTGTCGCGGCCAACTCCGTAGCCCTTCCTGAGCTCGTTGCTGCTGACGAGAATGGCTTATTATTCTCAGCCCATGACCACGAGCAGTTTGCCCGGCATTTACTTCGTCTGCTTGCCGACCAGCCACTTTTACGGCGCATGGGCCAAGCCAGTCTGGCACGTATTCAAAACCACGCCATCGATACTGTCATTCAGCAATTCATTGACCTCTATACCGATCTCAGCAAAAAACCGGCCTAACCGCCAAACTCCCTGCTCTTCGACCAATCCGACGTCACTGTTTTCCTATTTTTTTACCCGATATACCGTCGCTTCCTCTTCCGTGTACCGGCTGCTAAATTTCTTCAGAAACTCAAAATCATCCGGGTGCCGTTCAACTATATCAAACACTGGTTGAGCAGTTGTCTCGATCATGTAGCTGATATTAAATTCCTCGAGCCACCTATAAATCTCCTCATCGGTTAAATCTTCCATATTCTCTGCCCATTCGATGGGAAAAATTCTCGTCCGCTCTAAAGTTAAGTAAACCCGTGCCGGCAGATCGCTTTCTTCAACCACTCCCACATTTCCTGGCTTGTCTAATAAGTATTTGCACGCTTGCGTCACGACCGTATGATTGCCGGATTTCTCATTATAGCCGCTTATCGTGCCGGGCATCGCCCGCGCACTGTCCAAATAAACCATCATCGAGAAAACTCCGACCAACAAAATCGTGCCCACTCGGCTTACAGATGACCGCCGCCAATCGCTGATCATCCACAAGCCAAATATCAACCCCGCACATAAGAAGGGAATCAACTGTAAATAATATCTCGACTTCGGCAATATCATGGTTATCACCAACACTTGACCAATCAGCATTAGGCCCACCGGTATACTAAATTTCGGTTTGATCACGAGACTTGCTCCCCAGCCCGCCCCCGTCAGTGCCGTCAAAACCATCGTCAGGTATTTGTAGCTCTCCCGCGAACTGCCCGCTAATACGACCAATAAAATAATTATCAGCCCATAAGGCAGAAATCTCACCAGTCCGCTATAAATCCAGTATTTTTTCCGGTGCCAGAAGCCTAAAACTAGACCACTCGCCAAACCACCCGCCAGCCACCCCAACTGCTCACCCACCCCTTCCACCAAAATCCAGTTTCTTCCCAAGAAAAGCTCTAGCCCTTCCAGGTTGCCGACAAAATCGCCCCATGAATAAGCCAGTTTCAGTCCCCCGTCACCCGCGATATCAGCCACAGTTCGCATGCCAGTTTCACCAGTGATTGGCCAGAAGACAAAAGGAACTGCCACCAAAACTAACGCCGGCCAGCCACTATAAATAATTGTTTTAATATTTAATCGATGCCAAATCCACACCGCTGGCAACAGTACTGCCGCGACTGCTCCTCCCTCCCATCGCGTTAATGTCGTCAATCCCACCAATACCCCAACTAAATATCTGCCATATTTCTTGCGGTGCAGCATAAATGCATACACTGCCCCCACTATCAGCGCGGCATACAAAGTATTAGCCAAACCATGCACCGACTCCCACCAAAAATTTCTATTAACAGCCAACAATAATCCTGCCCCCAGCGCCAATTGACGCGGTATTTGAAAAAACATTAACAATCGGGGCAGCATCACTACCGCTCCCGCTGCCGCGATCATGCTAATAATTCTTCCCCACACGATCGGATCAATCAGTCCCAGCCACCCCGGTAATAACAAAAATGGTAAAAATGGCGCCTTTCTTCTAAATTCCTCCGCAAATGGATTGTCACCAGCCAACCAAGCCTGGCTCTGAATTAAATAGTTAAAAGCATCTCCGCCAAATACGCTTTCCACCTGCACCGCCGTCCTAATTCGCACTAACAATGTAATAATGGCCAGTCCAATAATCAGCCAAGTAGTTACACTCAATTTGCCTATCCTTCTTTGTATGCCAGCCAAGCTCAAAATAAGCGCTATTAAACATCCGCCCGTGACCACCAGCCATAGCCTTAACGCTCTGTCCGGATGATCTTGTGTCCAAATCACAGTTCTCTGGGCTAACGACACCCTCTCCAGCAGCCCCAACGCTACGTGCCCACTCTCCTTTTCAAAACGTAGCCCCACCGGATTCTTCACTTCCGCCTGTGGTGCTTTGAATTCAATAACTACCTCGCCCCGGCGTTCTACCCTCTCGCTCAATTCAGCCCAGACGAAGCTATCGTCTGCTACCTTGTCGGGAGAAATTTTTCCCCGAGACACTATCTCTCCATCCAGCGTCCGCACTGTCACTTCCAGTGGTTTCAAGTTCTGCGAGCGGCGGAAATCTACTGCTATCGCTCCTATCCCCACTAACTCATGATCTATTTGCACTCTTTGTTCCTGTATCCGGTCGCCATATAAAACATAATGCGCTTCATACACATCCGTTCCTTCACTCACCGTCCGATAATATTTGACTGGGCTCAATAACAAAAGAAGGACGACGACGCCGACCGCCAGACCTGATAGCCACTTAATCCATGCCATATACCTACCTTAGCAAAGGTAATAAATTTTCACGACCCCCCGTACACAAACAAGGCAGCCTCTCGCACTGCCGGCACCTTACTTGAATTATCTCTTTATTATTTTACTTATTTATTCACTCGTTTTCTTCCTCACTCGTTTTCTTTCAATCTTTGTCAGATGCATTTTGCGCAGCCGCAGACTCTTCGGTGTGACCTCCAGCAGTTCATCATCACCCAAATATTCAATCGCTTCTTCTAAACTCAAGTCTCGAGGCGAGTGTAAACCTTCCGCGGCTCCATCTCCCACTGCCCGCATATTAGACAGCTTCTTCTCTTTGCACACATTTACGTCGATATCGGTGGCACGGGAATTTTGCCCCACGATCATCCCCTCATAAACTTTCGTTCCTGGTTTGATGAACATTACCCCACGGCCTTGCGCTGCCACCAAACCATAATGCGTGCTTACTCCTGCCTCATGCGCCACTAGAGACCCATGTTGCTGTGTTTCAATATCGCCCAAGTAGGGCTGGTAACTATTAAACAAAGTATTGATAATTCCTTCACCGCGTGTATCGGTCAGGAATTCCGATCGGTACCCGATCAAACCCCGGGTCGTCAATAAAAAATGCATCTTGGTCAACCCCTTTTCTACTTTCATGTCTTTCATCTCGCCTTTGCGTTTGCCCATTTTCTCAATGACCGTGCCGGAATAATTATCGGGGCACTCAATATAGACATCCTCAAACGGCTCTAATCTCTTCCCGTTTTCTTCCTTAAAAATGACTCGCGGCTTGCCCACTTCAAACTCATATCCTTCACGCAGCATTTTCTCTATCAAAATTTCCACATGCAGCTCGCCCCGGCCAAACACGGTAAATGAAGCATCGGACGAACTGTTTACTTCCACCTTTAACGCCACATCCGCCAGCACTTCACGCATCAATCGCGCCTTTAAATGTCGGGACGTAGAAAACTCCCCTTCTGTTCCAGACAACGGTGAAGTGTTTACCGCGAAGCTCATCTTAACCGTCGGCTCATCAATCATAATAACCGGCAACTGCTGCGGATTCTCTGCATCGGCGATTGTCTCGCCAATTTTAACGGCCTCGATACCAGCCACCGCCACAATATCCCCCGGCACAACATCATCGGTCTCCACCCTGCTGAGGCCATCAAAGGTCATGACACTCGTTAGTTTCGCCGGTTTGATCGTGCCATCCGCTTCAATGCGCGCCACACTCTGCCCTTTCTTTAGACGGCCGCTGACAAGCGGGCCAATCGCGATTTGCCCCTTATACGAATCATAGGTCACATTTACTACCAGCATTTGCATGGCTCCATTATTGACCGAAGGCGCAGGTATATATTTAATGATTGCATCAAAGAGCGGGGTAATATTTTCCATTTTGTCTAAAGTCGGTTCCGCCCCAGCCTTTCCCTGGATAGCTGACGCGTAAAGCACAGGAAAATCAGCCTGCGCATCCGTCGCCCCTAAATCCACGAACAGTCCGAACGTTTGATCTAACACCCAGTCAACACGCGCTTGCGGCACATCGATCTTATTAATAATCACAATCACTTTATGGCCTTTTTCCAGCGCTTTCTTCAGCACAAACTTCGTCTGCGGCATGGGTCCGTCTTTGGCATCCACCAGCAGCAAGACACCGTTCACCATCGTCATAATTCGTTCGACTTCGCCGCCAAAATCAGCATGTCCGGGAGTGTCGATAATATTTATTTTGCATCCTTGATACTGGACAGCGGCATTTTTGGAAAAAATCGTAATGCCACGTTCTCTTTCCAGCACATTCGAGTCCATGATTAAATTGGCCTCATCGTCCTTAATACGAAAAGATTCTGATTGACGCAGCAGTGCATCAACCAAGGTAGTTTTTCCGTGATCAACGTGGGCAATAATCGCCACGTTTCTAATGTTAGACGACATATATTTTTAGGTATGAATGCGAGCCAAATCTTGCCGCTGGCCACCCTGGCGGTCAACTCGCGTCCCTGTCGCTTTGATCGGTCTATCTGTCTGGCTCCAATGGCCCCTACCCCCAGCTTGATTGTTTTGCTTCCTTGGGTATGAGTTGGGCCACTTGCCGCTAGACCTGCCCCCTCCGGCTCGCGGTCGTGATTGGTTAAAACCCATCGTCTGCCTATTATTCGTACGGTCATATCTGCCCTGCTGCCCGCGGTACTTTGTCTCATGCGGTACTGGACGATGAGCAGGCAATTCCGGCAGCGGTGAAACACGCAATTGCTGACGCACTAACCGCTCAATGGTCCGCACTTTTCCCCGCTGATCTGGCATGATAAAGGAAATGGCCCGTCCAACTTTTCCTGCCCGGCCTGTTCTTCCCACTCGATGCACATAATCATCCGGGCTGTCCGGCAAATCAAAATTCACCACTAATTCAATGTCACGGACATCAATGCCTCGCGCGGCAATATCCGTCGCCACCAGCACGCGGTATCTGCCTGACTTAAATCCTTCCATCGATTTCCGTCGCTGCCCTAACGATAGATTAGAATGGATTTCTGCTACCTCGTGTCCCATACAGTTAACTGCTCGACATAATTTTCTGGCGCCGTGCTTAGTTCGTGAGAACACTAAGACCGTCCCTTTATATTCATTGAGCAGCTTCTCGAGTAAACGACTCTTGTCTTCTTTGCGCACAATAAATAACTCTTGGTCCACTTGCTCCGCTACTGTTCCGGTCTGCGCAATTTCAATTCGAACCGGCAGCTTCATGTGGGTTGTGGCAATCTTTACTATTTCCGCTGGCATAGTTGCAGAAAACAACATGGTTTGACGCTCCTTTGGCACCTGTCCCAATATCTGTTTTATTTGCGGGGCAAATCCCATATCTAGCATCCGATCTGCTTCGTCTAACACCAGTATACCCACGCGGCTCAAACTTAGACGTTTCGTCTGTAAATGATCAATCAGCCGCCCCGGGGTGGCAATGATCACGTGCGGCTTCCGACGAATTTCCTCAACTTGCCGTCCCATCGCTCCGCCCCCGATTAACAGTGCATGGCGTAAGCCAAAGCTCTTACCGACCATCGAAAATTGTTCCTCCACTTGAATGGCCAGCTCCCTGGTTGGTACTAAAATTAATCCCTGTTTTTTCCATCGGGCAATTTGCTGCAGCATAGGCAAAGCAAACGCTAAAGTCTTGCCCGTCCCGGTTTGGGCGATACCAATCACATCCTTGCCGGTTGACGCTATCGGAATAGCTTTCAACTGGATCGGCGTCGGAATATTAAATTTTAATCCTGCCAGAACCTTTAACAGTTTTGGGGAAATTCCTAAATCTGAAAAGGTAACGCCCTGCCCAGAGTGTTGTTTTTGTGACATATAATTTATCTATGACCCGGTTGCGATTAGGTCACATTATATGCCCTAGGCTCGAGTCCATTACCTCGCACTAAATGCGCGATTCAAAGTAATTCCTTTATCCTAATATAAATACAGATTAGTGTCAAGCGTTTGTGGGCTGACTTCAAAAAACTAACGCAATCCTCCGCTTTGTAATTAAAGAATAAAACTTCTCGGCAGGTGTGTAAAAATTAAGCGTTTTTCTCGGGCGAGCATTGAGTCGTTGAGCGTACGCTTGTCATTCTTCAGGAGTGGGCTAGCCGTCACCGTTTGCCAAAGTGGATACGGCGCTCTGCTATGGCCGACTCGTGGCGGACATTGGTCATCCGGAAATCTCCTGTCCTGTTGGTTAGTCGGAATACGTCAAAGCCTGAAATAAAAAGACCCGCCGGGAGGCTAGGTCGGAAGGAACTAGTAAGTTGTATGGGTGCAGCTACGATCGTCACGGTTTGTCCTCGTGGCTACGGCTCTGATCAAACCGGTGACAGTAACGAGCATACAGCTCGTTGAAAACGGGCACCCCAATCACCAGGGCAAAGAGGATACTAAAGGAACTAGCAAGAACAACATCACTAAAAGGTTCAGTACCCCGCCAAGACAGTGAGCCCATGTGGAATGCCAATGATAAGAGTTGAAGAGTCATTCCGACGACGACGATGGTTTTGCCGCTGAGACTTGAGAGGGGTCTCCACATTGTCTGTCGGTAGTCAGCTGATTCTATCAGCAGACTGGTCCGGCCAAGCTGAAATATAGTGGACGCCACAACCAACAGGACAAATGCAGTCAACAGCCAGAGCAACACGTTAACCATGGTTTATCCCCTTCAGTGTGAGAGAAATAGTCACCGGCTACGCCCTGAACGGGGTAGCTGATGACCATGCCATAGGTGGGGATAAAATGGAAATCGAATTGCTCTACACGCTAAACCGCTCCAGTGTCGACTTCTTTCACATTCGCGCCATCATCGCATGCGGATACAGTGGCGACCGCGAAGTCTTCAGTGTCCTGTAGACGTTCTTGATGTTTATGCTCTTGTCTCGGTTCGTGGCCTGGGCCATCCGGATGCGAGGCTCGGCAGGATCAACCGATTTCCTGCCTCCCAACCTACCGCGGGCTCTAGCCTGGATTCCCATGGACCTGAAATCCCCTAAGGCATCGGCAGTCGAGGTGTGATTCTGCCCGGCGTTTCCGAAATAGTGCTAGATTATCGAAAGGCTATACTGCCACCACGGGACCCGGAAAACAGCGGAATTAGTCTAAGCCAATCACAGGCAGGAAACTGCGGATTTGCCAATGATTTCGCGGTTTTTGTTGCCAATCAACGTTGTTGGCATGGTGGCACGTAGAGCGAAATAGATTTGACAAACATAGCTACTTATGGCATACTTTTAAAGATGCTCGACAGAGCATCAACTCCTGTTCCCAGATTCCAGATGAATCTGGCCTCACATTGTTAATGCGCAGCTTTCTTAGGTGTGTGCGCTCTGGCGACGCTCTAAATAGGTCCACCTCCTAGGGAAGGAAGTAGTCATTTTCGCATCAAATAGTGAAGACTTCCTTCCCTACATCACGTCCTTTATTGGAAGGAGTTGGACCATGGCAGATAGTGTTGTTCACCTCGCAGGTTCGTTACTAATAGGTTTCTCTTTCGGTTGTCTTGTAGGCGCAAATGCCCGTGAGTTCTGGGCTCTGCGGCAACAACAACAGTCATGCTTCTTTAAGCTCGCGAACGCAATGGGATTTCTTTTTCTCGGTGTGGGATGGTTGCTGGTGAGTTCGTTCTAAATTAGAGGTGAGTGCGGCGACACATGCCCCAACAACTACTGTTGGGGCTCTTTTTTGTCAAGCACTATTTCTTAACGGCCTTATTAATACCGCAAAAACTCCTTATATAACTTTCACGTCATGCTTTGATCAGCCCCCGATCAAATTGACTATTCTCCCGGAGTTGGTGTCGTCAAGGTTATCCAGTCTGCAGCCGTATCAGTATCAGCCCCACCGCTTACCCTAGAGATAGACGATCCTTCTGCTACCACCGGCACCGCGGGATCAAAAGCAGAAACATTATTACCCCAGCTGACCGCATCTAGCTCTATGCCGCCAGCATCTTTCAGACGCAGCACATCGCCACTATTACCTAAAGCGTTGCCGATAGCGCTGCCCAATACCACGACCGGAGAGCCGGCCGGAATCGTCCAAAAGGTAATAGTTGAGCTTTCGTCAGTAATTAATAAATACCCATTGGCCGGTACAATCGTTCCCGCCGGCAAAACATCATTCGTCGTCGCATCCGTTAACATATAACCGCTAACATCAACGGCTGTGTCCGTGCTATTGCGAATTTCCACCCACTCATTAGTTGTTTCGGCGCCATGTGCTGCATCCACATCATAATAAATCTCACTTAACACGATACTAGAGGTCGGGGCAGTAGTGGGACTTGGCGATGAGCTGGGACTGGGTGAAGGACTGGGACTGGGTGTAGGTGTGGGACTTGGCGATTCGCTTGGCGTCGGCGACGGGCTTGATGAAATGCTGGGACTAGGTGAAGGACTGGGCGTAGGCTCTGGGTCAGCTGGTTCGTCCTCGCAAAACCCCGGTAAGCTTGACCCGTATTTTTCCTGATAACGGGCGAACTGTTCGCAGTAACGATCCATCAAACGAGCTATTTGTTTTTCCACTCGCGCTGCCCAGCGATTGATATAATCTCGCTTATGCGCACCCGCATCAAAGCCAGCCAAGGATGTTGCTGGTATTAATAATACCAACAGCGCTAATAATAAAATATTAAAAAAACTTGTGTGATACTTATTCATAGGTAAATTGAAGGATTAATCATCTTATTATACACCCTCACGAATAATGTCTGCCTAGCCTGTACTTTTTCCCGGTCAAAAACCAACGTGCGGCCGCCGCCCTCAACCGCTGCTGTCATTTTGCGTTAGTCATCATCGTCATCGCTCCACGGCTCCCAGTCCTGCTCGTCGCTAACTGTTTCCTGACTGATCACCCGACCCGGCCCATCCAAATGCAATTCCAATAAAGCCCCATCATACACCACCTTCGCCACCATCTCGTCTTGGGTGCCTGCTTTAATATCAACAATATTCATCTCCGGATACTTCTGCCGCAAAGCAACTCTGGCTGTGTCCATATTTGTCAAAACGGTATTTGCTGCACTCTCCGTCTCAGTATCTGTGACCGACATTAAACTGCCTACTTTATATTGGGTTAATAAATTCCAGGCCCGGTTAGTGTGGATTGAAGCGAATATTCCTGTAACCTCCTGCCCGCAGTTATTGATTATGGATCCCTTCCCGCCAGAATGCTGATTGATAAAACTGCTCACATCGTAAACTTCCCCCTTAATCAAGAGCCAGCAATCATTTCCCTGATTATGCTTGGCTAATTCCGCCATTGAAATACCAGACGGACTAGCGCCAGTTGATAAAGGTTGTCGGCTGGTCTCTGGTCCTGCACTTCCCTCTCGGCTATTCCCACTTCCCTTGGTTCCCCAACCACCCATCGCATATGCCGCTAACAGACCAGTTACAGCTGCCACAAAGATAAACAGTGATATTGTCACAAGAGGCTTAATTATTCTGCTCATATCCATATCAATATGCTTAAAGCTCAAATCCTTCACTATGAATATCCCTATCCGCAATTTTTTCCTTTAACAACTGCTCCCGCAAACTAGCCATCATTGTGGGAGGGCCACAAATATAAAAAGATGTTCCTTGCATCTCTTTTCCCGACAATTCCTTAATACTTTCTACCGTCAAGAAACCTTTCTCGTCTGAGTACCATATCTGCACCCGCAACCTTCCCTTCGCTGCCTTTTCCATCGCGTATATTTCATCAAGCGCGAATGTCTCTGACGCATTGCGCACCGCCAATATTAAATTAATCGTATACCCGCTATAAACATCCAACCGTAAATCACGGCCCATACTCATAAATGGCGTCAGGCCAATTCCTCCGCCGATCCATATCTGTCTTTTATACCGGCTGTATTGGAAATTAAATCGCCCATATGGCCCTTGCACTTCCACTTTTGTTCCTGGCGCCAATCGGCCAAACGCATGAGTAAAATTTCCTAAATCCTTTACAATAATTTCCAGATAATCATCGTTTGGCGCCGACGCCATTGAAAACGGGTGCCTTTCCGCCAATACTTCCCCATCAATAAATCTAAACCAAGCGAACTGTCCCGCTCGAAAGGACATCGTCTGTTTTTCTGCTGTCATCACAACGCGCCACACTGCTTCGTTCAGTTTCTCTGTTCGTTCCACCTGATACCAATATTTCCTGTGCGCATATAAAATTGAATGCCTAATGTAAAGCGTTAACGCTATAGCTCCCAAACTAAAAATATACCACCTCAACCATCCATTGTGCGCAATATCACTAGGTACTAGCCAGACATGTAAGGCTCCTAAGAAAAAAGCCACGCCTAGAAATTTATGTGTAAATTGCCATATTTGATATTCCGGCCGGCAATAAAACGTTAGCACCAACAATAAGATCATTAATCCCAAGGCAGCCCAGCCGAGCAATATTACCCAGCTCTGTAACGGCCAAATTAGAGCGCCTGCTTGCGCTAATGACACCGGCAACCCGGCCGCTGCCGTGAACAAAGGATGAAATAATAATAATATCAATGCTAATCCGCCCGCCTGATGATGTATAACGTACATTCTACCCAAACCGCCAAAATAGTTCTCCAGCCAGGCCACCCTGGATCCCAGAATCAGGACCTGGGCGAATAGGGTAATGCCCACCAAACCGGAAATCTGTGCTAAAGAAACCATTGTTGCGCCATAACCGGCGAATCTAACCGACCAAGGTTGCATGCCTGCCCAAATCACTACCGGCCATACCGCTAAAACCGTCATTGCTAACAGCCCTAAGCTTTGCTTTTTTATCATAATAATTAATCGTCAAAAGTATTCTTCCCACACTCATCTCAACTAAGAGACACTACCAGACTAAAAGACTGCCCTATTGAAAGCAAACAACGCCCCACAATCTTCTTTGTTAGAGTTTACTCTTTATTTTTTACGTTCTCGTCAAACCAAGCGGTAGTTCGCTGCATCACTAGCGGCCAAGCATCAATAAATTCATGCGGCTCATCCGGATAGACAAACAATGTGACCTCCTTGCCCGCCGCTCGCAATACTTCGCTCGCCCTCTGGGACCACTCCAGCGGGACTGAGTCATCGGCCGTTCCGTGATGAATCATCACCGGCACCGCGACCTTATTTAAAAGGCTGATTGGAGAAATGTTGTCCCAGAACATTGGATTTTCATTCGGCGCTCCATAACGCTCGACAATTTGTCGCGCGACTTCTGTGCGCCGCTGCGTCCACTTCTCAAAATTATCTCTTTCATCAGCACTAACTGGAGCAAATTGAACATAAGCATCCACCAGGTCTGGCTGGGTCACCGCAATCCGCCACGCCACCCCGCCTCCCATTGAATGGCCTAACATGCCGATGCGTTCGGTATCAACATATGGCAGCTGAGCTGCCCGGACCGCCAAAATTGCATTGATCACATCTTCCGCATAACCCAGCCGTAAACACTGATCTGTTTCCGGATCGTCATCCGACTGCGCATGTCCACGATAATCAGAATGAATGACAACATAACCCTGCCTGGCTAGATAATCTTGTTCTCGTTTCAACCCTCGACCGTTCGTATAAACACTGGTATCAATATGGCCATGGTTAAGTAGTAACAACGGAAATGGCCCCTCTCCTTTTGGAACATTCATTATGCCGGAAATTGTCAGCTCGCCGCTCTCGTAAGTTATGTAATAACGCGTATATGCCTCGTTATTATCCAGCACCGAGCCTACCTTGAAGTCATATCCATTAAACTCTTGCTCTGCGAAAGCAATCAGCGAGACCGGATTCGTTTCCGGCCCGCCCTCGGCCACAACCCTCTCTTCGGACTCACTAACTTGCCCGACTAATGGCACAGGCTTTTCTGTGTAACTGTTCTCCAGTTGCCTTTCCTGTGTCGGTGCTGTTTTATCTAACTCTACTAGCTGTGGTCGATTATTATTGATGGACCACACTAATCCTAATACCAATATTGTCATCACTAATACGACGATCAGCCACTTCATTTTCATAGGTAGCGCCCATTATACCCACGCCTATTTATCGTCGCCATAGCACTAATCCACGTCTTCATCCCTCAACCTCTTGTCTTCTTGTTCATCTCTTGTATGTATTATATAGAAGCTGAGGTGTTGTTTACCAACGCAGCTGTGATTATTTATAGATTGCTTCTGCGCCTATTTAATATAAAATTAACCGATGGATCAAATATTGGACGGAATACAAAAATATGTACGCTGTGCTAACTACTTAACTGTTACACAAATTTTCCTGCAGGATAATTTCCTGCTTGAACGGCCTCTGCAACCGGACGATATTAAACCTCGCCTTCTCGGCCACTGGGGTTCTTGCCCAGGTATCAACTTCACCTATGCCCACCTCAACCAGCTCATTAAATCCACTCAAGCCAAGATTCTTTTTGTGCTGGGACCCGGTCATGCTTTTCCGGCTATCCAAGCTAATCTGTTTTTAGAAAAAACATTGGAGCGCTACTACCCCAAAGCGACGCACACTCCAGACGGTATTGCCTATGTCTCCAAAAGCTTTTCCTGGCCATATGGCTTCCCCAGCCACTGCAATCCCGGTACTCCTGGAGTAATTCTCGAAGGAGGGGAATTAGGCTATGCCCTCGCTACTGCTTATGGTGCAATTCTCGACAATCCTGATTTAATCGTAGCCTGTATGATTGGTGACGGTGAAGCTGAGACCGGACCGACAGCCACTGCCTGGCACATTAATAAATTCATCCACCCTGCCACCAATGGTGCAGTTCTACCCATCCTGCATTTGAACGGCTATAAAATTTCCGGCCCTACCATCTTCGGCCGGATGAGCGACCAAGAGTTAACAAGTCTCTTTAGTGGTTACGGCTACGAGCCGCACATTGTCGCTGGGGACAATATCGACCAAACCATGCAAACAACCTTGCAACAAAGCTATCAGGCAATCCGCGATCTGCAGCAAGCTGCATCCCCCACGGCGCCGCGCTGGCCGATGATCATTCTCAAGACCCCCAAAGGTTGGACTGGCCTCAAAGAGCTGCATGGCAAAAAAATCGAAGGTAATCACTTATCCCACCAAGTTGTTCTCAAAGAACCCAAAACCGACCGGGAAGAACTAACAGCCCTGGCAGGTTGGTTAGAATCCTATCGCTTCGATGAACTATTCGATAAGCATTCTGGCTTTATTGATGAAATTAAAAATTTAGTGCCAGCTAAGAATCTCGCCATGGGCAATAACTATCACGCTTTCGGTGGAAAAAAAGTTTACACCCCCCTGCAACTTCCCCCGGTTGATCAGTTTGCCGAGGATACCTCTGTCCCTGGCACGATTGGTTCCAGTAGCATGCGGCGAGCCGGTCTTTATCTCAATGAAGTTTTTAAATTAAATGAGGGAAATAAAAACTTTCGTTTCTTTTCTCCAGACGAAACCTATTCCAACAAGCTAGATCAAATTTTTGCGTCCACCGCTCGGGCGTTTGTCTGGCCCAGGCAGGAATGGGATGGTGACATGAGTCTAATCGGCCGCGTCATTGAAATGTTGAGCGAACACAGTTTGCAAGGTTTAGCTCAAGGCTATGTTCTAACTGGACGCCATGCCATATTTGCTTCTTATGAAGCTTTCATTCAAGTCATTATTAGTATGGCCGACCAGTACGCAAAATTTATTAACGTCGCCCGGAATATTAAATGGCGCGGTGATTTTCCCTCTATGAACTATATTTTAACTTCTTCCGGTTGGCGCCAAGAACATAACGGATTCTCCCACCAAAATCCCGGCTTTATCGATGACATGCTGCAACGGCAAGGCAACTTTGTGAATATCTACTTTCCACCAGACGGGAACACCACCTTGGCCGCTTTAGATAGAATGCTGCGATCGACCAAAGAAATTAATATCCTGGTCGCCGGCAAAACACTAGAACCGCGCTGGCTGACTCCCGCGCTGGCCCGCCAACAATTGGAGCAGGGAGTTATGATCTGGGACTTTGCCAGCGATGATAATCCCGACCTTGTCTTTGCCGCCGCCGGTGACTATTTGACCAAAGAAGTGTTAGCCGCCATCGACATTATTAAGCACGAGACCCCGAACGTAGCCGTTAGGTTTATCAATATCACTTCCCTTTCCTGCACAGGCTTAGGCCCGAATGACAATCCTCTGTCTAAGGATACTTTTGATCAGCTCTTCACTCCGAACAAGCCTATTATTATCAACTTCCATGGCTATCCCCAAACTATCAAACAAATTCTGTTTGATTACTGTGACGACACGACAAGATTTTCCATTCATGGTTATACTGAAAATGGGTCAACTACCACTCCTTTTGATATGCAAGTCCTCAACAAAACCAGCCGTTTCGATCTAGCTACGGACGCTTTCGCTGCTTTATCCCATCAGAATATAATTCCCGCGGCTAAAGCCAGTCAGCTCGACAAGAAATACCGGAAAAAACTAGAGAACCATCATAAGTATATCCAAGCTTTTGGCGTTGACGCCGCTGATATAACCAACTGGCAATGGCACAATATTACTTGATCGTAAATCCTGGAAGCTCCTCCAAGAAATATGCCCTTTACCAGGGTGGTAAAGAATTATTTTTTGCCCATTTTGAAAAGGACCAAGATCATTATTTTGTCACCTTCAAATCCCCCGGCTCGGCGGTTACCAACAAAATTGAACCCGCTATTTTTGCCTCCGCCGTCGACCACTTTTTACAAAAAATATTAGCGGAAAAAGTGATCTCTAACCCGGCCAGCATCACGGCTATCGGTATTCGGGTCGTCGCTGCGGGCAGTCCCTTCACTCAGCACAAAATTATCGACCTGGACTATCGGCAGCAATTATCCGCTGCGCGTCAAAGTGCGCCCCTTCATCTCAACCCTCTACTAGAAGAACTCGAGCAATTATCCGCCATCTTTCCCAAGCTCCCTCTTGTGGGTATTTCCGACAGCGCTTTCCATACCACCATCCCCGCCGCCAGCCGCCATTACGCTATCCCCTTTTCCGACACCACCCTGTTAGATCTGCATCGTTTCGGATATCACGGCATCTCCGTACAATCTCTCCTGCCAAAAATAACCTCTTTGCTCGGCCATGTGCCGCCCCGTATTATCGTTTGTCATCTGGGAGGCGGGGCTAGTCTTACGGCCCTTCAGGACGGCAGTAGTATCGACAATTCCATGGGCTACACTCCCCTGGAAGGTTTGATCATGGCCACTCGCGTTGGCAACATTGACGCTGGCGCTCTCATCAAGCTTTCCCAAGCTAAAAAATTAAGTCTGTCTGAATTAGAGGAGTATCTCAATACGCAGTCTGGACTACTCGGGCTCAGCGAATTAAGTGACGACATCCGAAAATTACTCGAACTTGAAAACAGCCAGCCCTCGGCCCAGCTAGCTCTCAGCGCCTATGTCACTGCCATCAAAAAATACATTGGTGCCTACACCGCCCTCCTCAACGGCTTAGATCTCCTGGTCTTTACTGCTACCACTGGCGAACGATCAAGTATTATTCGTCAGCGTATCTGTGACAATCTTGATGGACTAGGTATTCATTTGGACCCATCACTGAATGATCAGACAAATAGCACCAACGCCGTTATCAGCCCCACAAACTCACCTGTTACCGTAGCTGTTCTCACTACTAACGAAATGCAAGCCATCGCTCAGCTCATGCAGCCTTTGCTAGACTAGCCTAGATTACACGGTAACACTCATCCAGACCAATCATCAACTGAGCCGATAATCTGACTATTTGGCAATTACCGCTCTGCCAACTGGCGGTTTTTATTATCGCTTGCGTTAATTGTCACAATCAATAGCAGCGGTACTATATACATATGATAAAACTCCAGCAGGACTATGTACGCAGTGTCCTGTTTGGCATTGAGGATAGTTTGGTTTCCACCACCGGAGTTATTGCTGGAGTAAGTGCGGGGAGTCACAACCCCTCAACCATTCTTCTCGCTGCGAGTGTCACTATCATTGTTGAAGCGTTATCAATGGGTGCCGGACAATTCCTCAGCGAGCGAACAGTCCATCAGTTAGACAATCATCATTCTGACAATCTGCTCATTGGCAGTAGTCTTATGATAGTTAGCTACTTTGTCGCTGGATTTATTCCTATTATACCCGTTCTGCTCTTTACCTTCCCGACCTCTGTTTATATTAGTGTCGGTTGTGCGTTAGTGGGTTTATTTATCTTGGGATACTTTAAAGGCAAAGTAGTCCGTACCAACGCCTGGCGCAGTGGCTTAGAAGTATTAGTTATTGGCGGAGCTGCTACCATCCTTGGTGCCCTGGTTGGCTGGTTGTTCCGAACCTTTTAGCAACCAATATTTCCCTAACCAGATCTCCATCTATCAACTTGACCGCTCGCTACTACCATCTTTCCTTAAAGCCCTATCGTCTTGCTGACATGTTGTTACACTGTAAACACTTATAATGCAAAACATTAAACAATGGCTTTATGCCTGCGAACCCGGCAGTAGCCTCTCGCATCTTACTGGTTTACTGCTGGCTATCCCCGGTACGGTCCTATTGCTCACCCTTTCCTCCAGCCGCCAGCCGGCATTAACCATTGTCTCTTTTGCCATTTACGGTGCCAGCTTAATTTTGCTCTACAGCGCCAGCACTATTTACCACCTCATTCCTCAGC
This sequence comes from uncultured Candidatus Saccharibacteria bacterium, assembly GCA_964371255.1. GTDB lineage: Bacteria > Patescibacteriota > Andersenbacteria > UBA10190 > UBA10190 > UBA10190. Next base: position 24,483 of record CAYJKV010000001.1, on the reverse strand, counting down.
ACAAATCCAAGAATAAAGCCGTCTGGCGTCTCATCGATCATATTATGATCTATGCTCTCATTGCCGGATCTTATACCCCTATCGCACTAGTTGCCCTACGCGGGGGTTGGGGCTGGACTTTATTCGGGACCATCTGGGGATTAACCGCTATTGGTATCATTTTGCGAATTCTTCCTCGTGTTCCCACCCAAGTCACTTATGCTTCCTACTTGCTTCTAGGCTGGTTGGCTGTGGTGGCTATCATTCCCCTGACCCAAGCCTTGTCGCCATCAGCTATTGCATGGCTTATCGCCGGTGGGGTTCTCTATACCCTGGGTACTATGTTCGAAATTAAAGGTATCGCCAGAAAACTTCCTAAAACTATTTGGTTAGGCTCGCATGAATTCTTTCATTTTTTTGTGCTAGCCGGATCTTTCAGCCACTTTTGGCTGATTTTCAATTACCTCACCTAGTCTAACAATCCGCAGTCAATACTTACACTAAAACCTTAGCCTTCTTTGCCATTCCCTCTTAGTACTTTTTTACTCTACCGCGAAATTCCTATCCTCTTTCATTATGCGGGTTAACGCTCGGACTACTTTCTCACGCTTAGTCTTATTTTTAAAAACCTCCTCCAGATAAACACGTCCACCAAGGACAAAATTACTCACCGCCCGCTGTTCCCTGGTTTATTCCTGATTAGCTGCTTTCTCTCAATTTAAGGCCACGAACTTCTGACCGTTCATTGAAAACTGCCCGCTACCCCTGGTCAATTAACCGCCGGCTCAATGTGCAGCAGCGTTGCCTGGCTAACTATGTGGTAATGGTCAAGAATCGTACCTGTAGTTTGCAAGATACCAGTAACTTTAACCGCCGGCAGCCCAAAAACATCATTAATTACGTCTCCTGTCTGGCCAAAGATTCCTTCTGCCCGCATATATTGCGCTTCCAGCGCACCAATTAACATTTCCCCATTATTAATCGGCAGTTCACCCTCCGCTAACTGAATGCTTCCCTCCGTAAAGCTATTAACGCCTAAGAACAATTTTGGCGTACCCTTAGTAAAATTAACTTTAGTTGTTCCTTGCGCAATATATTCATTGATCATCGCTCTTTTTTTCTCTTGTTCAAGCACCAGCGCGCTATCCTCTAGGCTATCCTGTGCCTGTTCCGCTGCCACTATCTCGCTAACCGTGAGGTTTGTCTTCGCTATCTCATCTGCCTCATTTTTCAGTTCTCCTTGGCCTGACATTCCTGTCTCCACCCCTAATTGCTCTTGCCGCAAGCCATTCTCAGCCTCATCAATTGTTTGTTCAGAGCCTTCCATTTGTCTCTCCTCCGTTACTGGCTCGCCCTCCGGCATATTCGCTTCGGTGTTTAAGCCTGCAAACCCTAAAAATAGTCCAGTAAACACAATAACCATAACCGCCGGAGCTGCCGCGGATAACCAATTTTTCTTATTGGGCTTAAATCCCCGAAGCAACAACGAATTTCCCACCACCGAAATAGAGCTAAAAGCCATCGCTAATCCCGCCAATTCCGGTCGTAAAACTAATCCAAGACCGACAAATAATCGTGCTGCCACCGGGATACCAATCACGTTATAAAACAAAGCAAAAAACATATTTTGTTTGATCTTGCTCATCGTTTCTCGTGATAGCTGAATAGTAGTGATCACGTCGTTCAAGTCGTTCCTGATTATAATGATCTCGCCTGTCTCTAACGCCACATCGGTTCCCGATCCCATGGCAATACCCAAATCCGCCTGCGCCAACGCCGGCGCGTCATTAATTCCATCGCCCACCATTGCGACCATCTTGCCCTGCTTTTGCAGCTTCTTCACTTCATTAGCCTTATCTTCCGGCAACACTTCTGCCAACACATTCGTCATGCCGATTTCCGCCGCTATCGCCTGCGCCGTGCGTCGGTTATCGCCCGTAATCATGTAGACCTCAATCCCCAGGTCTATTAATTTCTTGACCGCTGCCTGCGCACTTGGTTTGACCGTATCGGCCACTGCCACCAAACCGATAATACTCCGTCCCGAGGCTAAGATCATGACCGTCTGCCCTTTATTTTCCAATTCTGTCATGTCTTTTTCTATTGTCCCCACCTTCAGCCCGGCCGCGACAATCAAGTGACGGTTGCCAAAATAATATTTGTTACCATCCATGCTGCCCACGACACCCTGACCCGGTATGGGTGCAAAATCTTCCACTTCCAAAAATTCGCATTTCTGGTCTTGGGCATATTGGTAAATTGCTTCCGCTAAAGGATGCTCAGATGACCGTTCCAGTGATCCGGCTAGCTGTAATAGAGTTGCGTCATCCGCTGCCTGGTAATTGATCAGCGCAGTCACCGTTGGTTTGCCATTCGTTAATGTGCCCGTCTTATCAAAAACAATCGTATTAATTTTTCTCACTTTTTCCAGCGGTTCACCGCCTTTAATTAGAATGCCATATTCCGCCCCTTTACCGGTACTGACCATAATCGCGGTCGGGGTAGCCAAGCCGAGCGCACAAGGGCAAGCGATCACAATCACTGCCGTAAAAGCCATTAACGAAAAAGCTAAAGTAGCCCCCAGCACAAAATACCACACTACAAATGTGGCGAGCGCAATAACTATCACGGCCGGTACAAACCAGGCTGATATGCGGTCAGCCAATGCTTGTACGGGCGCCCTCGATCCCTGTGCATCTTCGATTAATTTAATGATCTGCGCCAACATCGTTTCTCCGCCAACTTTAGTCGCTTCAAGTTCAAAACTGCCATTCTTATTCATAGTCGAGCCAATGACGTTATCGCCCGAATGCTTTTCCACCGGCAGACTTTCGCCGGTTATCATCGCTTCATCCACAGCCGATGAACCGGTAGTTATTACTCCATCCACGGGCACGATTTCTCCCGGCCGCACAATCACTTTATCGCCTACCGCCACTTGATCAATCGGCAAGTCGACCGTCTGATCGCCTCGGACCACTCTCGCCGTCTTAGCCTGTAAACCCATCAACTTCTTTATGGCTTCCGAAGTTCGCCCTTTCGCCTTTGACTCTAAATATTTCCCCAATAGCACGAAAGTAATTAAGAAAGCCGCCGTTTCAAAATACAAATCCGGTATCATTTTTCCCGCCTCGGCAATAAATGATCCAGCCCTTAGCACATACAAGCCAAAGTTGTATAGGCTGTAAAAGTATGCCGTCGATGTGCCAATCGCGATCAAGCTGTCCATGTTAAATGTTCTCATTCGCAAGCTAGACCAGGCGCCCGCGTAAAAACCAGCCCCGATTACAAACTGCACCGGTGTCGCTAGAATAAAGGAAGCCAGTCCCGCATACGGCAAAATAAAACTTGTTCCTGGTAGCCACTTGAAGAAAGTCTGCAGCATAAAATACAGCATCGGCAGGCTTAGTAGTAAGGCATAGATAAATTTTGTCTTTAAGCGTGCAATCTCTTTAGCTTTCTTTTCTTCAACCTGCTTAGCGTCTCCCTGATCAACTGGCATCGCTTCATAGCCCGATTTTTTTACCGCCGCGATTAAATCATTAACCGAGACATTGACCGGGTTATAGACGACCGACGCTTTCTCGGCAGCAAAATTTACGTTTGCTTCCAGCACACCAGACTGCTTCTTCAATGACCGTTCAATAATCGCCGCGCATGACGAACAATGCATGCCGGATATCAGTAAGGATGTGCGCGTCTTGCTTGCCGCTTCTGGTATAATCGACCTAGCAAGTGCCTGCCTGGACGATGCCGGCCTGTTTTTCGCTTCTTTTTCTCTCGCACCGCCCATTAAGGTTGCTTGATATCCCTCATTCTGTATTATCGCTATAATCTGTTCCGGTGTTGCCAAACTGTCATCATACTCAATCACAGCCCTTTTCTCTGCATAGCTTATCGCCGCCTGTTTGACACCTCGTAATTCCTGGACGGCTTCTTTGATTAACAGCTCACACGATCCGCAGTGCATGCCGCTAATATTCAGCTTAATTTCCTTTTTCATTATAATTTTTGCTAACTTAGGACAATTGGTATGGCGTGCCAGCCAACGCTTGCCTGATAGCCTCCGGCGAAAACTCCTGTTCTGCTAAAAGTTGAGTTTGGCCATCCGCATTAACGACTACGTTATGTACTTGCGGCAAACGCCATAAACGCTTTTGCACCATTTTTACGCAGGCCTCACAAGTCAAACCTGTTAATTGAATGTTTTGAATATTCATAATTTTTCTAAGGATTATATATATCTACCCATTCGGTATAAGTAAGTAACAAGCCAGTCACTTTAGTCTTCTTTCTCTAGTTGACGACTATGTTCCCGCGTGGCACCCCCATCGCACAGGTGATCGGATAGGACCCAGCCTTTGTTGGTGTGAATTCAAGGGTTATTTTCTGTCCGCGCCGAAAATTCTCTATATCCTCCGTCAGTCCAGGAACTGTAATGCTTCCCATACAGCCAAAGCCATTATCCTTCGCATCTATCTCAAACCGGACAGCTTTGTTTGCTTTGACGTTAAACTGGTTAGGTGATAAATCAGCCTTACGCGTATAAACAGCTTGAATAACTTGTACTTCCTGTTGGTCTATGGTCTCCCCCGCAGCCGGTTCAGTATTATTCGCTCCCGCCCCGCAGCCTCCGCATCCGCCGCCCGACCCGCCGCAAGAACCCTTAACCGCCGCCAGCGCATCCGCTGGCTGGTCCAGCGCAATCGCTCTTCCGTCATTCACCTTCGCGCCATTTTTATCTACAACGTTAAATACGCCCGTGTACATCCCCATCGCACAGGAGAAGCGTATTTGCCCAGTTTCTTTCGGAGTAAATTCAATAACATTCTCCCCTAATTGCAGGTTCCGCCTAATCCCTAATTGCTGGGAATAAAGACTGCTCGCGCAACTATTCGGATTGGTTGACGTCACAATCCATTTAACCGGCACACCTACCTGAACGGTGAATTTGTTAGGGCTATAGCCGCTGCCACCTTGCTCCATTCGTACCACCTGGACCGTGTCCTCACCATTATTTTCTTGTTCCACTTCCGCATATTCCCCTGCCCCTTGAGCAGACGTGGACAGGATTACCGGCAGTCCAGTTAAGTTTAAACCGTTAGAGATATTAAATAATGCTAATCCCACCACCGCGAGGCCTGCCAGTTTGAAGAAACGTTGCGCCATTATTCCTCGCAAGGCAGAAGTTATTCCGCCCACACCCAACAAACCGGGGGCTGTACCAACTGCAAAAGTAGCCATAATCAGTGCTCCCGACCAGAAACTGCCTGTACTCATCGCATACAATTGCATCGCTTGCGTGAAGCCGCAAGGCAGAAAAAAAGTTAATGCGCCGACCGTCGCCGCGTTGCGGTGGCTATACTCCCTTTCCTGCTTTGGCTTAATTCCTAACTTCTTGCTCAAACTGGCCGGCAAAGAGATAGCCCAGCTAGATAAGCGAGGCGATAGTTGCGTTAGCTGTACACCCAACAGCAGCATCACCAGACCAACACCAATCGTTAATGCCCCGAGCAGAGTACCAGATAATTGAAAAGCCTGGCCAACTAGACCAATCAATCCGCCCAGCATAAAATATCCCGCGATCCGCCCGGCATTGAAAAAGATATGCGGACGAAACTTCTGCGCCGTCGTCGCTTCCGGATGCGACTGAGCATGCTTGGCTGACATACCAAGCACTAGTCCTCCCACCAAGGCCATACAAGTTGACACGCCAGCCAGCAACCCCACAGTTAGCACAACCAATAAACTTGCCGGACTATCCCCCGGATTGAAACTGGCATTTAGTATACCCGTCCCTTTTAATACAAAGTACAAGACTAATAGGATTCCCGCCGCTAAAGCTATTTCGTCGTACTGTTTCTTATCGGCCGTAATCCAAGGCAGCGCCTCTGCCTGACCCACACTATAACCAGCCTCTTTAATAGCTTCTTCCACCCTCGTCATGCTTAACCCCCCCTGGTATGTAACCTCCGCCTCCTGCCGCCGTCGATTGACTGATACCTGCTTCACACCAGATAGTTCTTTCAATTGCTCTTCTATTAATAGTTCGCACGAGGCACAATGCATGCCTCGAATCGGTATAATTTTTTTATTCATAATCCTCCTGTTGTTATTAAATCTTAAGCCTGCAGTGCCATTAAAGCTTCTTAACCTGGCACCCCTTCCGGTATCCCCGGTACACGGGCAGATTTAATAAACGCGAGCGTGCAATATTCCTTGCTCTAACGCCAACAGAATATAATTTCGCGGCAGCTGCCAAAAATTATACGGCCAAAAAAGCGCTGCTGGTAAACGTGTCCGATCCTGGATAAGTAAGTAAATTGATTTTGCCAAAATAACCGCTCCCAACAATGCCGACCAACCCAAATATATAAGAATGTACTCAGGTGAAGTCGCTTGCCAACTGTTAATCAAACTTATAATTACACAAGGCAGATTACCAAAACTATTGTGCATCCAGTGCTGACCAAACGTCACGCTGCAAGCGATTGGCCCGATTATCAAAACAGCCAATAAAAGCCCGGCCATAATTTTTCCCAACTTTTGTAAATCCAGGTTCATTATTTATTCGCCATCTTCGACACTTTAAGTATTTCCTCAACCATCTCCTGCTGGCGCTTCACTTCACCAGTTTTCATCGCCTGACCAAAACAACTTTGCAGGTGATTTTCCATCAGCATTTGATGCGCTGATTTTAATAAACCTAGCACAGCCAGGTTTTGTTGCATTATATCGATGCAGTATTTATCGGCTTCCAGCATACCAACAATGGTAGCCAGATGAGATTGGGCTTTTTTGAAATTAGTGCCGATCTTTTCTCGATTTGCTTTCATGATTGAACTATTTACCATTAAGACCATACCTATAGGTCAGGTATATTAATACTAACACACTATTCCAAACACCCGCAATTCAATTGGGCAAACTTGCAATATTCAGCCACCTGTACCTCTACTAGCTACATATCCTATCTCTTGCGGATGTACCTGCTTTATCACGAAGTAACCCATGCGTGCTATAATATACCTATGACCATCAATAATTTTAATATCACAAATACTCACACATTACTTCTCAGCGCCCTCTTATCTGTCGCTCTGATTATTACCGTTAGTGCCCCGGCCTTCGCCGCACCGCACACGGTCACCTATCGCGGCACGCGCGTCACCACCGCTGTGCCCGGCAAATCTTTTAATTTAAACCTCCAAGTCAAGAACACCAGTAACGACAACTACCCTCGCGTTCAGATCACCTTTCATGTGCCTGATGGCCTGCAGCACTCCTCTGTCGCACCAGCCGACGCGATAATTCAAGACGACACCATAACCTGGCATAACGTTCCCATGAACGCTGATCAAACCTTTAATCCGTCCTTCAACTTCATCGTCGACGCCGGTACCGCCCTTAACACTAAACTGAATTTGTGGGCTGAAGTAACGGGTGATGGCCTGGAATCAACCAGCACCAATTTCTCCATCACCACACGCCCAGCCTCCGCTACCGCGGTCAGTTCTCTTACCTCAAGTAATATCAAGAGCATGTTCCAATCTGTCTACGGACGAACTCCCACCGCCAGCGAGCTTGCCTATTGGCTAGGACGCCGCGCCGACAAACCGCAACGCGTTCCTCTGCTTGGTGCCATCGCCTATCATCACGCCCTGAACATCAGGCACTAAACATCGTCCCCGTCTTCCTTTGTCTCTTACTCTTTTGCTTTTTTTGCGGGACAGTTCGCATCATCGACGCGCATCGGCGCAGTTTTGCCTTGTTTGGAGCATCTTAGAAACTAGCGCAGTCACCCGCGCACTTTTACAGAGCTTGGCTCAGCCCTTACCAATAAAGAAAAAAGGAGACCACATCGTGATCTCCCAAAGCCCCATTTGATATCGCAGTGGAGTTATACCTGCGCTCCTGTTGCCCACTTCCTATATGGACTCGGAGAAAGGGGGAATTTTTATTGCTCCACGTGATAAAGGCGCAGAAACAAAACCGGTCGTTGTCGAACACAAGTCCCGCTGCCATGTCCCGTCAAATACAGAGGGCATATGTGTCCCCCAACTTCAACATCTGACACAAACATCCGTACATTTCGGACTCTAAGCCCCACACCAATTTCTGGAGAACCGGAGTGGTGAAGCTCGATATCCCCGAAACCGCAACCCCCATCTTTCCAGAATAGCTTGGTTATCGCCTCACAATCATTGTCCGTGAATGGCGTTTCACCAAGCGCGTACCAGAGATATTGCGGAACCTCTCCTTCATAGACCTGCCGCACAAACTCTTCCTTGCCCGCCGAATCACGCCAGTTTTGTCCAGTCAGTAAGTGCTGCGCGTTTCTTATGCGCAGTTGCCACTCCTGTGCCTCCGCTCTGATCCGTGCCAGCGTACTGGCCATTTCAGCCTCGAACTTCTGGCGCTTTGCTCTGGCCTCAGCTCTCCTTGCTAACCAACCAAATACTACCGGTGACTTCATCGTTCACCCTTTCTCTCCTAAGATTCCCTCATTCTTCGCAGAAAACAATACATTCCTAATTATCAGCAAACAACAACCCTTGGCTGCCGATTGCAAAGATTCTTTTGTTGTCAAAGTTCGATCCAAATCGAAAGCTTGAACTCTTCAAGGCTCAGATTAAGATGGAACTCATTAGTAAATTATCCAATATAATACTCTTTAATGTAATACATGTCAAGCCAACCTATAACTCAATATAAAAGCTAAACCTAGCTGTTATACTAGCATTCAGGTATTCACTCCTCGCAGATATTAGCTAAAAAAGGCCACTATCTGCCAGTAGCCCCTGTTTCTACCAGTCAAAACGCACTGCTACTCCTATCTGACCTGCGCGAAAGCTACTGTGTAATTGTGGCCAAATTTCTTACTGCACTTGGGACAATAAGCGTAGTGAAAATAATATTTTTTGACCGTTTTGCCTTGCCCTGCCGCGTGAGCATTCATATCCTTAATCCATTTCGGTACTGCGCTATACGGCCCATCGTACACTTTAGTTAAAAACTCACCCGTAATCTTGGCCATCCTTTCACCCGGCAACTCCTTATTTACTGTCATATATATTTCTGACCGCCACGGTGATGGATCATAGCTAAGCATCAAAAAATCTCTAGCCTCTGGCATCGCCTTGGCTTCTTCAATTTTCTTAGACATCCGCTCTATGACCTTCCCCATATTCACCGGTATATGGAAGATCTGATGCACCTCATCCTGCAAAAATAACTTATCTTGCCAAACATGGCTTTTCTCCTGAAACCTCGTCGGTTCAAACTCCGTGCAACAAATGTCTGTCTCCGTCATATTTTCATTATAACTCACTACCGCCTGTCCTTGTAAACCCCCACACCCTCGCCTAAAGGCCAGGGCTATTTAGCGAAGCTTAATAAAAACCATTCATCGCCGCCTTAAGGCTGACGCTGGGTGTGGGAGTAAATACCTGGCCATCCCCACCAACCTTTTCTACTTTATTCTCTCCAAATCAATCGTTTCATCAATACGAATCTGCGCTACAAAGGACGGAATATGGGACACGATGATCATGGCTCCATCATACTCATCCAGCGCTTTCGCTATTACCGGCAAATGTCGGAAATTAATATGGTTAGTCGGCTCATCTAAAACAAGCAAACCTGGCCGCATTAAAACTAATCGGCAAAAAGATAATAATCCCTTCTGCCCCTCAGACAAAGTGCGAATCGGACTCTCCAATAGTTTGCTGCTAAGCAAGAAACCAGCCGCTGTTGACCGCAACACTTTCTCTTCTTTCACCACCATAACCTCCTTCAGGACATCCAATGCAATATGGTCTAACTCTATATTACTAAAATCCTGTTTGTAATAGCCAATCACCACTTCTTCGGGAATGGTCGCGCCCTTAGCCCGACGCGTCGCCAGTTGTTCCATCAAGGTGCTCTTCCCGATCCCATTAGGCCCGGCAATTAGTAAGTGAGTATGTTTGCGCACTGTCAGATCCACCCGCTTCTTTACTACTTGATTATTCTGATATGAAGCCACCTCGGCCAACTGGACTACGGCGCCGTCGAATGAGGCCGGAAATTCCTGGGCGGGTATGACAAATGGACGAATGACTTTATCGTCTGTGCGCACGCTCACAATACTCTCTTCTGCCTCCGCTGCTGATTCCCGCATCCGCTTGGCCACTCCACGCATCTTACCTCCCTTGTGCGCAAATACCTCAGCCTGTTCCCGCTTTTCCTTGATCTGTCTCTGCATACGGGCATTCAAATAATTTTCCCGCTCCCGCCTCTGCGCAATCTCCTCCACGACATCGTTGTAGTTGCCCGTGTACTGTTCAATTTTACGGGTTGCCATATCCAGATATAACACACCATCAGCAAATGCATTTAAGAAGTCCGCATCGTGGGAAATAACCAGGCATGTCTTCTCATACATAATCAAAAAGGCTGTTAGGTGATCAATGCCGTATTGGTCCAAGTTATTCGTTGGTTCATCTAATAATAAGATATCCGGTTTCTGGATTAAGGCGTATGCCAACAGTAATCGAGCCTTCTGTCCACCCGAACACTCATTTATTTTCTTATCCAACGACAAACTAAGATGCACGACATTAAAGATCTCTGCGATCAAACGATCGAGGGCATACTCAACTTTAGGAAAAGCCGTCGCAAAATATTCCCGGACAGTCAGCGTCATCGCCTCCTGTGGCATCACTTGTTGAGATATAGCAATCGTCGCTTCTTTGGGTGTACGACTTATCCGACCGCTGATCGGCTGAAGGTCACCCGTAATCAGCTTAAATATGGAACTTTTTCCGGCACCATTCTGTCCCATTAACGTAATACGGCTGCCTGTCCGAACGGAAAAATTCACCTCGTCCAATAAAGGGTGATGATGGTCGTATTCAAAACTGACGTCTGAAAATCTTAAGATAACGGTATCTTTTGGCATTTAGGTAACATACACCAGTTTTGCCATTTTGGCACCCCCACCCCCAACTATAAAATTATTACTCCGGTTTGTCGGTGCTCCTATTCCTCTGCTTGTGGCGCTGCCCGCAAAGTTGTTTTTCACACAGTTCTCCCCCGGGGTCGCGCGCATTTATTCTTTCCTTCACACCAACAACACCCCGCTGCGATCAGACATCCTTGCGCATCTTTGTTCCCACCAATCAATTATTCTGTCGAGACCAGACTTTCTGCCGTAGATAATAACTGGCAGATTTTATGCCGAAATAAAAACCGATAAACGGCAAAACTACCACCAGTATCATAGCGACCATCTTGGAAAATAACGTTACTGTTGTAACTTCTTTTATATATCCATCATTTCATTTCATTAAAGCCTTTCCTCTCAATTTCATCCGCTGCTTGCTCACTTTTCTTGACAATGCCTATTGATAAGAGCCAGGGTAGAAATAGCGGAACAGTTCCTTTTACAAACAAGAGGTAATCATGTCTACCCTAATCACACCCCAAGAGATTGAGGATGAAGCCCGTCAAATTCTCAAGCAATGGTCCACTAAATGGTTATGGCGATTCCGGCTCCCCGGTTTCTTGGACCTGCGCCGGAACATCAGACTGCACCTTAAACAGCTCATGCACGATGGGCCGGGACAGCCATACTACTACAGCATCGCGACGAAGCGGCAGTTCGGTAAAGTATTAATCCCATCACCTACGACTATCAACACAGATGATGACGGTGAGCTCTCCTTAGATGAACTTGTAATTCAGATTATGGTCATCTCGAGTCACGGCTTCCCACGCAATTTCTCCATCGCCCCCCATCCCTCCCAGACAATCCGGATTATTGACGTCGCCACACCCGTTTATGCAGAAAATTACGACTATCAATCCGAGGCAGTAATTCCGACTTGGTACGAAATAAAGCCTATTTTGCGCACCGCCTCACCTGCCAAAAATTAAGCTCACCCGCAGGTCAAACCCCAAACATTGCCTACTGCCGCCCCAACCTTTGGCGGCTTTTTTATCGGTTGACAACTTTATAAAATTCGTCCAATATTCCTTTCAGTTCTCTAACCAACCAGCGTCCTAACACAATCCCTATCCGGAGGTTTTCCATGAACCATTCCCCCGCCACAAAAGACGTGAGTTCATTATTACAGCGCATCTTCGGGGACAGAAAAGGCACATGCGTCTACGGGCAACCCAGCGAGGAACACTTTCTTCCCAGCTGGGCTTCACGTGATGGCAGAATTATTTGCGACGCGCCATCCACCATTCACAATCAGGCTAGAGGTTTCGCATCTAAGGAAATCTACCTTCCGGTGACTATCTCTCCCGAAGCTACGTTCTTTGTTTACTTCGACACGCACTCGTATTTCGTCCTGTGTAAACCGGATGCGAACATCGCCCATATTGTTGAGGAAATTCAGCAAACACTTCAAGTGGCCACGTAAAAATCACCTCGCGTCCTCACTCACCTCCCCACCACCGCCCCCTATACCGGCGGTTTTTTATTGCCTTTATTCCTATTCCTCAAAAAGCGCTAAACTCGCTATATTTGTCAGGCATCAGTCGATCATACCTGGACAAACCTCCTTTTCTACATTTCCCTTGGCTGCAACATTCCCACCCGATTGCCTTCCGTATCAATAAACGCCACATATAATCCCACCCCCGGAATATCATCCGGTTCTCCCGCCTTCCCCTCTCCGCCTAATATCTTGCCTCCTGCTTCTTTCACTGTCTTCATTGCTTGCTTAATATTACTTACTGCCACCACCACCGACGGGTACTGCGTTTTTTTATTTTTTTTGTAAAATCCACCGTTTATCATCCCCGGTTTCTTCAACATTCTCGTTTTTTCATCAGTCTCCCCCGTTGTCACTACCACGTAATCACCCATCTCTGGACCCATCATCTGTGCCTTCCAGCCAAACGTCATAGCGTAGAAGTCGGCCATCCGCTGACGATTTTTATAGGGCATTTCAAAATGCACTACTGGACTCATCTTCATACCCCATTACATATCAATAATATTCTAGCTCAGCAAGGCATTCTTGTTTCACTGGTGTGGATAAATCAAGTTTTTTTAACTCACAGTCGCCTCATCAACCCAGAGCTTAGCCCGCCCCTTACACAATTACTTGTAAACCCAGATTTACTGCTCTATATTACTGCCTTGCTAGTCAAAGATTGTCGGCGTAGCAGCACAGCATTAATCGCTACAATCACAGTTGAAAGAGACATGAATACTGCGGACACGGCTGGATTGAGCAATATACCCCACGAGACAGCCACCCCCGCCGCCAACGGCAGCGCCACTATATTGTAGCCGGTAGCCCACCAGAGATTTTGAATCATCTTTCTGTAAGTCAGTCGCGATAGATGTATGATTTTTGGAATATCCCTCGGATCATTTCTCACCAACACAATCCCCGCTGCTTCGATAGCCACATTCGTGCCAGCGCCCACTGCTATACCCACATCTGCCTGCGTGAGCGCGGGAGCATCATTAATCCCGTCACCGACCATCGCCACCTTATTCCCTTTGTTTTGCAGCTCCTTCACTTTATCCGCTTTATGCTCCGGTAAGACTTCCGCAAAATATTCCTCAACTCCCAGTTCATCAGACACCCATTTAGCCACCGCTTCTGCGTCACCGGTTATTATAGCAATCTGCACCCCCAGCTTTTTAAGCTGTGCAATTGCCTCTCGCGATTCTTCGCGGATAATGTCGCCCAGCGCGATAATTCCCGCCAACGAATCATTAGTAATAACATAAATGATTGTTTTACCTGCCTGGCCTTCCTTCGCCGCCGTTTGTTTTAGTTCGTCTGGCACAATCAATCCGGTGCTATCGCGCAGAGCCCGGCCCCCCACCATGATCACCTTTCCCTCAACTAGACCACTTACCCCTTGACCTGGTAATCGCTTAAAATCGCTAATTGTTGCCAGGCCAATCTTTCCCTCCTGTGCCTTAGTGACAATCGCTCGGGATACAGGATGTTCAGACTTCGTATCCACTGATGCCGCAAGCCGCAGCACCTCTTCTTCACTGCCGCCTACTGCGGCATACACTCCCGTAACACCAAACACACCCTTGGTAAGTGTTCCTGTCTTATCAAACAAAACGATATTAATATTACGCGCTGCTTCCAAAGCCAAACGCTGCCGCACCAAAAAACCATTGCGCGCTGCCATAGTAGTGGAGATAGAAGCCACTAAAGGAATTGCCAGGCCCAATGCGTGCGGACAAGCGATCACCAGCACGGCCACCATTCGGGTAAAACCAAAGTCCGCGCCGCGCAGCGGCCACCAAACAAACAATGTTAGTAGCCCCGTCACCATAGCGATCATCGTCAGATAAAAGGCCGCTTTGTCCGACAACAATTGTAATTTTGATTTACTAGCCTGTGCTTCTTGTATTAACCTCATCACCCCGGCCAAAAAGGTATCATCGCCAATTTTGGTCACTTTAACCCGCAAAGACCCCTCGCTATTTATAGTACCGGCGATCACCATATCTCCCTGTTTCTTAGATATCGGTTTGGATTCGCCTGTTGCCAACGCCTCATCAATATCCGATTCTCCTTCAACAATTTCACCGTCCGCTGCCACCTTACTGCCCGGACGAATAATAATTACATCACCCACTTTAAGCTGATCAAGAGGAATATTTTCTGTTTTCATTAGTGCGCTCGCACCCGACACTGCCTCGTCTCCTCGTTCCACCTCCGCCATATCCGGCAGCAATTTGGACAGTTCGCGCAACGCTCCTTGCGCCCCGGTGACTGCCCGCATCTCTATCCAGTGGCCAAGCAGCATTATTACAATCAAAGTTGTTAACTCCCAGAATAATGTGTCCTCCATCCCCCGCCCTACTTGAACAACACTATAGGCATAAGCCGTGATGATCGCTAAAGAGATTAGCGTCATCATCCCCGGCGATCTACCCTTTATCTCTCGCCACGCGCTGGTTAAAAATATCCAGCCGCCATAAAAGAAAACCACTGAACCTAATATCAACGGTATTAATGAAGATCCAGGAAAGGTTGGTGGTGTCCATCCTAAAAAAACTTGCGGCAATGGCGAGTATAAGACAATCGGTGCTGTTAGCACTAAACTGACCCAGAACTTACGGGCGAAAATATTAGTCTTATGCCCCGCGTGTTTATCATACCCGCCGTGATCGCTGCTCTTTGCCGGTGTAACATCTCCGTCGGACTTACTTGCTGCGTGCTTATCTTCAACTAGCGTCATCCCACACTCCGGACATATTCCCGGTGTGCTTTGCCGGACGTTCGGATGCATAGGGCAGGTATATGTCACCAAGTTGTCTTTCCGACTATCCACGCTATGATGATTCATTATCATTTCAAAATCTCAACAACAATTTTTCAGTCACTTATCTTAACAGCTGTCCCATAGGCCATCATTTCTGAAGCTCCCGACATGACGGTTGAGGTGGTAAACCGGCAGCCAATAACTGCGTCAGCTTCCAGTGCGATCGCCTCATTAACCATTCTGTTATATGCCTCATCTCGCGCGGTCATTGTCATCTCTGTATAAATCTTAACTTCTCCTCCGATTATATTTTTAAGCAAAGCGCTAATATCCCGGCCAATATTCCTGGCCCGTACTGTATTACCCCTAACCACGCCCAGTACTTTTATAATTTTCTTATTCGGCACTTCGTTACCAGTTGTCACAATTATGTCTGACATATTTTTTGTTCTTATCGGTTAATTATTTTTTAGGATATTTAATTTCTTCAATTTCATCTTCCTTCTTATTAAATAATATAAAAATGGCCAAAAGAATAACCGGCACCGCGTAAACAAACACCCATGGTTCTTTTATGGTTCCCACTCCCGTTAAGACCGCCCCTAATATTATCCCAATTGTTCCCGTCACAATTCTGCTTGCCATATTCATATCAATACCTAAATTATACAACGAAATGTATATATTATCCCCAAATTATTGCCTCGTGATATATTTAAAGAGTGAATTATTGGGTAGACTTGGCAATCCAGATCAGCGGCACAGTTGTTGTGTATCTATACCCGCTCATACTGTTGGTACTTTTTGCCGTCCCGTTTATTTTTACCTATCGGATAAATAAAAAAATTACGAGCATCTCTGGCCTTATCTGTACGTTAATCGGAGTGATATTGGTAGTAATGGCTTTAGTTGGAACATATTGGACGCTCGTTTATCTGCAAGGGGAAGCTTTCAAATCTATATATAACATCCCATGACACCTAGACTTACCAGTATCGCCTCTGTATCTTTATTTATTATTTTACCTTTTATCTGTAGAGCTGAGTTCTCGGAGGGTCCAGGCAGTTGTCCTCCTGGGTACGAATACGTCCCCCCTGGTCAATGTATAGAAATCGTACCAAGCCCATCTCCGTCAATCACAGAACCTGTAATTGTAGTACCTGGTATTCTTGCTTCCCTAAATTTTAAAACTATCTTTCTTGATTCAAGCGGAGGAGAGTGGCAATTTCTACCAGCCGCTCGTCCTGCATACCAAGGCCTAATCGAACGCCTCGAACAAGCCGGCCTGAACGTCACTGTCGCTCATTACGATTGGCGAAAACCAGCTGCGGAATCTGCTCTAACATACTTAAAACCAATTATCGATCAAGTCAAAGCATCAACTAACAGTAGTAAAGTTGACATTGTCGCCCACAGCTTCGGTGGTATCATCGCCCGTGAATACATTCAAGGACCTCAGTACGATCAAGACATCGACCAACTAATAACCATTGGTACTCCTCATCAAGGATCAGCCGATGCCTACTTGGCCAGAGAAGGCGGCGTAATACCTGATCGTTGGACTGTTGGTGCCCGCTGGTACCTTACTCTTGTCGAACGATCCCTCAACGCTACCGCCCTGGCTGCTCCCCTGCCACGGCCGTCTTCACTTCGCACCTTCTTCCCCTCGCTGCAAGACTTGTTGCCGACTCAACCGTTTATTACTCATGAAGGTGAGCATCTCCCGCTCAATGATCTGGCGGAACAAAATCTCTATCTGGAAAATCGCAACGCGACCTTCAATCAAGATCTAACCAACACCGCAGTACAACTAACTACGCTTTCTGGTACCGGGCTAAACACCCTGGAAAAAATACCTGTTGCAGAAGTATCGATATTAGAGAGACTCATCGATTCAACCTTGCATCGCTGGCGCGATGGACACCCCCAACCTGATCCACCAGCCACTGACACTACTGCTGGTGATCAGACGGTAACAGTCGCCAGCGCCAAGCTCGACGATTCCGATCCGGTTCAAAATATCAAGCACGATAAATTGCCAGAAGAGCTGCAAGAAAAGATCCTCCAGGTTTTGGACACAGCTGCGACCGGTTCACACATTAGTTACAACTTACCTGATAGTATTTTTAGTACCGTAGTGCTCTCCCCAGTTACCGCCTTCATGCAGTTGCCGGATGGCAGCACCTTCACCTGTGATCATGCCCATGAACAAACTAATGTTACCTGCTTGATTGATCACACCGACCCAGATAGTCCAAAGATATTAATTATCACTAATCCCCCCGACGGTTGGTATAACATCACCTACACCGGTACCGGCGAAGGCGAATACACCACCATCACCTCCTATACTGACGCGGACGAAACGGTTTCCGCCACCCAAGACGGTACCACCACACCCGGCGCTGTAACCGCCGAAAGAGTATATATAGGCAATAACACCATCTCTTTAATTGATGATGCTAACTATCAAGCTCTACTAAAAAAAATTGAACAGTTAGTTAAACAGGCTAAGCATGACAAAATCATCAAAGGCTACCAGCAAACCAACATCACTCGTCCTGTCACTCATGCTCAAAACGATTTGCGTCTCTACGAACACCGCCTTATTCAAAAGAGGGAAAGCGCGGCCCTTGATCGTTTAAGAGATTATTACCACGAGTTAAATAAAATCGAACAGGTCGCCCGGCAATTCAGCCATCAAAACAGCTCCGCCAACCTCGCTAACACTATCTTGCAACTTCTGGAAAAGATCCGTATTTACTCCCCGCCTCTCTAGTCAGGATATTCGAATCTTGATCCCTCCTCTGTTGTTTGGAAATTGGGATTTGGGATTTGGGATTTTGTCTTATGCCCCCGTAGTCTCCACGTTCCATTCCACTCTCTGAACCAGTGTCGGATTATTTGGCATCTTGTTGGCCCAATCCCCTTTCTATTTTTTTACATACTTAAACGTTACGCCGTTTAACCCACCCCAACACCCATCATTGACTCTAATTTCCAGTAATGACACGCTGTTCAATATATGGAAATAAAAACTTCTTACGCCGGCACTAACCAGGTTGCAGAAATCATTTCCGATAAAGTTATTATTCAAAATGGCGATGATGTGCTGACTCTGATCAGCCATATCCGTCCCCGGTTTATAATTCTGCACAAACACAACCTGGCCGAGGATGTCTTCGACTTGAGTTCTCGCAAATTAGGTGATGTCCTGCAGAAGCTTACGAATTATCGCGTCAATCTTGCCGTCATCGACGATTTTAGCAATTTTACTAGTCCAGCCTTAAAAGCTTTAATCTACGAGATGAACAAACAAGGCCGTTATCTCTTCCTTCCCACCCTCGATGAGGCAAAAAACATCTGGGCTCGTCAAAAAAATCCGCTGACCTGATACGCCTCCATCTGCCTCCACATTTTTACTCCTCTTTAGATGCAAAACCACCCCGCCTGTGGCGGGGTGGTCTCCATTGGTCAGCTAATTACACGCGTGACACTTGCGTCGCAGCTGGTCCTTTTTCCGTACTGATAACTTCAAAGCTTACCTTGTCGCCGACTTTTAGTTCGTCGAAAGTAACGCCTTGGAGTTCCTTGGAGTGGAAAAAGAGGTCTTTATCTTCACCTTCACGGGAAATGAATCCAAATCCCTTCTGTGTCAGTGTCTTGATAGTTCCTTCCATATAATTTTCTCCTTATATTTTACAGAAACTCGACTACCGTTTCTGTGTCAAAGTGACAATAGGTAATGTAATATGAAAACCCTCCTTTGTCCATACAAATTCCCCATTAGTACACCCCAGGGGGTGTGTACTAATGAAATGTCATATAAAAAGCCGGTTCATGTGATAGTAAACTCACATTTACCGGCAAGGCTTCCGTGGTCGGTTGTTCGTTAGCCATTACACGGTTGATATCCCGCATAAATGACATAAACGATCAATCCCAACCCCGCGAGCAACACAATCCAGTCCAATACTAGCTTTGAGCAACGCATCACCACTCCCTCCCAAAATAGGCTTTCCCGTGCCATCAGCACGCGGCGAGGGATCAGCTGGGTAATGAACCACCGGGTCTAAGGCAATAGAACAACTGACCTTATATAACACCATACGTTTATATTGTCAAGTCAACATGGTAATGTGCGCACACTTTTGGCGGTTTTCACCCCATAGCAGAATATATAGGACATATGAGTGTAACTATGCCTAAAAACATAAAAGAAGAGAGGTTGAGGTGGGTGAAACTTATCACCGCCTACTGATGGCTGACAACATCTCCGCCCCCACCCACTACGTAAGCCGTTTTTTATAGCCTGCCGCAAACGATCCGGTTTTTTATGACTCCCTATTCATACTTCAACGCTTCAATTGGACTTTTGCTGGCAGCCTGTTTAGCCGGATACAAACCAAAAGTTAAACCAATCGCCGCCGATACACCTAATCCCAAAAAGGCCGCACTGATGGGAAAAGTAAACGTCCAGGCTAAGCTCGTAAATTGATTGATAGCGACCGCAGCCAGCCAGGCCAGTAACCCACCCAAGATCATACCAATTAGCCCGCCCACCCCGGTTAAAAATACAGCTTCAAACAAAAACTGGATCATGACGTCCCGATCGGTCGCTCCAATCGATTTGCGTAAACCGATTTCCTTAGTCCGCTCTGTCACGGACACTAACATAATATTCATAATACCCACTCCCCCAACCACCAACGAAATTGCCGCAATCGCAGACAAGAAAACTGTCAGTGCGGTAGTGATAGTGCTGATCATCCCCACTGTTTCCTCTTGGGTAGTCACATAAAAATCATCATCCTCTCCCTCGGCAATGTCATGCATCTCGCGCAACGTCCGCTCAATTTCCGCTGCTACCCGATCGACAATTTCCGGACTATTTACTCGGATATGAACTTCCTGAAAATAATCATAACCCAGCAAAAAACTCTGCGCCGTACTGTAAGGTAACAACACAATTCTATCCGGATTAATGAAAACCGAATCATGATCGCTCGCCAGCACCCCAATTACCCGGAAAGACTGATTTTTGATCTTGATTTTTTGGCGCAGCGCCGATTCCTTCCCAAACAACTCTTGCTCCACTTCCGATCCAATTACCACTACCTTAGCTTGGGTATCGATATCCTCCTGCGTCACAAATCGGCCGGTCCCGATCGACACCTGTAAAATGTCGCGCAAAGCTTCACCCGTCCAACCGTAAGTCATCGGTTTATAAAATTTATCCTGGTAAGCCACCTTCCCGGGTATCATCACGGCTGGATGCACCGACTCTACTCCTTCAATATTTCTTATCGCCTCAATCTCTTTTTGTTTAATAGAATCGGCCGTCAATGTATCAAGAACATCTGTCGGTCCCTGCGGAAACTGTCCGGGATTCACCGTTAAAAGTTGTGCACCGAACCCCTCCACTTCACCCAAAATCAAATCCTGCGCTGCGCTGCCCATCGACACCACCATGATAATCGCCGTGATACCGATCACTATGCCTAGAATCGTCAAGGCTGAACGCGACCGATTGGTCCGCAGGCCCTTCATTGCTGTTTGCACGAGATGTCTTATTTTCATAACTGTTTATTTCTTGAAATCCCCCAGCGCATGACGCCGATCTTTCACTAACGTATCTGACTCGATCTTACCGTCGAGCATATGGATAATCCTTTGCGCGTGTTCCGCGGTATAAGTTTCATGCGTAATCAGAATTACCGTGTGACCATCTATTTCATTAAGTTTCTGCAGCATATCCATCACAATCTCACCCGACTTCGAATCGAGATTACCTGTCGGTTCATCAGCAAATATCACCTGCGGTCGATTAACTAAGGCCCGGGCAATCGCCACCCGTTGTTTCTCTCCGCCTGATAATTGCCAAGGTTCATGGTTCAAGCGCGGCGTCAGCCTCACTCGTTCCACCGCTGCCCTGACTAACTCGTCCCACTGTGCTTCCGGAACATCTGAATATAACAAAGGCAGACGCACGTTATCATACACCGTCGTCCGGGCTAGCAAATGAAAAGCCTGGAAAATAAATCCCATCTTTCGGTTGCGAATATGCGCCAACTCTTCCTTGGCATAACCATCCATCGTACTCCCATCAAATCGGTATTCACCCTTCGTCTGCCGATCAAGAAAACCGATCACATGCAGCAGGGTGGATTTGCCCGACCCCGACGGACCCATAATCGCCACAAACTCCCCTCTCTTAATTTCAAAAGTCACTCCTTGCAAGGCATGTGTTGGCACCGTTTCTTCGTTATATGACTTGGTCACGTCACGCGTCCAAATCAGTGGGTAGTCGCTATTCTTCGGCATTAGGATCAAATGTCACGACCTCGTCGCCTGCCCGCAAACCACTTGTTATCTCAATCAATCCATCACTGCCGCGTAATCCGGTTTCTACCATTACCCTTTCTGTTCGCTCCCCGCGTACTACATTAACCGCCCGTTGTCCTGCTTCACCATCAATCGCTCGCTGTGGTACCGCTAGTACGTGCTGCTTTTCTTCCACCAACACCACCGCGTCAGCCGTCATGCCCGACCGCAACCGCTCATCCTGTTCCGAAAAAACAAAAGTTACTTCATAGGTAGTCACCCCATCAATTACCGTCTCAATCGAATCAATATTTGACACCTGAGCCATGAATTCCTCATCCCGATAAGCTTCAAAAGTAACCACTGCCGGATCATTAATACTTAACCTGGCCGCTTCCGTTTCCGGCACATTTGCCGACAATTGTAGAACTTCGGACACCATAGTTACCACTGCGCTCGTTGGTGACACATACTCGCCTATCCTCCCTTCAATTTTAGCTACTACGCCACTCGCCGGCGCCTTCATCACTGCCTTACTCAACAAACTTTGCTGATAGCGTAAACCAGCTTGATTGACAGATACATCCCCGCTCGAATTGATCGACTCTTCTTTCAAACTCAAGACCTTCTCCGCAGCCGTTACCTCGGCTTGCGCGCTGGCCTCGGCTTGCGCGATCGTTTTCTTCAAAACCGTTAAGTTATCTTGAGCTGCCTGATGCGCATTTAGCGCTGCCGTATAGGCTGCCTCCGCCGCGGTATAAACTACCGAGGCCTCATCCGTATCTTCATCTTTTATCCTTTGCCACTGGTCCTTGGCAATATCCAATGCAGCCTTTGCGTTGCGTACCGTTTGTTTCGACTCCTCCAGCTTAGCAGCATCGACAGTCTTCAGATCCGTTACACCCTCTTGCTCTTTTACCAGCGCTAATTGCGCCGTTTCCAGATCGCCAATCACTACTGCTTTTGCCTGCGCTGCCATCCAAGCCGTATCACTTGCGTCTATGCTCGCCAGAATTTGCCCCGCCGTCACTTGTTCTCCTTCTTTCACCGTCAATGTTTTCAGCACGCCCGGCGTACTGAATGACAGGTTATACCGCTCAGTCGGCTCCACCGCCCCCGTCACGTCCACCTCATCCCGGACCATGGTGTACTCAACCACCATCGTTTCCCTTGCTTCCTCCTCACCATTTCTGTTCATTACCCACCCCACCACAGCTATAACGATAACCGTACCAATCACCAGCCACCATCTTTTTTTCTTAATCCATCCCATCATAATTTCCAATCATTATACCAAAAACAGCCTCTTTTTAGATTACACCATTGACCTATTACGACAATCTATCAGGCGCAATCTTGAATTATGTTATTCACTAAAGTCTTTATACTTATTTTGTTTAAAATCTTCTTTCGCCTTTTTCACCATTCTGCCGAACTGTCGATTTTTGTTCCTCCGTTCATATTCGGTCATCTCATAATATCCGGCTTCTTTCTTTAAGCTAATATAGTTGGCGTACTTCTCTTCATTGAGCGCACCCGCTTCTACTGCGGCCAATACTGCACATTCTGGTTCGTGGCGATGAGAGCAATCCCTATATTTACACTTTGCGCCCAGAACGGATATTTCATCAAACACCTTATCTATTCCCGCCCCTGTGCCAGTCATTCCCACTTCTCTCATTCCCGGGTTATCTATCACCATGCTTCCGTTCGCCAAGAAATACATTTCTCTTACCGTGGTAACATGCTTTCCTCTGCCCGAATGCCCGCCAACCTCACCCGTTTTTATCTCACTCTTACCTATTAACTTATTTATTAAAGAAGACTTCCCGACGCCAGACGATCCCAGAAAACAATATGTTTTTCCGCTCTTTACATATAACTTCAAGTCATCTAACCCGTTATCAGCTAGCGTACTAGTGGGTATCACCTCCACCTCCGTCAACCTAGCTTTTATTTGATCCAAATAATCAGCGGATAATTTTTCACTCGAGACTAAATCTGTTTTATTGAATATTATCACTGGCTTAATTCCCCCTTCGTTTGCTATGGCAAAATATCTCTCCAAACGATTTAGGTTATAATCCCTGCCTACTGATTCAACGACAAAAGCCACATCAACATTAGCCGCAATAATCTGTGTTTTATTTTGACCGCCACCCTTTCTTTTAATCACCGTTCTTCTCGGCAACACGTTATGAATAACTGCCTTCTTTTCCGCTAATTCAACTATTGCTACCCAATCGCCAACGGCTGGATAATCTTCGCGGGACTGGCCATCAAACATCTTTTTTCCCGTGATTTTCGCCCAGTACTCACCGTTCATATTTTTCACCTTATATAGTCCTCTATACTGTGCTATCACCCGGGCAACTGCAGTATTTTCGACTGCCAAAACCTTTCGGCTAGCCTCAAAAAAGTCGTTGTACCCTAATTCCTCATTGCTCATTTGGGTACCTTCACCCCTTGTCGTGTTCATACCCCACACTGTATCACAAACCAGTGCACTTATTCGGCCAGACAAAACCCGTCAGAAAAGGTTCCTGTTGATCAGTCCGCCAGAGAATGGCTAGATAATTTTCACAATCGTCCCGGCTACCTGGAAGTTATTAAGCATTCCCCACTCTATCTTTGCCGTTCCCAACCGCTCACAGAAGATTACAGAAGGTTTCGGACAAATTGACCAATATAATACGGCCATAGCACTATCGCTAACAATCCTTTATCAAAAGATAACTGTAGGAAGCCAATAGTAAATAACCATCCCGCAAACCACGAAAACGCTGAAAATCCACTATTTATTACTTTCACTTTATCCATGGGTTAATTACTCAATCATCCAATTATACACTATTATAGTATTCCCCCGTCTTGTCCGAGCATAGGTATATAAACAATTTGGAACAGGTAAAGTTAAAGTATCTAACAATTAACAAC